>CP155577.1:2648490-3298986 GCA_001306305.2 Citromicrobium bathyomarinum
CTGGTTCAGTCGATGCCGATTAGAAGCGCAGCTTCACGCCGACCTTGAAGGTGCGCCCCTTGGCGGTGCCGATGAACGGGTCGTAGCTATATTCGAGCCGCGCGGCCGGGGGATCGGTATCGAAGAGGTTCTCGATCCCGCCCTGCAGCTCCGCCTCGACCCCGGCGAGCGTCAGGTCGACCGTGGCGAAGAGATCGTGGACGAAGAAGTCGCCGATCTCGCGGCCGAAATTGGTCCCGCCGAACTCGGGCGTTTCGGCGCAGAACTGCAAGCCGTCGCAACGGTTGTCCGTCACTCCGCCGATATAGTTGCTCGACCAGGTCACGCTGACCGGATCGAACTGCAGGTTGACGTATCCGCTCGCCCGCCATTTCGACACGGTGCCCGGCGCGCGGTCGTAATTGGCATAGCCCGCCGCATCGTAGCCGGGGCTGAACAGCAGCCCGTTGAATTCGAAATCGCTGAATTCGTACTTGAGCGTGTAGGTCGCGTTCGCGCCCAGATTCAGCCGAACCGGGCCGAGGTTGGTGCGGTAGTTGACGCTGAAGTCGAGACCGCTGGTGGTCACGTCGGGGCCGTTCACCGTCTGCGTCTGCAGGCGGCTGATGTCGTTCCCGATGGTCGTGCCCTGTGTGCAGACACCGCCCGCGAAGACCACGTAGTCCACAAAAGGACTGGAGCAGTCGACCAGCTGGGTGCCGTCCTGCCCGCCGGGCGCGACGTTGGCCGCGATCGCCTGGATCGGCAGGTTGGTGAACCGCCCTTCGAATTCGTAGGTCCAGTAGTCGACGCTGAAGTTGAACCCGCCGAATTCGAGGATCGCGCCCATGTTATAGGTCAGCGCGGTTTCGGGCGCGAGCGCGGGATTGCCCACGGTGTCGGTCGCCTTGAAGTTGCCACCGAGCACGTTGATCCCCGCCACCGCGCGAACCCCGGCGGTGCCCAGATCGGCCGGCAGCGGCCCGCGGAACGTATCGCCCACAGACCCGCGCAGGGCGAGGAAATCGGTCACCTGCCAGCGGGCCGAGAGCTTGGGATTGACGGTCGAGCCCACCAGCCCGCCGTAATCCTCGAACCGAACCGCGCCGGTCAGCTCGAACCCGTCGAACACCTCCATCTGCGCCTCGGCAAACAGGGCGTAGACATCCTGCGACAGGCGCGCATCGGGATACTGGCCGAGGAAGGTGAACGCGCCGACCGGGAAGTTGGTGTCGTTCGGATCGTCGAGGCACGAGCGGTCGCCATCGATCGCACATGGATACGCTTCGGGATCGCTGAACCGGTTGAGCGGATCGGTCGCGAAATTGGTCTGCCGGAACTGGCCGCCGAAGGCATAGCCGAGCGTTCGGCCGAACACCTCGAAATCGCCGCTGAACACCGCATCGACGATAAACTGCTCTTCGGTCGCACGCGTACCACTCTGCTGGGAGAGGTAGTCGATCACTTCCTGCGAGTTCTCGTTACCCGGAACATAGGCCGGATTGGTCAGGCCCAGCGCCGGATTGCCCGGCGCGGCGTTGATGAACGGGTTGAAGTACAGGCACCCGTTGGCACCCGGCGTGGTGCCAGTGCAATTGTCGCCACCAAAGCCGTTGAGCGCGCGCTGCAAGCGGTCGCTGACCATGTCGTAGGAGAAGGCGAGGCGCGAGCTGCGGATATAGGTGCCGAAGGTTTGCAACGACAGATTGTCGGTCAGGTCGAAGTCGAACCCGGCGGAAACCCGCCACGCATCGTTGATCGCCTGCCCCCGCCCGGCTCCGCGCTCGTCGAGCGGGTTTCCGCCCAGCGCAAAGGGCCGGAACAATACGATGGACGCAAGCACCGGCGTGAACAGGCGCGGCGGGGTGCCCGGCGCGAAGGTCTGTTCAAGAAAGGCCGCATAGCCCGGGTTGCTGGCGGGCACGGTGAACGCACTCGCGCTGCCCGGGCCGTTGGGGCCCTGGGTGATCGGATAGCTCGGCGAATAGCCAAGCTCCTTCAGCTCGGTATGCGAATAGAGCGCTTCGGCGGTGAAACGGACCGTGTCGGACAGGTCGACCAGCAGCTGGCCATAGAACTGATAGCGGTCTTCTTCCTCGATCAGGTTGACGAAGGGGATGTAGCTGTAGCGGCAGACCGGGAGCGGCGCGCCGACCGCGCGGGGGAACGCACCTTCGATTCCGCCCAGCGATTCACACGCATCCAAGCGATTGCCGTCGACCGCGAGGCCCAGCGAAGTCACCCCGCGTCCGGGGATGAACCCGAGCGGTGCATAGAGGCCCGGATTGCTGAGGAAGGAATAGCCGGTGGGATTGTCCGCGTAGGGCACCTGGGTGAAATCGCGTGCGGTCGTGGGCAGTTCGGATCTGTGCTGCCAGCCCGCCCCGATCATCAGGTTGGCCGCGCCCAGATCGAACCCGGCGAGCGCGCTGAGGCGATAATTATTGTCCGACCCGTCGACGAACTCGTAATCGCCGGCCAGCTCCACCCCGGTGAAATCGCGCCGGGTGACGAAGTTGGCGACGCCTGCGATGGCATCCGAGCCGTAGGTGGAGGCGGCACCATCCTTGAGCACCTCGATCCGGTCCAGCGCGAACAGCGGGATCAGGTTGGTGTCCGCCGCGCCGTCGCCCGGCTCGGTTGCGAAGCGGCGGTTGTTGAACAGCACCAGCGTCCGCTCGCGCCCCAGGCTGCGCAGGTTGATCGAGCCGACGCCCTGGCTGCCGCCCGCGCCGTACTGGTTGGAATCGCCGAGCACCGGGCCGACCGAGGGGAGGCTCTTGATGAACTCCAGCGGGCTGTCGATCCCGCGCGCTTCCAGCTCCGCCTGACCGAACACATCGACCGGCTGCGCGCCGTCTTCGCGCTGGCCCTTGATGTAGGATCCGGTGACCACGATCGTCACATCGGGTTCGGACTCGATCTGCTCGGCAAGCTCGGGCTGGTTCTGCGCGTCGCTGTCCGGGGTGGTCTGCGCCATTGCCGCAGGCGCGAACGCCAGGGCGCACGCGGTCCCCACCATGAAGTGCGATTTACCAATCATTTCTCTCTCCCCAACATCGCCGTTTTCCGGCGTTTTTATTCGGTCGGACTATTCGTCCTGTGTGGTGGCATCCTCCTCGGGGCCGTCCGGCAGCGCGTCCGCCGGGGCCATCCGCAGACCCGCGGTTTCGATCAGCGCCGCCGAGCCACCCGGGCTGTAGGCCTGCCATGTGAAGCCGTCGGCGCACGCGAAGTCTCTCGCCCCGGGCGCCATCTTTGCGAAGGCCACCCAGCAGCCGTTGACCGTGTCGGCGAGCGCGCGGTCGGCGGCGTCGGCGCGCTCCCCGCCCCAGCTCGACCGGTCGATCGAATCGAAGGTGAACATCAGCTCGGCCGAGTGGATCGGCCCTTCGCCCCATTCGCTCGCGCGGAAGGCGGGCGTGTGGTCGAAGCGGTAGAGGAAGGCCGGTGCGCCGGTGTCTCCCGCCAGCGCGGCGAGCGTGCGCGCGGCGGCAAAACCCTTCTCGCCCCTGTTGGTGCCAACCAGTACCGGCACGTCGGTTTCCTTGCCCGCCCGCAGTGCGGCGATGGTCGATGTCGGCTTGAAAGCCGGGTCCGGCGTGAAGAAGAAGCCCGCGCGCAGCGGCTCCGAAGCGGCGAAGGTCTG
Organism: Citromicrobium bathyomarinum; assembly: GCA_001306305.2. Lineage (NCBI taxonomy): Bacteria > Pseudomonadati > Pseudomonadota > Alphaproteobacteria > Sphingomonadales > Sphingomonadaceae > Citromicrobium > Citromicrobium bathyomarinum. The sequence goes on from CP155577.1 coordinate 2,652,119, forward strand.
CGCGGAAATGCTGCGTAACTCGTCCGCTGTCACGTCCGGGCCGATGCCGATCGTCTCCAGCGCCTCGATCGCCATGCGCTCAGCATCCGCCTCCGGGCGGTCTGGCAGCAGCAGGCTGCCCGACTGCACGATTGCCTTGTCGAACAGGCCCTTCGCGGACGGCAGCGACAGCAGGTTGACGACGATCCCGCCCCCGGCCGACTGGCCAGCGACGGTCACCTGTTCGGCATCGCCGCCGAAGGCCGCGATATTGTCCCGCACCCATTCGAGCACGGCGACCGCATCCTGCAGCGCGTAATTGCCCTGCGGCTCATCCGGGTGCTGCGCATCGAGCGCGGGATGGACGAAGTTCGCCAGCGCCCCCAGGCGGTAATTGACGCTGACCGTGATGACGCCCTGCTGCGCGTTGGCCGTCCCGTCGTAAGAGCCGAGACTGCCCGCGCCGAGGAAGAACGCACCGCCGTGGAACCAGACCAGCACGGGCGCATCCTGTGCATTCTCCGGCGCGGTGATGGTGAGATAGAGGCAGTCTTCCGACTGGGCTCCGTTCACCCCGCCGAAATTCGCGACCGTGGTGTCGGTATCGACCGGCTGGGCGCAGGGCGGTTCGTGAGCGGTCGCTGCGCGAACACCCGCCCAAGGCTCCACCGGCTGCGGAGCGCGCCAGCGATTTTCTCCTGCCGGGGCAGCGGCATAGGGCACGCCTCGAAAAACCAGTACGCCGTTTTCGCGCGATCCCATGAGGGTGCCCGCGTCGACATCGACCTCCACACCGTCGATCGGGTCTGGCATTTGAGCGCCAAGAGCCTGCGGCACTAGGCCGGTGGCAACAACGGCCAAAGCCGCCAAAAACCGCGCCATTCTCCCCTCCACATCCTTATTTCCAACCGTCATAGCGCACCATTTACAATCTAACAACAAGCATATTCGAATATCGGGTACGATATCGAGACGGATTTTTTACAAGTCTGCACACGCCATGACGGCCACCCGCGGCATGCGCGGGCAGCGGAGCCACCGGGGCGCTGTCCTACACCTCGCCATTCGCGCTAGGACGGGCTGCACCGGATGGCCGGGGACCGGATTCGAAAGGCGCCCCCCCGGAAGGGGACGTTTTCTCCCCCTGGACAGTGTGTCAGGTGTGTCAGGCTGGCGAGCGGCGCGCAGCGCTCCTGCGGCTGGACACACCGATGATGATGGGAATATCCAAGCGACCATGGAACTGACCCGCGCCGAGCTGTTCGAACGAATATGGTCCGAACCCATTGGGTCGGTCGCCGCCCGCTATGGCCTGACCGGCAATGGCCTCGCCAAGATCTGCGACCGGCTCGACATTCCGCGCCCGCCGCGATCGCACTGGACCCGCAGCGCATCCGCGCGCGACCCGCGCCCCGACCTGCCCCCCGCCCCGATCGGCCTGAGCGAGACCTTCGCCCTCGGCCAACGGCAGCCGCGCAAGTCGCCCGGCACCCGCACACGCATGACTGCCGAGGAGCGGCGTCAGCACCTGATGGACACTGCCAGCGAGCTGGCGCTCAAGGAGGGGCTGTCGGCGGTGACGATCCGCGAGGTCGCGCGGCTTGCCGGGATCAGCGAAACCCAGGTGCACAACTGCTTCGGCGGGCGGACCGAGCTGCTGCTGGCGCTCGCGCGGCGCGAGATCGCGACCCAGGAAACCCAGCGGCGCAAGCGGATCGCGCGCGGCACGAACCATCAGACCCGGGTGATGCTCTCGACCATCGGATATCTGCACGAAGCTGCGCAGCGCGGGCCCTTGCTGCAAATGCTGCTGCGCACGCCCGAGGTCCGCGACGCGCTGAAGCCCGAATGGGTGGCGCAGAGCAATGCGGCGCGCGCGCCGATCCTCCAGCAGCTGGTCGGAAAGCGCAAGATGGACCTGCAGAGCGCGCGCGCATCGACCGCCGCACTGGCTGCGGTCAGCCTCAAGGCGGGCGGTATCGTGGCGAGCAGGCGCGCGCCCTTCGCGATGGTCGAGGAAATCTGCCTCACCGTGATCATGGCCGGGGTCCACAGCGGCGACACCCTCGCCGCGGAAGCCGACTAGGTTGCCGGGGCGACCGCGAACCCGTCTACCGAGGCGGTGACCAGCCGGCGGCAGGTCGCATGCGCGGTCTCGCGATCGATCTCCCCGCCGCGCACCAGACGCGCCAGCGCCTCGGGTATCCCGGCGGTGAGTTCGAGCAGGACGAACGCCTCGCGCGGCGCTAGGCTGAGCGCACGGCGCGTATCCTCGGCAACGCGCCGCAGCAGGCGGCGAAACTGCCGCTGGCTCTCCGCGCCGAGCGGACTGTCCTGATGCCGTTCGCGCAGGATCAGCTGCAGGATCGGACCGCTCTCGATCAGGTAGTCGAGATAGGCGGCATAGGCCGCGCTGGCACGTTCGCGATAGCCCGCCTCTGCGGAATCCAGCTCGGGCAGGATCCGCGCGGCAAGCCGGTCGAGGTGCTGCAGGAACAGCGCATCGATGATCGCAGGAACGCCGTCGAAATAGACGTAGAGGAGGCTGCGGCTGACCCCCACCCGGTCGGCCACCTCGCCGAGCGAGATGTTGAGTGTCCGGCCTTCGCGGATCAGCGTCTGCGCTGCGTCGAGCAGCTGCTGCTCGCGATCACCCTCTGCCGACATGGCTTCCATAGGCCCGCTGTGCCGCGCACTCACGAAATTGGCAAGGTCGCCACCCCCACTCTCCCACGCTTTATCACTATTGGTTTGACTGTCAGAGGTCGCCTCGTCACCCTGAACGCCAAGAGAGGGAGAACCGGGGTGAGCGAGGGTATCGGCAAGGGCATGACACGGCGCGGACTTATCAAGGCGGGATCGGCGGCGGGCGCGCTGGCAGTCACGGCCCCGGCGCTGGCCGCACGCCAGGCGACCGCCGCACCGGTTGCCGAGCCATCGGAGTGGCGCGAGATCACCCCCGCTTTGACCGCCTACATCGCCGGAGCGCGGGGGCACCGCATACCCGCCGCTATCCGAGAACGCGCGCGGCTCCACATTCTCGATACGCTGGCCGCGATCGTGGCCTGCCAGCCGCTCGAAGCGGCGAAGCTTGGGCGCAGCTATGCCGCTGCCATGTCGCCCCACGGGAAAAGCCCGATCCTCGCATCGCGCCAGACCGCCTCGCCCGTCGATGCAGTGTTCGCCTCGGCGATGACGGCGCACGCGGCGGAGATCAACGACTTCATCCCCTCTGCCTATGTCCAGCCGGGCCCCGCCATCGTGCCGGTTGCGCTGGAAGCGGCGCGCCAGAACGGACGCACCGGCGCGGAGCTGGTCGGCGCGGTGACCGCGGGGTACGAAATCGCGGGCCGGCTGCCCAAGGCGATCGGCACGCGCAACCTCTACCTCGCCGGGCTCGCCAACCATGGCGTTGCCCCCACCTTCGGGGCGGCGGCCGCTGCGGCCCCACTGATGGGCCTGTCGGCGGAACAGGTCGATCACATGCTCGCCTACTGTGCGCAGCAGGCGTCGGGGTCGTGGCAATGGCTGCTCGACGTGCGACACGTGGAGAAGGCCTTCGTCTTCGGGGGCATGGGCGCGCGCAACGGGATGCAGGCCGCGCAGATGGCGAAGCTGGGCTTCACCGGCGTGCCCGCCAGCTTCGACAACGAGAACGCCTGGTTCCGCTGGCGCGCGTTCCAGGGCGAAGGCGCGGACCATGCCTCGCTGGTCGAGGGCCTGCACGAGCATTACGAATTGTCGCTCTCAGCGATGAAACGCTATCCCGTAGGCGGGCCGACACAGCCCGCCGTCCGCGCTTTGCTCGACCTGCGGCAGACCGTGCGGCCCGACGAGGTGGAGAGCATCACCGTGGCCATGCCCGGCGAGGCGGCGACTTTCGAGCGCGCCAACATGCCTGCGCTCAACATCCCCTATCTCGCCGCGATCATCATGCTCGACGGACGGCTCGATTTCGTCTCCGCGCAATCGCTCGAGCGGCAGGAGAGCGACACGACGGCACAGGCCTTCGCACGCAAGGTCACGGTGGTGCGCGACGAGGCGCAGGAGACCGGCGAAGGCGAGGACCGCACCGAGAGTGCGCGGGTCACGCTGTTGCGCAAAGACGGGACGCGCGAGGAACGCTACGTGGCCTACGTCCCCGGCTTCCCCACCCACCCGCTGTCGAAAGCCGAGGTGGAAGTGAAGGCCCACGAACTGGTCGAGCCGGTGCTGGGCACGCGCAAGGCGGATCGCCTGGTCGCGCTATGCGATGGGCTGGACAGTGCCGAGAGCGTCGATCCGATCATCGATCTGATGCGCTTCGAGAGCGCCTGACGACGGACAAAAAAGGGGGGAGCACCACGCGGATGCTCCCCCAGTCGACATGAGAGGAAGCTTACTCGGCCGCTTCGGCCAGCGCTTCGCTCTTGCGGTACATCATGTGGTCGTAGTTGGTGCGGTAGAACATGTCCTTCACCTCCTCGTCGAACCCTTCGAGCGAGGCCTCGAACTTGCCGTAAGGGTCCTTCGTGCCTTCGGGGTGCGGATAGTCGCTCGAGAACAGGTAGAGCTCGGGCGCGGAATCGCGGATCATGTGGCCCACGTCCTCATTCGGGAACGGCGTGAAGCGGACCGCGCGCTTGAGGTACTCCGACGGCATCAGATCCATGTCCTTCAGGTACTGGTCGGTCTTGTTGAACGAGTACCAGCCGTGGTCGAGCATGCGCAGGAACTCGGGCACCCAGCCCGCCCCGCTCTCGATCACGCCGCCGCGCAGATCGGGGAAGCGCTGGAACACGCCATCATAGACCATCGCGGTGAGGAACTCCTGCGGCGCGTACCACAGGCACATGAAGTCCGGGAAACGCAGGTTCTCGCCCCCGCCGTGCAGATCCGCCGCGCGCTCACGCCCGTTGTTGCGGAACTTGGCCGGCTGGGTCTTCGTGCCGGGGCCGATGTGCAGCATGAAGGGTATCTTGTTGTCCTCAAGGTACTGCCAGAACGGATCGAAATCGGGGTGCCCGGGGCTCTTGTCGCCCGCCGGCCCTGCGCTGAACATCACTGCCTTCGCACCCGCGCTCACCGCGCGCTTCGCCTCGGCAAGGCCACGCTCGGGATCGTCGAGCGGAGTGAAGGCGACGCAATCCATGCGCGCGTCGGCATCGCAGAACTCCTGCTGCGCCTTGTTGAGCGCGGTGGCCGCAGCGTAGCGCTGGTCGTCGGTTTCCGCCTTGGTGATCGCGCCCAGCCCGAAGGTGGGGAACACCAACTGGCGTTCGAAGCCGAGCCAGTCGAGCGCTTCGACGCGTTCCTCCTTGTCGAACCCGCCATAGCCGAGCCAGCCCTTGGCGCCCTGGATCGGGTTCTCGAGCGCCTTGGCGCGCGCCTCGGGGTCGTTCTTGCGCGCCTTGGCGGCGTCGATCATCTTCACGATGCGGTCGCCGCCCTCGCGCTTCGAGTACACCTCCGAATACATCTCCTTGTACTCGCCTTCGAGATGGTCGGCGAGCCAGTCCTGCGTTTCCATCGTGTGCGAATCGGCGTCGTTCACGATCCGGCCCTTGGTATAGGTCATCAGCTTCTCCCTGCGTTGTCCCGAGCACATTGTCACACTAGTTGTTACGGTGTCAACAATGGTGAGCGGAAGCGCCTGCAAAGCGAAGTTTGGCACATTTCGCCGCAGCGGCTTGCTATCGCGGGCGCGGCTGAATATCCGGTATGGAAAACTTGGGGGAGGCTCAACATCGTCGATCTTGTCAAAATCCTTGCGCTCGAGCCGGTCGATGCCGCGACCTTCGAAGGGCGCTCCGGCCCGGCCATGGGCCCGCGCCTGTTCGGCGGCCACGCCATTGCGCAGGCGCTGCTCGCAGCATCGGCGGTGGAGGATGGCGCCCGCCTGCCCCACTCCCTGCATGCCCATTTCCTGAAGGCCGGATCGAGCGCGCATCCCGTGCGCTACACCGTCACCCAGCTATCTTCCGGGCGCAGCTTCGCGGTGCGCCGGGTCGATGGCTTTCAGGACGACCGGCTGATCTTCACCATGACCGTGTCGTTCCATGTTGAGGAGGCCGGCTTCGAGCACGCGGCACCAGCCCCCTTCCCGCTCGACATCGACGCCGCACTGGGTGGCCTGAAAGCCTGGCGCGCAGGCAATACTCAGGCGGCGAGCGCTCCGATCGTCGAGCGGTTGCAGAAGCGCCCGATCGAGATCGTCCCGATCGATCCGGGGCTGCTGTTCGGTTCCGAAGGACGCGAAGCGAAGACCGCGGTGTGGATGCGGATGCGCGAGCCGACCGGGGCGGACCCGCTGCTCCAGCGCGCGCTGCTTGGCTATGCGTCGGACATGATGTTCCTGCGCAACGCGCTGCTGCCGCATGGCATCCGGCCAGGGAGCGACACTATCCAGGCCGCCTCGCTCGACCATGCGGTGTGGTTTCACGCGACGCCCGATTTCGACAAGTGGCACCTGTTCGCCACCGAGAGCCCGTGGGCAGGCCACGCGCGGGGCCTCAATCGCGGGCATTTCTACGATCTCAATGGCCGGATGGTTGCCACCGTCGCGCAGGAGAGCCTGATGCGACCCAAAAGTGATGCACGAAAGGACTCTCAATGAGCACGTCCGAGCCCGCCCTCTTCACCTTCGTCAAACTGACGGTGGCGGATATCGACGCCGCGACCACCTTCTTCGAAAGCGGCTTCGGCCTGACCCATGCCGACACGGTCGACACACCGACCTTCCGCGAACACGTGATGACCGGCGCGAAGGGTTCGACGACGATCGTGCTGTTCCACTGGAAGGATGGCCGCGCGATCGACACCGGCAATGGCTACGGCCCGGTGGGCATGGTCTCGCGCGATCTCGATGCCGACCTGGCTCGCGCCCTCGCCGCGGGGGCGAAGCAGAAAGGCGAGACCGTTCAATTCGGCCCCGCCCGCATCGCCTTCGTTCGCACGCCCGAGGGCCACGAGATCGAGATCATGCAGATGGGCACAGCAGCCACCGCAGGCTGAGGAGGAGCGCGGCGTCCAAGGGCCGCGCTCCCCAATCGCCAGGCCCTACAGCCCGCGCCCCTCGGGCAGCAGCCGCTGGAGCAGTTCGCGCTCTTCCCCGTCCGGGTCCTGCACCACCTGCGGATCGAGATCGAAGATCATCGTCGCCCGGGTGCGCGTATCATAAGTCGGCCATTGCGGCAGCGCAGGCGTGTTCGGATTGCCGGTACGCGCGAAAGCGATCCACGCATCGGCCATCAGGTCCGCCATCCGCTGCGTCTCCGCCGTGTCGGGTCCGGTATAGCTGGTCGAGCGCGCGACATTGTCGAACACGAAGGCGATATCGAGCGCGTGCGGCGTCTCCAGCCGCCCACCCTCGACCGGGGTCTTCCAGTCGAGCCGGTACATGTAGACTGGCGCTGCCTGCGCGCTCTTGCGCTCCGCCTGCAACAGCGCGGTACCGCGATAATTGCGGAAGGTCGCGACCTGGAAGAACACGTCGCTGGGATCGTAGTCCGGGTGCGCCGCGCGCATACCCGTGATGACCTCATCGACATCGGCATCGCCGGTGAAGGCCTTCAGCTTCGCGGGCAGCTGCTCCCAAGTCAGCGTGAAGTTCTCCGGGCTGCCGAGGCCGCCCTGCAGCCGCATCTCGTTGTTGTTGGTGCCGACCAGCAGCGGGATGTCGGCGCTCACCGGGTTGGCATCGGGTGCGTAAGGCTGGCGGGTCAGCGATCGGCCATCCACCACCGGGCGATAGAACGCGCCGCGGCTGCGCGACTTCATCATTGCGGCGATGAAGTCCTCGATCGGCATGGCAGCAAGTTCTTCGACACTGGAGGCACCGGCGGTGGCCATCAGATCCTTCGCCAGCGGCGTACCCACGCGCGGGGTGAAGCCTGAGAGCGACATCGAACCCGACTGCGCAATGGCGCGCTGGAACAGCCCGCGCGCACCCTCCATCGCCATCAGCGTGGAGACCTTGGCGGCACCGCCGGACTCGCCGAAGATCGTGACGTTACCGGCATCGCCGCCGATCGCGTCCGCATGGTCACGCACCCATTCGAGCGCCCTGACGATATCGAGACTGCCCAAGTTGCCGCTATCGGCATATTTCGGATCGTCGGTCAGCCCGCCGAGATAGGAATAGCCCAGCGCGTTCAGCCGATGGTTGAGCGTGACCACGACCACGTCGCCCCGCTCGGCCAGTCGCGACCCGTCGTAGCCATTGCTCGAGCCGGAACCGGTGACGTAGCCGCCGCCGTGCAGCCAGACCATGATCGGGCGCTTCTTCCCGTCGCCGAGGCCGCGCGTCCACACGTTGAGGAACAGGCAGTCTTCGCTGGTGCCGACCGTGTTCGCCCACGAGGCGAATACGGGCACGTCGGGCGAAGGGATCTGCGGGCATTCGCTGCCGAACCGGGTGGCCTCCAGCGGCTGCGACCACGGCTGCGGGTCCGCCGCGCGCTGGAAGCGTCGCCCCTCGGTGGATGCCGCGTAGCGAACGCCGCGGAAGACGTTGACCGTGCCGCTTGCGCCTTCGCGCGAGCCGACCACCGGGCCGTAACTGGTCCGAAGGAGCGGCGCGTTATTGGCCTGCGCAGCGGGCGCGTCTGCCCCCGTGGTCGCGCAGGCCGACAGCCCGAGCGCGGCGGCGGTGGCAAGGCCCGCCCAAAGTTTGCGGATCGTCATTCCCCTCTCCCTCTTGTCTCAATCTTGCGAGTAATACGGCAGCGCGGTCAGGTCGGAGGCGCGCACGCCGCGCGCCCAGGCCGCGCGCCCGACCACGAATTGCTCTTCGGGCGCATCGGTCGGCTCCAGGCCCGACGCGCGGTAGGCCGCACGCATCGCGGCGCGCGCCCTGGCATCGAGCACGGGGATCGCTCCGTCCGGCGCGTGGGGATCATGCGGAAGCAGCCCGCCATTGCCGCCCGAGAGCCACTGATAATAGCGGTTGTGCTGCCACGGATGCCCGCCCGCGCGGATGACCGGAGCCTGCATCGCGAAGAAGTGCGACAGCGCAGGCTGTATCTGCCGGGCCAGCGCATCGACCTGCGCCATGTCGCCTGCGGCAGAGGCGGCGAGCCAGCGGTTGCCGATTGGCTGCGCAGGGGTCTGCACTGCTTCGGCATTCCATTGCCCGCTCCAGTTGATGTCGAAATGACGCGCCAGCAGCGGCAGGAAATCGAGATTGACCGGCCCCATCGACAGCCGGTCGCCCAGCCGCTGGCAGAGCTGCATGGTGGATGTCAGCGAGACCGGTTGCGAGATCTTCACCGCCACCACGTTGTCGAGGTCGGCAATCCGGTCGTACACGTCGAGCGGCTGGCCTGCTGGGCCAAGCGCCGGAAACGCGCGCCGCCCGGTTGCGGCATAGAGCATGACCGGAAGCTGCGTGGCGGTGATCCGCTGCGCCATCAGATCGTGCAGCTGGGCCGCGCTGCTATCGGCTGGAAAAGTCGAGGCGAGCAGCACCAGCTGTGTCCCCAGTTCCTCCAGCGCGCCAAGCAGGCGGAGGTCCGACTCCACCTTGCCGCTGGCGATGATGCCGTGGACCGGCAGATCATCGCCCGCCTCGTCGATCAGGATGCGATGGAACTGCATCCACCGTGGATCGCCGGGGAGCGTCCAGTTGATCATCGGCAGCGTGCCCGAGAACCCCTGCGCGATCGCATGGCGCACATCGTGGCGGATCGCGTCCTCGTCCAGCGTGCGCCCGTCCTCGCGGAAGGTCGGCAGGAACAGGTTCATCAACCCGCGCAGATGCGCCTTCGCCCACACCCGCTGGGGCGAATCCGCTCTGGGCGCGAGCCGGTCGCCAGCCGGATGCTGCGCACGCAAGGTCGACGCCGCCATCAGCGCAGCCGCCCCTGCAAGCGCGCTTCGCCGCGTGATGCGCAATCGCTCCAAATCCCGCCTCTCCCACTCATCGAACCGCACACATCAAGGAACCCGGCATTTGAACGAAAACCATTCGCCCACCTTAACCGGACCTCATAGGCATACCGCATTTACGAAAAGGGCTTAACACGCAAGTTCAATTGGTTCTAGTGTCAGCGCAAACGACAAAGGGAGACTCGGGGATGATGACGCGGCGACAGACACTCGGATCGGCACTCGCGCTCGGCGCTACCGCCATGGCGCGGCCAGCATTCGCGGCGGGCATGTTCCCGATCGTGGAGACGGCGCAGGGCAAGCTGCGCGGGCTGGAATCGGGCGGGGTCTCGATCTTCCGGGGCGTGAGCTATGCTGCCGACACGAGCGGCGCGAACCGCTTCATGCCGCCGCAGCCGGTCGAACCATGGGCGGGCGTGCGCGATGCGCTGCACTGGACCGACGTCGCCCCGCAGATCCCGGGCGACCGCCGCCATACCTATGCCGACCTGATCATGGTCGATCGCAATCCCTCGGGCATGGGGGAGGACAACCTGTCGCTCAACCTGTGGTCGCCCGGGCTCGATCCCAATGCGAAGAAGCCGGTGATCGTCGTGCTGCACGGGGGCGGGTTCTACTCCGGCTCGGGCAACTCGGTCGGCATGGACGGAGAAGCGATGGCGCGCTTCACCGACAGCGTGGTGATCGCGATCAACCATCGCCTCGGCGCGTTCGGCTTCCTCCACCTCGCCGAGTTCGGCGGCGAGGAGTTCGCCACTTCGGGCACGGTGGGGATGCAGGACATCGTCGCCGCGCTGGGCTGGGTGCGCGAGAACGTGGCAGCCTTCGGCGGCGATCCAAGCCGCGTGCTGGTCTACGGCCAGTCGGGCGGCGGCGCGAAGACGAGCGTGCTGATGGCGATGCCCGGCGGCAAGGGCCTGTTCCACCGCGCGGGCGTGATGAGCGGCTCGGCGCTGCGGATGATGCCGCCCGAAATGGCGAGCGCGACCGCGAAACGGCTGATGGACGCGCTGGAGATAGCACCCGCCGACTTCCGCAAGCTGCAGGAGGTGCCGTGGACCGTCCTCCTCGAAACGCAGGCCAAGCTGGAGGCCGCCGACCGCGCCAAGGGCGAAGCGCCGCGATCCTTCGCGCCCGTCGTCGACGGGATCGCCCTGCCCCGCCACCCGTGGGACCCGGACGCGCCCGATGTATCCAGTGACGTGCCGATGATTGTGTCCTCCGTACTCGACGAGCGCGCCTACCGCATGGGCGACTTCGCGATGGACGAGGCGCGCCTGACGCAGTTCGCCCGTAAGCACCTGGGTGACAGGGCCGCCGAAGCGGTCGCCGCCTATCGGGCCGAAGACCCGGACGCCCCGCCCTTCCTGCTCGCCGCGCGGCTCGAATCCGACCTCACCTTCCGCAAGTCGGCCTTCGCGCAGGCCGAACTCAAGGCGAAGCAGGGCGGCGCGCCGGTCTGGACCTATCTGTGGACCCAGCCGAGCCCGGCGGCGGACGGCCGCTTCGGCGCGGTCCACGGGATCGACGTCGCGCCCAGCCTGTACAACACGCGCGGCGCGCTCAACGGATCGAGCAAGGAGGCCAACACGCTCGCCGCAGCCATCGCGTCGAGCTGGGCCGCGTTCGCTGCCAATGGCGACCCGAACAACGAGCGCATTCCCGAATGGAAGCCCTACTCCCCGCCCGAGCGCACGACGCTGATCTTCGACGAAGACCTCCGGGTGGAGAGCGATCCGCGCGCCAGCTTCCGCCAATACTGGAAGCCCTGAAGCCCTTAGCCTGACACACCTGACACACTGTCCAGGGGAGAGAAAACTGCCTCTCCCCACGGGCAGGCCCGGGAACCCTGGCGGAATGTCAAAGGGCAGTTTCGGCTCTAGCGCGACGAGGCGATGTAGGACAGCGTCCCACCCCGCCCGGAGGCAAACTAGCCGGCCTCGATCGTCAGGCCATCATGCTGGACTGCGCTCACGAAGCGCATCGACGACGCCGGGATCGGCGAGGGTCGAGATGTCGCCAATCTGATCGGGCTGCCCCTCGGCGATTTTTCTGAGAACCCGGCGCATGATCTTGCCCGAACGCGTCTTGGGCAGGTCGGGCGCGAACTGAATGACGTCGGGCGTGGCGAACGGTCCGATCTCGCTGCGCACCAGATCGCGCAGTTCCTGGCGCAGGGCATCGCTGCCCTCCTCCCCGGCCTTCAGTGTCACGAAGGCATGGATGCCCTGCCCCTTGATATCATGCGGCATTCCCACGACGGCGGCCTCTGCCACCAGCACATGCTCGTCGAGCGCGTTTTCGACTTCGGCGGTGCCCATGCGGTGCCCCGACACGTTGATGACATCGTCGACCCGGCCGGTGATCCAGTAATAGCCATCCTCGTCGCGCCGTGCGCCGTCGCCGGTGAAATAGGTGCCGGGGAAGGTGCTGAAATAGGTCTGGAAGAAGCGATCGTGATCACCGAAGATGGTGCGCATCTGGCCCGGCCAGCTGCGGGTGAGGACCAGATTGCCCTCCGTCGCTCCAGCCAGCACATGCCCTTCGCCATCGACCAGTTCGGGGTGGACGCCGGGAAGTGGCAGGGTCGCGCTGCCAGGCTTGGTCTCGGTCGCTCCGGGGACCGGCGCGATCAGCGCCCCACCGGTTTCGGTCTGCCACCAGGTATCGACGATCGGGCACTCCCCGCGCCCGACGATGTCATGATACCATTCCCACGCTTCATGATTGATCGGTTCGCCCACCGTGCCCAGCAGACGGATCGAGGACAGGTCATGGCGGATCACCCACCGGTCGCCCTGCCGCATCAGCGCGCGGATTGCGGTCGGCGCGGTATAGAAGATCGTCACGCCGAGGCGCTGGCTCGTCTCCCACAAACGGCCGGGATCGGGATAGTTGGGCACACCGTCGAACATGACCGTGCGCGCGCCGTTGGAGAGTGGGCCATAGACGACATAGGTGTGCCCGGTGATCCAGCCGACATCGGCGGTGCACCAGAACAGATCGTCGGCGACATCCTTACCTTCCTCAGGGCCGAACAGCAGATCATAGGTCAGCGTCGACCACAGCAGATACCCGCCGGTTGTGTGCAGCACGCCCTTGGGCTTGCCGGTCGAGCCGGAGGTGTAGAGGATGAACAGCGGATCTTCGGCGTTCATCGCTTCGGGCGGGCATTCGTCGGAAACGTTCGAACACGCATCCTCCCACCAGATGTCGCGCCCCTCGCGCATCGCCACGTCGCCACCCGTCCGCTGCATGACGATGACCGTATCGACGCCGCTCGCCCGCTCCAGCGCGCTATCGACATTGGCTTTGAGCGGAATACGCTTGCCACCGCGCGTGCCTTCGTCGGCGGTGACGACCAAGGTGGCACCGCAATCGGCGATCCGGTCGGCCAGGCTGTCGGGCGAGAAGCCGCCGAAGACGACCGAATGGACCGCGCCAATCCGGGCGCAGGCGAGCATCGCAATCGCCGCTTCGGGCACCATCGGCATGTAAAGGATCACCCGATCGCCCTTGCCGATCCCGCTGGCTTTCAGAACATTGGCGAAGCGGCAGACCTGCCCGTGCAACTCCCGATAGGTGAGCGTGCGCCCTTCCCCCGGCTCGTCGCCTTCGAACACGATCGCGGGCTGGTCGCCGCGCGTATCGAGGTGGCGGTCGAGGCAATTGACCGAGACGTTCAGCGCGCCATCGGCAAACCAGCGAATGCCGAAATCGGCCTTGTCGAAGCTGCTCTCGTCCGCCTTCGTCGGGAAGACGCTCCAGTCGAGCCGGTGCGCTTCGTTCAGCCAGAAGGCGTCCGCATCGCTGTCGATCGATGCCTGCATGGCGCGAAGCCTGTCTGCCTTGTGCAACATGGTGATTTCTCTCTCCCCATAGGTCCGGCTTCGCGCGAGGAAGCGTCGGCCCGTTCCATTATCGAGGCTGAACATGCCGCCTCGCCCTTCCACCACATCAAGGATAAGCTGCGTGTGTTTCCACGCCGCGAATTGCGCCGCGCCGATATAGACCGGCGTGGTGCCGATCGTGCCCAGCAGCACGTCCGACCCGCCGAGGCGGAACTCATCGCGCGGATAGACCATCGGGCTTGAGCCGTCACAGCACCCGCCCGACTGGTGGATCAGCACGGGGCCGTGACGTTCGATGATCTGGCCCAGCAGGGCCGTGGCCGCGTCGGTGGCGATCACGCGGCGGACCACGCGGTCCTCCGGCGCGGCGGCGCTCGTCATTGGGTCATGTCGAGGACGACGCGCCCTTCGATCTGGCCCTGCCGCATCCGGTCGAACACCGCATTGATGTCGTCCAGACCGGCGGTCGAAATCGTCGCCTTGACCTTGCCATCGGCGGCGAAGTCGAGCGATTCCTGAAGGTCCAGCCGCGTGCCCACGATCGAGCCGCGCACGGTGATGCCGTTCAGCACCATGCCGAAGATGTTGAGCGGGAAATCGCCCGGCGGCAACCCGTTGAGCGCCACGGTGCCGCCGCGCCCGATCATGCCGACCGCCTGCTCGAACGCTTTTTCGCTCACCGCCGTCACCAGCGCGCCGCGCGCACCGCCGCCGGTCAGCCGCTTGACCACCGCCGCAGGGTCCGCCTCGGTGCGGGCGTTGACCGTCTCCACCGCGCCGAGCCTGCGGGCAAGGTCGAGCTTGGCATCGTCGACATCCACCGCGACCACGTTAAGCCCCATCGCGACCGCATACTGCACTGCCATGTGGCCCAGCCCGCCGATACCGGAGATCACCACCGCATCGCCCGGCTTGGTCTCGGTCATCTTCAGGCCCTTGTAGACCGTCACGCCCGCGCACAGCACCGGCGCGATCTCGTTGAAGCCGACATTGTCGGGCAGGTGGCCGACATAGTTGGGGTCGGCCAGAACATAGTCAGCGAACCCGCCGTTGACCGAATAGCCGGTGTTGAGCTGGCTCTCGCACAGCGTCTCCCACCCGCCGAGGCAGTGGGTGCAGTGGCCGCAGGCGGTGTAGAGCCAGGGCACGCCGACCCGGTCGCCTTCCTTCACATGGGTGACGCCCTTGCCCACGGCAGAGACGAAACCCACGCCTTCATGGCCCGGAATGAACGGCGGCTCGGGCTTCACCGGCCAATCGCCTTCGGCGGCATGCAGATCGGTGTGGCACACGCCCGAGGCCTGAATGGCGACCTGGATCATGCCCGGCGCAACTTCGGGCACCGGCACTTCCTCGATCCGCAGCGGTTCGCCAAAGGCGCGGACGACCGCGGCTTTCATGGTCTTGCTCATGGCAATTCTCCTGAGTCTTCACTTTCTGGAGGGCGCTGCGAAGGGCATGCGTCGCAGCGCCCGAGGGGGGGAGGGAGAGGGAAGCGCCTCAGAAGAAGCCGAGCTTCTTCGGGCTGTAGCTGACCAGCATGTTCTTGGTCTGCTGGTAGTGGTCGAGCATCATGCGATGGTTTTCGCGCCCGATGCCCGACTGCTTGTAGCCGCCGAACGCCGCGTGCGCGGGATAGGCGTGGTAGCAGTTGGTCCACACGCGCCCGGCCTTGATCGCCCGGCCGAAGCGGTAGCAAGTGTTGGCATCGCGGCTCCACACGCCCGCGCCGAGGCCATAGAGCGTGTCGTTGGCGAGGTTAAGCGCCTCGTCATGGTCCTTGAACGTCGTGACCGAGAGGACCGGACCGAAGATCTCCTCCTGAAAGATGCGCATCCGGTTGTTGCCCCGGAACACGGTCGGCTTGACGTAATATCCGTCCGCGATCTCACCCTCGAACCGTGCCGCCTCGCCGCCGGTCAGCAGCTCGGCACCTTCCTGCTTGCCGATGGCGATGTAGGAGAGGATCTTCTCCTGCTGCTCGGACGAGGCCTGCGCCCCGATCATCGTTTCCATATCGAGCGGGTTGCCCGCCTTGATCGCTTCGACGCGCTGGATCGCCCGTTCCATGAAACGCTCGTAAATGCTCTCATGCACCAGCGCGCGGCTGGGGCAGGTGCAGACCTCCCCCTGATTGAGCGCGAACATCACGAGGCCTTCGATCGCCTTGTCGAGATAGTCGTCGTCCTCGCGGCACACGTCCTCGAAGAAGATGTTGGGGCTCTTGCCGCCCAGTTCCAGCGTGACCGGAATCAGGTTTTCGGTCGCATATTGCATGATCAGGCGGCCGGTGCTCGTCTCGCCGGTAAAGGCGATCTTGGCGATCCGGCTGCTGCTGGCGAGCGGCTTGCCCGCTTCCACGCCAAAGCCGTTGACCACATTGACCACGCCGGCCGGCAGCAGGTCGCCAATCAGCTCCATCAGCACCATGATCGAGGCCGGGGTCTGCTCGGCCGGTTTGAGCACCACGCAGTTGCCCGCCGCCAGCGCCGGGGCGAGCTTCCACACCGCCATCAGAATCGGGAAGTTCCACGGAATGATCTGGCCGACCACGCCCAGCGGCTCATGGAAATGGTAAGCGACCGTATCGTGGTCGATTTCCGAAATGCCGCCTTCCTGCGCGCGGATGCAGCCCGCGAAATAGCGAAAGTGGTCGATCGCGAGCGGGATGTCGGCGGCCATGGTCTCGCGCAGCGGCTTGCCGTTGTCCCAGGTCTCGGCGATCGCGATCTGTTCGAGGTTCTCCTCCATCCGGTCGGCGATGCGGTTGAGGATCAGCGCCCGCTCGCCCGCGCTGGTGCGGCCCCAGGCGTCTTTCGCGGCATGGGCGGCGTCGAGCGCGGCTTCGATGTCCGCCGCCTGACTGCGCGCGACCTTGCCAACCGGCTTGCCGGTGATCGACGAGACATTGTCGAAATAGCGCCCGTCTTTGGGCGCGACCCATTGGCCGCCGATGAAGTTGTCGTAACGCTCCGCGAACGGGGCGGTCATCGATGCGGCGGGGCTGGTTTGCATGTCCATCAGTTGATCCTCTCGAATTTGCCGGGTGCTCCCGGTCGTGAGGATGATGGTTCCTTGAAAAGGCCCCGCTGCAAAGGGCGGGGGGGCGGATCGTCGGCGCAACTGTCTCGCTATCGAGACAGTTCTGGAGCAAGCTGTGTCAGCCGCGTGCCAGCCCCACCTTTTCCATCCGCCGATACAGCGTCGCACGCCCGATGCCGAGCGCCTTTGCCGCCCGTGTGGCATTGCCATCGGCCTGCGCCAGCGCGCGCCGCAGCACCGCACGCTCCGAGTCGCGGAACGATGCGGAGTCCTCTCCGCCGAGGATCTCCGCCGCGCTGCGCGATCCGGTCAGGCAGTCGTCCGACAGGTTGAGGCGATGGCGTGCGGCATAGGTCGCGCCGATCACCAGATCGTCCCGGTCGACCGCCAGCAACGCCGCATCGCCGCCCGGCAGGTTGGCATCGATGATCCGGTGCCCTTCGAAGAACTTGCGGAACACGCCGCTTTCGATCCTGCGCGCGGCATCCTGCACGATCTTCTGGACCAGCGCGCCCATCGCCGCGCTGTGATCGTCGCGGCAATTGGAGATGTCGAGCGCGCCCACCAGCCGTCCCGCCGCATCGCGCACCGGCGCGTCCATGCAGCTGATGCCGATATTGCGGGAGGCGAAATGTTCGTCGCGGTGGATCGTGACCGGCCGCCCTTCGACAAGACAGGTGCCGATCCCGTTGGTCCCTTCGCGGCTTTCGCTCCACACGCCGCCCGGCGTCAGCCCGACCTGGTCGAACATTGCCCGGTCGCCCGTCTGGCTTCGCGATTCGAGGATGACACCGTCCTTGTCCGACAGCATGACCGCGCAGCCGGTGGCGGCGACGGTCTGGAACAGCTGGTCGAGCAGCGGCCGCGCCACCTCCAGCATCAGGCCGTGGCGTTCGCGCCGCTGCGTAAGCTCGCTGCCGGAAACAAGTTCCCGCCCCTGATCGGCCCCCGCATCGAGCCCGTACTTGAGGCCCGAACGACACCAGCTGGCCGCAACAAACGATTGCGCGGCGCTGGAAGAAGAGTGCAGGACCTTCTCGACCGAGTCTTCGTGCTCGACTGCCATGGCGCACACGTACCGCATTTCGATCGCCTTGGCGACTTATGACGTTGTCATGAACCTCGGATAGGGCGGAGGAATGGGGTTCGAGTGCGCCCCCATATCTTCATGGTGCCGCTGCCCCTACCTAGAACCGCACTTCGACATGCACGTCCACCGTATGGCTGCGCTGTGATTGCGACCCGATGGTGGTGCGGTAGCCCGTCCCGATTTTCCAGCCACCAGCCATTTGCAGATCGAGCAGCAGGCTGACTTCGAGATTGTGCCGCGTGGTGCGTCCGACGAGGGTCGAATAGGTCCGCGACCCGAAGTCGGCATAGCTCAGCATCATGCTCGAACGACCAGCGAAGTCGTAACCGTATTCTCCGCGCAGTTCGGGCCGCAGCAGGCCGATCGGCAATTCTATCGTGTCGTACGCCCGCAGCCCCAGATTGGCGGAGAGATTGTCCACCCGCTGGTCGCCATAGGCGAGGCTGTAGGCACCGGCGTCGAATTCCGTGAACCCCTCGACCCGCGAACGGGAGAATTCGATCCGCCCGTAAGGCGACACCATCCAGCCATCGTCGCGCAATTCGTAGGCGAAGGTGAGCGAGCCGAACAGCTGGGTGCCGCCGACGTCTGCGGTCGCGATCCCCCCTGTCGGCGTCACGAAGCGGACCGACTGGAAGTCGAGAATGCTGCCGCCGAGCAGACCATCGATGAACAGGTTCGGCGCCGGCGTGTAGCTGCCGTAGAGCGACATGCTGTAGGCAGTGCCACGGCTCAGACTGCCGTTCGCCCCGATCTCCGTGCGATCGCGACCATACCCGGCACCCACGCCGCCGACGAAACTGTCCGAGAAGCGATAATCGATACCCGTGCTCACCCCGATCATGGTCGAGTCCAGATCGAGCATCCCGCCGCTATCCTCCGCGAAATTGACGAACCCGTTCGACCACACGGCAAAGGGCATGTCCTGCGCGCTCTCGCCAGCCGATCGACCCGATCCCGGGGCATGGGTCTCCGGCACCGCAGACTGCCTCCCCTCAGGCGCGAAGCGCGTCGGAAGCAGGTCCGCAAAATCGGTCTGACTGGCCAGGTTGTCGCTGCTGTTCAGACCAAAAATATCCCCCTGTCGCGTGCGCGGCGCGGCACGCTGATAGGCCATCCTCACATCCATGCTCCACGCGCGCCGCTCGCCCTCGGTGTGAAGCTGTTCGAGACGGCGCCCGAAATTGCGCTGCTGATTGTGGGCGAACCGCCGGGCAGCCTCTGCCCGGGCATCGATCAGGCCGGCGACCTCGCCATCGGTGGAGGGATCGGGCCGGTCGAATGCGGCACGCGTCACCGCAACAATGTAGCTCCGCGTGGTGCTATCGGCAGCGGTCACTACGACCGCGATCCAGGTGGTTCCGACCGGCAGCGCCACCGGAGCGCTCGCGCTACCCGTCGCGACGGTTTTTCCTGCAACCGTCACGCTCGCTCCGGCATCGGAGGTGACGGGCGTCAATGCGACCGCCTCGACCTCGTTGGGCACGAGCACCGTATAGTCGGTCCGATCCGGATCGAACGCCGGGCTCAATGTTCCCTGGCTGATCGCCAGAGCGGATAGCCGGGCGTCGCTTGAGGCGGCACGGGTGACCACCACGGTGTAGGCTTGGCTGGTGCCGTCTGCAGCGGTCACCACCACCGCGATAGGCGTCGTCCCGACAGGGATCGCGACAGGTGCGCTCTCGCTGCCCGAAGCGACCGCGCTACCCGCGACGGTGACTGTCGCCCCGGCGTCGGAAACAGTCGGAGTGAACGTGATCGTCTCGACATCGCTGCCGAGGGTCACCGTGTAGCCTAGCTGCGCTGGATCGAAGGCCGGACTGAGCGTCCCGTCGCTTACCGACAGAGCAGACAGGCGAGAATCGCTGGAGGCGGCCCGCGTGACCACCACGGTGTAGGTCTGGGTGGTGCCGTTGGCAGCAGTCACCACCACCGCGATCGAGGTCGCACCCACTGGCAGCGCCAACGGCGCGCTCGCGCTGCCCGAGGCCACCGCGTTGCCCGCGATGGTCACCGTCGCGCCGGCGTCGTAGACAGTCGGCGTCAGCACAATCGTGGCGACATCATTGCCGACGGCCACCGTATAGCTGGTTTGCGCCGGATCGAACGCCGGACTCAGCGCGCCCGCGCTTACCGCCAGCCCGGACAGGCGGGCATCGCTGGAAGCGGCGCGGGTGACCGCAATCGAATATTCCTGCCGAGTGCCATCGGCCGCCAGGACGACAATCGAAACGGACGTCGTCCCCACGCCCAGCTCGACCGGTGCACTCGCGCCGCCCGATGCTGTTGCGGCACCGTTCACGGTGATCGTGGCTCCGGCATCCGACGCGGTCGGCGTCAGAGTTATCCTCTCGACTGCATTGCCGACGGCAAGAGTGTAGCTCGCCTGCCCAGGATCGAACGCAGGACTCAGCGCTCCCTCGCTTACCGACAGCGCGGACAGTCGAGCATCGCCCGTTTCAGCGCGCGTCACCGCAACAGTGTAGCTCTGGGTGGTACCATCAGCAGCGGTCACGACGACCGGGATCGAGGTGGTTCCGACCGGCAGCGCCACCGGAGCGCTGGCAGTGCCAGAGGCAACCGCATTGCCCGCAACCGTGATTGTCGCGTCGGCGGCGGCTGCGGTCGGGGTCAGCGTAATCGTGGTGACATCGTTGCCTACCGCAACCGTGTAGCTCGCCTGCGCCGGATCGAATGCGGGGCTCAACGTCCCCGCGCTCACCGCCAGGGCAGACAGCCGGGCATCGCCGGAAATGTAGGTGTAGCCATTGGCAAGCGTTGCCGCGCCGCCGGGTGTCGTGACAACGACGTCGACGCTGCCTGCCGCATGGGCTGGCGTCAGCACGTCGATCCGCGTGCTGCTTGCAACGGTAAACGCGTTTGCGTCTGCACCTCCGAAGGTCACGCTGCTCACCTCCAGAAAACCCGTGCCGGTGATCGTAACCGCCTTGTTGCCGGGAGTCGGGCCTTCATCCGGCGCGACCCCGG
Organism: Citromicrobium bathyomarinum; assembly: GCA_001306305.2. Taxonomy (NCBI): domain Bacteria; kingdom Pseudomonadati; phylum Pseudomonadota; class Alphaproteobacteria; order Sphingomonadales; family Sphingomonadaceae; genus Citromicrobium; species Citromicrobium bathyomarinum. The sequence goes on from CP155577.1 coordinate 2,672,936, forward strand.
TGATCGTGGGCTCGGGCATCACGCCGGTTGCGTAAATGCTGTAGCTGAAGGAGGGCGTTGCGGGATCGTCGCTCTCAATCGTGATCGTCGTGGTCACGCGGCCGCCGGTTTCCGGGGTAAAACCGATCTCGAACTCGTAGGAACCACGCGGAGCGATCGTCCTTGAGGATGCGCTCTGCATCGTGAACCCGGCGGCGGACGTCACCGTAATGGCCGAGACGGTGAGATCGGCATCTCCCTCGTTGAAGATCAGGAAGCGACGCGATGCCGAGGAGCCGACGATCACCTGCCCGAAATCGGTACCCGCTGTCGCCGATGTCGCACCATTGGCGATCGGCTGGACACCATCGCTGGTCGAATAGACACCGATCGTCGGCGGCCCCGCGCGGGTTACTGCCACGGTATATTGCCGCGTACTGCCATCGGCGGCAGTCACCACCACAGCAATCGAGGTCGTCCCGAGCGACAGGGCTACCGGCGCACTCGCGGTGCCCGAGGCGACCGGATTGCCAGCAACGGTAATAGTGGAGGCTGTGTCCGATGCGGTCGGGCTGAGCGTGATCGAAGCGATCGCGTTGCCCACCGTCACTGCGAAGTCCGTCTGTGCGGGGTCGAAGGCCGGCGTCAGCGTGCCCTCGCTTACCGTAAGGCCCGACAGTGCCGCATCTGCCGAGAGGTAACGATAGGCGTCGGTAGCGGTGGCCGCTCCGCCCGGCGAGGTGACGACGACATCGGCAGTGCCCACTGCATGCGCCGGGGTCGTCGCGTCGATCCGCGTGTCGCTGACCACGGTAAACGCGTCTGCATCCACCCCTGCGAAGGTGACGCTGTTTACGGTGAGGAAGCCCGTGCCGGTGATCGCGACACTCGTTCCGCCGGAGGTCGGGCCCTGGGAGGGCGTGACCTCCGTGATCGTGGGAAGCGGCGCTGCGGCGCTAGCGTACAGCATGTAGGTGAAGGAGGGCGTGGCAGGATCGTTGCTCGAAACGGCGATCGTCGCGGTAAAACTTCCCGCAGTCTCCGGCGCGAAACGGATGTCGAATTCGTAGGTGCCGCCCGGTGTGATCGTCCGCGACGGCGCGGCCTGCACGACAAATCCCGCCCCCGGGGTCGCGGTGACACCCGAGATCACCAGATCGGCATTTCCGCTATTGCTGATCAAGAACCTGCGCGAGGCAGAGGAGCCGACCATAACCTGCCCGTAATCGGTCCCCGACGTCGCCGAGGTCGAGCCGTCGGTGAGCGGCTGGACACCACCGACGGTCGAATAGACGCCGATCGTCGGCGGCGCGGCGCGCGTCACCGCCACGGTGTAGCTGCGGGTGGCACCGTTCCCTGCCCTCACCACCACCGCGATCGAGTTCGTGCCCATATTCAATGCGACCGGCGCGCTGGCACTGCCCGAGGCGACCGGACTGCCCGCCACGGTCACCGTCGCCCCGGCATCGGAGGCGGTGGGCGTTATGCGGATGGAATCGACCGCAGTGCCGACCGCTACCGAGTAGCTGGTCTGGGCTGCATCGAAAGCTGGCGACAAGGTCCCCTCGCTCACCGCCAGACCCGACAGCGTCGCATCGCTCGATGCCGCGCGGGTCACGGTAATGGTGTATTGCAGTATAGTGCTATCCGCCGCGGTGACGACAACCGGGATCGGATTGCTGCCGGCGGACAGCGGTACCGGCACGCTCGCACTGCCAGAGGCGACCACATTGCCAGCCACGCTGATCGTGGCACCGGCATCCGAAGCGGTCGGAGTCACTCTTATTGAAGCGACCGAACTGCCGACATCGGCAAGATAGTTCGTGTTGAACGGACTGAAGGCGGGCTGAAGCGTTCCCTCGCTCAGCGTCAGGGCCGAGAGGGTGGCATCGCTCGACGCCACTCGCGTCACTGCCACGCTGTATTGCCGTGTCGTGCCATTGGCAGCGGTTACCACCACCGCGATCGGGGTGGTGCCGACCGGCAGAGCGACAGGCGCGCTCGCGCTGCCCGAAGCGACCGCATTGCCCGCGACCGTCACGCTCGCTCCGGCATCGGAAACCCTCGGCGTCAGCGTGATCGTGTCGACCCCGTTGCCGACCGAAACCGCATAGCTCAGCTGCGCCGGGTCGAATGCCGGGGACAAAGCGCCAGCGCTCGGCACGAGGCTGGCAAGCGTCGCATCGCTCGACGGGGCGCGTGTTACCGCCACGGTATATTCGCGCGTGCTGCCGTCGGCCGCCGTGACGAGCACCGCGATCGCAGTCGTCCCCGCGCCCAGCGCCACCGGCGCGCTGGCGCTGCCGGAGCCGGTGATTGAGCCGGCAACCCTGATCGTCGCGCCCGCGTCCGAAGCGGTCGGCGTCAGGTTTATCGAGGTGACCGAATTGGCCACCGCAACCGAATAGCCAAGCTGGGCCACATCGAATGCGGGCGACAGTGCCCCCTCGCTCACAGTGAGCCCGGAGAGCCTCGCATCGTTCGAGGGCGCGCGCGTCACTGCCAGCGAATAGAGGCGGCTTGAACCGTCCGCAGCAGTCACCCGGACCGTGATCGACGTTACGCCAACCGGCAACGCGACCGACGCGCTCGCGCTGCCGGAAGTAACGGCATTGCCATTGACGGTGATCGTTGCACCCGCATCGCTCGCCGTCGGGGTGAGCGTGAAGGTGTCGACCGAATGTGCGACCTGCACACTATAGTTCTGCCCGGTTGGGTCGAACGCGGGCGACAGCGCCCCATCGCTCGGCACAAGGCTCGCCAGAGACGCGTCGCCGGAAAGGAAGGTGTAGGCACCGCTGGCGGTCGCAGTTCCGCCCGGCGAGGTGACCGCCACATCCACCACGCCCGCCGCATGCGCGGGTGTCGTCGCCTGGATCGTGGTATCGCTGGCGATGGTGAAAGCGCTCGCATTGGTGCCGCCGAACGTCACGCTCTGCGCGGTCAGGAACCCCGTGCCGTTGATGGTGACGCTGGCCCCGCCACCGGCCACGCCCTTGACCGGCGAGAGCGAGCCGATCGTGGGCACCGGCGCGGCTGCGGTGGCGTGGATCGCGAAGCTGAAGGTCGGTGTGTTCGGATCGTCGCTGGCGATCAAGACGACTGGATCGACGGTGCCCGTGGTGGTCGGCCTGAAGGGTATCGTCAGCTGATAGATCCCGCCGGGCTGAATCGTTTGCGAGGTAATCGCTGGAACCGTGAAGCCGTCGGAGGGCGTGACGGAGAGACCGGTCAGCGTCAGCGGAGCCCCGCCGGCATTATTGACCACGAAGATGCGCGTGCCCTGCCCGCCGATATTGACCTGACCGTAATCTGTGCCGGGCGTTGCAGCAGTGCTGCCATTGGCGACGACCGCCTGGCCGCCGGTCATGGAAAAGACCTTGATCGTCGGCGGCGCGGCGCGCGTGACCGGAACGCTGTAGACGCGCGAGGCACCATTGGCGGCAGTTACCCTGATCGTGACCGGGGTGGTGCCGACCACGAGGGAAATCGGCGCGCTCGCGCTGCCGGATGCTGTCGCGATGCCGTTCACCGTGATCGTCGCGCCAACACCCGCCGCGGTCGGCGTCACGGTAATGGTGTCGACGTCGTTCGCGACCCTCACCGTATAGTTGCCCTGCGCGGGATCGAAGGCTGGCGTCAGCGTGCCCGCGCTGACCGAGAGCCCCGCAAGCGTGGCATCGCTGGACGGCGCGCGGGTGACGGTGACCGTATATTGCCGGGTCGTGCCATCGGGGGCGGTCACTTCGACCACGATCGCGTTCTGACCCGCCGACAGTGCAACCGGGCCGCTCGCCTGCGCCGACGCGACAGCCGCGCCTGCCACCGTGATCGTGGCCCCGGCATCCGCAGCGGTCGGCGTCAGCGCGATCGTCGCGACAGCCTCGCCAACCGCCACCGTATAACCCGTTTGGGCAGGGTCGAATGCAGGGCTCAGCGTCCCCTCGCTGACCGACAGCGACGACAGCGTTGCATCGCTCGAGCCGAGGTAGGCGTAGCCGCCGGTGGCGGTCGCCGCTCCGCCGGCGGTGGTCACCACCACATCGACGGCACCCGCCGCGTGGGGCGGAGAGACCGCATCGATCCTGGTGTCGCTCGCCACGGTAAAGCTCGCCGCGTCGATCCCGTCGAACGTGACGCCTTGCGTCGTCAGAAACCCGGTGCCGGTGATCGCCACACTCGTGCCGCCGGCCTGGTCGCCCTCGTCCGGGGCAATCGTGCCGATCGTTGGCACCGGCACGGTCGCCGACCCTGTCATGCCGAAAGTAAACAGCGGCGTGTTCGGATCATTGCTCGCGATCGAAACCGTGGTCGGGAAACTGCCTTCGGCCTTGGGTTCGAAGAACACCTCGAAGCCTTTGAAGGCCCCGGCCCGAACCGTGCCCGATGATCCTGACGACAACCGGTACCCATCGCCGGGCGAGATGGAAGTGGCGAAGGTCAGGTCGACATTGCCCGAATTGTACACGATGAACTGCAGGTTGGCCGAGGCGCCGACATCGATCGTGCCGAAACTGGTCCTCGCCTCGGCTGCGGCACCATTTGAAAGCGGTAGACCGGAGCGGAAGATATAGATCTCGGGTGCGGGCTCTGCGACGATCCCGCTCACGGTAAAGCTGTACGTCGCGGTGGCCGGATCATTGCTGGCGATCCTCACCACCGCCTTGAATGAACCCGCGACGGCAGGATCCAGACGCACGGTGATCGACGCATTCCCATCCGGAGCGATCGAGCCCGGCGTGGTCCCGACCAGGCTGAAAGCACTGCCGCTGGTATTGTCGACGGTGATCGACGAAATCGCCAGCGCGGCCGCCCCGTCGTTATGCAGCACAAACGTGCCGTCGACCGCGCTGCCCCCGACAACGGCTTCGCCAAACACAGTTCCATCGCCGCTGCTCGGCGAGGTGTCCCCGCTCGCGATGGTTTTGCCACTGCCGGTTACGCGCAGGACGGGCCCCGAGGGCGGGTTGAAGGTCGCGGTGCGGATCTCGGACGGGCGATTGTACCTTCCCGATCCGTCGACCGCGATGTTGGCCGGCACCTGCACGCTGAACTGCCCGGATGCAGACGGGCTCACCGTGACAACGTAATTGGTCCCCGAACCGCTCAGGGTGGCGCTGGCATTCGTGGTGACCAGATCGCCGGCGGTGAACCCGGTGACGGGCGCCGAAAAGGTCACGGTCGCGGTGAAACTATTGCTGCCGGCATCCCTCAGCACGCCCAGCGTTACGGTCGGCCCCGCGGTCGCAATGCCGTCGCCGAACACCTGAAAGCTATAGCTGGGAACGTTCGGATCGTCGCTCGCCACGCTGACCGTCTCCGAGAACGGCCCGCCTCCGTCCGGATCGAACGCGACCGAGATCGTCCTGCTGCCGCCTGCCCCGATCACCCCGGTATTGTCCTGGGGAATCCGGAACACACTGCCCGGAGACACCGACACGTCGGTGATGGTCAGCGGAGCGTCACCGGGATTGTAGAGCAGGAAATATCGCAGGAGCTGACCGCCCGACTCCTCGACAGCCCCGAAATCGGTCGCCACGGTTCGCGTCGAGGAGCCGTTGGGAACGGCGACGGACGAGCCCTCGACCATGCCGTAAACCTGCAGCGCGGGCTGCGCCGCGGCGGCGGCAGGCAGAAACAGCGCAAGCGCCGCGATGATGACGGTGAGGATCGAGCCTCGGCGCGCCGGAGCGTTCGGCGTGAAGGCGCGCGGAAGCGATTGGCTGAGCTTGTGCAGTCTCGCCCAGACATGCCACCCGGCGCGACCCCAGCCGTGCCTTGCGCGTGTTCCCGATGCCACTTTTCCCACCCCTACAACGCGATCAATGCCGGGGCTCGATCGGCGTCACGTCCCCTGACGACCGATCCGCGTCTCTCCGGATTGAACCAGTTGGCTGGCGGTTTAAGATTTCGGTAAGGACCGAACCATCTACGGATCCATTGATATTCGGTCGATTTGGCCTCTGCTATGGTCCTGTTCGGAACCCGGACTGTTCCCTTTTGGAACGATCCTGCACGCCCCCGCCCGTCCCAAGCGACCGCACGGCCGATCGGGGATAAGGAAACCAGACGGTGAAGCAGCAATCGAATCCTCCAATGTCGGCAGAGGCTGCGTGACGGATAGGCCGGTCGAGATGGTGTCGGCGACGGTCGACGTCGTTATCGTCGAGGATCGACGGGAAACCGCCGACCGCTTGGCGCGGGCGGTGCTGCAGCTTGCTCAGGTGCGGACATGTTCGATCGCGCGATCGGTGCGCGAAGGGCTGTTCGAACTCTCACAAATAAAACCGCGTGCAATTCTCGTCGATCTCGGCCTGCCGGACGGCTCCGGCGTGGAGATCATCCGCGCCGCTCAGGCAGCCGACTGGCCGTGCGACAGTCTGGTCGTAACCGTATTCGCCGATGAGGATCGCGTGATCGAAGCGATTGCGGCGGGCGCGACCGGCTACATCCTCAAGAACGACCGGCCCGAGGAGGTCGGGCGCAATCTGCTGACCGTTCTGGAAGGCGGCAGCCCGATCAGCCCCCAGATCGCGCGCTATCTGCTCAATCTCGTCCCGCAGCCGGAGGAGCCGAAGGACGATGGGCTGGAAATCAGGCTGACCGCGCGCGAGAAGGATATTCTCCGGCTGATCGCCCATGGCTTCAAACGGCAGGAAGTCGCCGACAAGCTCAACATCACGGTCGGCACCGTCGGCACCCACATCAACAACGTCTACCGCAAGCTTGAAGTCGGCTCGAACACTCAGGCCGTGGCCACCGCAAACCGCCTCGGCCTGTTTTGAAAGAGCTGCTGAGCGAAAGGGGCGAGGTCGAAACTGCGCCACGCGGGGCGTTGCACACGTTCGCCCTCCTCCTCGCGATCCCGCTTTTCATCGGCGCGCTGACCACGCTGATCCAGCTGCTGGCGATCAATCCCTATCCCGAAATGACGCGGGGCGAGCGCCTCGACAGCGCCGAAATGTGCCTTCAGCACGCGGACGCGCAGGAGCCCGACTGTCAGGATTTTACGCCCGTCACGCTCCCCCATGTCACCACGCTGGAGCGCGATACGACGGTGGTGGGTGCCCACTATCGACTCACCTTCGACAGGCCTGCCAGCGAAGACCTGCAGGCCTTCGTCGCCCCGCGGGTGACCGATCATGCGCGGATCGAAGTCAACGGCATCAGGATGTCGCCCAACTCCGAGCCGGATGGCCCGCTGTGGCACGACTGGAACAGGCCGATTTACGGTGCTCTGCCGGAGCCGGTGCTGCGCCCAGGGAGCAACCGGATCGACATTACCCTGACGCAATCGGATATCGGCCGACTGGCGCTCTACCCCGTCTATGTCGGGGAAGCGGACGCGATCCGGCTGACCTGGCTGAGCCGCTTCGCCTTCAGGACCGGCATGGTCCGCATGAACATCGGTCTGGCCGCCATTCTCGGGGGCGCGTTCTTCGCACTCTGGCGAATGAACCGCCGGGGACAGGGGTTGGGCTGGCTCCCCCTGGCAATGGCGGGCGCGACCATTTTCGGCTGGCAACTCGCCTACCCCAACATGACCCCGCCGGGGCTTTGGTGGAGATTTGCCTCGATCCTGTCGATGCACGGGACCGCCTATTGCCTCTACATGTTCCTGCGCGACTTCTTTCAGGAACGCTCGAGGCTGGCGTTCATGGCGGTGCACGGCACCATGGCCGTCGGTCTGGCGATCCTGCTTGCAGGGCAGCCGGTTGCCGGGATCAGCGCCACCGGCGCGAGTTTCATCGGCGTCGCGATCGCGATAATCTGCATTCTCTGGATCCTGATAACGACGCCGCTCATCGCGCGCGCAGACCGGATCGCGCTGGTCCTGCTGTTCGGCCTCTCGGCAAGTTGCGCGGTGACCGCCTGGCTCGACTCCTTCCTGGTCCGTCAGGTCGTCCGGCTGCCGCTGGGTCAGGTCGCAGTGACGCTCCTGTTCGCCGGGATCAGCTGGACGCTGGTGCAATGGCTGGTCGAGATCAAACGCCAGCGCGACCGGCTCAGCGAGTCGCTGAGGGATCAGGTGCGCGCCAAGTCGGCCGAGCTGGACGAGATGTATCGTGCGCTTGGCCGGCAGAAGGAAAAGCAGGTCGTTGCCCAGGAACGCCAGCGGATCATGCTCGATCTGCATGACGGGATCGGCGGGCAACTGGTCAACACGCTCGCCTATCTCGAGAATTCCGGAAGGGACGATCCCGTGCTGCGCAACGCGCTGGAGGATGCGCTGGGCGACATGGCGCTGATGATCGACAGCCTCCACTCAGACTTGGAGATATCCGCCGCGCTGGGGATGATCCGCAACCGGCTGGAACCGCTGCTCGATCGGCACCATGCCCGCTTCGAATGGAAGGTCGAAGGCGATCCCCGGTTCGACGTTCCGACCCGCTCCAACGTCCTCGGGATGATGCGTATCGTGCAGGAAGCGATCACCAATGCGGTCAAGCACTCGGGGGCCGACGTCATCACGGTGCAGACCGGCGAGCGGGATATCTGGATCACCGACAATGGCCAGGGCTTCGATCCGGACGTCGAGGCCGATCGCCACCCCTCCGAAAACGGGCTGGGCCTGAAAGGCATGCGGCAGCGGTCCTCAGACATCGGTATTTCGCTGGAAATCGACACCTCGGACAAGGGCACATCGGTCCACCTGTTCTGGTGATTGCCGGTTGTCGATGAGCCCCTGGGCACGGCGCATCCGCGCGATATCCACCGGCAGAGTGCGATCAGCAAACAGAACTGTCGCTAGGCTGAGTGGCGGAGAGGGTGGGATTCGAACCCACGGTACGGTTGCCCGTACACCGCATTTCGAGTGCGGCGCATTCGACCTCTCTGCCACCTCTCCGCAAAAAAGGGGTGCACGGCAGCGCAGGCAATGCGCGTGCCGGAGGGCCGGGAGGGCGCAGCTAGCCTAATGCGCGGGCGCTGCCAAGCCCCTCTTGCTACGCACCTGTATGAAGCCCGATTCTCGCCCGGCGCACCGCTGCCCATTGTGCCGCGCCCCCCGGACATCTATCTTGTCACGAATGCCGCTTTCGCAGTTCTTTTCCCACCAGGCCGGCCGCCAGATCGAAGTGCCGTTCAAGCGCCAGGCGCGCTTTGGCGTCGGCGACGTGGTGCGCCACAAAATGTTCGATTTCCGGGGCGTGGTGTTCGACATCGACCCAACCTTCGCCAACAGCGAGGAATGGTACGAGGCGATTCCCGAACAGATTCGCCCCGAACGCGATCAGCCGTACTACCACCTCTTCGCCGAGAGCGACGATGCGTATTACGTCGCCTATGTCAGCCAGCAGAACCTTGTCGGCGATGGAACGGGCGGCCCGGTCGACCATCCCAATATCGACGAGATGTTCGATGAATTCGCCGACGGCCGATACCAGATGCGCCGGGGCATGACCCACTGAGGCTGGAGCGCCGGAGGATCAGCCCTCCGGCCCGCCTTCCTTCAGCCGGATCGCGCGACCGGCTACTGCCGGATCTTCCACCCCGACTTGAGCAGCGCGAAGGTCGCCAGCGCGAGCACCGCGTTGAGCACGAGCAGACCGCCCGCCGCCATCCACACATCGCCAGCCGTACCGCCGCCAATGTCGGTCTGCCCGATAAAGCCATAGCGGAAGCCCGAGATCACGTAGAAGAACGGGTTGAAGTGGCTGATCGTATAGAACGGCTCATGCAGCCGATCGAGCGTGTAGAACGTGCCCGACAGCAGGCTGAGCGGGGCGACCACGAAATTGGTCACCGCAGCGTTATGATCGAACTTCTCCGCCCAGATCGACGCCATCAGGCCGAAGAACCCGAGCATCAGCGCTCCCATCAGCCCGAACCAGACGATCGCCCAGGCGTGCGACAGCATCAGCTTCGCGCCGGGATAGATGAACACCGCCAGCGCCACCGCGCAGCCGACCAGCACCGCACGGGTTACCGCCGCACCGACGATCCCGGCCAGCAGCTCGCCATGCGAAAGCGGCGGCATCAGCAGGTCGATGATGGTCCCCTGGATTTTGCCCGACAGGAAGCTGAAGCTAGAATTGGCGAAGCTGTTCTGCATCATCGCCATCACGATCAGGCCCGGCGCAAGGAAGCTCTCGAACGGCACGCCCAGGATCTCGCGACCGCCCCGCCCCAGCGCGACGGAGAAGATCACCAGGAACAGCAGCGTGGTGAAGGCCGGTGCCCACACGGTCTGCGTCTGCACCTTGAAGAAGCGCCGCACCTCTTTGAGATACAGGCTCCACAGGCCGATCGTGTTTATCCCGTGGATCTTCGGCTCGCCCCATCCGGGCAAATTGTCGGGCGCCGCGCGGGCTGCGGCGAGGCTCTGTTGTGCGGGCGGTGCTTGATCGCTCATGCTGCGCGGCCTAAGCGCTGGCGAAACGGGTGGCAACCCACGGCCCGGATACCTAAGTTGCCTGTCTGGGCACAAAGCAGATGGATTTTCGATGAGTTGGACTGAAGAGCGCACCGCGACCCTCAAGCGCATGTGGGAAGGCGGCTCTACCGCGACCGAGATCGCCAAGGAACTGGGCGAGGTTTCGCGCAATGCGGTGATCGGCAAGGCGCACCGCCTGGGGCTGAAATCGCGCCCGTCCCCGGTCAAATCCGCGGAAAAGAAGGCCCCTGCAAGCAAGGCCAAGCCTGCGCCCAAGAAGAAGGCGGCTCCCGCGCCCACACCTGCTGCAGCGCCCAAGCCTGCGGCACCAAAGCCCGCCCCCGCGGTGGCGAAGGCGCCCGCGCCCTCGCCAGCCCCCGCCCCCGCCCCCGCACCGGCGCAAGGCCCTGCGGCACCCGCAGCTTCGACAGAGCAGGCCGCGCCGCGCTCCAACATGCCGCGAGTCGTTTCGGTCGGCCCGGGCGGTTTCCTGCGGCAGGGCCCCGGCGACCAGCAGCCGCCGATCCCGCCCGCACCGCCGCGCCGGCTGGTTCCGGCCAAGCCCGATCCGTCGATCGCGGACAAGACCAGCCTGCTCGATCTCAGCGACAAGGTGTGCCGCTGGCCGATGGGCCACCCGGGCGAACCCGATTTCCACTTCTGCGGCGAAGCGGTGAACCCCGGCTTCCCCTATTGCGTCGAGCATTGCGGCCGGGCCTATCAGGCGCAGCTGCCGCGCGGCAGCCGCCGGCCCCCGCCGCCGCTGCCCTATGGCGGCCCGCGCGTTCGCTAATGAAGGCCGCGCATTAGTATCAGATTTCTACAGCCCGGCTTTCGACCAGCGAAAGCCGGGCTGTTTCGCGTCGAACAGGAGGAAACACACATGGCCCTATCGCTTCATCAGGCGATCATTCCCAACTGGCTGCAGGTGCTCGGCGCGGTCGACGGTCTGCTCGACAAGGCCGAGGGCTACGTCGCGGACGGCAAGGCAGGCGAGAAGGAGCTTCTGGAGACGCGCCTGATCGACGACATGCTGCCGCTGGCCTACCAGCTCAAAAGCTGCTGGACGCATACGCACCTCGCGCTCACGGCGGTGCACGAAGGGCACTTCTCGCCCGACATGAACCCCTACCCGGAGGATTTCGCGTCCCTGCGCGAGATGATCGCGACGGCGCGCAAAACCTGCGAGCAGGCGAGCGAGGACGAGCTTGACCAGATCGCCGGAAACGACATGGTGTTCACCGTCGGCGACAAGTTCCGGCTCGACTTCACGGTGCAGGATTTCCTGCTCAGCTTCTCCAATCCGAACGTCTATTTCCATTCGGCGACCGCTTACGACATCCTGCGGATGCAGGGCGTGGAGATCGGGAAACGTGACTATCTGGGCGCATTGCGGATCAGGCAGCCGGGCTGATAGAGAACCCGCCTAGCGCTTTCGCGCAAACCAGATCGTGTGGCGTGGCCCCTTGTTGTTGGGCCGCGCGCGCACTTCGCGCACCTCGACCTCGAACCCGCCATCCTTCAGCCGTGTGGTGAATTTGTGGTCGGGCGCGGCGGACCACACCGCCATGATCCCGCCGGGGTTGAGCGCATCCTTCGCCTTGGCGATGCCGGTGCGCGTGTAGAGCCGGAAATTGCTGTCGACCACGATCCCGTCGGGGCCATTGTCGACGTCGAGCAGGATCGCATCGTACTTGGGGCTAGTGCCGTCATTGGCATCGTCGATCAGGGCCTCGACATTGCACAGGATCACCTCCCCGCGCGGATCGTCGAGGCTCTCTGCGCTCAGATGCGCAAGCGGTCCGCGCGCCCATTCGAGAATTTCGGGCACGAGCTCGGCCACGGTCACGCTGCCGCCCGCCGGCAGGTGCGCGAGCGCAGCGCGGTAGGTAAAGCCCATTCCGAATCCGCCGATCAGGATGCGCGGCTTGCTTGCCTCCAGCTCGGCCAGCGTAAGCACCGCGAGCTGTTCCTCGGAAAACTGCATCCGGGTGCCCATCAGCTCGTCCCGGCCGAGCATGATGATGAAGTCGCGCCCGTGGCTGACGAGGGTCAGCGTCTCCCCGCCGGGGATCTGGGCAGTGGCTATTGTTTCTCGTGGCAGCATGGGCGTTGCGATAAACGCTACCGCGCGCGGGCGATAGGCCGGAACACGGACCCGTCGGGAAAAGTTATCGAGACAACCCCCGAAGGAGAATTCCAATGACCACCACCGCCCGCATCGCCGTCGTCTCCGACGCCGGAGCCGATTTCGCCATCGAGGAGCGCGAGATCGCCGATCCCGGCCCGCACGAGGTGTTGATCGAGCTTGTCGCGACCGGCGTGTGCCACACCGACCTCGCGGTGCAGGCGGGCGACCTGCCGACCAACTACCCCGTCGTCCTCGGCCATGAAGGCGCAGGCAAGGTCGTCGCGACAGGATCGCATGTGACCGATATCGCGAAGGGCGACCACGTCGTCCTCTCCTACGGATCGTGCGGCCATTGCCGCCCCTGCCAGGAGGGCGATCCTGCCTATTGTGCCGACTTCAACCCGCTCAACTTTTTGAACAAGCGACAGGGCGACGATGCGCCGGTGTTCGCCGACGGGCCAAACGCCGCGTTCTTCCAGCAGTCGAGCTTCGCCACTTACTCGATCGCGCACGAGCGCAACGTGGTGAAGATCGACGCTGACGTGGACATCTCGCTGCTCGGCCCGCTGGGCTGCGGCATCCAGACCGGTGCGGGCGCTGTGATGCGGACCGCTCAGCCCAAGGCAGGATCGAGCCTGCTGGTCTCCGGCGTCGGCAGTGTCGGCATGGCGGCCGTGATGGGCGCGAAGGTAGCCGGATGCTCACCGATCATCGCGGTCGATACGAACGAGGACCGGCTGAAGATGGCGAAGGAACTGGGCGCGACCGATACGGTCCACGTGACCAAGGATACCGATGTCGCCGAACAGGTTCGCAAGATCACCGGCGAAGGCGCGGATTACGCGATCGAATGCAGCGGCAACGCGACGGCAGCACGCGGCGCGTGGGAATCGCTCGCCCAGCGCGGGACGATGGTGGTCGTCGGCGCGCCGCCCGCAGGCACGGAATATTCGTTCGACGCCAACGAACAGATTCTCTCGGGCCGCAAGATCGTCGGCTGCGTGGAGGGCGATTCCAAGGTGAAGCAGTTCATCCCGACCTTGGTCGATCTCTACCAGAAGGGGCAGTTCCCGTTCGACAGGCTGGTGAAGCGCTACCCGTTCGACAAGATCAACGAAGCGGTCGCCGACCTGCATGACGGCAAGGTGTTCAAGCCGATCCTCGAAATGGGCTGATCGGGCGACGGACGGCGGTTCGCAACTGGCACGGGCCGCGGGGGCAAAAGCCTTCGCGGTCCTGTGCGTATGTGCGTCAGGCGGCTGAGGCCACGCCGCCGAGCGGCGCGTCGATCTCCAGCCGCGCGACCGTGCCCGGGCCCACGGGCGCTGCGGCCATGGTGAAACGCCCGCCGAGCGATTGCGCCAGCGTGCGTGCGATCTTCAGCCCCAGACTTTCGGCACGCGCCAGGTCGAAGCCTTCGGGCAGCCCCACCCCGTCATCCGCCACGATCACCTCGGTGCCGCCTTCGAAGGGCGCGACCGTCACCACGATCAGCCCACCCTCGCGCGATCCGAAGCCGTGCTCGATGGCATTGTTGAGCGCTTCAGCGACGACCAGCGCGGTGGGGATCGCCTTGTCCGGCGGCAGCACGGTGTCCGCATTGGCGATGAATTCATATCCCAGCCCGGTGCGGCCGGACGCCGCGATCACATCGCGGCAGATCTGGTCGATATAGGCCGCCAGGCTCACCTGTGCGCCCGCAGGATCGTAAAGCTGGCGCTGGATGCGCCCGACGAGGCCCAGCCGCCGCGATGCCTCGTCCAGTGCCGCCCGCGCGCCCTCGTCGGTCATCCGGTTCTTCTGCAGCGAGATGAGCGAACCGACCATCTGCAGGTTGTTGCCGACGCGGTGCTGCAACTCCCTGAAAAGCACCTCGGTATTGTCCTTCAGCGCGATGCTGCGGCAGCGCTCCGCATCGAGATCGCGATTGGCGACCTGCATCCAGTGGATCAGCGCGATGTCGACCGAAACGATGAAGATGTAGAAGCCCAGCGCGAGCGCGGAGTTGAAGTGCAGTTCGAAACTGCCGAAAGGCGCGATGAAGAAGAACCACGCCAGCAGCCCGCACAGCACGGCGCACACCGTCCCCGGCCCCACTCCGAAAAAGAATGCGGTGACGATGACGGCGGGGAAAAAGGTGAGATAGGGGAAGCCGGGCGGCAGCCCGTCGCCGATGACGTATCGGATCGCCCAAGCGGCGAAGGTCAACAGCAAGGCGACGCCATAGCCGATCCACGGGCGATTGCGCGCGAGCGGCAGACGAGAGACGAAACGGCGCGCCGCGCCGGGTGATTTCGGGTTCATCGATTCTTCTGGGACGACGTGCGACACCTCCGGCAAATGCCAGCGCTTCAAGTCGGGCGCAAAGAAAAAAGGCTGCGGAAGCAATGCTCCCGCAGCCTTTTCTATATTCTCTGGCGAGAGACTTAGTCGTCGTCGCGCAGGAAGGCAGGCATGTGCGCGGGGCCGTCGCCACCGCCGTTATCGCCGCCCTTGTCGCCGCCACGGCCGCGACCACCGCCGCCGCCACGGCCGCCACGGCCACCGCGACGATCGCCGCCACGGTCACCACGAGGGCCACGATCACCGCCGCCTTCGCGCTTTTCGCGCGGCGGACGGGTGTCTTCGAGCTCTTCGCCGGTTTCCTGATCGACGACGCGCATCGACAGGCGGACCTTGCCGCGGTTGTCGATCTCGAGGACCTTGACCTTCACTTCCTGGCCTTCGGAGACGACGTCGGTCGGCTTCTCGACCCGCTCGTTCTTCATTTCGGAGACGTGGACGAGGCCGTCCTTGCCACCCATGAAGTTCACGAACGCACCGAAGTCGACGATGTTGACGACCTTGCCGGTGTAGATCTTACCGACTTCGGCTTCCTCGACGATGCCTTCGATCCACTTACGCGCGGCTTCGATTTCGTCGGCATTGCTCGACGAGATCTTGATCACGCCTTCGTCGTCGATGTCGACCTTGGCACCGGTTTCGGCAACGATCTCACGGATCACCTTGCCGCCCGTGCCGATGACGTCGCGGATCTTCGACTTGTCGATCTGCATCGTCTCGATGCGCGGAGCGTGCTTGGAGACGCCCGTACGCGCCGAGCCCAGCGCCTTGGTCATTTCGCCAAGGATGTGCGCGCGGCCGGCCTTCGCCTGCTCGAGCGCCTTGGCCATGATTTCCTGCGTGATGCCGGCAACCTTGATGTCCATCTGCAGCGAGGTGATGCCGCTTTCCGAACCGGCGACCTTGAAGTCCATGTCGCCGAGGTGATCTTCGTCACCCAGGATGTCCGACAGGACGGCGAAGTCGTCGCCTTCGAGGATCAGGCCCATCGCGATGCCCGAGACCGGACGCTCGATCGGAACGCCCGCGTCCATCATGGACAGGCAGCCACCGCAGACCGTCGCCATCGAGGACGAGCCGTTGGACTCGGTGATGTCGGACAGCACGCGGATGGTGTAGGGGAAGTCTTCATGGCTCGGCAGCACGGGGTGCAGCGCGCGCCATGCGAGCTTGCCGTGGCCGATCTCGCGACGGCCGGTGAAGCCGAAGCGACCCACTTCGCCGACCGAATAGGGCGGGAAGTTATAGTGCAGCATGAAGTGGTTGTACGAAAGGCCTTCCAGCCCGTCGATCATCTGCTCGGCATCCTTGGTGCCCAGCGTGGTGGTGCAGATCGCCTGCGTCTCACCGCGCGTGAACAGCGAGGAACCGTGCGTGCGGGGCAGCAGGCCCACGATCGCTTCGATCGGGCGAACCTCGTCGAGCTTGCGCCCGTCGATCCGCTGGCCGTCCTTGAGGATGGCACCGCGA
Source organism: Citromicrobium bathyomarinum (assembly GCA_001306305.2). Classification (NCBI taxonomy): domain Bacteria; kingdom Pseudomonadati; phylum Pseudomonadota; class Alphaproteobacteria; order Sphingomonadales; family Sphingomonadaceae; genus Citromicrobium; species Citromicrobium bathyomarinum. The sequence continues at coordinate 2,689,234 of CP155577.1, forward strand.
ACGATCTCGCTTTCCAGCTTCTTGACCAGCTTGATCGCGGTCATCTTCTGCTGGCCGTCGAACTCTTCGCTCGAATAGTGCGCCTTCACCTTCTCGCGCGCTTCGTTGAGCGCGTCCGAACGGGCGGACTTGTCGGTCAGCTTGTAAGCCTTGGCGATGTCGTCGCCGATCATCTGCTTGATCGCGGACTTCATATCGGCGTGATCGTCGCCCGAGGCGAGTTCCCACGGATCCTTGGCGGCCTGCTCGGCCAGCTCGATGATCGCACCGATGACCTTGCGGCATTCGTCATGCGCAAACATGACCGCGCCGAGCATTTCTTCCTCGGTCAGTTCCTTGGCTTCGGATTCGACCATCATCACCGCGTCGTTGGTCGCGGCGACGACCAGGTCGAGGCGACCTTCGTCGTCCAGAGCGGCGCTCTGGGTCGGGTTCAGCTCGTACTCGCCATTGCGGAAGCCGACGCGTGCCGACGCGATCGGGCCCATGAAGGGCACGCCGCTGATGGTCAGCGCAGCCGAGGCAGCGATCATCGCAACGATATCGGGCTCGGTCTCGCCATCGAAGCTGAGGACCTGCGCGATCACGTTGATTTCGTTATAGAAACCTTCGGGGAACAGCGGCCGCACAGGGCGGTCGATCAGGCGCGAAACCAGCGTTTCCTTTTCGGTCGGACGCGCTTCACGCTTGAAGAAGCCGCCCGGGATGCGCCCGGCGGCCGAGAACTTTTCCTGATAGTTGACGGTAAGGGGGAAGAAATCCTGCCCTTCCTTCACCTTCTTGGCGGCGGTCACGGCGCACAGCACCACGGTTTCGCCATAGGTGGCCAGCACGGCGCCGTCGGCCTGACGGGCAATGCGACCGGTTTCCAGAGTGAGGGTCTTTCCGCCCCACTCCAGACTGACTGTTTTCGTATCGAACATTGATTATCCTTTTGACCCGCCAGCCTTATTGCACGGCGGGGCCTACTGCCGGGGATACCGTCCCGGTCCGGTGCGGGGCTATTCTACGCCCCATTTCCCGCGTCGTGCCGGATTGCACGTGCGCGGATAGACGAAGGGGCAGCCCTTACCGAGCCGCCCCTCCGGAAAACTCTTATTTGCGAAGACCCAGCTTCTGGATCAGCGCGTTGTACCGCTCGACATCCTTCTTCTTGAGGTATGCGAGCAGGTTGCGGCGCTTGTTGACCATCATAAGGAGACCACGACGCGAGTGGTTGTCCTTGTGGTTATCCTTGAAGTGCTCGGTCAGGTTGCGGATCCGTTCGGTCAGGATCGCGACCTGCACTTCGGGACTGCCCGTGTCGTTGTTGCCCTGGGCGTTGTCCTTGATGATTTCCTGCTTGCGCTCGGCGGTAACCGACATTCATTTTACTCCGCGACATCTGGAAAATTGAAACCCCGCACGATTTTCATCGTGCCGCCTTCGATCTCCACCAGCGCCACCGGGACGCTGCCCGATTTCGCGAAATAGAGCCCGTCGGCGTGGGGCAATCCGGAAAGGACCCGGCCCTGGCGGGCCGCCTGCGCTTGCTCCGGATCGAGGGAAAGGGCCGGGATGTCGTCCAGCCCCGCCTCTATCGGCAGGAGTAGGTCTTGAAGCTGCGCGCCGTTACCGATTTCATTGAGTTTGTCCAGCGAAATCGCCTGCTCCTCGGCGAACGGGCCTGCGCGCGTTCTTCTCAGGTAGGTAACGTGCCCCCGCGTGCCAAGGGCCAGCGCGATATCCCGTGCAAGGGACCGGATATAGGTACCCTTGCTGACCGTCGCCTCCAGCGTCACGCTCTCGGCAACTTCGAGCGGGGCGGACGGATCGAACGGGTCCGGGCGGCCGGTGGTGGTCTGGAAGGTGGATTCCAGCGCGCCATCACTCCTCTCCCCTTGCGGGAGAGGATACCAAGGCTCGTGAGCTTGCTCGCTAGCCGGAGTTAGTGAGGGGGACGTCGCGCTATCACCCTCACCTGGCTGCGCTAGGTCGTTTTGCGACCAAGCTTCGCCGTCCTCTCCCGTCAGGGGAGAGGAAAGGCGTAGCGAGTGAATCGTCACCTTGCGCGCCTTCAGCTCGACGTCTTCCCCTGCCCTCGCCAGGTCGTAGGCCCGCTTGCCGTCGACCTTCAGCGCCGAAAAAGCAGGCGGCACCTGCTCGATCGGGCCGGTGAAGCGGTCGAGCACTCCCGCAACCGCAGCCAGCGGCGGGAAGCGGTTCGAGCGCGCCACAACCTCGCCCTCCGTATCGAGCGTGTCGGTCTCCTCCCCGAACTGGATCGTGAAGATATAAGTCTTGGTCGCATCGAGCATCCGGCCCGCCAGCTTGGTCGCCTCGCCCAGCGCGATCGGCAGCACGCCTTCGGCCAGCGGGTCGAGCGTGCCGCCATGGCCGATCTTGGTCTTGGCATAGCCACCTTCGCGCAAGGTTCGCTTCACCGCGCTGACGCCCTGGGTCGAACACATTCCGCGCGGCTTGTCGAGCACGATCCAGCCCGAGGGCGGCATCTTCTTGTCTTTGTCGTTCACGAAACCCCGCCTAGCCAAACCGCGCCGGATAGGCCAATTGCTTAGGTGTATGAGTGAGCCTTTCGACCTTCTCGTGATCGGTGGCGGCATCAACGGCGCCGGCATCGCCCGCGATGCTGCGGGCCGCGGCCTCTCGGTGCTGCTGGTGGAGAAAGACGATCTTGCCGCGCACACCTCCAGCGCCAGCACCAAGCTGGTCCACGGCGGCCTGCGCTATCTCGAATATTACGAATTCCGGCTGGTGCGCGAGAGCCTGCAGGAACGCGAGGTGCTGCTGCGCAACGCGCCGCATATCATCTGGCCGATGCGCTTCGTGCTGCCACACCATTCCGGCCTGCGCCCCGCCTGGCTGCTGCGGTTGGGCCTGTTCCTGTACGACCATATTGGCGGGCGAAAGCTGCTTCCGCCGACGAAGAGCGTGAACCTGCGAGAGCCGCCGCACGCCGCGATCCTCAAGCCCTTTCTCAAACGCGGGTTCGAATATTCGGACTGCTGGGTCGAGGATTCGCGGCTGGTCGTGCTCAACGCGGTCGATGCGAAGGAACGCGGCGCGGATATCCGCACGCGCACCGAATGCACCGGGCTGGCGCGCGATGGCGACCTGTGGCGCGCAACCCTGCGCGACGGTGCTGGCGAAACGCAGGTCAGCGCGCGGATGGTCGCCAACGCCGCCGGGCCGTGGGTCGATCAGGTGTTGCAGCGCGCGCTCCACCGCAACACCCCTGCCCACCTGCGGCTGGTGAAGGGCAGCCACCTGATCGTGCCCAGGCTGTGGGACGGGCCGCACTGCTACATCTTCCAGAACGGCGATGGGCGGATCTGCTTTGCGATCCCCTACGAACAGGACTTCACCCTGCTGGGCACCACCGACGAGGCGTTCGAAGGCGGCCCCAACGAGGTCGCGATCAGCGAGGACGAGGCCGCCTATATCTGCGCGTCGGTGAACGAATATCTCGCCACGCGGGTGCGCCCCGAAGACGCGGTGTCGAGCTATTCGGGCGTGCGCCCGCTGTACGAGGATGCGGCGGCCAGCGCTTCCGAAGTCACCCGCGACTACGTGTTCGAGGTCGATGATGAAGGCGGTGCGCCGATCCTGTCGATCTTCGGCGGCAAGATCACCACCTTTCGCAAGCTCGCCGAGCATGCGCTGGAAAAGCTCGCTGTCGGCGGGAAGCCGTGGACACACGACGCACCTCTGCCGGGCGGAGACATGCCGGTACGGGGCCATGCACAAGTGGTCGCCGCCTGCGCGTGGTCGGGCCTGCCCGAACATGTCCTTGCGCGGCTCGTGCGTGCCTACGGCATCCGGATCGCGGATATTATCGGTAGCGAAACGGCGCCGGCGGATCCTGGCGCAGAAATCGCGTCCGGCGTGTTCGAGGCAGAGTTGCGATACCTGCGCGATGTCGAGTTCGCCCGTACCGGCGAGGACGTGATTTGGCGGCGCAGCAAGCTGGGCCTCCATCTCGATGAAGCGGGCCGCGAGGCGATTGCTCGCTGGTTTGAAAGCTAGCCCGCAACCCAATCGGCAAGGCGCAGGAATTGCTCCAGCATCCATTCGACCGGCGGGCCGATGGTGTTGGAAATGATGCCGGTATCGGGAAACACCCACACCACCGCGATCAGCACCACGAACAGGATCATCCCGACCTGTTGCAGCTTGTTCCAGTACACCGCCCAGCTGCGCGGCAGCAGGCCTTCGACGATGTGCGACCCGTCGAACGGCGGGATCGGCAGCAGGTTGAAGAAGGCGAGGAACACGTTGATCAGGATGAAGAAGAACAGCGCGCTGGGGATCAGCGCGATGGCACCGTCTTGCGTGGAGACCTGCGGCAGGCCCGTATCGCTCGCCATAAGCATCGCCCCGTCGGGCGCGCTTAGGCCGAACAGCACCGCGCCGATCAGCGCGAGCAGCAGATTGGTCAGCGGCCCTGCGGCGGCGACCAGCATCATCCCGTAGCGCGGATTGTTCAGCCGACCGCGTACCACCGGCACCGGCTTGGCCCAGCCGAAGATCGGCCCGCCGACCAGCGCGAGAAAGCCCGGCACCAGCAGCGTGCCCACAGGGTCGACATGCCTGATCGGGTTGAGCGTCAGCCGCCCGCGATCATAGGCAGTGGTATCGCCCAGCAGCATCGCGACCCAGCCATGCGCCACCTCGTGGCACACGATCGCGACGATCAGCGCGGGGATCAGCAGCGCGGCAAAAGTGAGGGTGTCGGTCATACCCGCCTATCTGGGGTCGGCGGGGTCGGAAACGAAGTGCATCCGGCACACCGCAACGTAGCGCTCGTTCCCGCCGATCTCGGTCTGCGCGCCGTGCGTCACCGGCTCGCCGGCATCATCCACCCGCTGGTTCATCGTCGCCTTGCGTCCGCAGTGGCACACCGCCTTCATCTCGACGAGCTTGTCGGCAATGCCCAGCAGCGCTGCCGAGCCGGACCATAGCTGCCCCTGGAAATCGGTCCTCAGGCCATAGCAGATCACCGGGATATCGTGCCGGTCGGTCAGCCGGGCCAGCTGCCACACCTGATCGCGGGTGAGAAACTGCGCCTCGTCCACGAGCACGCAGGCGAGCTTGGGATCGGCCGGACCGCGCCCCGCCGCCTCCTCACGCACGCGCGCGGCGACATCGGTTTCGGGGGTGAAGCGGTGCGCATCGCTGGTCAGGCCGATCCGGCTGTTGATCGCGCCGAACGCCGGGCGATTATCGACCGCGGCGGTCCACAGTGAGACGTCCATGCCCCGCTCACGATAGTTGAACGCAGTCTGCAGGAGCAGCGCGCTCTTCCCCGCATTCATGCTGGCGTAGTAGAAATAGAGCTTGGCCATCGGCGGTGTCGCAGCGGGGCCGCCTACTCCTCCCCGTCGCCCGGATCGTCGTCCAGATCGCGCGCGACCTTGGGATCGTTCAGCAAGCGCTCGATCCGGTCGGCTTCCTCGAAGCTCTCGTCCGGGCGAAATTGCAGCTTGGGCGCGAACTTCAGGCCCAGCCGCTTAGCGACCTCTCGCTGGAAGAACGCGGTGTTGGTGCGCAGCGCCTTGACCACGACATCCTCGTCCTCGCCCAGCAGCGGCTTCACGTAGACGCTGGCGTGCTTGAGGTCGGGCGTCATCTTCACCTCGGTCACGCTGACCGAGTGCGCGCTCAGCGTCTCGTCGTGCACCTCGCCCCGAGTGAGCAGTTCGGACAGGATGTGCCGCACCCGCTCGCCCACCTTGAGGACGCGGACAGATTGCTGTTCTGCTGAAAATTGCTGGCGGGCCATCAGGTATCTCCTGTCGGTCTCGGGGTGGGAATTGCAGTGCTGGTTGCACGGGCGAGAAGCGCACCAGAAAGGTCGAACAACTCGGCCTCAAGGAAGATAACCTTGCGCCCCCGTCGTACCACGCGCCCCTTCCCGACCAGCGGGCCGGCCGGGACAGGCTTGAGCAAACTCATTGAGATTTCCAGGCTCAGCGGGGCTTCCACATGATCGGTCGCCCAGACATGGGCCCAGCCCATCACCTCGTCGAGAAAGCCCGCCACAAGGCCACCCTGGACGCTGCCTCGCTGCGTCACGAAACTTTCGGGCGCGTCGAAGCGCAAGGTGATCTCCTCGCGCTCCCTATCGAAACTGTCGAACTGCGTGCCCATCAGATCGGCATGCGGTGAGCCGAAGGCGTGCTTGCTATACTCGGTCACTTCTCGTCAGTTTCTCGCCGTTCGAGTGCCTTCGCGATCCGGTGCAGTGCATCGGAGCCTCGCCGGGTCTCGTAATAGATCCCGGCGAGGATGATCGCAGCGAAGACACCGATGACCAGGTCCATCACAGCGTCCGTTCACGCTCCTCGACTTCGAAGACTTCGAGCTGGTCACCCGGCTTGATGTCGTTCGTATCTTCGAGCACCACGCCGCATTCGAGGCCCGCGCGGACTTCGTCCACGTCGTCCTTGAAGCGCCGCAGCGAGGCGATGGTGGTCGACGAGACGATGACATCGTCGCGGGTGAGGCGGGCGTGGAGACCCTTGCGGATAACGCCTTCCTCGACCAGCAGACCGGCCGCCTTGTCCTTCTTGCCGGACTTGAAGACTTCCTTGACCGCTGCCCGACCAACGACGTGCTCGATCCGCTCCGGACCCAGCTCGCCCGCCATCTCCTTCGCGATCTCTTCGGTCAGGTGGTAGATGACGTCGTAATACATCATCCGCACGCCTTCGCGTTCGATCTGCTGGCGCGCCTTGGCGTTGGGACGCACGTTGAAGCCGATGATCGGCGCATTGCCGGCAGCCGCCAGCGTCACGTCGTTTTCGGTAATCGCGCCCACGCCCGAGTGCAGGATGCGGACCTTGATGTCGTCGTTCGAGAGGTTGGTGAGCGCGGTCTTGATCGCCTCGACCGAGCCCTGCACGTCCGCACGGACCAGCAGCGGGAATTCGATCGCCTTGTTGGCGAGCCCGGCGAACATCGCGTCGAAGTTCGTCGGTGCGAGCGCGGTGCGCTGCTCGTTCGCCTTGTCCTGACGATATTCGGCGACTTCGCGTGCGCGCTGCTCGTTCTCGACCACGGTCAGCTGGTCGCCCGCGTTCGGCACCCCGCCGAGGCCGAGGACCTCGACCGGCATCGAAGGCCCGGCTTCCTTGATCTGCTTGCCCTGGTCATCGATGATCGCACGGACGCGTCCGCTCATCGTACCGGCAACCAGAGCGTCGCCCTTCTTGAGCGTACCGCGGGTGACCAGCACGGAAGCGACCGGGCCACGGCCCTTGTCCAGCTGCGCCTCGATCACGGTGGCTTCGGCCATGCGATCGGGGTTGGCCTTGAGCTCCATCAGCTCGGCCTGCAGGGCGATCTTTTCGAGCAGCTCGTCGAGCCCGGTGCCCTTGAGCGCGGAAATCTCCACGTCCTGCACGTCGCCCGACATCGCTTCGACGATGACTTCCTGTTCCAGCAGGCGCTCGCGCACCTTCTGGGGGTTGGCGTCTTCCTTATCCATCTTGTTGATGGCGACGATGATCGGCGTGCCGGCGGCCTTGGCGTGGCTGATCGCCTCGACCGTCTGCGGCATGATGCCGTCGTCGGCGGCGACCACCAGCACCACGATATCGGTGACGTTGGCACCGCGTGCACGCATCTCCGTAAAGGCGGCGTGGCCAGGCGTGTCGAGGAAGGTGATCTTGTCGCCGTTCTTCGTCTTCACCTGGTAGCTGCCGATATGCTGGGTGATGCCACCGGCCTCGCCGCGGGTCACATTGGTGCCGCGCAGCGCATCGAGCAGGCTGGTCTTGCCGTGATCGACATGGCCCATGATCGTGACCACGGGCGGACGCGGCTTCAGGCTTTCTTCCGGATCGACATCCTCTTCGGCCTTGATGTCGATATCGGCATCGGAGACCTTCTGGATGTTGTGGCCGAACTGCTCGACCAGCAGTTCCGCAGTGTCCTGGTCGATCGTCTGGTTGACGGTGACCGCCATGCCCAGGCTGAACAGTTCCTTCACCAGATCCGCGCCCTTTTCGGCCATGCGGTTGGCGAGTTCCTGCACGGTGATCGCCTCGGGGACGACCACGTCGCGGACCTGCTTCTCGCGCGGCTTGGACGAGCCGCCGCCCTGCATCCGGCGTTCCTTCTCACGCGCACGCTTGAGCGCCGCGAGGCTGCGGGCGCGGCGACCCTCGTCCTCGTTGAGCGCCTTGGTGACGGACAGCTTGCCGGAACGGCGCTTGTCGGGCCGCTCTGCCGCGCGAGCGGGCTTGTCTTCCTTCTTGGCCTTTTTCTCGGGCTTCTTGGGTTCGGGCCGCTGCACGGGAGTGAACTTGCGCGCTGCGGGCACCGCCTTGCCGGTGGACGCGGGCTTGGCGGCCTCTTCGGGCTGCGCAGCTTCCGGCTCGACCTCGGCTGCGGGCGCTTTCGGCGGAGCCTTGGCTTCTTCCTCGGCCCGCTTGGCAGCTTCTTCTTCCGCCTTGCGGTTTTCCTCGGCGCGCTTTTTCTCGTCCTCGGCGGCCTGGCGGGCCTTCTGGTCGTCACGCTTGCGCGCCTCTTCAGCCATCCGCAGGCGATCTTCCTCGGCCTCGCGCTGAAGCCGGGCGACGCGTTCCTGCGGAGTCTCGTCGGCGGGCGCGGCCTTCTTGGGCGCAGACTTCTTCGCCGCGGGCTTGGGAGCGGGCGCAGGCGCAGGCGCAGGAGCGGGGGCCGGAGCAGGCGCGGGCGCTGCCTCAGGCGCTTTCGCTTCTTCGGCGGACGACGGAGCCGGTGCGGCCTCGCCGGGCTTGAGGATCTTGCGACGACGCTTCACCTCGACCGCGACCTTGTTGGTGCGTCCATGGCTGAAGGTCTGCTTGACCTCGCCCGATTCCACGCTCCGCTTGAGGCCAAGCGGTTTGCGGGTCCGGGTGTTGTTTTCGTCGTCGCTCATAAAACTCGTTTCTTCCTTCAGTCACATCGTCGCGAAAAGAGAGGCCCCCGTCTAGGTGGCCCCGTCCCCGCTCACGTCTTCGCGGGCACCCGCAGACGCATTCCTATAATGCAGCAGGCGCGTCAGGGCCTGATCGACCCGCTTTGCCGCCTCTTCGTCGGCGAGCGCCAGATGGACGACATTGTCGCGGCCCAATGCCACAGACAGCGCCGCACGGTCCAGTGGCAAGCGCGTACCGCCCTCGCCCGAACCTTCGCGATCCATCCCCACACGCCACGCTTGGTCCAGCTTGGCGGTGCCGCCGTCACTTGCATCGCTGGCGTGATAGAGCGCACTCAGCACTCCGCCGCGCGCATGCTCGGCAATCCGTTCGGACCCCAAGATAAGGTGTCCGCTGCGCATTTCGAGCCCCAGCCGGTCGGTCAGGGTGCGTAGCAACGCCGCATCGATCTGCGCGGGCAGATCGTCGGGCACGCGGGGAGGCGCGGATTTGAAAGCGCGGGCCAGCGCTCCCTTGAGCTTGCCCTTCTCCATCGCGGTTTCAAGCGCGTCGCGCGAAACGCCCAGCCATGCGCCGCGACCCGGCGCACGCGCGCGCGGATCGGGCAGCACGTCACCGTCGGGTGAGATCGCGAGACGAATCAGTTCGTCCCGCTCGCCGTGGCGTCCGGTCAGGATGCACTTGCGCTCCGGCGATTTCCCGCCGGGGCGCGTGCGCTCAGTTGTCGGCGTCAGAGACTCATTGTTCGGAGTCCGCATCGGCGGCCTCCTGGTCTGCACCCTCGGATGCGGTTGCGGGCTTGGCCGGTTCTTCATCTTCGAACCAGTGCGCGCGAGCAGCCATGATGATCTCGTTGCCCTGCTCTTCGGTCAGGCCGTATTCGCCCAGCACGCCGCCCTTGTCCTGCTCGCGCTGCGGACGGTCGCGCCGCATCGGCGGGCCATCGGCGTTCGCATTGTTGCGGCGACGCGGAGCTTCGCGTTTCTTGGCGATCAGCTCGTCGGTGGCGAGATCGGCCACATCGTCGAGCGTCTTGAGCCCGGCCTTGCCCAGCGTGACAAGCATCGCCTCCGATAGGTGCGGCAGGTCGGCCAGCGCGTCCTCGACGCCCAGTTCGCGGCGCGCCTCGCGGTGCGCGGCTTCCTGCCGTTCGAGCGCTTCGGTCGCGCGGCTCTGCAGTTCCTCGGCCAGTTCTTCGTCGAAGCCTTCGATCATCGCCAGCTCGTCCAGCTGGACGTAGGCGACTTCTTCCAGCTCGGCGAAGCCTTCGGCGACGAGCAGCTGCGAGAGCGTTTCGTCGACGTCCAGCTCTTCCTCGAACATCTTGGAGCGAGCAGCGAATTCCTTGCTCTGCTTTTCCGAGGCTTCTTCCTCGGTCATGATGTCGATCTGGTTGCCGGTCAGCTGGCTGGCGAGGCGCACGTTCTGGCCACGGCGACCGATCGCCAGCGAAAGCTGATCGTCGGGCACCACGACTTCGATGCGGCTTTCATCCTCGTCCAGCACCACGCGGCTGACGGTGGCAGGCTGGAGCGCGTTGACGATGAAGGTCGCCTCTTCCTCGCTCCACGGGATGATGTCGATCTTCTCGCCCTGCAGTTCCTGCACGACGGCCTGCACGCGGCTGCCCTTCATGCCGACGCAGGCGCCGACCGGGTCGATGCTCGAATCGTGGCTGATCACGCCGATCTTGGCGCGGCTGCCCGGGTCGCGGGCGGCGGCCTTGATCTCGATGATGCCGTCGTAGATTTCGGGCACTTCCTGCGCGAACAGCTTCTTCATGAAGTCGGGATGCGCGCGGGTCAGGAAGATCTGCGGACCGCGGTTGTTGCGCTCCACCTTGCTGATCAGCGCGCGGACACGTTCGCCGACACGGGCGGCTTCGCGCGGGATCTGCTGGTCGCGACGGATCACGCCTTCGGCGCGGCCGAGGTTGACGATCACGTGGCCGAATTCGACCGACTTGATGACGCCGGTGATGATCTCGCCCGCGCGATCCTTGAATTCGTCGTACTGACGCTCACGCTCGGCATCGCGGACCTTCTGGAAGATCACCTGCTTGGCGCTCTGCGCGTCGATGCGCCCCAGATCGACCGGCGGCAGCGGGTCGACGATGAAGTCGCCCACGGCGGCGCCGTCCTGCAGCTTCTGCGCCTGCTTCAGGTCGACCTGCTTGAAATAGTCCTCGACCTCTTCGACCACTTCGACGACGCGCCACAGGCGCAGGTCGCCGGTCTGCGGGTCGAGCTTGGCGCGAATGTCGTTTTCCGCACCATAGCGGTTACGGGCCGATTTCTGAATCGCCTCTTCCATCGCTTCGATGACGATCGACTTGTCGATCATCTTTTCCGAAGCGACCGAGTTGGCGATCGCGAGGAGCTCCGCGCGGTTGGCGGAAATGGCAGTGGCCATCAGTCGTCAGCCTTTTCTTGTTGGTCTTCTTGTACTTCCTCGGCACCCGTGGTGTCGAGCGGTCTGGTCGCGGCGATCAGCTCGTCGGTGAGGACGAGCTGCGCCGAATGGATCTGGTCGCGGGGTAGTTCGACGTCGCCCGCCTTGCGGTCGGTGATGGTGACCATGTCACCCTCTATGCCTTTCAGGCTCCCACGATAGTTGCGCTGGCCGTCATAGCCCTTGGCCATCGAGATCTTCGCCTCGTGCCCTGCCCAGTCGGAAAAATCCTTGGTGCGGGTCAGCGGGCGGTCGATCCCGGGCGAACTGACTTCGAGGTGGTAAGCCCCCTCGATCAGCACGTCGCCCTGCTCTTCGAGCGCGTCGATCTTGGCGGAGACGGCGCGGCTCAGCGCGGCGCATTGTTCGATCACCAACTGCCCGGTCGCCGGGTCTTCCGCCATGATCTGCAGCGCCTGCGTGCCATCGCCGGCTTCGGACGGCATCATCTTCACGCGCACGAGCTCGAATCCCAGGGCCTGCGCCTCGGGCTCGATAATCTGTGTCAGTCGCGCGATATCTGCCATTCGGTCTCCGTTTCGTTTCCGGTCTGCATGGCCATGCGGCTTGGCGCCGGTGCCTTTCGGCCCGGCCCAACACGGTGCCAGCAATGTCGGGATGGCCGCTAGTTAGGCGCAGTTCGGGCAAAATGCAACGCCGTTCGATGCTAATTTGCGGCTTGGTATGCACTACGGTGGAAAGACGCGCCGCTAGTCCCCGCCCCCGGGATAGGTCTTCAGGCTCGCGAAATAGCGGATCAGCGCCGCATGCAACAGCGTATCTTCCGCCGCACCGCCCAGTTCGACACCTCTCGCCGGGGCGTCGCTCGCACGGTGATAATCGCTGCCCATGAAGCTTTCGAAATCAGCCCGGTCGGCCAGCGCGCTGGAGACCAGCACGGCGGGCACGCCCTCGACCAGCAGCGCCCAGCCATCCTGCCGGGGCAGAAAGGCATCCTGTAGATCCGAAGGGACTATCTCGCGCCCCTGTACACGCGCGACCTCCGAAATACCGTAGTCGAGTGCGGTCTTGCCAGCGCCCAGCACCACCACCGGCGTCCCGCGCGGTGCGATCGCCATCGTGTCAAGGTTGAACGCCGCCGCGATCGTGGGCAGCGGAACCGGCGGATCGGCCACGAAAGCCTTCGCGCCGAGCAGGCCCAGCTCTTCCGAACTGGTGGCGAGAACGATCACATCGCGGTCGAGCGGGCCGTCGCGCAGCGCGATCCGCACCGCCTCGATCATCACTGCAAGGCCGCTGGCATTGTCGACCGCGCCATTGCACAGCCGATCGGTCGCATCGGGCGGGCCGCAATCATCGCCCAGATGATCCCAGTGCGCCAGCAGCACCACCGCGCCTGCGCCCGGAACCCGGCCCGGCAGGCGGCCGATCACGTTGGCGGTCTCGATCCGGTCGGTCTTCTGCGCGATGCTCGCCTTCAGAATTGTGTCATAGGCGATCAGGCCAAGGCCATCGGGATGCCGCTTCGCATTCCCGCCGATCGCGTCGCTCAGGCCGGCGCTTGCCTGGGGGGAGAGAAGCAGCACGGCAGGGCCGGAGGTATCGCTTCCCAGCCGCCAGCGCCCACGCGAGATCAGGCCGGCGGTCTTCTCATATTCCTCGGCCGTCTGCGTAGTGACGATAAGCGCCTTGGGCGCTGCAGCCTCGAATTTGGAGAACAATCGCGGAAGCTCGGCCGCAGGCACCCGCACTGCGCGATTGACCAGTGAGCGCGGCTGCAATTCTTCGAAGTCGGGATCGAGGCCCACGATCGGCACGTCGGCAAGGTTGGCGTCGTCCCGGCCGGGATCGACCGCGATCAGCCCCTGCGAAAGCGACACGCTGCGCGAGCCCCGCGTGACCGTGGCCGTGCTTGACCCCGCTTCTTCCGACGGCTGGCGGCGGACGAGGGTGAAATCCTGCGTCCAGTCGCCCTCGCCCGCACCCGGCTGCAGGCCGATTTCGGAATAGCGCTGGATCAGCCAGCGCTGCGTCTTCGCCTCCCCCTCGCTGCCGGGATAGCGGCCACCGAAATCATCGGCTGCCAGCGCGCCGATATCCTCCGCCAGCCGCCCCTCCACCACATCGAGCGAGGGGCCGGCGTGCGGCGCGGGCACGGTTGCGCATGCAGCAAGCGAAAGCGCCGCCGCACCCACTGCGATGGTGCGCGAAAAGGCGATCATGATCTGGTGGCCCCAAATCTCATGACCTAGTCGGCGGTCCAGCCGCCATCGACGCTCCAGTTCGCGCCGTTCACGTTGGCCATCGAATCGCGGCACAGGAACACCGCCATCTCGCCGATATCTTCCGGCTGGACGAACTTCTTGGTCGGCTGCTTGGCCAGCAGCACCTGGTCGATCACTTCCTCGCGGCTCATCCCGCGCGCCTTCATCGTGTCGGGGATCTGGTTCTCGACCAGCGGCGTCCAGACATAGCCCGGACTGATGCAGTTGACCGTGATTCCACTGGTCGCGAGTTCCAGCGCGACCGTCTTGGTCAGCCCGGCAATCCCGTGCTTGGCCGCCACGTAAGCCGACTTGTAGGGCGAGGCGACCAGCGAATGCGCGCTGGCGGTGTTGATGATCCGCCCCCAGCCACGCTCCTTCATGTGCGGCACCGCCAGCCGGATGGTGTGGAACGCCGCAGACAGGTTAAGGGCGATGATCTTGTCCCACTTGTCGACCGGGAACTCCTCGACCGGGCTGACATGCTGCATCCCTGCATTGTTGACCAGAATGTCGACCCCGCCGGCCTGCTCCATCATCGCCTCGATCGCGGCAACATCGGTCAGGTCGCTGTCGAAATAGTCCGCCCCGCCCAGTTCCTTGCGCAGCTGCGCGATCTCGCTTTCGTCCCCGAAGCCGTTGAGGATCACCGCCGCGCCTTCTGCATGCAGCGCGCGTGCGACTGCCAGTCCGATGCCGGAGGTCGATCCGGTAATAAGAGCCTTCTTACCTTCGAGGAACATCGCTAGCCTTTCGTGTATTAAGCACTGCGTATGGAGCCAATCGCCGCCTGGGTGCCGTGGTTCCGCTGGCAGGCGCACATTGCAAGGGTTTTTCTTCGTAATGCGCGCGGGGAGAAGACAGGGGGACAAGCGCGATGCGGCTCAATCCATTCAACACCGACAATATCGATGTGCGCGGCGGCGGTGGCAGCCGCTTCCCCGGTGGCGGTGCAGGTCAGCTGGGCTGCGGCACGATCATCATCGCCGGGATCGTCTCGCTGCTGTTCGGTACCGATCTCGGCCAGACAATCGCGGTTTTCGACAGTGTCGACCAGGCGACCAATGGTGGTCAGGTGGCCAATTCCCAAAGGAAGATGAGCGAGGAAGAGCTGTGTAGCAGCAGCCAGTACGCGACCGAGGCGTGCAACGCGCTGCAATCGCTCAATAAGACATGGGAGCCAGTCTTCGCGCAGGCGAATGTCGGTTTCGAACAACCGTTCCTCTATCTGTTCAGTGGCGGCGTGAATACCGAGGGGTGCGGCAGCGCAAGCTCTGCAGTCGGCCCGTTCTACTGCCCGGCGGATGGCGGCATCTATCTCGACACCGGCTTTTACGATGTGATGCAGCGCCAACTGGGTGCAGGCGGCGATTTCGCGCGGCTCTATGTGGTGGCGCACGAATACGGACATCATATCCAGAATCTGACCGGGCTCGCCGCGCAGGTGCGCAGTCTCCAGCAACGCTCCCCGCGCGACGCAAATGCGCTTCAGGTGCGTATGGAGCTGCAGGCCGATTGCTATGCCGGGGTGTGGGCGGGCAAGAACAGCGATCTTATCGAGCCGGGCGATTTCGAGGAAGGCATGGAAGCCGCCGCGGCGATCGGGGATGATGCCATTTCGGAACGCATGGGCGGCAGGGCCTCGCCCGAGAGCTTTACCCACGGTACCAGCGCCCAGCGCATGGAGGCATTGCGGCTCGGCATAAGAAGCGGCGATGATACGACCTGCGACCGCTATTTCGCGCCCGAGTCGTTCTAGGCGCGATTCCGCCAAGGGGGGCAGGCCGACAACGCCATGGACTTCATCCGTAACCTCATCACGCTGATCCAGCGGCTCCAGACGATCGTACGCGACGGGCAGAAGCGCGGCGACCTTCCCGGCATGGCGATGGCTCTGGTGCGCGAGGTGACCGGCAATAACGGCGAAGAGGATAGCGAGGCGAGCGGGCCTGCAATCTATCAGGGCAAGCGCGCACAGGCCGATCAGGGCACGCCCGAAAGGGCCTCTCGCGCGACCGCCCGCAACCGCGCGGCGCGCGATACCGACCTGCCCGAACCGGCGGTCTATCGCAGGCCCGAAGGCAGCAACGACGCGCCCGATTTCGAGCCTGCCCGGGCGCCAGCGCGCAATGCGGGCGAGGCTGAAGAGCAGTTCCCCCAACCTGCCGCAGCGCCGCTGCAAAAGGAGGACTACGACTACCAGCCCGCCTCCGCCACGCCCGAAGACACCGCGATCGAGCCGAAATACGAACCCGCCCGCGCCTCCGCGCCAGAGCCTGAGCCCGAGCTTGAAGAGGCGATGGAACTGAGCGCCGCCGCGGTCACGTGGGACGATGACCCTCAGCCCGAGCCACCGCCACCCGCGCCCAGCCCTGCGCCGCAGGAGATGGTGCCAACTGAAGCGGTGGAGGTCTCGGCCACGCCGGTCACGGCAGAAGCGAAGGAGGACGACGACGACGAGTGGTTCGACCTCGAAGACTGGCAAGGCACAGCGCTGAAGGTCGCGGGTGTCGGGGCCGCCGCCGCCGCAACCGCAGCGGGCGCAATGGCGATCAAGGACCGTTTCTTCGACCGCGACGACGAAGAAGGTGGCGATAAGGACGGCAGCGAGGAAGACCGGCCTGAGGCTGCCGCGAGCCGCTCCGCTATCCCACTCCCGTCAGGCGATGAACCGCTGGTGCAGGATGCGCCTGATGCCGATGCAGAGCAGCGCTCCGAGGATGAGGGCGACGGTGACAGCGACGACGACGAGAATGGCGGTCGCAAATGGGCTGCCGCTGCCGCCGTTGCCGCTCCTGCCGTCGCCGCCGTGCTTCCCAAGGCGTCCGGCGAGGAGGAAACGCAGGAGGAAGAACCCTCCACTTCCGAAAGCGAGCGACCCTCGCCCCCTCCCCCCGAGCCACAGCCGGAACATCGCCAGCAGGTCGAGATCATTCCTGCCGACCCGCGCAATCCGGCAACCCAGCCCGCCTCCCAGTCGCTCGCCAGCCCCGGCATCCGCCTCTACGGCACGATGGACGCCGCGATGTACGCCGAGTTCAGCGAGATGCTGTCCGAACAGGAACCGGGCGGGCCGATCGTGATCGCGCTGACCACGATGGACGGCGATCCCGAAATCGCCCGCAGCATGGCCGAGGATATCCGCCTGCTGCGCGATCGCGGGCGGCGCGAGATCATCTTCCTCGGCAAGACCGCGGTATATTCCGCAGGTGTGCTGTTCATGGCCGCCTTTCCGGTCGGCCAGCGCTACCTCACCCGCGCGACCAAGCTGCTGATTACCGAGAACAAGCGCGCGCAGCCGATCCAGCTGCCGGGCGGATCGCTGCGCAGCGTGGCCAGCCAGCTGGAACATGCCCGGCGCGAGATCCAGCGCGAGATCGACCAGGAAGACGACGACTTCCGCGCGATCTCCGAAGGGTCCAATGTCAGCGTGCAGGAACTGCGCGAAAAGGCGCCGGGCGACTGGCACATCACCGCCAGCGAGGCCAAGGCCATGGGGCTGATCGCCGAAGTCGTCTGAGAATCGGCTGTCCGCGCCCAAAGCAAATCTACGCAGGCGCAGGTTTGAATTTCGCTGCCCCGCCGCCATCTTGGGTTGCATGACAAAACTCTCCCTGCTCGACCTTCTCCACGTCACCGAAGGTGGCGACGTCCGCCGCTCGCTCGCCAACGCCGTCGACATGGCACGCCATGCCGAAGCACTGGGGTTCGAGCGATACTGGTGCGCGGAGCATCACGGGATGGAAGGGATCGCCAGCGCCGCGACATCGGTGGTGATCGGCCATGTCGCTGCCGGGACCGAGAAGATCCGCGTCGGCGCGGGTGGGATCATGCTGCCCAATCATTCCCCGCTGGTGATCGCGGAGCAGTTCGGCACGCTCGACGCGCTCTTCCCCGGGCGAATCGATCTGGGGCTGGGCCGCGCGCCGGGCAGCGACCAGCGGGTCGCCGCCGCGCTGCGCCGCAATCTCGACAGCAATCCCGATGCCTTCCCGCGCGACGTGGTCGAGCTGCAAAGCTATTTCGCCGATGACGGGCGCACCGGGATCAGGGCGACGCCGGGTGCGGGTGCCGACGTGCAGCTCTATATCCTCGG
Source organism: Citromicrobium bathyomarinum (assembly GCA_001306305.2). Lineage (NCBI taxonomy): Bacteria > Pseudomonadati > Pseudomonadota > Alphaproteobacteria > Sphingomonadales > Sphingomonadaceae > Citromicrobium > Citromicrobium bathyomarinum. The sequence continues at coordinate 2,706,915 of CP155577.1, forward strand.
CTCCAGCCTGTTCGGCGCGCAGGTCGCGGCGATGCTGGGCCTGCCCTACGCCTTTGCCAGCCACTTCGCGCCGCAGGCGCTGGATGACGCGCTGAAGATCTACCGCGAACGGTTCGAGCCGTCCGCTGTGCTGAGCGAGCCCTATGCGATCTGTGGCTACAACGTCTTCGCCGCCGATACCGAGGAAGAGGCGCAGCTGCTCGCCAGCTCGATGCAGCAGAGCTTCGTACGCCTGCGGACCGGCCAGCCGGGCAAGTTGCCGCCCCCCGTCGAAGGCTATCGCGAGAGCCTGCCGCCGCAGCTTTCGGGGATGCTGGACGGCGTACTCTCGGCCACTGCGATCGGCACGCGCGATCAGGTGCGCGAGCAGATGAACGCCTTCGTGGAGCGCACCCAGGCCGACGAGCTTATCATCGCCGGGTCGATCTACGACCACGAGGCGCGCAAGCGCAGCCTGGCCCTGGCCGCAGAAGCCTTCGCGGGCGAACCCGCCGCGGCCTGACCTCGAAAAAAGAGGGCGGCGCACGTCTGGGGGAAACGTGCACCGCCCTTACTGATGCTGCTCCCAGCGTCAGTTTGTCCTGCCGACCTCGCGCATCGCCTCATCGAGCGCGCGCAGCGCCTCGGTCCGCTCTCGCCGCGACAGATCGCGATCGCTCTCGATCTCGCGGCGGGCGCTGGCAATCGCGTCTTTTGCGCTCACCATCATGGCGGTGCGGCAGAACACCATCACCTTCTTGCCATCGGGACCGATACGCTCGGTCACCGCTTGGTCGCTCCCGTCGCAAGCGAAGGTGAATTCGGGCATCTCGGCAGCGGCCTGGGCGAGCGCGAGGCGGGTCTCGCGCTCGATCATGCCGCTCTCGCCAAGGCTCCGGCGCATCTCATCCAGTTGCTTGCGCAGGTCGCCATTTTCTCCGAGCCGCTTGCGCAGAAGCTCCATCTCGCTCCGCAGCTCGCGCTGCATGCGGTCGGTATCGACCCTTGCATCGCGCAGGCTGTCGAGCCCGGCTTCGATCTTGGCCCGCTCCTCTGGCGTCGCGGGGCGACCATTGACGGTGTAGGTGGTCCGCTTGGTGCGCTTGCCAGAGTCGTCGGTCGTCACCTTGCGTTCGACGCGGACCACACGCTCTGCGTCATCGCCATCGTCTCCGTCAGAGAGCACGAAGACAGCGGGCGCTTCCGGTGCGGCGGGTGCCTCCGGCGCGGCAGGCGCATCCGGCGCAGCCGGAGCCACGGGCGCGAGCGGTGCCACCGGCGCTACCGGGGCGAGCGGTGCCGCAGGAGCCTCGGGCACGCCCAGCGCCTCTGCATAGGAAATCGATGCGGTCAGCGGCACGGTGGCAAGCGCACCGATCATCAGCGTGCGTGCGGCAATCCGCCGACGCGGGGAAATATCGGACATGGTCAGGCTCCTCAGACGGTGGATAATCGATTTGTCCCCCAGCACAGGGCACGCCATCGGCGCGGCCAGCGCCAGGCTGGCGCGCCTGTCGCTGCGGGTCGCGAAGGACGCGATCGTGGTTGCGTAGGCTTCGCGCCGGCGCGCATCGCAGCGGGCGACGACACGGGCATCGCATGCCGCTTCCTGATCGCGCCGCATCGCACGCCAGCCGACCCAGCCGAGCGGGTTGAACCAGTGCAGCGCGAACAGCGGCTGGACCAGCGCGTTGACCAGCAGGTCATGCGCGCGGTGGTGCGCAAGCTCGTGCTCCAGTGCGAGATCGCGGCGGGTCTTCTCGGTATTGGCCATGAAGCCTTCGGGCAGCGCGACCACCTTGTCGAACACGCCGAACGCGACCGGCGATGCGGTGGCAGGCGATTCGATCAACCGCACGCTGCCGCGCGTGCCCACGCCGATGCTCGCTCGCAGAAGCTGGCGGCGCATGGCGAAATAGAGCGTGTAGCGGCGGATCAGGAAGACCAGCACTCCGGTCAGCCACACCACCATTCCGATCAGCGCCCAGTCTGTGGTCGGCTCGCTCGCCACCATGGGTTGCAGCAGCAGCGCACCACCGCCGGTTTCGGCGAGCGTGTGCTCTCCTATTGGCAGAAGAACCGCCGTGGGTTCCGGACCCATCGATGCCGGCAGCACAATCGGCGGAAGGACCAGCCGCGCGACCGGCAGCGCCCACAGCGCGTAGGCGGCCTGCGCCCCAAAATGACGCGACACGGGACGGCGCAGCACCAGCACTGCGGCGACTAGCGCGCCGGTCCACAGCAGCGTGTCGAGGGCGAAATCCTGCAGGTCGATGCTCATTTGCGCATCTCCTTCAGCAGGCGTTCGATCTCGCCGAGATCCTCATCGGTCAGCGCCTCGCTCTCGGCCAGGTGAGCGAAAAGAGAGGCCGCGCGCCCGCCGAACAGCCGGTCGACCAGCCGGCGGGATTCGCCGCCGACATAGTCCGCACGCTCGATCAGCGGGGTGTAGAGGAACCGGCGTCCGTCGGGCTCGGTCGCCAGTGCGCCCTTGCTCACCAGCCGGGCCAGCAGCGTCTTGACCGTGGGCATGGACCAGCCGCGCGCTTCGCAGACCTGATCGCACACATCGGTCGCGCTGACCGGATGGCGATCCCAGATCACCTCCATGATCGCGTGCTCAGCCTCGCTGATGCGTTCGCCCTTCCCTTCTTTCGAATCGGACATCGACCGTCTCCCTCCTCATCCGTCTACACCTGTAGCCATAACGACTACGGGTGTAAACATGAGCGGTGGATGAACGGTTCGTGAGGCGCTTTGCCCTCGCCCGGACAAGCGATCAGCAGACTTCTGCGGTGTTCTCCGGAATCGGGCCCGGCGGCACGCGCGCATCGCTCATCCAGAAAGGATCGGCAGCCAGCCGATGCCGGTCGCCATAGGCGGCGCGCAAGGCGGCGGCGAGCTGCGGATCATAGGCTTCCAGATCGCGATGGCCCAGGATCCGGCGTCCGTCGAAGACCTGCAGCCGGTTCGAATCGAACCAGAACTGCGCCCCTTCGGCCCAATATTCCTGCACCGTGGTCATGTTGTATTCCTCGAACCAAAGCTTGTTGGCCTGCGCATTGGCATACGCCGCCTCCACCTCGGCGTAGAGATCGGGGTCCGCGCCCTGGATGGCGAACAGGATGTTGTGCGCGAATTCGTGGACCAGAATGGTCTCACCGTAATAGCGGCTGGTCGGCAGGCCGAGGACATCTTCTTCCGAGCCGACCGTATGCTGCCCGCCGATCCCGCGTGCGCGCGCATCCCAATAGGCGCGGTCGGTCAGGCTGCCGATCCGCTCGTCATAATGCTTCTTCTCGCACCGGGTCAGGCGCGGATCGTCGGGGGCTGGCTTCTTCCAGTGCGCGTTTTCTGGAAGGTCGAGCAGCGCCTCGGTCTCGGCAATGATCGCGACGCGGTAGCCTTCCCGGCGCAACCAGTCCGCGAGATCGGGACGGAAGGCGAGCATATCCTCGATCATCGCCTCCGCCGCGACCATCGCATCTTCGGACACGACGCTGGAGGAGACCACGGGGATACCATCCGCATCGCGGTACTGCGTGTAGAAGTCGGGAATGCCGAGCGCGGGTGGCGGGGGTGAGGTGGCGACGCTCGCGCAGGCGGTCAAGGCCGCGATGCTGGCGATTGCGAGGAAGCGGAGGCTCATGCTGCCAAGCTACATCCGCAAAAATGAACGGCGGGCGAAACCGCCCGCCGTTCCAATTAGTACACCCGCTTCTTCGGCTTGATGTACTCGATATCGTCGGTCAGCGTGTATTCGTGCACCGGGCGGTAATCGATCTTCATATCGCCCTTGCCCGAACCCTTGGCACCGCCGCCCCAGCCGTCGAACCACGTCACCGTGTGCTTCATCCACTCGGCATCGTTGCGATCGGGGAAATCCTCGTGCGCGTGGGCGCCGCGGCTTTCCTTGCGGTTGTCGGCGCTGGTCATGGTGACGCTGGCCTGCGCCATCAGGTTGTCCAGCTCCAGCGTCTCGATCAGATCGCTGTTCCAGATCAGCGAGCGGTCGGACACGTGGATGTCCTGCATCGAAGCGTTGACCTCGGCGAGGTGCTTCTTGCCCGCCGCGAGCGTCTCGGTGTCGCGGAACACGGCAGCATGCTTCTGCATGGTCTTCTGCATGTCTTCGCGAATCCGCGCGGTCGGCAGGCTGCCCTTGGCGTGGCGGAAGTGGTCGAGCCGGGTAAGCGCCAGATCGGCACTGTCGGCGGGAAGCGCATCATGGCTCGCGCCCGGCTTCATCGTTTCGGCCAGACGGTGGCCGATCGCGCGGCCGAACACCACGAGGTCGATCAGCGAATTGGAGCCAAGACGGTTTGCCCCGTGGACCGAGACGCAGCCCGCCTCGCCCGCAGCATAGAGCCCGGGCACGACATGGTCGGGATTGCCGTCCGGCCCGATGGTCACGACTTCGCCGTGATAGTTCGTCGGGATGCCGCCCATGTTGTAGTGGACGGTCGGCGTCACGGGGAGCGGTTCGCGCGTCAGGTCGACGCCGGCGAAGATCTTGCCGCTTTCGGTGATGCCCGGCAGGCGCTCTGCCAGAACCTTGGGATCGATGTGATCGAGGTGCAGGTAGATGTGGTCGCCATCCTTGCCCACGCCCCGGCCTTCACGCATTTCCAGCGCCATCGAGCGGGAGACCACGTCGCGCGACGCCAGATCCTTGGCCGAGGGAGCATAGCGTTCCATGAACCGCTCGCCTTCGGAGTTGGTCAGGTAACCGCCTTCGCCGCGCGCGCCTTCGGTGATCAGCACGCCCGCGCCGTAGATGCCGGTCGGGTGGAACTGGACGAACTCCATGTCCTGCAGCGGCAGACCAGCGCGCAGCACCATGCCGCCACCGTCGCCGGTGCAGGTATGGGCGCTCGTGGCGGTGTAGTAGCAGCGGCCGTAGCCGCCAGTCGCCAGCACCACGGCATGCGCGCGAAAGCGGTGGATCGTGCCGTCATCCAGGCACATCGCGATCACGCCGACGCAGCGACGGTTCGCACCCTCGCCCGTCATGATCAGGTCGATCGCGAAATATTCGATGAAGAAGTCCGCGTCGTATTTCAGGCTCTGCTGGTAGAGCGCGTGGAGCATCGCGTGCCCCGTACGGTCCGCCGCGGCGCAGGTGCGCTGCACGGGCGGGCCTTCGCCCATGTTCTGCATGTGGCCGCCGAACGGACGCTGGTAGATCGTGCCGTCCTTGTTGCGGCTGAACGGCACGCCCGCGTGCTCCAGCTCGTACACCGCCTGCGGAGCTTCGCGTGCGAGATATTCGATCGCGTCCTGGTCGCCCAGCCAGTCAGACCCCTTCACGGTGTCGTACATGTGCCAGGTCCAGTGGTCGGGCGTGTTGTTGCCCAGCGACGCGGCGATCCCGCCTTGCGCCGCCACGGTGTGCGAACGCGTGGGGAAGACCTTGGAGATGTTCGCGGTCTTGAAGCCGGCCTCTGCCGCGCCCATCGTCGCGCGCAGGCCCGAACCGCCCGCGCCGACGACGACCACGTCGAAATCATGGTCGATGATCGGATAGGCTTCGCTCGCCTTGCCGGGCTGTGCGGTGGTCGTGTGGGTATCGGTCGCCATCAGGCGGCTCCTGCAAATGCGATGCTGGCGATGCAGAAGATGCCGAACACGGCCCCTGCCACCGCCACGAGATTGAGAAGGGCGATCAGCGCGAAGCGGCTGCCGCCCTGGTGGATATAGTCCTCGATCAGAACCTGCAGGCCCAGCCGCGCGTGCCAGAACGTGCTGACGATCAGCAGGATCAGCGCCGCCGCCGCGATCGGCGAGGAGAGCCAGCCGGTCACCGTGCCGTAGTCGTAGGCGGGCAGCAGCAGGAAGCTGACCAGCAGGAACAGCACCAGCACCAGATTGCCGATCGCGGTGAACCGCTGGAGCAGCCAGTGATGCGCGCCCTCGTGGGCCGAGCCGAGGCCGCGCACGCGGCCGATGGAGGTTCCGTTACCCATGGGAAATGCCTTACTTGAGGAGGATGATCGCCCAGAAGGCGATGGTCAGAAGGACGCCGAGGATCGGGGCCAGCGTCGACCAGGTCTTGTTGATCGTCAGCTCGTACCCCGCGCCGATATCGAGCACGAAGTGGCGCAGACCGCTCATCATGTGGCTGAAGAAGGCCCAGGTCAGGCCGACCAGCACGATATAGCCGGGGATCGAGGTCGCAACGGCGGAGAAGGTGGCATACGCCTCCGGCCCGCTCGCCATCGCGCCCAGCCACCAGAGCAGCACGGCGAGGCCGACCAGCGCCATTCCGTCACCGGTGACGCGGTGCAGGATCGAGGTGAACATGTGCGGGCCCCACTTCCAGATCTGGAGATGGGGAGAGAGTGGTCTGTTCGACATGGTGGCTTGCGGATCCAATCTGGCCGGTGCGGTAGGTCTTGCGCCTCCACTTAGCGGATGCGCGGTCAGGTTCAAGCGAGTCAAAAGCATGGGTGCAAAAGCACGGACCATGGGGTGAGCGCAAGCGCGGGGCTTGGTCGCGCGCATCAATCGGCCTAACAGGTGGCTCCATGACAGGCATTCTCGTCACAGGATCGAGCCGCGGGATCGGCGCCGCCATTCGCGAACAGCTGGAGGCGCGCTGCGTGCGCGTGGTCGGCCACTCGACACGCGGGATCGAGGAAGGCGAGATTGCCGCCGACTTTACAGAGCCTTCCGCACCTTCGACGCTGTGGGAAGAGGCGCTGCGGCAGACCGACGGCGCAATCGACGTGCTGATCAACAATGCCGGGCTGTTCGATGGAGTCCCGCTCGACACCTCGGACATCGAATGGCTCGATGCTTGGGAGGAAACGCTGCGGATCAACCTGACCGCCGCCGCGCAGCTCAGCCGTTTCGCGGTGCGCCACTGGCAGGAACGCGGCTGCGAAGGGCGGATCGTCCATGTCGCCAGCCGCGCCGGGCATCGCGGCGATTCGCCCGCGCACTGGCACTATGCGGCGGCTAAGGGCGGGATGCTGGCACTGCACAAGACCATCGCGCGCGCCTACGCCAAAGAAGGCATCTACAGCTTCGCGGTCACGCCGGGCTTCACCGATACCTCGATGGCGGGGGACTATCTGGAAAGCCGCGGCGGCCCCGGCCTGCTCGCCGATATTCCGCTGGGCCGCGTGGCCGAGCCGGAGGAAATCGCCAGCATCGCCACTTGGTGCGCGCTCGAAGCGCCGCCTTCGATGACCGGCGCGACGATCGACGCCAACGGGGCCAGCTATGTCCGCTAGACTGGCGGCGCTGGCAGCGCTGGCACTTGTCGCTGGCGGCTGCGCGCCCGCGCCCGAGTCGCCCGCCACCGCCGATCCTGTAGCGCACGACGTCGTCTCCTCACCGGACATGGCCGCCAGCTTTCCGCAGTCCGCGTTTCTCGAAAAATGCGAAGACTGGGACGAGTGGGACACACCCGCCCCGCCCTTCGAACTGCTCGGCGACACATGGTACGTCGGCACCTGCGGTATCTCCGCGCTGCTCGTGATCGGCGATGGCGAGCACATCCTGATCGACAGCGGCGTGGAGGATGCGGCACCGCTGATCCTCGCCAATATCCGCGCGCTCGGCATCGATCCGCGCGATGTGGGCTATCTGCTGATGAGCCATGAGCATTTCGACCACGTGGGTGCGCACGCAGCCCTCGTCGAAGCGACCGGCGCAGAGGTGATCGCCTCGCCCATAGCGGCACAGGTTCTGTCCAGCGGCGAGGCAAGCGCGGACGATCCGCAGGCCGCGATCCACCCTGCGATGACACCGGTGAAGGTCGACCGGATCGTGAGCGATGGCGAGGTGCTGACGCTGGGCGGCAAGGAATTCACCGCGCATTTCACCCCCGGCCACACGCCGGGCGCGATGAGCTGGACGTGGAATGCCTGCTCGCTCCCGTGGCAGCCACCCGTGTGCCGCCGCGTCGCCTATGTCGACAGTCTCTCCCCCGTCTCGGCAGACGATTACCGCTTCAGCGATCACCCGGCAGTCGTGGCCGATTTCCGGCGCAGCATTGCAAAGGTCGCCAAACTTCCCTGCGACCTGCTCACGACGCCGCATCCCTCGGCGAGCGGAATGCTCGACCGGATGGCAGATGGCGGGCTGCTGGATGGGGCCGCCTGCGCCGATTACGCGAAAGCCATCGAGAAACGGCTGAACGAGCGGTTGGCGAAAGAAGGCGAATGAGTGACCTAGCAGGTCCGGGTTCCGATCTGCCCTTCTCCTGCCGCTGCGGCGCGGTGAAAGGGGTGATCGAGAGGGCGGGCCCGCGCGAAGGCGATTTCGTCGTCTGTCACTGCACCGACTGCCAGACATTCGCCCGTCGTTTCGACGCGGGCGACAGAGTTATGGAAGAGCAGGACGCAGGCACACCGCTCTACCAGAGCCGCTGCGCACGGATGCGGGTGGAGAGTGGGCGGGACCGGCTGCGATGCATCCACCTGACCGAAGAGGCGACCCTGCGCTGGTACGCAGGCTGTTGCGACACGCCGCTGTTCAACTCGTACAAGAACGGCAAAATTCCCTATGTCACCACGCTTGTGGGCAATTGCGACGCCGGGGCACAAGCGCGGATGCTGGGGGAACCGATCGGGCACCTCTTTGTCGATGACGATCCGGCGTGTACCGGGCCGGTCCGCCGCCTTTCGATGAACACGCTGATGCGACGTTTCTTCGTCAGGATGGTCAAGGACATCGTCTCTGGCGACCGCCGCCGGAGCGCGCTGTTCGATCCCGAAACGCTGGAGCCCATCTCCACCCCCACCAGACCTGCCAAGGAAACCTCTATAAATGTCGGCTGACATCACCGCCGAAGAAGCCGGAATCAGCTGGAAGCTGACCGCACTGGTCGACCGCACCGCCGCCGAGGCCGCACTCGCGGCGAGCGTGGAGGACGCATGGGACTCCGATCTCGTGATGAGCGCGCACGAGGTCGAGGCCGACCGCTACGATCCGATCAATGCCGGGCTGTGGCGGATCGAGGCGTGGTATCCGCGCAAGCCCGACGCCGCGCTGCGCGCCACGCTCGACACGATGTTCGACGGCAACCCGCCCGACTTCACGCTGGAGAAGGTCGAGCCGGAGGACTGGGTCACGATCAGCCAGCAGGCGGTCGAGCCGGTCCGCGCGGGGCCGTTCCACATCCGCACGCCCGACCACGCGGCTGCGCCCGAGGGTATCGACCTGGTCATCCCCGCCAGCCGCGCCTTCGGCACCGGCCAGCACGAGACCACTGCGGGATGCCTCGCGATGCTCGGCTGGCTGCGCGCGCGCGGCGTCCACCCGCGTGACATCGCCGATATCGGCACCGGCACCGGCCTGCTCGCGATCGGTGCGCTCAAGCTGTTCCCGACCGCCAATGTGATCGCCAGCGACATCGACCCGGTGTGCGATGAAATCGTGCGCGAGAACGCCCACGGCAACGCGGTCCCGCTCGGCCAGCGGCCCGGCGCGCTGCATTACGTCACCGCGCCGGGGATGGACGATCCCGGGCTCCGGGCCCGCGCGCCCTACGATCTGCTGATCGCCAATATCCTCGCCGGCCCGCTGATCACGCTCGCGCCCGATTTCGCACGCGCGGTACAGCCGGGTGCCTATGTCGTTCTGGCCGGTCTGCTGACCACGCAGGAGGCGCGGGTGACGCGCGCCTACCTGCAACAGGGGCTGCGCCGCGAACATCGCATCGTTGATGGCGACTGGTCGATCCTGTGCCTGCGGATGCCCGCCAGATGAGAGCGATCAGGCTGCTCGGCTGGACGCTCGGCAGCCTGATCGGCGCGGTCGCGCTGCTGATCGCAGGCTTCTTCCTCTCCGCATGGGCGGGTTCCTCGATCCCGCGCAATGGCGGGTGGAGCGAGGCCGAAACCGGCATCCCAATCATGGTCGAAAGCAACGGCGTCCACACCGGGATCGTGATGCCGGTGGTCACTCCGGTGAAGGACTGGCGCGAGACCTTTCCCTCCACGGCCGAGCCAATGAAAAGCGGGATGCGGCCGACCCACGTCTCGGTCGGCTGGGGCGACCGCGAAGTATACCGCACGGTGGCGACCTGGGGCGATCTCAAGCCGGGTACCGCACTGCGGATCGCGACGCGTGGCGGCCCGGCGGTGATGCGGGTGGCGCGCTATTATCGCCCCTCCGGTGGCCCGAACCATCGCTGGCTGATCCTGCGCGAGGCGGAATATGCGCGGCTGGTGGCTGCGGTCGAAGCAGGCCTGCCGCCCATCGCGAACCCGAAGGATCGCGTCAGCCTGACAAGCTTCGATCCGCAGGCGCGCATCTACGACAGCACGGGCCACTACACGCCGTTCTACAGCTGCAATCAGTGGGTCGCCGACGCGCTGGCGGAGGCGGGAATCGAAATAGGCCTGTGGAGCCCGCTCGCCGGCGGCGTGATGAAGTGGATCCCGCAGGGCCCGGCGCAGCCCTGATGCGATCAAAAAGCAGATGACGCTGCGGCTTGCTTGCATTAGTGTAAGTAAGCCATGATCGACCTGCCGACCGCTTTCGATGTCTTCGCCGATCGCATGATCCGCGTCGTCGTGTTCGACGTGCAGCGCTATCTCGTCGCGGCGGGCCTGTTCACGATCGCGCTGCTGGTGTTCCGCAGCTGGGCGACCCGCAAGCGTATCCAGACCCGCCGCGCGACGCGCAAGGATTACACGCGCGAGATCGCGTCTTCGCTGCGCACGTCCTTCGTTTTCGCGCTAACCACCTTCCTGACGCTTGGCCTTCGTGAGATCGGGCTGGTGAAGATCAAGCTGGAAACCTTCACCCTGCTCACCGTCGCGTGGCAGTTCGTGCTGATCGTCCTCGCGCATGATGCCTATTTCTACTGGATGCACCGCGGGCTGCATCACAAGCGGCTGTTCCGCGCGACGCACCTGCATCATCACAAATCGCGCACGCCCACGCCGTGGACCGCCTACAGCTTCTCGAGCTGGGAGGCGGTGACCGAGGCGCTGTTCATCCCGATCTTCATGCTCGCGACCAGCACGATGGGCTTCGCGATGACCGGTCTCGCCGTGTTCCTGTTCCTGTGGCACATGATCTTCCGCAACGTGATCGGCCACCTCGGCGTCGAGCTGTATCCGGCGGGCTGGGTTGATAATCGCTGGACCGGCTGGTGGAACACGACCACGCACCACGACCTCCACCACAGTTCGGGCAACACCAATTTCGGCCTCTATTTCACCTGGTGGGACCGGTGGATGGGAACCGAGCATCCGCGCTATCGCGAGGAATTCCGCACGGTAACCGCCCGCACCCGCAGGGCGGCGCGCGAAGCCGGGGCCGCACCGGCCTAAGATCCCAGCGCGTCGCGGCGTGCCGCCAGCAAGCGCGCTTCGGCCGGTTCGGGATCGAGCGCCAGCGCTGCGTCATACTCTGCCCGCGCCTCGCTCAATCTTCCCGTGCTCGCCAGCAGGTCCGCCCGCACCGCGTGGAACGGCAGGAACTGCGTCAGCCGTCCGGTCTCGATCGCATCGAGCGCCGCCAGCCCCTCTTCGGCCGAGGTCGCGCGCGCCAGTGCCAGCGCGCGGTTGACCGCGACCACCGGCGTCGGACGCATCATCGCAAGCACATCGTATAGGCGGAGGATCGCAGCCCAATCGGTTCGCCCCGTCTCCCGTCGCAGGCAGTGGACCAAGTGAATCCCCGCTAGCACCTGAAGCGACCCCGGCTTGCCGATCGCGGTCGCCCGGTCGAGCGCAGCGCGCCCCGCTTCGATCCGCGCAAGATCCCATTGCGCAACGTCCTGTCCGGACAGGGGAATCATGGTGCCTTCGCGATCCACCCGCGCCGCCTCGCGAGAGCGCACGAGGCAGACCAGTGCCAGCAGCCCGTGCGCTTCCGCCTCCTGCGGCATCAGTTCGACCAGCAGCACCGCCAGCCGTTCGACTTCGGGTGCAAGCCCCTCGGTCTCCCCGGTACCCGCAGCATTGCGATAGGCGATCGCCAGCGCGGTCTCCAGCGTTTCCAGTACGGTACCGACCCGGAATTGCCATTCGCGGGACGGTGGCGTCTCGAAAGGAATATTGGCCGCCTTGATCTTGGCCTTGGCGCGGGTCAGCCGCTGGTACATCGCGGGCTCTGCAACGAGAAATGCGCGCGCTATCCGCGCGACCGACACACCGCAGATGACCCGCAGCGCCAGCGCGATCCGCGCCTCGCGGGCGAGCGCCGGATGGCAGCAGGTGAACAGCAGCCGCAGCCGGTCGTCGGGGATCGGCTCGGGAAAGGCGATCACTTCGCCCACCGAGTCCGAGTCCGGCTGGTCCGCCAGCACACGCGCCTCTCGATCGGCCCTGCGTAGTGCATCGAGAGCGCGCCGCCGCGCGGCAACGTAGAGCCACGCGGCGGCGTCGCGGATCGGCGCAGCCTCGCGCAGTGCCGCCTCGCACGCGGCGGAGAACGCGTCCTCCGCCAGGTCAAGATCGCGGAACCGCGCGGCGAGGGCCGCGACAACCCTCGGCCGCGCAGCCGCGAGCAGGTCTGCCAGCGGGTCCAGCGGCTAGTCCTGCCAGACCGGCCGCACCTCGACCGCACCCTTGCCCGGGATCGGGATTTTCCGCGCCCAACGGACCGCCTCGTCGAGATCGGCGGCCTCGACAATGTAGTAACCGCCAAGTTCCTCGTGGCTTTCGGCGAAGGGGCCGTCGTGCAGCGTGCCCTCGCCCCCGTTTTCGTAGCGGATGGTGGTTGCGGTGTCCGCGCCCTTCAGGCGATTGCCGCTGAAAGCGACCCCAGCGGCGTGCCATTCCTCAGCCAGCTTCATGTGCCCCGCCAGCGTGGCCTCCATCACCGCCGCGCCGTTTTCACCCATATAGGCGCTCTCGTCCTCATGAATTAGCAGCATGTATTGCATCGCATGTCTCCGCCTCGGCATCGCCCCTGCGGCGATACTCTACACCCGAGACGATGCTGCCGCCCGCTTTTCGACATACTCCGAAAATATTTTCCTACGAGGTGCCAGCCGGATGATCCTGCGGCGGGGCCCCCGCACCCGTGACCATCTCGTGATAGCCCGCCACCGCGCGCACGACGCCGTGCATCATCTCCATGCGCACCGGGATCGGCACCTGCGTGCGCCCGATCATCACCGCGACCGTATAGACGCTGCCATCGGGCGCGGTGAGAATGCCAACGTCGTTATAGCCCGCCTGATCGGCAGGCTGGCCCGGCTCCACGATGTCGAGCACCTGGCCCGTGCCCGTCTTGTGCGCGATGCTCCACCCATCCGGAAGTCCGCCCTTGAGCCGGTTCGGCCCGCTCTTCACCTCGCCCAGCCAGCCGAGGAAGCGCGTGGTGCTCGCGTCGGAGAGCAGCTCGCCCGACTCCAGCCGTGCGAGCGCGCTGGCGATCGCGACCGGGCTCGCCCCGTCGACCGGATCGTCGACATAGGCATCGAAGGCTGCCGCGCGCACATCTTGCGGCACCGTCTTGCGCACTTCGAAGAAGGTATCGCCCAGCGCATAGGCCTGACGCCACTCCAGCCCCGCGATCGCCGATTGCATCGGGCGTTCACCGGGACCGAAGCGGATATCCGCAAAACCCTTGCGCGCCAGCACCCGGCGCACCGCATCCGAGCCGCCGACCCGGCGCAGGACCATGTCGTTCGCGGTGTTGTCGCTCTGCGTCAGCGCGCGGGAGATGAAGTCGGCATAGCTGGTGGTGAAGCTGCCCTGCGCGGCGACGCTCTGCCGGATCGGGCTGTGAAACACCGCGAGATCGCCATTCCGCACCGTCGCCGTCTCGGAAAGGTCGAGCCGCCCTGCATCGGCCATGTCGAGCGCGCTCAGCGCGACCCACAGCTTGCTGACGCTCTGCTGCGGATACAGCTGCGTGCCTTTGAAATGCATCATCCGCCCGCGCGCCGGATCATACACCGCGATGCCGACCTTGCCCTTGAGACCGGTGCCCAGCGCAAACAGCTGATCGTCGAGCCATTCCTCTTGCGCCGAACGCTCGACCGTCAGGTCTTCCGCCGCCTGCTCGATCCGCTCGCCAACGCTGGGCACCCCTGAGGTTTCGTCGGCCTCGTCGCTCGGGCGACAGCTCGCCAATGCGCCAAACGCGAGGAGACAGAACGGGGCGGCAAGGAGGGTTCGCATCGCAGGCATATAGCCTCAACCCGTTGAAAATGAATGCCCTTAGCCAGCCGCCGCGACGATTTCGGTCCAGCCTGCCTCGTCGATCACCTCGATGCCCAGTTCCTCGGCCTTCTTCAGCTTGCTGCCCGCGCCCGGACCGGCGACCAGCAGGTCGGTCTTGGCCGAGACGCTGCCCGCGGCCTTAGCGCCCAGCCTCTCGGCCTGCGCCTTGGCCTCGTCGCGGCTCATCGTCTCCAGCTTGCCGGTGAACACGACCGTCTTGCCCGCGACCGGGCTTTCCACCGTCTCGACCTCGTAGACGGGCGGATCGACCTCGCCCGCTCCGGGTTCCGCGCCGATCAGATCGTCCCAAACCTGGCGGTTGTGCTCCTCGTGGAAGAAATCGGCGAGCGCGTGGCCCACCGCCGTCCCGATCCCGTCGGCACGCACCTCGTAGATCCGCCGCACCGCGTCGAGCATCCGCGCATTGAACGGGCTGACCTTCTCGTCCTCCCCGCGCGGATTTTCGATACGGTAGCGGTGGAATTCGGCCGCCTTGCCCGGCAGCTTGCGGATATCGCCCAGCCCCTTGAGCAGGTCGCGCGCGGTGACCGCTCCGACATGGCGGATGCCGAGGCCGAACAGCAGCCGCGCGGCGTCGGGCGCGCGCTTGGCCTCGATCGCTGCCAACAGGTTATCCACCGACTTGTCCTGCCAGCCTTCGAGCGCGAGGATCTCGTCACGCCGCTTGCGCAGGCGGAAGATATCCGCCGGACTTTCGAGCCACCCGCGTTCCAGAAATTCGGCGATGGTCTTCTCGCCCATCCCTTCGATGTCGAGCGCGCCGCGGCTGACGAAGTGCTTCATCCGTTCGAGCCGCTGCGCCGGGCAGATCAGCCCGCCGGTGCAGCGCACATCGACTTCGTCTTCCTCCGCCACCGCCTCGCTGCCGCATTCGGGGCAGGTCTCGGGAAATTCGAAACGCTCGCGTTGCGCATCGGGCGTAAGGTTCTCGACCACCTGCGGAATCACGTCGCCCGCGCGCTGGATCAGCACCCGGTCGCCCACGCGCAGGCCCAGCCGCGCGATCTCGTCGCGATTGTGCAGCGTGACGTTGGTGACGGTGACACCGCCGACCAGCACCGGCGCGAGCCGACCCACCGGGGTCAGCTTGCCCGTACGCCCGACCTGGATGTCGATCGCTTCCAGAGTGGTCTCCGCACGCTCGGCAGGAAACTTGTGCGCCAGCGCCCAGCGCGGGGCCTTGGCGACGAAACCCAGCCGTTCCTGCCAGTCGAGCCGGTCGACCTTGTAGACCACGCCATCGATCTCATAGGGCAGATCGGGCCTTGCGGACGCGATCGTCTCGTAATGATCGAGCAGCGCATCGAGCCCTTCCACTCGGGTAAATTGCGGCGAGACCGGTAGGCCGAACGCCTCGATCGCGCGGATGACATCTGTCTGCGTCTCACCGGGCACCTGCGAGGCTTCGCCCCAGCCATGCGCCCAGAAACGCAAGGGGCGTTTCGCGGTGACGCTCGCATCCTTCTGCCGCAGCGAACCCGCCGCGGCGTTGCGCGGATTGGCGAACTGGCGAGCTTTGGCGGGGTCGAACTCCTCGCCCTTCTCTGACGCAGCCGCCCGCGCCTCGTCCATCAGCCGCGTGTTGAGATCGGCGAAGGCGGCGCGCTCCATATACACCTCGCCGCGCACCTCGAACACGTCTGGCGCATCGCCTGTCAGCTGCGCGGGGATATCCGCAATATGCGCGACATTGGCGGTTACATCCTCGCCCACCTGCCCGTCGCCCCGCGTCGCCGCGCGGACCAGCTGGCCCTTTTCGTAGCGCAGCGAGCAGGAGAGGCCGTCGATCTTGTCCTCGGCGGTGAAGGCGATCGGCGTGTCGACTTCCAGATCGAGGAAGCGCCGCACCCGCGCGACCCACTCGCCCACCTCTTCGCCGTTGAAGGCATTGTCGAGGCTCATCATCCGCACCGCGTGCGTCACCTTCGACAGCGGCGATCCGGCGACCTCGTGTCCCACGCCCTTCGACGGCGAATCTGGCCGCACCAGATCGGGAAAGGCCGCCTCCAGTGCCTCGTTCCGGCGCACCAGCGCGTCATATTCCTGGTCGGTGATCTCCGGCGCATCTTCGGCATGATACAGCCGGTTGTGTTTGCGGATGGTCCGCGCGAGCCGCATCAGCTCGTTCGCGGCCTCGGCTTCGGAGAGGGGTTCGGCAAGGTCCTTTTGGTCGTCCATAGGGCGCTGCGATAGGGCACACCGGCAAGCTTACGGAAGCGATTTTCTGCCGCCTGCAACTGCCCGCTACATCTTCTCCTTGAGGCCCTTGCGGATCAGCCACCAGTTGGTGGGAAAGGCAGTCGCGAACCCGGCCAGCATGGCGATCTGCATCGCGAACCAGAACTCGGGCGTGTTCACCGGCGCCAGCCCGCCATAGCTGGGCGCGAACCAGGCGAACTGGATCAGCGCCATCAGCCCGTACATGCCCACCTGCCACGATGTGATCGAGAGGAAATCCGCCTTCACCGCGGCCGCGATTCCCTCCCCGACCGAAACGTCGCGCATCGGCTTGATGGTGAAATACTGGAAGGCGAGGCCCAGCACGAAAGCGACGATATAATCGACAATCCACACTGCGAAGATCTTTTCGCCAAACAGGGTGTGCCAGCCGAACCACACCGCGACCTGCGGGAAAGCAAAGGCAGACCATTCGGCGATGATGTCCCCCAAAGTGCACCCCGCCCCGCAATGCGACGCGCCCTTGGCGACCGAGGCCCAGAAGGGCAGCTCTTCCTGGGGCGCGTCGATCCCGCGCCCCTTGCGCCGTCCGAAAGCGAAATAGAGCGCCACCCACAGCACGCTGCCAAACAGCGCGGCGAGCGGCCAGACGAAATTCATCACCGCCATCTTCTGCGGATGGCGGATAACGTCGATGGCGATCCACAGCGCACACGCTGCAGCAATCAGTAAAGAGATCGTCGAGAGTGCGTGGAGCCAGTCGGGAAAGGTCGGGGCGTGCATGCAGGCCTAAGGCCGGATGGAGGCCCGAGGTTCCGCCCGCATCATACCCCCTCCAGCAACCGATCCGCCTGCGCGCGCGCCTCCGGGGTGATCTCCGCGCCCGAGAGCATGCGCGCGATCTCTTCCTGGCGCCCCCCGGCATCGAGCAGCTCCACCGATGTCTTGGTGACCGTGCCGCTGCTCGCCTTGGCGATCTGGTAGTGGACGCGGCCGCGCGCGGCGACCTGCGGCGAGTGCGTCACCACCAGCACCTGCCCGTCGCTGGCGAGGCGCGCCAGCCGTTCGCCGATGGCCGAGGCGACCGCCCCGCCCACGCCGCGGTCGATCTCGTCGAAGATCATCGTCGCCGCGCCGCCCTGTTCCGCCAGCGCAACTTTCAGCGCGAGGATGAAGCGCGACAGCTCGCCGCCGCTGGCGATCTTGTTGAGCGGCGCGAAGTCCGCGCCCGGGTTGGTCGCGATCAGGAATTCGACCGCGTCCATGCCCGTGGGGCCCCACTTTTCCTGCGGCAGCGGCTGCACGTCCGTCTGGAAACGCGCAGCGTCCAGCTTCAGCGGCGCGAGCTCGGCGGCAACCGCCTTGTCGAGCGTCTTGGCGGCGGCCTTGCGCGCCTTGCGCAGCCGCACAGCGGCCCCCTCGTACGCGTCGAACGCCTCGCGCTCGGCGATCCGCAGCGCATCGAGCTGTGCCTCGCCGCCTTCGATCGCGTCGAGCTGGCTGCGCATCTCGCGCATCTTGTCCGGCAGTTCGTCGACCTCGCAGCGGTGCTTGCGGGCGAGCGCGCGCAGGTCGAACAGGCGCGTTTCGGCTGCATCGAGTGCGGCGGGATCGTGGACCAGCGCCTCGGCCGCCTCTTCCAGCTTCTCCTCCGCCTCGGTCCCTTCGAGGATCGCCCGGTCGAGCGCCGCCAGCGCCTCCGCCAGCAGCTTGTGCTCGCCCGCAATCCGGTCGAGCCGCCGGGCGGCGGTGCGCAGCTCGCTCAGCGGCGATTCCGACCCTTCCCAGATATGGCGCAGCTCCTCCAGGTCGCCCGCCAGCCGCTCGCCCTTCTGCATCGCGGCGCGCTGCTCCGCCAGCCGGGCTTCCTCCCCCGCCTGCGGGGCAATTTCGGTCAGTTCGGCCAGATGCGCCAGCAGCAGGTCCTGTTCCGCACTGGCAGCATCGATCGCGGCGCGCGCTTCTTCCAGCGCGCCCGACGCCTTTTGCCATTCGCGCCAGTTGCGCGCGACCTTGGCGGTGTCGGCACCGGCAAACCGGTCGAGCAGCTGGCGGTGGCCGCGCGGATTCACCAGCCCGCGATCGTCGTGCTGACCGTGCAGTTCGACCAGAATCGGCGCGAGATTGCGGAGCAGTCCGACGCTGGCCGACTGGTCGTTGACGAAGGCCTTGGAGCCCCCGTCCGCCTTGACCTGGCGGCGGATGATCAGCGGTTCGCCCGGCTCGATTTCGACCCCCGCATCCTCCAGCGCCTCTGCCAGCGCGGGCGGGAGCGTGGCGAATTCGAAACTGGCGGTGACGCTGGCCTGATCGGCGCCGCTGCGCACCAGCGCGGTTTCCGCGCGGTTGCCCAGCACCAGCCCCAACGCATCGAGCAAAATCGACTTGCCCGCCCCCGTCTCGCCCGTGAGCACGCCGAGACCGCGCCCGAAATCGAGATCGAGCGCTTCGATAAGAACGACATTGCGGACGGCGAGTTGAGTCAGCATCGCGGAGACAGGATAGCGTGCGCGTGCGGGCACGTCACCGGCAAGCACTCATCCTCACAGCTCATGGATGTGCATAAGCGGCCCGATCGAACGCCGCCCCGGGATAGAAGCGCGATCAGTTGGCCAGCGCGACCTGCGTGTCGGCCGCGTGATCCTCGACCAGCGCATAGGCCTTGTCGTACCATTCGCTGCCGGGATAGTTCGCGCCGAGCACGGCGGCATACTTCTTCGCTTCCTGCGGGATGCCGAGCGCAAGGCTGGTTTCGGTCAGGCGATAGAGCGCTTCGGCAGCGTGGCTGGTGGTCTGATAGTTCTCGACCACGTTCTGGAAACGAATCTGCGCGGCAGTCCACTTGCCCGACTTCTCGTAGAAGCGGCCAATATCCATTTCCTTGCCCGCGAGGTGATCGCGCACGAGGTCGATCTTGAGCCGCGCGTCGGCGGCATATTCCGATTGCGGGAAGCGGCGCTCGACCTCGCGCAGCGCGACCAGCGCCTGCTCGGTAATCTTCTGGTCACGCTGAACGTCGCTGATCTGCTCGTAATAGCTGAGCGCGATCAGGTAATAGGCGTAAGGCGCATCCTTGTTACCCGGGTGGATCGACAGGAAGCGCTGCGCGCTCTGGATCGCCTTCGAATAGTCGCGCGACACGTAATAGCTGAAAGCGCTCATCAACTGTGCGCGGCGTGCCCACGGCGAGTAGGGATGCTGGCGCTCCACTTCGTCGAACAGCGCAGCGGCCAGCTGAGGATTGCCGCGGTCCAGCCGCTGCTTGGCGGTCGCGTAAAGCGTTTCCACGTCGCGCGCGACATAGGCGGTATCACCCGGGCCGCCGCTGCCGCTGCCGGCACAACCGGACACGAGAGTGGCAATGGTACCGAGGGCGAGCGCGGCGGCGATGGTCTTGGCGTTGGCTGTCATGGTCGCGCGGTATAGCGACCACCGCCATGAACGCCAAGTGAAAGGCTGGGCCAGTCTTGCTCAGCTCGCAGGGCGTTCCCCGTGACCAGACAATTCGCCACCCTCGGGCGCATCCCACAGCAGATGGCGTCCCTCCAGCGCGACGAGGTTCTTGTCCCGGATCACTTCGCCCTTGGTCTTGTAGCCAAGCAGCTGTTCGGCATCGAGATGCGGGTTCACCGCCAGCACGCGCAGTTCTTCAGAGGTGAAGTCGGACAGGCCGCGGGCCCGCTCCTGCCCCTGCTGGTCGTAGATGTGGAGCACGTCGCCACGGCTGAAATCGCCCTCGATCGAGAGAATGTCCTCGCGCCGGATCGCGCGGTTTCCGTCTGCGATCTCATCCGCCAGCTCGTCCGAAATGCCGATGCTGCCCGCCATCTGAAGCCGGTTGGCGATCCACCGCTCCCACCCCGTAGTCGGCGTGTCGTGGGCGATGAACTTGGTGGCGCGACGCTCCCCGTCGAGCACGGAGCTGAGCGGATTATCGTGTTCGCCATGCGCGATATAGGTGGTGACGCCTGCTTCCTGCGCGATGTTGGCGGCCATCAGCTTGGTCGTCATCCCGCCGGTACCCAGCGTGCTCTTGCCCTTGGTCGCCTCCATGAAGGGCGCGACATCGGTGACTTCCGAGATGAACTCGGCACCTTCCTCGTCCGGGTGGCGATCGTACAGACCGTCGACCTCGGTCAGGATGATGAAGTTCTTCGCATCGACCATCTGCGCGACCTTGGCCGCCAGCCGGTCGTTGTCGCCGACACGGATTTCCTCGGTGGTGATCGAATCGTTTTCGTTGATGATCGGCATCACCCCGGCTTCCAGCAGGCGGAACACCGTGTTGCGGGTGTTTAGGAAGCGGCGGTGATCCTCGAAATCGCCCAGCGTCAGCAGCACCTGCGCGATTTCGAAATCGAATTCGTGCCCGATCTGCTTGTACGCATTGGTCAGGATCGGCATCCCGCATGCAGCGGCGGCCTGCTTGTCGCTGACCCCGGCCGTCTCGGGCCGCTCACCCACTATCTTGAGCCCCAGCGCGACTGCGCCCGAGCTGCACAGGATGACATTGGTGCCACGTTCGCGCAGCTTGGCAACGTCTTCCAGCATCCGCTGGATGAACCCGAAACGCGGCGTCAGACGTTCGGTGTTCGCAACCAGGGTGGAACCGATCTTGACGACAACGGTGTTCGATTGCGGCATGTTTGATCCATCTTGGCGGCCAAAAGAGTGGCGCGGACATAGGCAAGGGTGTTGCATCGCACAACCCACTGGAAAAAATTGCACGACTGTGTTATAAAAGAATAAACACATTGAAAAGGCACGATCGAGCGCCCTAAAGCACGCGCGCTCCGATCGCCTCGGAAAACAGATGGAGAGATATTATCTTTCAAGACATACTTTTGATCGGCTGCGGAAAAATGGGCGGAGCGCTGCTCGAATACTGGAAGCGGGGTAGCGAAAGCTTCACCATCGTCGACCCGTTTCTGGATAAAGCGCCAGAGGGTGTTACGCTCGTCAAGGAGCGCAGCGAACTGGGCGACAAGCGCTTCGACGTGATCATCGTCGCGATCAAGCCGCAGATGATCGACGACATCCTGCCCGACTATGCGCCGGTGCTGTCGGATAACGGCTACGTCATCTCGATGGCCGCAGGCGCAGGGATCGCGCGCATTTCCAAGGTTATGGCCAAGGGAGAACAGCCCGCTCCGGTCATCCGCATCATGCCCAACCTGCCCGCCTTCGTGGGCAAGGCGACCAATGGCCTGGTTGCAGGCCCTGGCGTCACCGAAGACCAGCGCAAGCACGCGCATGCGATGATGGAGCGGACCGGCACCGTCGTCGAAGTCGACGACGAGGACCAGCTCGACCGCGTCACCGCAGTCGCAGGTTCCGGCCCCGGCTACGTCTTCGAACTCGCCCGCGCCTATGTCGCGGCGGCCGAAGGCATCGGCTTCTCCCACGAACAGGCCCGCGCACTGGTGCTCGGCACGCTCGAAGGCACGATCGCGATGGCGATCGACCAGGACGGCCAGACGCTGGAGGAGTTGCGCAATTCGGTCACCAGCAAGGGCGGCACCACCGCTGCCGGGCTCGATGCGCTGAACGGCGACGGCGCGGTATCGCGCAAGTTCGAACAGACGCTGGAGGCGGCCTACAAACGCGCCGTCGAGCTGAGGTAGCGCCCGTTCGGAACCCGGGGCACACCTTGCCCGTCTAATAAGCAGAGCTTCAAAAATAACAGATCCGAAGAGGACCACCATGAACGACCAGACACTCGATCCGGCGATCCACATCCACGAACTCGGCAGCAACGCGCGCGCCGCGGCCAAGGGCCTGCTGACCGCGAGCACCGAGGCCAAGAACACCGCCCTCACCGCAGCGGCCAAGGCGCTGCGCGACCATCAGGACGAGCTGCTCGAAGCCAATGCGAAGGATGTCGAGAGCGTTGCGGGCAAGAAGCCCGAGAGTTTCGTCGACCGGCTCAAGCTCACGCCCGACCGGATCGAAGGCATGGCCAGCGCGCTCGAACAGATTGCCGAACTGCCCGACCCCGTGGGTCGCCAGCTTGCCGAAATCGACCGGCCCAATGGCCTCAAGATCGAACGCGTCGCCGTGCCCATCGGCGTGATCGGCATGATCTACGAATCGCGCCCCAATGTCGGCGCGGACGCCTCGGCGCTGTGCCTCAAGAGCGGCAATGCGGTGATCCTGCGCGGCGGTTCCGAGAGCCGCAATTCGACGCGGGTCATTGTGCGCTGCATGCAGGAAGGCCTGAAAGCCGCCGGCCTGCCCGAAAATGCGGTGCAGACCGTTGGCACGACCGACCGCGCCGCGGTGGCCGAGCTGCTCAAGGCGGACCAGTTCGTGGATCTCGTGATCCCGCGTGGCGGGCGTGGCCTTGTCGAGCTGGTGCGTGACCAGGCCTCCGTGCCCACGCTCCTCCACCTCGATGGCAACTGCCACACCTATGTCCATGAAAAGGCAGACCTCGACAAGGCAGCCGAAGTCATCCGCAACGCCAAGCTGCGCCGCACCGGCGTCTGCGGTGCGACCGAAAGCATCGTGGTCGACAAGGCGGTCGCCGAGCAGGCGATCCCCAAGATCGCGGCGATCTTCGGCGACGACTGCGAGCTTCGCGGCGACGAGACCGCCGTTTCCATCGCGCCGAGCATCAAGCCCGCGACGGACGAAGACTGGGGCACCGAATATCTCGACCCCATCGCAAGCGTGAAGGTGGTCGATGGCCTCGACGAGGCGATCGACTGGGTCGACACCTATTCGAGCCACCATACCGACGCGATCATCACCGAGGATGACGATGCGGCGCGCAAGTTCATGACCAGCATCGATTCCGCGATCCTGATGCACAACGCTTCCACCCAGTTTGCCGACGGCGGCGAGTTCGGGATGGGCGCCGAAATCGGCATCGCGACCGGCAAGATGCACGCACGCGGTCCGGTCGGCCTCGAACAGCTGACCAGCTTCAAGTACCTCGTCCACGGCAACGGCCAGACGCGGCCGTAAGCCGCGCGACCTACGCGAAAAGTGCCGCCGATGCCTCCCGGGGCCTCGGCGGCTTTTTCGTGGGCGTCAGATATTGGTGCTGCACGGGATCAGGCTCGGCAGCAGGAAGGTATAAGGCCGCATCCGTTCGGAATTGCGCGCGACGATCTGCTCTTCCACGTCCTGTAGTGCCGCACGGAAGCGCGACAGCGGGCCGCCCTTCCCCGTGATCTGCGGATCCTGAAACCACTGCGGATAGGGAAAGTCGGGCGAGAGATAAGTGCCCAGCGGACGGTAGTAGAGCGAGCCCAGCAGGAAGAGCACTTTGAGCTGCTGCAACGCCAGAACCTCGGGCGGCATCATCGCCAGCCAGCCCGTCTTGGTTCCGCCCTTCTGCGTGTCGGGGGCCGGTTGCCAGAACGCGCCCGTCACTGCCGGTGCATATTCCATGATCGCCTTTTGCGGGAAGTTGACCGAGGCATGCTGCGCGCTGGCGGTGAAGATCGTCATCGTGCAGATATCGACCAGCTCCTGAATGGTGCTCGGCGCGGAGAAGCCCTTCAGCTTGCCGCTGTCGGCAATGGCCGCCGCCCATGCCTGCAACTCGGTATCGCCGGTCACATCCTTGTCCGATGAATAGTAGGTGCGCACGTAAGCCTTCGCCCAGCTCTCGATCGCGTTCCACACCAGCAGGCCGTCGTCGCGATAGGGATAGTCGCCCAGCGCGGAATCCGCGCCGACGCCGCGCGCGACGATATCCTGCGGCAACATCCCCTTGGCGAAATCGAAGCTCAGCCGCGCCTGCACGGCGGCCTGCTGGCTGGTCTCGATCGTGCCTGCGAAGATGTGGTCGATCGGGCCACCGGCAACGATCAGGCTGTTCGCGGCGGCATCATTGATGAACAGCGTGCCTTCGAAATGGCGCACCAGCAGTGCGTTGATCGGGTGGACATCGGGAAGCTGGCGATGGGTTGCGATGGCTATCGCCTCGATCACCAGATGGGTGCGCGCGAGATGGGCGAACAGCTCGTGGTAATTGCCGTCCGCCACCTGCACGACCAGCTTGGCCATTTCCCAGCCCCACTGCTTTTCCGCGCTCATGCTCGGCGTCATCACCGGGCTCGCCGCGTTAGAGGGATCGCAATTGATCGCGACCGGGACCAAGCTTTGCCCACCCGGCGGCACCGCGAACAGGGCGACGGGGCAGGTCAGGTATTTGGCCGACCCATCCCACTCGCCCGGCTCGATGATCGAGAGCGGCGAATAGTCGCACTGGAACAGGCGCCCCTCCTCCAGCGCGGCATCCAGCGTGTCGCCGGGCACGACCGCCGCATATTGCCTGGCCGTCACCGCGCATTTCTTCGGCACCTTCGTCACTGCCTCGATCAGCATGCAGTTCGGCCCCGCAACGCGCAGGTTGGCGAATTCGAGATCGTCCTGGAATGTGTAGGCGATCGCAGGGGTGGAAATCGTCTTGAAGTTATCGAGATAGGTCTGGAGCGAACGGGGGCGTTCCTTCCCCAGCGCCGCCTTGGTCGCGCCGCGCAGTTCGATGACGCCCTTCAGCTTGGTCGCGTGGTTCTTCAGGTCCGCAATGGCGACTTCGGCGTCGAACATGTGAACGCAGTCGGTCGCCAGAGCGACGATGCCCTTGCCCCCCGTGACATCGCCCGCGATCTTCGCCTCCAGCGCGGCGACATCCTTCTCGATCGCGGCGACCACCACCCGGTCCGCCGCGACCAGCGCGGGGTCGAGCGCGGAGAGGCCCTGTTCGATCAGCGATTGCTCCACCTCGATCTGGTTGATCGCCACCTCGATCAGGATCTTCACCAGCTTCAGCCACCATTCGAGCGTCGGCATCTCTGCCGTGGGCAGCGTCTTCACCACCGGCACGCCTTCGAGCGACGGAACCGCGTCGGTCCACTCGTAGGTCGCCTGACTGGCGGCGAGCTGCGCCTCCCGGGCCTTGCGCTGCGCGGGCGTAACGTTCTGGGGAAGCGTGGGATCAGCCGGTGCCTGGTGAGCCATTGTATTTCCGTCCATTTCCGTCGATTTCAGTTGAGACCGCAGAAATGCTACGTCACAATGGTTAATAGGGGGATTACGGCGGACGGGCCGGGCACCCCGCTTAATTTTTGTTTAGACGTTTGCGGGTTATCTGGGGGCCATGGACGGGGTGAAAACGATACTGCGCAATGCCGCGATTCCGGACCTTCCGCAGGAGGTTCGGACCGATTTCGTCGTGGCCAGCGCGACCACTGTCCAGAAGCAGGGGCGCTGGCTGTTCGTCGGGCTGCTGCTGACCTGCCCCTTCGCCGCGCTCGCCACGCCCGAGGCTGCCGGCTGGTTCGTGCGCTGGGGCCTGCCCAGCCTGATGGCGCTCTATTGCCTGATGGGCCTGAACGACCTGTTCAAAGACAACCAGTTCGCGCAGAAGCCCTGGCGGGCCGAGCGGTTCATGGTCCAGAGCTGGGCGTCCTCGCTCATCGGCGCGCTGATCTCCACCACCTGGGCGGTCGCCTGCTGGTCCGCGGCGGACCCGGGCGTGCGACTGCATTTCCCCGTGATCCTGGTGATGGGTGCGCTCGCCACGGCGTATTGCATGGCAAGCATTCGCGCAGCGGCGCTGACCCATCTGGTGATCGACATCGGCGCGATCGCAACGCTGATGCTGCTGACCGGATCGACCCTCGACATCGCGACCGCGGTGAGCCTGTGCGTCGCCGGGGTGTTCCAGTGGCGCATGATCAACGCGCACCACAATCAGGTGATCGAGTTGCTGATGCTCGAACGCAAGAGCCAGCAGCTTGCCCTGACCGATCCGCTGACCGGGCTTCTCAACCGCCGCGCCTTGCTCGACTTCGCCGAGGGTCTGGGCGAGCAGAGCGGGCAGTCGCGATTGCTGCTGATCGACATCGACTGCTTCAAGGTCATCAACGACACGCATGGCCACGATGTTGGCGATACCGTGCTGCAGGAAGTCGCGCGCCTGATCCAGGCGCATGCGGGCGACGGGGTCAGCGCGGCGCGGCTGGGGGGCGAGGAATTCGCCCTGCTCGGCACGAGCGAGGCGCTGCCGCCGGGCAAGGCGATGCAGCTGCTCGCCGAAATCCGCGAGGCGGAAATGCCGCATGGTGGGCAGTGCACGATCAGCATCGGCGTGGCCGAGGGTGCCCTGAGCGACGATTCCACCTGGCGCGAACTCTACCACCGCGCGGACAAGGCGCTCTACGCGGCCAAGAGCCAGGGCCGCGACAGGACCGTGCACGAGCACGAGCTGGAAACCCTCACCGTGCCGCCGGTCGAATGCGCCGTCTCGCCGGATGGCGTGCCGGAGCGCAAGGTTGCCTAGGCTCTACCCGGCAAGCACCTTCCTGCCGGGCACGCGCAAACGCGCATGCAGGCTTCCTGACACACCTGACACACAGTCCTAGGGGTCAAAAACAGTCCCTGCCCATGCGCCACGAAGATGGCCGGTTAGTTGCGCGCGATCGTCCAACGGGCAGGCGCGCGCGAAACACGCAGATCGACGATTTGAAAGAGCGGCTGGCAGCCTAGGGTCAGGCAGCCGTGTAGGACAGCGCTGCGTGCGAAGGGGGGGGCCCGCACCTTCCTCGATTGAAATACCCCGTGGGGGTATATATAGCTTTCGCTTCAGGCTCACTCTTTCGCAGGCCCACCAATGGCATCCCTTTCCCGCCGCCACCTCATCCGCAGCACCGTCGCGCTCGCCGCCGCGAGCACCCTGCCCATGCCCGCCTGGGCACGTGGTGCCTCGCTGAGCCGCGCGCAGAACGGCTTCGGAGAGCTTTCGGGCGAGGATATCGAGCTTGCCATCGGCGATCATCACTTCATGACCGGTGGTCGCTCGGGCCACGCGGTCGCGGTCAATGGCAGCGTGCCGGGGCCGCTGATCCGCCTGCGCGAAGGCCAGAACGTGCGCCTTCACGTGACCAACAATCTGGCCGAGGACAGCTCGATCCACTGGCACGGCCTGCTGGTGCCGTTTCAGTTCGACGGCGTGCCCGGCGTCAGCTTCCCCGGTATCCGCCCGGGCGAGCGGTTCACCTACGATTTCCCGATCCGGCAGAGCGGCACCTACTGGTGGCACTCGCACTCGGGCCTGCAGGAGCAGGCAGGGCACTACGGCCCGATCGTGGTCGAAAGCGCCGATCCCGATCCGCGCTACGACCGCGACTACGTCGTGCTGCTGAGCGAGTTCACCCCGATCCATCCGCACGAGATCATGCGCAAGCTCAAGGTGGGCGAGCACTACTTCAACTATCAGATGCAGACCGCGACCGAGGGCGAGATGTCCGGCGCAATGCGCCGCATGTGGGGCCAGATGCGGATGAACCCGCGCGACATCTCTGACGTGACGGGCAGCACCTACACCTTCCTCATCAACGGCCACGGCCCGGCGGACGACCTGCAATTCGCGTTCCGCGCGGGCGAGCGCGTGCGTCTGCGGATCATCAACGGATCGGCGATGACGTTCTTCAACGTGCGCATCCCGGGCGTGCCCATGACGGTGATCGCCGCCGACGGGCAGGACGTCGCCGAGGTCGAGGTGGACGAATTCCAGATCGGCGTCGCGGAAACCTACGACGTGATCGTCAGCCCGCCCGACGGCAGCCACGCGATCGTGGCCGAGGCAATGGACCGCAGCGGCATGGGCGTCGCCAGCCTGACCAGCCACGCGGGGCACAGGGCCACGCCGCCCGCGCTGCGTGAGCCGGTAACGCTGACCATGGCCGACATGGGCATGATGGACCACGGCGGCATGGCCGGGATGGAGGGCATGGACCACTCGATGCGCGATACCTCCACCCTGCCCGCCGATGTGAAGGTCGGCCCCGGGCTCGACATGGTCTCGCCCATGCCGATGGACCGCATGGACTTCCCCGGCCTCGGCCTCGACACGGTCAAGCACCGGGTGCTGCGCTACACCGACCTCAAGGCGAAGCGGATGAACCCGCATCGCGAGGTGGACCGGGAGATGCAGATCCATCTCACCGGCAACATGGAACGCTACATGTGGAGCTTCGATGGCAAGAAGTTCACCGCCGTCACCGACGATCCGATCCGCTTCGGGTTCGACGAACGCGTGCGCGTGACGCTGGTCAACGACACGATGATGGCGCACCCGATCCACCTGCACGGCCATTTCTTCGAACTGGTCAACGGCGCGGACCATATGCACCAGCCGCTGAAGCATACGGTGATCGTCCAGCCGGGCGGCACCGCGACCTTCGACCTGACCGCCAACGAGCCGGGCGACTGGGCCTTCCACTGCCACCTGCTCTACCACATGCATGCAGGCATGATGCAGGTGGTGACCGTGCGACCCTTCCCCGCAGGAGACGGCGCATGATCCGCGCGATGCTTCTCGCCGGGGCCGTGCTGCTGCCCACCCCGCTCGCCGCGCAGGACCATTCGGGCCATGGCAGCAAGAGCGAACCCGCGCCGGAGATGGATCACTGCGCGATGGGCCATCTGCCGCCCGAACAGTGCGGCAAGCAGGAAGAGCGCGAACCGGCCCCGGCGATGGACGATGGCATGGAGGGCATGGACCATGGCTCTCACGGAGCGATGACCGACACATCCGCGCCGGGAGCCGCGCCGGAAGACGCCATCCCCGCGCGTGCGCTGGAGGGGCCGCGCCATGCCGCCGATGCGATCTGGGGCCGCGAGGCAATGGCGCCCGCGCGCGAGGAACTGGCCCGTGGCAATGGGGGCATGACCACCGGCATGGTGCTGGTCGAGCGGCTCGAGGCGCGCATTCCCACCGATGGGGGCGAGACCGGTTACCTGTGGGATGCGCAAGCCTGGTACGGCGGCGACCTCAACCGCTTCGTGCTCAAGACCGAGGGCGAAGGCGAATTCGGCGGCGCGGTGGAGGATGCGGAGATCCAGGCGCTCTACAGCCGCGCGATCGGGCCGTTCTTCGATCTGCAGGCGGGTGTGCGGTTCGATCCCGAGCCTGACAGCCGCACGCACCTGGTGCTCGGCGTGGCGGGGCTGGCGCCTTACATGTTCCATGTCGACGGCGCGCTGTTCCTGTCCGACCGGGGCGACCTGACCGCGCGGGTCGAGGCGGAATACGACCAGAAGATCACGCAACGCCTGATCCTGCAGCCCCGGATCGAGGCGGAGTTCGCCGCGCAGTACATTCCCGAGCGCGAGATCGGCGCAGGCGTCACCAAGGTCGAGCCGGGGCTGCGCCTGCGCTACGAGATCGCCCGCGAATTCGCGCCCTATATCGGCGTCGAATACGAGGCGAAGCTGGGCGAGACGGCGGACATCGCGCGCTCGGACGGCGAGGATCCGGACGGTTTCAAAGTCCTGATCGGCGTGCGCGCCTGGTTCTAGGCGGTCTAGGCGGACGCGGCTCGCCCGCTCCGCCCGCCACGCGGCACCCGCGCGGCGTGGAAAATCGCTGTCCTACAGCCGCGCGGCCGGGGCATAGCTTCGCGCCCTCCCCACCGCTCAAGGACCGCCACCCATGAGCTTCCGCCCATGACCCGCAAAGCCGACAACCGCGAGCAGCGCCTGCCCGTGCCTGCTGGCGAGCTGCCCGACTTCACCCCCGTCCCCCGCCAGACCGACCGCCACGATGGCTGGACCGAAGATCGCCAGCGCCGCTTCATCGCCGCGCTCGCCGATACGGGCTCCGTCCACGCCGCGTGCAAGGCGGTCAACATGAGCCAGGCCGGCGCCTACCACCTGCGCCGCCAGCCGGGCGCGGAGAGCTTTCGCGCCGCATGGCAGGCGGCGATCGACCTCGGCGTGCAGCGGATCGAGGATGTCGCGATGGACCGCGCGCTCAACGGCGTCGACGTGCCCGTCTACTCCTACGGCAAGCTGGTCGGCACGCGGACCATCTATAACGACCGCCTGCTGATGTTCATGCTGCGCAACCGCGCGCCCGATCGGTTTGCGGAAGGGCGCGCAAAAGGCCTCAACGCGGTCGGCCAGATGGAGCTGAAGCGGCTCAAGAAACAATGGCGCGAGGAGTACGAGCGCGAGCGCGCGCAGGGCGGCGAGCAGCGCGTGTATGATGCAATCGACGCCAAACTGAAAGCGCTCCACCAGCGCCGCCTCGACTCCATGAGCCCCCGCGCCCGCGCGGCCTGGGACGCCTTCAAGGCCATCGAGGCCGAGGACGAGGCCGCAGGCTACCGCTGGTGGGAGGACCCGGAGCACCCTAAGTACGATGCGGGGGAAGAGGAGGAGGACGAAGGCGACGACTGGGAGGAGCGGGCGCTGCCTTCGCCGGGTTGGCGGTGCCGTGTGCCCGAGGAAGAGGAGCCGGAGGAGAACCCTAGGTGGAGGACGGTGAAGGATGGGGGGTGGGAGTGATCATTGACCGGACCGATGCGTTTAATTTCGCTTCCAATTGCGACAGCTTGTCGCTTGTGCGCTCCCACTCCTTCTCTACATCTTTTTGCAGTGATTTGAGTATTTTCCGCTGCGCCGCCTTTGCCTTTGGGAAAAGCATCGATTGTAAGTGACTTGGATACAGTCGGTCGCGGATCGACCCGGTCGTAAGGACATCGATATACATCTTGTAGAATGGCGTCCTTAGGAGCGCGACCAAGTATTCTGGGTCTATCCCGTCGACACGCACAATTCGATAATCGGGGCTAATTAGCCCACCCTCACGATTTTTTGTAACGACTCCGATACTGCCGATGTTGGCTCGCATTGGATTGAAGGCGATATCGCCTTCATGAACGACCTTATTCTTCCCCTCCAGGTCCTCGCCTTTAACAGTCTCCCTAACCGTTAATTTGCCATCGCTTGAGACTGAAAGCAGGTCATATTCCTTGTCCAATTCTTCGTCTGTTTTAGGCCGAAATCTTTCCGTTACCTCCTGAATCTTCAATCCGATCTTTTCCATATCCGGGGCCAATTCGGACAGCTTGAAATCCATGATGTAGGATGTCGGGTCAAGCCGGTCTGTCAGCTGCGAGAATTTCTTGGTGAACGAGAATTTTCTATTCTCGTCCGTTCCGCGAACCGTCTGATCCCTGCGGCGAAACGCCTTGGCGGCGTAAAGGCGTTCAGCGTAGTCAAAAATATCCAATTCTGACAGACTGTCGGCGACCCCATTACGGAAATCCTCCAGCACAAAATCCAAATCTGTCTTTTTGTTACCTGATTTTGTCAGCCTTCCGTTTGGTTCATAACCTATATTTTCAGTTATCCCCATGAAAACATCATAGTCTAATTCCGGATATTTCGATACCAACTCTTGGTACCCGGAGATACTTTCTTCGCCCAAATTCTTTTCAATTATTTTTCTAGAACTTTCAGAGTGCTTCTGGACGTAGAGAATAACCGTATTCACGGTAGGGACGCCGGACTGAACAAATGCGTGCGTTGGCAGAGAAACGACGGCATTGACCTTTGCGTGGCGCGCTATGAAGCCGCGCAAATCGGAATATGTGTCAGCGCTTAACAAGCCCGTTGGGAGAACGATGGCCATACGCCCTTCTGGACGCAATAGCTCCATCGCCCTTTCAACAAAAAGGACCTCGGTTTTTTGAGACTTTCTCTGTCGTTTTTTCGATCCGAATATGTATTTTTTCAGGACCTTCTGCTCTTTCTCAGAGCCTGTCTTCAAAAGTAGTTGGGAGATATCAGCTGGTTGCGCTTGACGCGCTGGTGCATCGCTGATTCCGGGGTTTCGCCAGAAACGACCGAGGAATAAGCGATGTGGACCGATACCTCCCGGCAGCAGCATAGCCGCCCGGGTCTACGTTATCCAAGCGATTTGCGCGATGCCGAGTGGGCCTTGATCGAGCCTCTGTTGCCGCCCGCGAAACCTGGCGGCAGGCCGCGCTGCGCCGACCTGCGCGAGGTGATGAACGCGATCCTCTATCTGGCAACAAGCGGTTGCCAATGGCGGATGCTGCCCAAGGATTTCCCTCCGCTCTCGACGGTTCAACGCTATTTCTATGCCTGGCGCGACAGCGGCCTATGGCAGACGATCAATCACCTGCTGGTGATGGCTGCGCGCCAGATCGAAGGGCGCGAGGCCAGCCCCAGCGCCGGGGTGATCGATAGCCAGAGCGTCAAGACCACCGAGAGTGGCGGCCCACGGGGCTACGATGCGGGCAAGAAGATCATGGGACGCAAGCGTCACATCATCACCGATACGCTCGGACTGATGTTGTTCGTCACCATCCACGCTGCCAGCATTCAGGATCGCGACGGGGCGGTCGATCTCATCAAGGCAATCCGCTACCGCTTCCCGTGGCTGCGCCACCTCTTCGCCGATGGGGGCTACGCAGGCGACAAGCTCATCGGCGCGCTTCAAGGGCATGGGCAATGGACGCTCGAGATCGTGCGCCGCTGCGACACCGCCAGGGGCTTTGTTCTGCTCCCGCGCCGCTGGGTGGTCGAGCGCACCTTCGCCTGGCTCGGCAGATGTCGACGGCTCGCAAAGGACTGGGAAAGAACTATCGAAAGTTCCACCGCATGGACTACCATCGCCCACATCCGCCGCCTCACCCGCCTCATCGCAAGCCACTGCCAGATCGCATAAACTTCTGAGTCAGGCTCTCACGTGCCCCAAACGGAGGATTCGCGAGTATAAGTGAACAGCCAGAATTATTGTCGGATTTCTTGTAAGGAGAGATCGGGTATGGCTTTCCAGTCAAATCTTGGCTTGCGAGCGCGTTGCCTCGCATGACACAACGCCCATCTCCCCAGAGCAACATGTTCATCCTTGCGGTTCTGGCCGCTCTCGGCTCGGCGTCAATCCCGAAGATTTGCTTGCTCTTAACATCTTCGATCAAGGACTCTCGAGTTTCGCCAAGACGTTGCAGCGTTCCCGCAGGAATTAGCTCAACCTCTTCGCGCATCCGCTCGTACGCATTAATTAGAAAACCCCCTGAGCCACAGGCAAAGTCAAGGAGCGTATCCGACAGTGATACTTCTGCAAGATCACACATAAACTCAACTAGCGGTCGAGGCGTAAAGTATTGACCGAGACCCTTACCACGGAGCTGCGAAGGCAAGAATTCTTCGAATGCCCGCCCCTTAAGATCGACATCTTCACTGCGTACACTGAAGGGCTGAAGCTTCTCCAGCAAGTCAGCCACGGTTCCCGGTGATAGTTCAATATCAGATTTTTTCTCAGCCAAGAGAGGGAACGCTGTTGGAACAACCTCATCAAAGTGAACATTGATGATCCGACTGGCCTTCTTGGTTGATGTACCAATCGCCTTTTCAACCATACCTTTCGTCAGAGGCTCGTGCTCAGAATTAGAAGCACGAAGGGCCTCGTCCGCTGCGGATAGCAAAAGCATCTTGCCAAGCTCGTCAAATGCGGCAGCCGGGTCGAGCTTATCGCCATCTCGTATCGTATTGTGCAACCCTTTGAAGAAGCGCCGATAGTCTCTGATTTTTTCACGATCAGGAGCATTCAGGGTCTCGGGCCGCTCGGCTGATGAAGCAACTACTTCACTCGCGCCTATTATCCGCGCAAGGCGCTCAAATGACTCGGAATTCAGCTTATCTATGGTGCCTGATAATAAGTCTACACGCCTATTAGCATGATAGTATCCTCTAAGAAGATACTCCCTGCCATTGGTAATGAAGCTAAAAGGGCATTGAAGCGCAAACGCGTACGAGTCCGTCTGGCCTGTGGCACCAATAACAGGCTCGGTAGGCTTCTTTGCCTCAACAACGATCAGATTTTCGCCGCTATGGCAAATTACAAGGTCTGCCTCTTTGGTCTTTTTTTCCCGACCTAAATGCATCTGGACTGGGACAGCCCAATTCATTTGCTCGTCGTCGTAACCGAGAATTCTGGAAAAAAGCGGCGCGACAATCTTGGTTTCGACATCACGCTCTGACCTCAGATTAGGCATGCCTACTCCTCCCCCATCCGCAGCGCAGCAATAAACGCTTCCTGCGGAATGCTCACATTCCCATATTCCCGCATCCGCGCCTTGCCCTTCTTCTGCTTCTCCAGCAGCTTCTTCTTGCGGCTGATGTCGCCGCCGTAGCACTTGGCGGTGACGTCCTTGCGCAGGGCGGCGATGGTTTCGCGGGCGATCACCTTGCCGCCGATCGCCGCCTGGATCGGGATCTTGAACAGGTGGCGCGGGATCAGGTCTTTCAGGCGCTCGCACATGCCGCGGCCGCGTTCTTCCGCCACGCCGCGGTGGACGATCAGCGATAGCGCGTCGACCGGCTCGTTATTGACGAGGATGTTCATCTTCACGAGGTCGCCTTCGCGCAGGCCGATCTGCTCGTAATCGAAGGAGGCGTAGCCTCGCGAGATCGACTTCAAGCGATCGTAAAAATCAAAGACCACCTCGTTCAGCGGCAGCTCGTAGGTCACCTGCGCGCGGCCACCCACGTAGGTGAGGTCGGTCTGGATGCCGCGCCGGTCCTGACACAGCTTGAGGATGCTGCCCAGGTATTCGTCGGGGGTGTAGATCACCGCCTTGATCCACGGTTCCTCGATCACCTCGATCCGGTTGGGGTCGGGGTAGTCGGCGGGATTGTGCAGCTCGATCACCTTGGCATCCTCGGTCTTCGATTTGCCGAGGTGGATGCGGTAGACGACCGATGGCGCGGTGGTGATCAGGTCGAGGTCGTATTCGCGGCTCAGGCGCTCCTGAATGATCTCGAGGTGCAGCAGGCCGAGGAAGCCGCAGCGGAAGCCGAAGCCCAGCGCGGCGGAGCTTTCCGTCTCGAAGGTGAAGCTCGCATCGTTGAGGCGCAGGCGCGCGATGCTCTCGCGCAGCTTGTCGAAATCGGCGGCGTCGACGGGGAACAGGCCGCAGAACACCACCGGCTGCGGCTCGCGATAGCCGGGCA
The DNA here is from genome assembly GCA_001306305.2 of Citromicrobium bathyomarinum. Lineage (NCBI taxonomy): Bacteria > Pseudomonadati > Pseudomonadota > Alphaproteobacteria > Sphingomonadales > Sphingomonadaceae > Citromicrobium > Citromicrobium bathyomarinum. The sequence goes on from CP155577.1 coordinate 2,742,023, forward strand.
GCGCCTTGGTGGCGCCGTTCTTGACCGTGGTGATGGTGTCGCCGACGCGGGCCTGCTCCACCTCCTTGATCTGCGCGGTGATGAAGCCGATCTCGCCCGGGCCGATCTCCGCCAGGTCGACGCGCTTGGGGGTGAAGGCGCCCACCCGGTCGATCAGGTGCTGCGTGCCGCCCTGCATGAACTTGACGTTGAGGCCTTTCTTGAGGACGCCGTCGATCACGCGCACGAGGATGACGACGCCGAGATAGGGGTCGTACCAGGAATCGACCAGGCTGGCGGTCAGCGGCGCGTCGCGGTCGCCCGTGGGCGGCGGGATGCGCGCGACGATCGCTTCGAGCACGTCCTCCACGCCGATGCCGGATTTGGCGCTGGTGAGCACCGCGCCACCGTTCTGCCAGGTGCCGGTGGCCTGGATGCCGACGATCTCCTCGATCTCCTCCGCGACCCGCTCGGGCTCGGCGGCGGGCAGGTCTATCTTGTTGATAACGGGCAGGATTTCGTGGTCGTGCTCGATCGACTGGTAGACATTGGCGAGCGTCTGCGCCTCGACCCCCTGCGCCGCGTCGACCACCAGCAGCGCGCCCTCGCACGCGGCGAGGCTGCGGGAGACCTCGTAGGCGAAGTCGACGTGGCCGGGCGTGTCCATCAGGTTGAGCTGGTAGGTCTCGCCATCATTGGCGGTGTAGCTGAGGCGCACGGTCTGCGCCTTGATGGTGATGCCCCGCTCGCGCTCGATATCCATGTTGTCGAGCAGCTGCTCGCTCATCTCGCGCTCGGTCAGCCCGCCGGTGAGCTGGATCAGCCGGTCGGCGAGCGTGGACTTGCCATGGTCGATATGGGCGATGATGCTGAAATTGCGGATCTTGGAAAGGTCAGTCATTATCCCGCCGCAATAGACACGCGCGCTGCGCCTGTCAGCATGTTTGAGGGCATGCACGATCTGTCCCGTGCAGGACAGCGGCAATTGAGTGCGCCCTCAGGCCGAGCGCCGCTGTTCGCGCTGGATCGAGCGCTCGACCTCGGGGGCCGGAAGATCGAACTGGCCGCGCTGGTCGCGCCGCAGACGCTGGGCGAAGCGCACACCGATGCGGTTCTCCGCACACCAGCGCACCTCCGCATCGACCGCCAGCCGCTCGCTCAGCGCGACGCGGAAAACCGTGCCCTCGGGCACGTTCCACAGACCTTCGATCAGCGCGCCCTGTGACGAGATGTTGCGGATCGTGCCATTGTAGAAATCCTCGCCGTGCTGCAGCACCACCCGGCGCAGCATCGCCTGGCGCGGCTCGCGCGCGGCGCGCGGACCGCTGGGGCGGGCCTTCAGCCCTTCTTCCAGCCGCGCATCGGCCTCTGCAGTGGAGAGCGGCTTGGAATAGATATAGCCCTGGATGTGGCTGCATCCGTGCATCCTGATCAGCTCCAGCTCGTCGAGCGTCTCGACACCCTCGGCGGTGGTGTCCATTCCAAGCGCATTGGCAAGGCTGGAGATCGCCGCGATGATCGCGCCATTGCGGCTGCCCGGCATGGTCGCCCCGCGCACGAAGCCCTGATCGATCTTGATCTTGTCGAACGGCGCGTTCTTCAGATAGCCGAGCGAGGAATAGCCGGTTCCGAAATCGTCCAGCGCCAGCCGCACGCCGACCGCCTTGAGCGCGGCGAAGGTCGCATCGGTACCCTCGCTGTCGTCGAGGAACACACTCTCGGTAATCTCCAGCTCCAAACGCGAGGGGCAGATGCCCGCCTTGGCAATGGCGTCGGCAATCACCCCGGGCAGCGCCGGATCGGCAAACTGCAGCGGCGACACGTTGACCGCGCAGCGCACCGATTTCGGCCAGCGAGCCAGATCGCTGCAGGCCTGGCGGATGGCCCATTCGCCCATCGCCACGATCAGCCCCGCATCTTCGGCCACGGGGACGAATTTTTCCGGGCTGATCCAGCCCTGCTTGGGATGGTTCCAGCGCATCAGCGCCTCGAACCCGCTGATCTCTTCGGTCGCCGTGTTGACCACCGGCTGGTAATGCAATTGCAGGCCGCCGGTGTCGATCGCCAGCCGCAGCTCTTCTTCCAGCTGGTTACGCTCGCGCGCGGCGACGTGGAGATCGTCGGAGAACACGCGATAGCGCCCGCGGCCAGCGTCCTTTGCCGCATACAGCGCAAGATCCGCGCTGCGAACCAGCCGCTCGCTGGTGCCGCCATGCTCGGGCGCGATCGCAATGCCGACCGACGCGCCGATGACGGCACGGTTGCCATCGATCGAATAAGGCTGCGAGAGCGAGTGAATGATATCGTTGCCCAGCTGTTCGAGGCGTGCCTTTTCGCAACGCTTCGGGATCAGCACCTGGAACTCGTCGCCGCCGATCCGGCCGACCGTGCCGAGATCGCCGACCACCTTTTCCAGCCGCCGCGCGACCTGGTTGAGCAGGGCATCACCTGTCGGATGGCCGAAGGTGTCGTTGACATGCTTGAACCGGTCGAGGTCGAGCATCAGGATCGAGCACACCCGCTGGGCCGGATTGCGATGGGTCAGCAGCTTGGACAGCGCCTGGCTGAGCGCGTGGCGGTTGGCGAGCCCGGTCAGCGAATCGTACAGCGCCAGGCGAGAGGCATGTTCGGCGCTGCGTCGACGCTCGGTCAGATCGGTGCCCGAGCCGCGGAAACCACAGAAATTCTCAAACGAATCGAAGATCGGACGACCGTTGACCGACCACCACACCGTGCCGTCGCCAGCGCGCCCCTCGCCCCTGACCGGCAGTTCGTGGAACGGAGAGTGGGCGGTGAAGTGGAACTTGATCGTGCGTTCGGCGTCGCGGTCGCCGGGATCGACCTCGAACACGCTGGTGAACACCTTGCCCAGCAGGTCTTCGTGATCGAAGCCATAGCGCTCGGCAAAAACTTCGGAGATGTAAACGATCCGCCCGTGCTTGTCGGTTTCCCAGAACCAGCCCTGCCCGGTCGCCTCGTAATCGCGCAGGATGTCGATCGAGCGATTGCGGCTGCGCTCTTCCGCCTGCCGCTCTTCCTCGCTGCGCCGGTCGTAGCGTTCCTGGAACAGGGCGATGCCCACCGCGACAAGGATCGCAAGCGGAAGGGCAACCACGGCCATGTGATCGTTATAGGCGATGGAGTGAACCGCAATCGGCAGCCATATCCCGATCTTGACGAACAGCATCGGGAACGGCCGCCCCGCAAGGAATACCGCGGCCATACTTCCCGCAAGGATCAGCGTAGCGATCCCGAAGCCCAGTGGCAGGCCTCCATGGAACATCCATTCGGCATAGGCATAGCCGACCAGCAGGTGCGGGATCAGGCCGAAGGCGGTAGTCACCGACAGGCGCCGAACCCTGCCTGTGTCGCGAACGAGCCGGGAGAGGGAGAAAAGCAACGCCGAAAGAAGCACTGCGACCAGCGAGGTGATCGGCGGATAGGATTGGGCAATCAATCCGTTGCCCAGCGCGCCTGCCAGAGCCATTGCGCCCAGCACGGGCCATTGCGAGGGCAGCGCGGGTGCGTCGTCGCTCAGGCTCAGCCCTCGCGCGCGCGCGAAAGCATCGGCTTCGTTGCTTTTGGTGGGCAGGCCGCTGCGACGGCGCTCGCTAGCGGTCGCGTCGCCTTCAGGCGATCGCACCGCTGCCAATGCCCGTCTTTCCGTACGCGTACCCTGCTGCATCCTGAACCCTATGCCTGAAACCGGCTGGAGAAGGATTAACCATCGGGGTTAGCGGCAGGTTAAAGCCGGTTTTGGCGGCCCATGAAGGGCCAACAGACGCCGCGTGCTTGTGTTGCGGCGCAGCAAGCGCCATCACTGCGCCCCCGAGAGGGAAAAACCGCCTTTGCAGGCGGCGCGAAGCGTCGAAACACGGCGTCTTTTTCGATTTTTGTTTATAACTTTCAAGGCCTTGAAGAATGATGCGCTTTACGGACATGGACCTGCGCCTGCCCGGCTGGGGCCTGTTTGGCGGTACCGCGCGCAGTCAGCCGAGCAAGCACCTGCGGGGCAAGCCGGGCGGCCCGTTGAGCGCGGATGTATCCTTCGAGACGGTTGACGGGATTGAGCTGCGGGTGGCGCGCTGGCGGCTCGATGCGCCCTGCGCGCACCCCCCGCTGCTGTTCTTCAACGGGATCGGCGCGAACATCGAAGCGGTCGCTCCCTTGGCGGAAACGCTGACCGACCGGGGTTTTATCATGTTCGACATGCCGGGCACGGGGGAATCGCCCGATCCGGTGCTGCCGTATAATCCCTTTACCATGAGTTCGACGGCCGCAGGCGTGCTGAAGCGCTTCGGGCTTGAGACGGTCGATGTGATGGGGATGAGCTGGGGCGGCGCGATGGCGCAGCAGTTCGCCCTGCAATACACCAGCCGCGTACGGCGCGTGGTGCTGGCCGCGACCTCTCCAGGCATGCTGATGATCCCGGGCGACCCGGCGATGTTGGCGCAGATGGCCGATCCCTTCTCTGGCATCAACGCCATGCTGCGCAGCGAATACCTGATGGCGCTGGAGAATGCGGACGAGACAAGGCGCGCGCGCCATTCCATCGGCAATATCACCGCGCCCAGCAGCACCGGCTATTTCTATCAGCTGATGGCGCTGGCCGGGTGGACCTCGCTGCCTGCCCTCCCCTTCCTCGACAAGCCGGTGCTGGTGATGATGGGAGAGAACGATCCGATCGTGCCACTCGCCAATGGCAGGCTGCTCGCCGGTGCGATTCCCGATGCCCGGCTGGAAGTGTTCGAAGGCGCAGGCCACCTGTTCCTGATGACCCACCCCGAGCGGGCGATAGACCTGCTGCGCGAGTTTCTGGGTTAGCGCAAACGGCCACCACCCCGCCGCAGCAGGACCGGATCACTTCCCCGACAGCGCCTCTCCGGCGGCAATCATTGCGTCTGCCATCTGTTCGGATTCGGCCACGCAGCGGGTCTGGATGCTCTCGTAGTCCTCCGCCACCTCGGCTGCCAGTTCCTCGGTCATGACCGATCGCAGGCTGTCGACGCCCAGTTGCGAGGTCAGCTTGCCGGAGAAGTAACCGACCAGCGCATAGAGCCCGGTCGCAATCGAGTAGTCGCGGTCCTTTTCGTCCTCGTATTGGCCGAGCGCGATGGAGTACACCATCAGACACTGCGCATCGTCGCGCACGGATGCGGCGGCCGGTGCGGGCAATGCTGCGGAGGCCGCGGCCAAGGTCGCGATGGCGACGCCCGTTTTGCGAAAGGTCATGAAAATCCTGCTCCCCATATGAAATTCTATCTGGCCAGCGCGCGCCGCCGCTCGTCTTCCTCCAGCACGCGCAGCGCGGTCCGAAATTCGAGCGCTGCGGTACAATGCTCGGGCGGGACGGCCTTGGCGTACCACACGGCATAGCGGCGGTCCGGGATCAAGGATAGCGCGACGGCGAAGGGTGCCCGGGTCGCCTCGGCCACCTGCCTCCCGGCGTCCAGATCCACCCCCAGCGGCGGCAGCGCCCTCATCCGCGCGAACTCACCGCGCATGCTCGCCTCGATCCTGTCGGACTTGGCGTTGTCGAGATGGGAATAGCGCTCGATCCCCTTCAGGCTTTCGCGCAGATCCGACACGCCGATCATCAGTTCGATGCACCGCTCCGTGTCCTCGTACACCGTCTGGCTCATCCGCGAGGAGAGGCAGCGCACTGCATCGGGGTTCCGGTCCACGTTCTCGCTGGTCGTCGCGGCGACGATCGCCGGGCAGTCGTCGGAACCGACCGGAGTCGCTCCCGACAGCAGCAACAGAACTAGGAAGCCAGATGGCATGGCGAAATTCCTTTCGCCAGCAAGCCTAGCCCCGGGTCACCGGCCGGAGCCAGTGACAAGGGCGGTTAGGTTTCTACACCCGCATCGGCATCAGGACGTACAGCGCCGGGCTGTTCTCGTCCCGACGGATCAACGTGGGAGCACCCGCATCGGCGAGGTGGAGTTCCACCGTGTCGCTGTCGATCTGGCCGAGGATATCCTTCAGGTAGTTGGCGTTGAAGCCGATCTCGAACCCTTCGGCCTTGTACTCGGCGGCGATCTCTTCGGCTGCCGTGCCGTTGTCGGGACTGGTGACCGACAGGGTCACCTTGTCCTCGTCCAGCCCCATCTTGACCGCACGGGTCTTTTCCGTGGCGATGGTCGCGACACGGTCGACGCCCTGGAAAAAGGCCTTGGGGTCGAGCCTGAGCAGCTTGTCATTGCCGGTGGGAATCACGCGGCTGTAATCGGGGAAGGTGCCGTCGATCAGCTTGCTGGTCAGGACCACCCCGCCCTCGCCGCCCAGCGCGAAGCGGATCTTGCTCGCCGAAAGGTCGATCTGGACGTTTGAATCGAGTGCTTCTTCAAGCAGCTTGCGCAGTTCGCCGACCGCTTTGCGCGGGACGATCACGTCGGGCATGCCTTCCGCGCCTTCGGGCCGGTCGAGCGTGTAGCGCGCCAGCCGGTGGCCGTCGGTCGCCGCGGCCTTCAGGACCGGGCGCGCCTCGTCCGACACGTGCAGGAAGATACCGTTCAGGTAGTAGCGCGTTTCCTCGGTGCTGATCGCGAAACGGGTGCGGTCGATCATCTCGGCCAGCTCGCGCGCGGGCAGCTCGAAACTGGTCGGCAGCTCGCCCTCGACGATCACCGGGAAGTCGTCGCGCGGCAGGGTGGGCAGCTGGAAGCGGCTGCGCCCGGCCTTCACCACCATGCGGTTGTCGGCGGTTTCCAGGCTGACCTGGCTGCCATCGGGCAGCTTGCGCGCGATGTCGAACAGCAGGTGGGCGGAGACGGTGATCGCACCGGCGCTTTCGACGCTCGCGGCGGTCATGGTTTCGACCACCTGCAGGTCGAGGTCGGTCGCCATCACCTTCACGCCGCCGCCTGCGTCGGCGTCGATCAGCACGTTGCTGAGGATCGGGATCGTGTTGCGGCGCTCCACCACGGACTGCACGTGGGACAGGCAGCGGAGCAGCGTGGCGCGTTCGATGGTGGCCTTCATCGGTCCTTCTCTCGTCTCATAAGCGCTTGGAATGCGGCGCGACTCCCCCTCGAGTCTGCCTTGGCGCGAGAAATCTTATCCGGTTTCCTTATCGCGCCTGCACTTAGGGGCAAGCTGCAAGCGCGAGTCCACCCGGATTGCTGGGGATAAGGGGTTGAGGGCGGTTAGGCTAGCCGTTGGTGTTGTCGATGCGCGCCAGTCCCGCCCCGCAACACCTAGCCGAGCATCGCCATCCCGCCATTGACGTGCAGCGTCTGCCCGGTGACGTAGGCTGCTTCGTCGCTGGCAAGGTAGGCCACGGCAGCGCCGATTTCGTCGCCTTCGCCCATGCGGCCCGCCGGAATGCGCGCTTCGATGGCCGCCTTCTGCTTGTCGTCCAGCGCATCGGTCATCGCGGTGCGGATGAATCCGGGGGCAACGCAGTTGACGGTGATTCCCCGGGTGGCGAGTTCCTGCGCAAGGCTTTTCGACATGCCCGTCAGGCCGGCCTTGGCCGCCGAGTAGTTCATCTGCCCGGGATTGCCCGTCGCGCCCACGACGCTGGTGATCGAGATGATCCGGCCATGACGCGCCTTCATCATCGGGCGCGCGGCGGCGCGCATCAGGCGGAAGGCGGCTTCCAGATTGATCCGGATCACCTGATCCCACTCGTCATCCTTCATCCGCATGGCGAGATTGTCTCGCGTGATCCCGGCATTGTTTACCAGGATGTCGACCTTGCCGAGCGTGTCGATCGTCGCGGGGATCAGTTCCTCGACACTGGTCGAATTGGACAGGTCGCAGGTGATCTCGACATGCGCGCCGCTATCATGCGCGTATTCGTCGTTGAGCTGGTCGCGAAACGCGCGCAGCTTGTCGCCGTTGGAGCCCGACAGCGCAAGGCGCGCGCCCTGCGATGCGAGGGCACGGGCGATCGCCGAACCGATCCCGCCGCTTGCGCCGGTGACCAGCGCGGTCTTTCCTTCAAGTGAGAACATCAGGCCAGTTCCTTCGCCAGCGCTTCGAGGTCTTCCATGGTGATCGCACTGGTCACCTTCGCGTCCTTGTCGGTGCGGCCGACCATGGGGCCGAGCACCTTGCCGCCCAGCTCCACGAACTGCTCCACCCCGTCCGCGCGCATCGCCAGCACGCTTTCGCGCCAGCGCACGCGGCCGGTGATCTGATCGACCAGCAGGGCCTTTTCCTCGTCCGAGTCGGCCACTTTCGCGGCGGTCACATTGGCGTAGAGCGGCAGGTCCATCGCCGAAGGCGGCGTGTTTTCCAGCGCCAGCTTCATCCGCTGCGCGGCGGGCTTCATCAGCGAGCAGTGGAACGGTGCAGAGACCGCGATCTTGATCGCACGCTTGGCCCCGTATTCCTTCGCCATGTCGAGCACCCGGTCGATCGCCTGCGCGTGGCCCGACAGCACGACCTGCGAGGGGTCGTTGTCGTTGGCGATCTCGCAAACCTGACCTTCGGCAGCGGCTTCGGCCAGCTTTTGCGCGGTTTCGATATCGGAGCCCAGCAGCGCGGCCATGGAGCCGACGCCGATCGGCACGGCATCCTGCATCGCGATGCCGCGCAGGCGCAGCAGCTTGGCGGTTTCGGTCAGCGAGAAGGCGTTGACCGCACACAGCGCGGTATATTCGCCCAGCGAATGCCCGGCGACGCAATCGCCCGCATCCTTCAGCTTCATACCGAAGTCCTTCTCCAGCACGCGCAGCGCGGCGATGGCATTGGCCATGATCGCGGGCTGAGCATTGGAGGTCAGCGTGAGTTCGGCATCAGGCCCTTCGCGCATCAGCGTGAACAGCTTCTGGTTCAGCGCGTCGTCGACTTCCTGAAAGGTCTCGCGCGCGGCGGCGCTGGCTTCGGCGAGGTCGGCACCCATGCCGACCTTTTGGCTCCCCTGCCCGGGGAAGATGAAAGCTCGCATAATATCTCCTTGTTGCCTGCGGCCTAGGAACCGCGAGCGGGGCTGGCAAGGCCGAAGGGGACGATCCGATTGGCGGCGGTATGGCCGATTTCGGCCCGGCCGAGGTATGGGATACCCGCCCGCGCGCACCAGAACTGTGCGATTTCCTCTGCGCTCATGCCGAATTCCCGGTCGTTCTCCGGCACGTTGCTGACTGCGCCCAGCCTCAACCCCGCGACCCGTGGCAGGGTGTTGGACAGGCTGAAGAACAGCCGGTCGACCGCGTAGAGATGCTCGCTCACCTCCTCGACCATCACCACATGGCCCGAAAGATCGGGCAGCATCGGTGTATCGACCATCATCGCCAGCGTAATGAGGTTGAAGGCCACCGTGGGCGTCTTGCCGTCAAGGCTCGGCTCCAGCCCGCTGCCATCGCCCGAAAACCAGCGCAGCACGCGGCGCACCGCCTCGCGCCCATGCTCGCTGCGTGCGCTGACCGGCATCGAGCCGTGGACCGGCTGGCCGATCCCTGCGCGGTAGAGCGCGGCGAGCATGTAGCCCATGTCCGAAAAGCCGACATAGGTCTTCTGCCGCGCGGCATCGTTCATCTGCGCCACCGCCGCCTGTGCGATCCGGTTCGATCCGTAGCCGCCCTTGGCGAACCACACCGCGTCAAACTGCGGATCGTTCGCGCAGTCGAGCAGCGCGGTCAGCCGTTGCAGATCGGTCCCGGCGAAGTGCCCCCAGCTTTCGAAGCATTGCGGGTGCACGTAGACGCTGTGTTCGGGAAACTCATCCGCGACCAGCTGCTCGATCGCGGCGGCATGGTCGGGCGTGATGGCGGTGGCGGGCGCGCAGATGGCGATGCGGGTCATGTTTTCGCTGTACCCGCCAAACCCACCCCCGTCATCCCCGCGCAGGCGGGGATCCCGCTTCCTGCGACCAAAAGCGTCACCCCCGCCTGCGCGGGGGTGACGAGTTGGTCTAATGACAATAGTGCTGACCTCATGACCGACCTGCCCGACCCCACCGCCGACCTGACCGCCCGCCCCTGGTTCTTCTGCGGGATCGGCGGATCGGGCATGCAGCCGCTCGCCGCGATCCTGAAAGGGCGCGGGGCGGAGGTCGCGGGATCGGACCGCAGCTTCGACCAGGGCCGCACGCCAGAGAAATTCGCCGCGCTGGAGCGCCAAGGCTTCCAGCTATTCCCGCAGAACGGCAGCGGGATCACGCGGCCCGAGCAGGTGCTGGTGGCGAGCGCAGCGGTGGAAGACACCGTGCCCGAAGTCGTCCGCGCAAAGGAGCTCGGCCTACCGCGCCTGACCCGCGCCGACCTCAACGCAGCGCTGTTCAACGCGGCAGAAACCGGCGTCGCGGTCGCGGGCACCAGCGGCAAGTCGACCGTCACCGGTATGCTCGGCTGGATCCTGCACCATGCGGGCAAAAACCCCACGATCATGAACGGCGCGGTGATGAAGAACTTCGTCAGCGACGACCGCCCCTTCGCCAGCGCGGTGGTCGGCGATGCGGATCTCTATGTGTCGGAGGTCGACGAAAGCGACGGCTCGATCGCGCAATACAAGCCTGCCGTGGGCATCCTGTTGAACGTGTCGCTCGACCACAAGAGCATGGACGAGTTGCGCCAGCTTTTCGGAGATTTCCTCGAGGCGTCGGACCGCAGCGTGGTCAATGCCGACGACGAGGAAGCCTTCCGCCTCGTCGCCCACGCCAATGCCCCGCTGACCTTCGGCGTGACCAATGGCTGCGCGGCACTCGGCATCGTCGAGGGCAGCATTGCAGAGGGGCCGACGCGGCAGGCTGCGATGGTCCACGACAAGCGCGACGACAGCCAGCACGCGCTGACGCTGAACCTGCCGGGACGGCACAACCTGTCGAACGCGCTGGCGGCCATCGCCGGGGCGAATGCGGCGGGCGTTTCGGTGGCCGATGCGGTCGCGGCGCTGGCCGAGTTCAAGGGGCTGGCAAGGCGGTTCGATATCGTCGGTACGTCCTCCTCAGGCGTGACCGTGATCGACGACTTCGGTCACAACCCGGAGAAAGCCGCGGCAACCCTGCGCACGCTGAAAGCACACGAAGGGCGCGTGCTCGCCTTCTTCCAGCCGCATGGCTACGGGCCGCTCAAACAGATGGGCGGCGAACTGGCCGAGACCTTCGCCCGCGAACTCGGCCCCGAAGATATCAGCCTGCTGTGCGACCCGGTCTATTTCGGCGGCACGGTAGACCGCTCCGAGGGCAGCGAGCGGATCGTCGACCTGATCGCGAAACACGGCGGAAAGGCGATTCACATCAACACGCGCGAAGGCTGCGGCGACTGGCTGGTGGCGAACGCCCGGCCCGGCGACCGCATCGCGATCATGGGCGCGCGCGATGACACGCTGAGTGTGTTTGCGAAGGATGTGCTGGAGCGCTTGGGGTGACGATTTATCTCCGCAGCTGGATTGCCTATTCAATTTGGTTGTCGTCTTGGCTTGTATTGGCCAGCTTACTGATTTTTGCCCCGGAGCTGCTTTTCGATAAGCCCTATATCGGTGGAGGAATCTTCGCTCTGTTTCTCGGTATACCGTTACTCGTTCGGTATGCTTCGCCGTGTCCCCATTGCGGGGAGCCCGCATTCGGACAACCAGGCGGGATCAGTCATCTGGGTCTTAGCGCAATTCCTCCTCGCCGAAGGTGTGAGTTCTGTGACGAAGACTTACATTCTTAGGGTCACGCCATCTTTTCCCATCATCGAGCCTCGCAATGACCATCTACCAGCGCGCCCGCCGCCATGCGCTCAAAATGCTGCTCGGCGTGGCGATCGGCGTGGTGTTCATCATCGCGGTCGATGCGTGGATCGGCCATTCGAGCGTCGCCTTCGCGATCGTGATCTTCGGCCTTTTTATGGCCAATATCGGCATCCTCGGCTTCAACTGCCCGAACTGCCGCAAGAACCTGTTCTTTCGCGGCCCGCTGATGCTGCCGTGGCCGAACAAGACCTGCAGCCGCTGCGGCACGGACCTTGCGAAGGAGCCCTGGCGCGGCGCCTAGTGCGCGCCCTCGCCGCTTTCCTCGCCATCCTCGTGCCCCACGCCGAACACCTTGTGCAGCACGAAAAAGATCACCGTACCCAATACCAGCCCGAGTAGCGCGGACGAGGTCGCATAGGCCACCCAGCCGAGCACGCCGCCCAGCGCGCCGGTGGTACTCTCCACCGCATGCTCCAGCCCGTGCGCCGCGCCGTAGAGCGGCTGGAAGCCCAGTTCGTGCGTGCCGTGCAGGATGATCCCCCCTCCGACCCACAGCATCGCCGCCGTTCCCACAACCGACAGGATCGTGAGGATATGCGGCATCGCGTTGAGCATCACCTTGCCCACCTTCTTCGCGAAATCGCCGGGCTTCTTCATCAGGTGCAGGCCGATATCGTCCAGCTTCACGATCAGCGCGACCGCGCCGTAAATGCCCACGGTCACTGCCAGCCCGACCAGTGCCAGTACCACCGCACGCGTCACGAAGGTTTCCGCCGCCACCTCGTTCAGCGCGATCGCCATGATCTCCGCCGACAGGATCAGGTCGGTGCGGATCGCGCCGTCGACGCGTTTCTTCTCGAACGCCTTCTCGTCCTTGATGGGCTCATCCACGGTCTTGCCATGCTTGTCGCCTGTCAGCTTCTCGACGATCTTCTCCGCCCCTTCGTACGAGAGGTAGCAACCGCCCAGCATCAGGATGAAGACAATCGCCTGCGGCAGAAACTCGCTCAGCAGCAAGGCACCGGGCAACAGGATCAGAAGCTTGTTCTTGATACTGCCCAGCGCGATCTTGCCGATAATCGGCAGTTCACGCGCGGGCGAAAAGCCGGTGACGTAGCTGGGCGTCACCGCCGCATCGTCAATCACCACGCCCGCAGTCTTGGTGCCCGCCCGCCCAGCCGCCGCCGCGACATCGTCGACCGAGGCCGCCGCCGCGCGTGCGATTATCGATACGTCGTCAAGCAATGCTGCCAAGCCACCGGGCACGCTATTCTCCTAGTTCAGTCTATAATCTCAAGCGTATGACGGCGGCCTCGAGCGTCCGTTCCGACCGTGCTTTGAAAAACGTGCGTTGCGTCAGCACGTCGCGTCTGCCTGAACACGGCAATAAGGTTGTCGGCCTCATCGAATGTGCAGAATACCTCGAGGGCGCGATCGGCCGAGACCATCGCATTGCCGACTCTACCGAAGGTCAGGAAACCCTCAGAAAGGTGGGAGTCACGACATGACTGGACAGTTGGCAGATCGGTTGCCTCGGCAAGGAATACCGCACTGGAAGAGGTTCGAGAGGGAGCCCCGCAAGCAACGAGCTGACATGCAGCGAGAATCGTGGCTGCAAGTGTCGGAAGTTTAGACATAGACATCCCCTGAGCTTGCGACCGACACAGTGACTGCCCGCCGCGACACCATCCCACAAGCCTTGCATTATCCCACGATCCAGCTATGTGCCCCGCTTCCCTGCTGTGGGTGACGGCCCGCAGTGGGGAAACCAAGAAAGCCGGAGGGGCCCCGCGATCCGCGCGGGATTAGCCAGCGATCGGCAGCAATGTGAAAGGAAAAGGCATGGCTCTGTACGAGCATGTATTCCTTGCGCGCCAGGATTTGAGCCAGTCGCAAGTCGACGCTCTGGCCGCGCAAGCCACCGAGATTATCGAGTCGAACGAAGGCAAGGTCACCAAGACGGAGACCTGGGGTCTGAAGAACCTCGCCTACAAGATCGACCGCAACCGCAAGGCCCACTTCGTTCTGCTGAACATCGAAGGCCCCGGTGCGATGGTCGCCGAACTCGAGCGGCAGACCCGCATCAACGAAGACGTCATCCGCTACATGACCATCCGCGTGGACGAACACGAGGAAGGCCCCTCGGCGATGATGCGCAAGAACGAACGTGATTCCAAGAAGCGCCGCGAGCGCTCCGATCGGGGAGACGACTAATGGCCCGCCCGTTTTTCCGCCGCCGCAAGACCTGCCCGTTCTCGGGCAAGAATGCTCCGGTCATCGACTACAAGGACGTGCGTCTGCTGCAGGGCTTCATGTCCGAGCGTGGCAAGATCGTGCCCAGCCGCATCACCGCCGTCAGCGCGAAGAAGCAGCGTGAACTCGCCAAGGCGATCAAGCGCGCGCGCCACATCGGCCTTCTTCCCTACGTCGTGAAGTAAGAGGAGCAGAGACATGGATATCATCCTCCTCGAACGTATCGGCAATCTGGGCAGCATCGGCGACGTCGTGACCGTCAAGGACGGCTACGCACGCAACTTCCTGCTGCCGCAGAAGAAGGCGCTGCGCGCCAACGCCGCCAACAAGAAGGTCTTCGAAGCGAACCGCGAACGCCTGGAAAAGGAAAACGCGGAACGTCGCGGCGAAGCCGAAAAGGCTGGCGAGAAGATCGCCGGTGCCGAAATCGTCCTGATCCGTGCGTCGTCGAACGCCGGCCAGCTGTATGGTTCGGTCAACGTGCGCGACATCGTGGCGGGCCTCGAAGCCCAGGGCCACGAAGTCGACAAGCGTCAGGTCGTGATGGGCAGCCCGATCAAGACCATCGGCATGCACGACGTCACCGTTGCGCTGCACCCCGAGGTGCACGTGATCGTGAAGGCCAACGTCGCCCGTTCGGACGACGAAGCCGAACTGCAGAGCCAGGGCGTCGACGTCCTCGCCCAGATGTTCGAAGACGAACAGCGGGAAATCGAGGAAGCGGCTTCCGAGAACAAGATCGACCCGAATCTCGAGCCGGGCGAAATCCCTGCCGAGCTGATGGAAGACGGCGTGAGCACGCCCGAAGGCCAGTCGACCACCGAATCGCTGATCGAAGCGACCGAGCCGGAAACGAGCTCGGACGAGGTTGCGCCCAAGGGCGAATAAGCCTCGCGCATCGCGCAGCTAGTAAAAGGGCCGCTCGCACCCCGGTGCGCAGCGGCCTTTTTCTTGGGGATCGGTGCTGGGCGCCCCTCGCCCGGCCCGCCTGCGATCGTGCCGGCCCGAGCGCGATCTCGCGCGTCGCCGCTTGACCCTTATCCCGGGAAGGTTAGACGCCGCGCCATGCTATCCATCGAACAGGCCCTCGACGCGCTTCAGGCGCATTACGACGCAAGCATCGCCGCGCTGCGCGCCGACATCATCGCCTTTGCAGAAAACGGCACGCTGCCCGCCGAAAGCGCGCGCAAGGACCGCTACACCTACCCACGCTTACTGCTCCATTACGACGGAAGCGAACCCAAGGATTCGCAGAGCCGGGCGTTCGGCCGGTTGGGGACCGAGGGCACCTATTCCACCACGGTCACGCGCCCGCAGCTGTTCCGCGCCTATCTGCGCGCGCAGCTGGAACTGATCGAGAGCGACTACACGATCCAGCTCGATGTGCAGCCTTCCGACCAGGAGATCCCCTTCCCCTACGTGCTCGACGGCGAAGCGACCGCGCGGCTTCAGGGGATCAGCCCGCAGGATATCGCGCGCCACTTCCCGCACACCGACCTCGCCGATATCGGCGACGAGCTGGCCGACGGGATCGAGCTGGACGAGCCCGACCAGCAGATACCGCTGTCGCTGTTCGACGGGTTGCGGACCGATTTCAGCCTCGCGCGTCTGGCGCATTATACCGGCACCGATCCGGAGCATTTCCAGCGCTTCGTGCTGTTCACCAACTACCACCGCTATGTCGACGAATTCGTCGACTGGGCGGGTGCACGGCTGGGCGAGGACGGATGCGGCGCGCTGGCCGGCCCCGGCGGACTCTACCTGACAGAACCGACCGAGAACGCGAAGGACCAGCTGTCCGACGCGGCATGGCGGCGTCACCAGATGCCCGCCTATCACCTGATCGGCGAGGATGGCGACGGGATCACGCTGGTCAATATCGGCGTCGGCCCGAGCAATGCGAAGACCATCTGCGACCATCTGGCGGTGCTGCGACCAGAGGCGTGGCTAATGATCGGCCATTGCGGCGGGCTGCGCTCCAGCCAGAAGATCGGCGACTATGTGCTCGCCCATGCATACCTGCGCGACGATCACGTGCTCGACCCCGTGCTGCCGCCGGAAATTCCGCTGCCTGCGATCGCGGAAGTGCAGCAGGCGCTGGCAGCGGCGGCGGAAGAGGTCTCCGGCCAGCAGGGCAGCGATCTCAAGCAGCGCCTGCGCACAGGCACCGTGGTCACCACCGACGACCGCAACTGGGAACTGCGCTACGCCATGTCGGCGCGGCGCTTCTCGCTCAGCCGTGCGGTTGCGATCGACATGGAAAGCGCGACCATCGCCGCGCAGGGCTTCCGCTTCCGGGTGCCCTACGGCACGCTGCTCTGCGTCAGTGACAAGCCGCTGCACGGCGAGATCAAGCTGCCCAAGCAGGCTAACACCTTCTACGAGGAAGCGATCGCCGCGCACCTGCAGATCGGCATCGCCGCCGTGCGCCACCTGCGCGAGGAAGGCCCGCGCCTGCACAGCCGCAAGCTGCGGGCGTTCAACGAACCGCCGTTCAGATAAAAGGCGCCCCGCGGACGAACCGGGGGCGCCTCAAGATTGCTCGACGGGTGCGGAGCGCGGCCTACTGGCTGATGTAGTTCTGGTAACTGCCTCCGGAGTCCCTGAAGACCTCGATCTGGGCTTTCATGTTGCCCATCATGATCCCACCGTCCGAGATGATGTAGGATTGCAGGACCACGTTTCCGTCGGTCCCGCGATAGGCCTTCGCCGCCGGCGCGGTGTCGTTGAAGCCGCGCAGCTTGTCGTCCAGCGCGGCATCGCTGTCGTAGCCGGACGGACGGGAGAACTGGGCCACCAGCACCAGCCCGCGGCACTGGCCATCCTCGCACACGCGATACCAGGCATAGGCCTTCAGACCATTGGCGAAGGTGACCTGATACAGGTCGGTATCATCCTCGCGCGGCGAGCTTTTCCAGGCCGCGTCCATCGCATCGAGGACCGCTTCCAGGTCGGCATCGTCCATGGTCTTGAGCAGGCGCGTTTGCTGATAGGTCTGCGCGCTGGCGGCGACCGGAGACAGGGCGAGGCTCCCTGCGGCGATGGCAAGAAACAGTGTTTTCAAGATTTCCCCCTCTTTTCCCGAAGGTGCAGAATAGCAATTTCGTGCCGGATGCAAAGCCGCACGATTTGCAGGAAGCCTATTCCGTGGCCTCTTCACCGAACACCTGATCGGCCACCTGATCGACCGTGGTCTCGTACTTGCGCAGGCCGTAGATAAATGACCCAGTAGGGATGCCCTCGAGCCCGGTCGCGACATCCCACGAGATCCACGGATCCCCCTCGTCGTCGAGCCAGGTGGAGGCGAAGCGGACGTGCCGGTTGATCGCCAGCGCGTCCTCCGGCTTCCACGGTTTTTCGCTGTCGAAGCCGGTGGTGAACATCAGCGAGGTGCAGTCCTTGCCCTCGTTGCAGCCGTAGAAGTAGATGAAGGACACCATCGAGGCGAAGGTGCTGGTGATCATGGGATCGCCATTGCCATCGGTGTCGAGCTCCGCCCGGTAGCCCGCATTTCTGAGCGCGCTGACGACGCTTTCAGGCGCATGCGCGCCCACCATCGGTGCGCTCGACTGCGCCGATGCCTGGCCAGCCAGGCCCGCCGCCAGCACCATCGCCGTTGCCAGTTTCCGCATTACTTGCCCCTTTCTGTTGACGATCCCGAACCGTGTCGGCTTAGCCCGCGCCCTTGGTCTTGGTTGCGCCGATCTTGGCGCTCTTTTCGATGAATTCGATGATCTGCCCGGCAATGTCCTTGCCCGACGCCGCCTCGATCCCTTCGAGCCCGGGCGAGGAATTGACCTCCATGATCACCGGCCCGTGGTTGGACCGCAGCATGTCGACACCGCACACGTTCAGCCCCATGCGCTTGGCCGCGCGCACAGCCGTGCTGCGCTCCTCGGGCGTGATCTTGATCAGCTGCGCGCTGCCGCCACGATGCAGGTTGGAACGGAAATCGTCGGGCGCGCCGGTGCGCTTCATCGCGGCGACCACCTTGCCGCCGATCACCAGCGCGCGGATATCGGTGCCGCCCGCTTCCTTGATGAATTCCTGCACCAGGATGTTGACGTTCGCCCCCCGGAACGCCTCGATCACCGACTTCGCCGACGACATCGAATCCGCCAGCACGACGCCGATGCCCTGCGTGCCCTCCAGCAGCTTGATCACCACCGGCGGGCCCTTGACCGCGCGAATGATCTCCTCTGCCTTCTTGGGATCATTGGCATAGGCTGTCAGCGGCAGGCCGAGGCCGTGCTTGGCGAGGATCTGCAAGCTGCGCAGCTTGTCACGGCTGCGCCCGATGGCGACGCTTTCGTTCAGCGGCCAGCAGCCGCGCATTTCGAACTGGCGCAAAATCGCGAGGCCATAATTGGTGATCGAGGCCCCGATACGCGGAATGACCGCGTCGTACCCGATGCACGGCTCCCCATCATAATAGACTTCGGGCTTGTGGCTGGCGATGTGGACCGTGCAGCGCAGCGTGTTGAGCCAGTCGATCTGGTGGCCACGTGCCTCCGCCGCTTCGATGAGGCGCTTGTGCGAATAGAGATTTGGATTTCGGGCGAGCAGCGCGATTTTCATGGCCTGATCCTCAGGGTTTGTGACCTTTCACTGGCTCCCGTCCGGGGGTCTGGAGCCAGGAATTGCCCGAATCGACGAGAAAGCGTCGACGCAGTGCGCTCCTCCCTATCAGCATAGGGAACTTCATGTCGCTACGATCCGCGAGGCTGATCTCCGCACGGAAGGTGATATCACCAATCGTGAGCGGGGTCTTGATCACATAGCGCAGCTGGGTCTCGCCGTTGGAGCTGGTGATCCCGCGCACATCGACGTGCACCGCCTCGCACACCTGCTGCACCTTGGTGCCGGGGAAGAGCACCTCGAAGCGGACGAATTTCTCGCCATCGCGCCGAAACTCCTCGAGCACGCTGCCGTGGAGCGAGGAGGTGCGTGCGCCGCTGTCGATCTTGGCGGGCACGCGCTTGAGGCCGAGTTCGGGCAGCCCGACCAGTTCGCGCCAGCCGACGGTGATCATGCGATCACCGCCAGCCACGCGCCTGCCGCCGGTGCGATCACCATCCGCTGGGCTTGCCCGCGTTCTGCTTGTCGAGCCATTCCTTGAGCGGGGCGAAATATTCCATCATCGCCTTGCCGCTCATCTCGCGGCTGCCGGTAAACGCTTCCAGCGCGTCGGGCCACGGCTTGCTGGCACCCATTTCGAGCATGGCGTTCAGCTTTTCGCCCACTTCCTTGTTGCCGTAGAAGGAACAGCGATGCAGCGGGCCCTTCCATCCCGCCTGATCGCACGCCGCCTTGTAGAACTGGAACTGCAGGATGCGTGCGAGGAAGTAGCGGGTATAGGGCGTGTTGCCGGGGATGTGATATTTCGCGCCCGGATCGAAGGCGTCGTCGGGCCGCTCGACCGGCGGGGTGATGCCCTGATATTCGCGCTTCAGATCGTGCCACGCGGAGTTGTAGGTGGCCGGGGTGATCGATCCGTCAAACACGCCCCAGCGCCACTTGTCGACCAGCAGGCCGAAGGGCAGGAACGCGACCTTGTCCATCGCCTGACGCAGCAGCAGGCCGATATCCTTGTCCGCACTGGGCACATCGGCGCGGTCGAGCAGGCCGATCTGGACCAGATATTCCGGCGTGATCGACAGCGCGATGAAATCGCCGATCGCCTCGTGGAAGCCATCGTTCGCACCGTTGAGGTAGAGGTAGGGCTGGTCGTTATATGCGCGCTGGTAGTAGTTGTGGCCAAGCTCGTGATGGATGGTGACGAAGTCGTCCGCATTCACCTTGATGCACATCTTGATGCGGATGTCGTCCTTGTTGTCCACATCCCACGCGGAGGCATGACACACGACTTCGCGATCTTCCGGCTTGGTGAACATGCTGCGTTCCCAGAAGGTCTCGGGCAGCGGCTTGAAGCCGAGCGAGGAGTAGAACCCCTCCCCGATCTTCACCATGTCCATCGGGTCCTTGCCCTGCGCCGTCAGCAGGTCGCCGATGTCGTAGCCCAGATCGCCCGAGCCTGCGGGCGCGACCAGCGGGTAGATATTGCCCCATTCCTGGGCCCACATATTGCCCAGCAGATCGGCGCGGATCGGGCCGGTCGCGGGCTGGATATCGTCGCCGTATTTCTCGTTCAGCTTGGTCCGCACATAGGTGTGCAGCGACTGGTAGAGCGGGGCGACCTCCTGCCACATCCGCTCCAGCTCGTCGGAAAACTCCTCCGGCGGCATGTCGTAGCCCGAACGCCACATCGTGCCGACATTGTCGAAGCCCAGCTCCTTCGCGCCTTCATTGGCAATCTCGACCATGCGGGCATAGTCGTCCTTCATCGGCGCGCCGACATTGGTGTGCCAGCTAGCCCACATCTCCGCGAGTTCGGCAGGCGTGCGCTCGAGATTGCCCATCTCGGCTTCGATGTCGGAGCCGCTGATCTCTTCGCCGTTCAGCGTGCCCTTGCCCTTGCCGTACTGGCTGTTGAGGCTGGTCGCGATCTGGTTCAGCTCGGTCGCCGCGCCATCGGCGGTCGGCGCGGGCAGGACGATGCCGTTGCGCAGGATGTCGAGCTTGCGGGCGACTTCGGGATCGAGTCCGTCGATCTCGGCGTATTTTGCCGCCTCGAGCGCGTAGTTGACCGACTTCTCGGTCCCCTCGGCCCCGACCTTGGCGGCCAGCGCATCGGTATCATGCGTGATGTAGGTCGCGTTGACCCAATAGATCTGGCTGGCGTGCACCGAATAGTCGAACAGGTCCTTCTCAACCATCGCGACCCAGCTGGCGGCCCCTTCGGGCGTCATCGGATACTGCTCGGCCGCCTGCTCTGTCTGCGCGCCATGATCGTCGGCCAGCGCGGGCGTGGCGAGAGACGCGGCGGCGAGCGCGGCGAGCGAAACGGGAAGCAATTTCATGGGCGGCATCCTGTCGTAGCGTTTGAGATTGGCCGCGAAACTACCGTCACGCGGGGTAATAGCAAGCGGGGCAGTCAGCGTTTTGCCGGGCCCAGCCACTGGGCCATCGCGCGCCCCAGATCGGGCTTGGTGACGCTGCTCATGTGGGTACCCGGCACCTCGGCGTAGGTCGCGTTCGGCAGCATCCCGGCCAGCTCTTGAGCAGAACCGTTGTCGCTGTCCTCGTCGCCGCAGACCACCAGCGTGGGGCAGGCGATATTGGCCAGCTCCCCCAGATCGAGGTTTTCCATGCTCCCGAGCAGCAGCCTCGCGGCGGTCCGATCGACCTTTTGCGACTTGAGGAACTGCATCGAAAAATAGGCCGGATCGCCCTTCGGAATCGCATCGAATTCGTCGATCACACGGATGAAGAACGCTGCGCGCTTATCCCATTCGCGCAGGCCGTCGACGCCCATCCCCCCCAGAATAAGCCGCTGCGGAGCGAGCTTGCCAGTGGCAACGCCGTGGATCGCGGTCCGCGCGCCAAGCGAGAAGCCGGCCAGATCATAGTCGGTCAGCCCGAGATGCTCGACCAGCGCGGCGACGTCTCTGACCAGCACGCCCGCCGGATAATTCTCCGCCCCATGCGGTGCGTCGCTCTGCCCGTGCACCCGGAAATCGAGCATCAGGACTTCATAACCCTGCTCGGCAATCCTCTGCGCATGGCCGAAGCGGATCCAGTTCATGTCCGCATTGGAGAACAGGCCATGCAACAGCACGACCGGCCTGCCCTCGCCCATCCGGTGGAGCGCAAGCTTTGTTCCATCGAAGGATTGGAAATTTTCTGTGTTCATTTCGGTCCCAACAACTCCATCCAGCCCTCGTTCGTCTGCGGCTGCTCGTCGAGCTGCGGCACGTCGTCGGGCAGCATCAGCCATTGGTGCTTGCTGCTGACCCATATGTGCGCCGCAGGGGGGAAGCGTCCAGCCCGGTCGAGCGTGCCCACCCGCAAGGCCGCAGTGCCCGGCCGGGTGCTGTTTTCCGCTATAATGCGCGATTTGCACTGCGGGCATCCGGAAATCGTGCTCACCGCGCCGCTCGGTTGCATCATCCGGCCCTCGTCGAGCTCCCCGGTCAGTTCGAGATCCGCACGCATGACCAGCATATGATGGCTGAACGCGCTGCCAGTGCGCTTCTGGCAGTCGCTGCAATGGCAGGCATAGGGCCTCAATCGATAACCGGGCTTGAGCGTGTACCGCACCGCGCCGCATGCGCAGCCACCCTGTTCGATCTCGCTCATCCGGCCGTCCTCCCCAACTTCCTTAGCCGCCTATCAAATGGCGACCTCGTCCGGCAACGATGTTGCACGTAATAAGTACGCTTATTATATGCGCGCGCATGGACAAGAACCTGGGCTGGCTGATGGTCGACAATGCGCGCCTTTTGCGTCGCGCGTTCGACGAGCGCGTGCGCGCCATCGGCATCACCGGGCCGCAGGCGCGCCTGCTGCTCGCGCTCGAAAGGTCGCCGGGCGAGAACCAGGCCTTTCATGCCGAGCGGCTGGAGGTCGAACCGATCACCTTGTGCCGGATGGTCGACCGGATGGAGGAATCCGGCCTCGTCGAACGGCGCAACGACCCGCGCGACCGCCGTGCGAGACTGCTCTTCCTCACGCCGCGCGCCGCGGGCGAGGCTGCGCGCATTCGCGATGCACTCTCCGGGCTGCTCGACCAGATGGTCGACGGGCTCGACGAGAGCGAGCAGGCGGCGTTTTCACGAATACTTCACCGGGTTTCCGCTAACCTCTCCACCACTCCCGAAATGCAAGAGCCCGCCCATGGCTGAAGCCGATCCCGTCATCGCAAGCGACACTCCCGCAACCGAGGAAGCGCCCGCAACTGCGCCCAAGAAGCGCCGCTGGCGGCGCATCGCGCTGATGGCGGTGGTGCCCCTGCTGCTGCTGATCGGCGGGTTCGTCTACTGGTCCAGCCTGCAGGGCAAGGTGGCGACCGACAATGCCTACGTCCAGCAGGACCGGGTCTCGATTTCGGCCGAGGTCGGCGGGCAGATCGTCGAAGTGCTTGTCGCCGACGGGGATCGGGTGAAGCCGGGCCAGCTGCTGTTCCGGATCGACCAGCGCCCCTACAAAGTGCAGATTGCCGAGGCCAATGCGGCCATCGCGCAGGCGCAGGCCAGCCGTACCGCGCTGACCAGCGATCCCGACCTCACCGGTGCGTCGATCTCCGCCGCGCGCGAAGATATCGCCTTTGCCGAAGCCAATTTCGCGCGCAAGGATGCGCTGTACAAGCAGGGCTTCCTGACCAAGACCGAGCACGACGCGGCCCAGCACCAGGTCAATCAGGCGCGCGAAGAGCTGCGTCTGGCGCAGGCTCGCAAGGCCTCGGCGCAGGCCAAGCTGGCGGACGGCCCTGCCGTCCCGGGGCAGAACCCGGCCATCGCGGCGGGCGAGGCCCAGAAAGCCGGCGCCGAACTCAACCTTAGCCGCACCGAAGTGCGCGCGCCCACGGCGGGCACCGTGACGCAGGCCGACCGGCTGCAGATCGGCCAGCAGATCGTGCAGGGCCTGCCCGTCCTCACGCTGGTCGAGGATGGCAGTTCCTATGTGGAGGCCAATTTCAAGGAAACCGATCTCGACGACATGCGGGTGGGCCAGCGCGCGGAAATCCGTGTGGATGCCTATCCCGGGCTGGTCCTTAAGGGCGAGGTCGAGACGATCGGCGCGGGCACGGGTTCGGAATTCTCCGTCCTCCCGGCGCAGAACGCGACCGGCAACTGGGTCAAGGTGACGCAGCGCGTCCCGGTCAAGATCCGCATTACCAGCAAGAGCCCGCGACGGCTGATCGCCGGGCTTTCTACCGATGTGACCGTCTTCACCGACGACCGCTGAAGCAATGGCCAGCGCCGCCCGTCCTGCCTCGCCCGCTGCCGGAGCCGCCGCGCCTCCGGTCGCCGACGAGCCTCTGCTGCAGGTCCGCAACCAGCCCCTGCTGATGGTCGGGATCATGGCCGCATCGCTGATCCAGGTGCTCGACACGACGATCGCCAACGTCGCGATCCCGCACATGCAAAGCGCGCTCGGCGCCAATGCGGAAAGCGTCACCTGGGTACTGACCAGCTATATCATCGCCAGCGCGGTCGCGATGCCGGCCACCGGCTGGCTGGGCGACCGGGTCGGCGCGCGGCGGCTGTTCATATTCTCGGTCGCGGGCTTCATCATCGCCTCGATGATGTGCGGAATGGCGCAGAACCTTGGCGAAATGGTGCTGTTCCGCGCCATGCAGGGGGTGACGGGCGCGTTCATCCCCCCACTCAGCCAGAGCTTCATGCTCGACAGTTCGCGGCCCAGCCGCCATCCGCAGGTGATGGCGATCTGGGGTCTGGGGATCATGATCGGCCCGATCCTGGGGCCGATCCTGGGCGGCTGGCTGACCGAGAGCGCCAACTGGCGCTGGGTGTTCTACGTCAACCTGCCCGTCGGCATCCTCGCGCTGGCGCTGCTGATCACCCAGCTGCCCCACCGCGAGGGCAAGCGGCGGAAGTTCGACCTGTTCGGGTTCGTGATGCTGGCGGTCGCGCTCTCCTCGCTGCAATTGCTGCTCGACCGAGGATCGCAGCTCGACTGGTTCCAGTCTTACGAGATCTGGTTCTACACCTTCTTGATGGGCAGCGCGGCGTGGATCGCGATCGTCCATTTCACGACCGCGCGCGAACCCCTGTTCGACAAGGCCATTTTCGCCGACCGCAACTTTGTGATCGCACTGCTGTTCATGGTGGTGATCGGGATGGTGCTGTTCGCCAACATGGCGCTGTTGCCGCCGATGCTGCAGCGCCTGTTCGGTTATGGCGTGATCGACACCGGCATGGTGCTCATGCCGCGCGGGGTCGGCGTGATGCTGAGCATGCAGCTGTCCGGCGTGCTGATCCGGCGGGGGCTCGACGCGCGGATCGTGGTCGCCACGGGCTTTGCCATCGCGGCCTATTCGCAGTGGATGATGGCGGGCTGGTCGCTCGCGGCGGATGAGTGGCATTTCATCGTTACCGGGCTGATCCAGGGGCTGGGCCTGGGGCTTGTGTTCATCCCGCTCAACGTGACCGCGTTCTCGACCCTGCCGGGCCACCTGCGCACCGACGGGTCGAGCCTGCTCAACCTGCTGCGCTCGATCGGCGCATCGGTCGGTATCTCGATCACCACCGTCCTGCTCGCGAGGAACATCCAGACCGCGCACACCGACCTTGGCAGCCACGTCACCTCGTCCACGATCGATGCGATCGATATTTCGACAGTCGACCGCTATCAGTCGCTTGGGCAAACGGTGCTCTCGATGGTCGATCTGGAGGTCAACCGGCAGGCCGCGATGATCGCCTATATCGACGACTTCTATCTGATGATGTGGCTCGCGCTGGCCGCGATCCCGATGGTCTTCCTGATGCGCAAGGGCCGCACCTAGCGGGCCCTCGCTAGGCGCGCGGAGCCAGCCCTTTCTGCTCCATCCGCCAGCGGACCATCTCGATCCGGTCCTGCCCGAAGAAGGGTTCGCCATCGAACACCAGCGTCGGCACGCCCCAATGGCCCGCCTCTTCCAGCGCCTGCTGGTTGGCGGCGATCTCCGCGTCGAGCGTATCGGCCTGCGCCGCGACTTCTGCATCGAGAGCCACAGGATCGAGCCCGGCACGCTGCGCCGCATTGACGAGATGATCGCCCTCGTGCCAGTTTTCCGCCCCGCCCCAGATCAGCTGCGCAGCCTCATGCGCGAACGCCACGCCCTTCCCGCGCCGTGCCGCCGCCTGCCCCATCCGGGTGACGGAGCGGATAAAAGGCTGGTCCTGCGCAATCCGGCGCGTCGCCACATCCTGCACGATCGGGTCGGGCCGCGGCGGGCCGAAGGGAATGCCGTGGAACTGGGCCACGCGCATCATGTCGCGCACCGTGTAGCCAAGCCAGTTGGGATGATTGCGCTCGAAGAAATCGGGTTCGCGGATCGCGAGCGGCCAGACGGGCCGCAGCGCAATTTCCACCGCGTGGCTCTCCATCAGCGCGCGATAGCGGCCGATCGCGAGGTAGCTGTAGGGCGAGCGGAAGCTGAAATAGAGATCGGCGGTCAGCACGGCCCCGCCCCGCTCAGCGGAAATTGCAGGCGACGCCGCCCCACAGCACCGCGACCTGATTGTCCTCGATCAGGCCGGAGACAAGCATCTCGTTGCCGCCGACGGTGAATTCCTCGCCCAGCGTGCTGTCTTCGAACGCAGCATAGGTCGAAAGCTTGCGCAGGTCCGCCGCCGACATGCCCAGCGCCACGCCATCGGGCCCCGTGAAGCTCGCGCGCTCGCTCGGCCCGTTGACCATCCAGCCAACGAAGCGGTCGTCCTGAAAATTGGCGACGAACTGGTCGAAGGTCGCGAAGGTCATGGGGCCTGCGCCGCATTCCTCGTTGCTGCCGAATTGCGGGCCGCCGAAGACTGCGGTCAGCGCTTCGACCACCTCGTCCTCACCCTCGCCGAAGTTGAGGACCGCGCCATCGCCGCTGGCTTCCGGCGGAGCGATCACCAGCCCGTCTGGCAGCAGGTCGATCGACCTTTCGCTGGGCGCATTGGGCGTCTGCGCATCGATCTGTTCCTGCGTCACCGGTTCGCTCGGCTGCGGCTCCTGCGCGCCATCATTGCACGCCGCGAGCGAGAGCGCCGCCATCCCGGCCAAGGCCAATCCGAACCGATGTGTCATGTCACGCTCCCAAGCGAGGTTGTTCCGGCGCGAGAGTGTCAGAGCCGCCCGCGTGCCACAAGCACTAGTCGTCGCCATCCTCGCGCGGGCGCTGGTCGATGATCACTCCTGCGGGTTCATCGCGCGGCGGGTCACGCCTTGCCGGCCCCGCATCGTGCCATGATCCGTCGATCGTCTCGCCCTGCCCACCGAACATGCCGAACTGGCCGCGAACCCGCTCCAGCCGCCCGATCAGGAAGCGGCGGAACAGCAGCGGCACGGCCAGCGAGGCGACCGCGATCGGCACCGCGATCCACCACAGCCAGTCGAGCCAGTCGATGCTCTGCGTGAGCAGGAAGATGACGGCGAAAACGACGGCCCAGCGGATCCCCCAACGCACGACCAGGCGCTTCAGGATAGCGGATGTCTCCCGTTCGATCTGCTCGATCGAGCGGTCCATCTCGCCTGCCATGCGGCGCTGCTGGTCCGGATCGGGGCCAAGCATAGCCTAGCCCTTCTTGAGGTGACGGCGACCCAGCAGTTCGGCGATCTGCACCGCGTTGAGCGCCGCACCCTTGCGCAGGTTGTCGGAGACGCACCACAGGTTGAGGCCGTTCTCCACCGTCGGGTCCTCGCGCACGCGGCTGATATAGGTCGCGCCGTCGCCCACGCTTTCCACCGGGGTGATGTAGCCTTCGTCCTCGCGCTTATCGACCAGCATGATGCCGGGTGCCTCGCGCAGGATGTCCTGCGCCTGTTCGGCGGTGATCTCGCGCTCGAACTCGATCGTCACCGCCTCGGAGTGGCCGACGAACACCGGTACGCGCACGCAGGTGGCGGTCAGCTTGATCTTGGGGTCGAGGATCTTCTTGGTCTCGACCACCATCTTCCATTCTTCCTTGGTCGATCCATCGTCGAGGAAGACGTCGATATGCGGGATCACGTTGAACGCGATCTGCTTGGTGAACTTGCTCGGCTCGACCGGATCGCCGACGAAGATCGCGCGGCTCTGCTGGAACAGCTCGTCCATGCCTTCCTTGCCCGCGCCGGAAACCGACTGGTAGGTCGAGACGACCACGCGCTTGATCCCCGCCGCATCGTGCAGGGGTTTGAGCGCGACGACCAGCTGCGCGGTCGAGCAGTTGGGGTTCGCGATGATGTTCTTCGCGGTGTAGCCGTCGATCGCGTCGGGGTTCACCTCGGGCACGATCAGCGGCACGTCCGGGTCCATCCGGTAGTGCGAGGAATTGTCGATCACCACGCAGCCCGCTGCGGCCGCCTTGGGCGCATATTCCTTGGCAATGGAGCCGCCTGCCGAAAACAGCGCAATGTCCCAGCCGGTGAAGTCGAAATGCTCGAGATTCTTGCATTTGAGCATCTTGCCGGTGTCGCCGAATTCGATCTCGGTGCCCTGGCTGCGCGAGCTGGCCAGCGCGACCACCTCGTCGATCGGGAACTCGCGTTCGGCGAGAACCTGCATCATTTCGCGCCCGACATTCCCCGTCGCGCCCACGATGGCGACCTTGTAACCCATCAATCACTCCTGTCCGTGCTGCACTGCCACATGGGGCCAAGCGCGCCGCGCCGCAAGCATTAGGTCAAATCACTCCGAGCATGTGCAGCACCAGCACGGCCAGCGCGCCGAATGCGAGCACCGTACCGGGCAGAGTGATCCAGCGTCGGCCGACATTTTCCTTCACCGCGAGCGCATTGAGCGTGCCAAATACGAGCAGGAATACCACGCTCGCCCCGCTCACCAAGCCGGAAAGCCCGCCCATCACCGCCAGCGCGAGCGCACCTGCAGCAAGCAGCAGCACCGCCCAGTAAGGCGATCCTTCCGCATTTTCCCGCCCCAGCACGCTCGGCAAGGCGCCGTCCCGCGCCACTTCGCGCGCCAGCCGGGCCGAACTGAACAGCGTCGCGTTGATCGCGCTGGCCGTGGAGAGTGCGGCCGCGATGGTCACCGCGATCAGCCCGGGCGTGCCGAGCGCCGCCTGCCCGGCGCGGGACAGCGCAACCTCGCCATCGGCAATCACCGCCTGCGTGCCGGTCAGCATCGGCACCGCCAGCGCGACAAGCACGTAAATCAGCGCCGCGCTACCGATCGCCAGCGGCATGATCCGCCGCATCACCCGCTTGCGGTCCTTCATCTCGTCATAATCGTAGGCGACCAGTTCGAAGCCTTCATAGGCCATGAACACCGACGCCGCGCCGATCACGATGCCGATCAGGCCCGGTTGCTGGGCGATGGAAAGCTTCTCCACCTCGAACTGCGACAGACCGAACGCGGCCAGCGCGGCGAGGATCGCGAGCTTGATCGCGACGATGGCGATCTCCACCCCCGCCGCCTGCCCTGCCCCGCGCAGGTTGATCGCGGTCATCGCGAGAATCACCGCAGAGGCCATCGCCGGGGGGAGCCAGGCAGGCCCGCCGATCGCCTGCCCCAGATAGGCTCCGAAGGTGTAGGCATAGACCGCGCAGGTCAGCACGTATCCCGCCAGCAGCACCCATGCGGACCAGCGGGCGAGCCGGGTGAACTTGAGATCACGCAGGAAGGTGTAGATGCCCCCCGCCTCGTCCTTCTCGACGGTCAGCGCGGCGAGGCTGTGTCCGGTGGCGTAGGCAACTAGTCCGCCTAGCACGAAGCTGAGCGCGGCCCAGTGCCCCGCGCTGGAAATGACCACGCCGAGCGTCGAGAATATCCCGCCGCCGACCATCCCGCCGACCGCGATCGCCCAGACCGCTGCAAGACCGAGCTGGCCCCCGGTCGACTGCTTTTCGCTCATTCCGGCGGTGTTACCCCGTGGCTATCCAGAAAATCGAAGATCGTGTGCCACAGGTGCACGCTGATTTTCGGCCCGCTGACCCGGTGGGTGTAGCCCGGATAGAGCATCATCTCGAACGGCACCGCCGCTTCCTGCAAGGTCGAGATTAGCTCGGTTGAATTCTCGAACACCACGTTGTCGTCCGCCATCCCGTGGATCAGCAGCAGCGGGTCAGTCATCTCGGTCGCTTTGGGAATCGCACTCGCCGCTTCGTAGGCTTCGGGCACTGTGTTCGGATCGCCCATGAAGCGTTCGGTATAGTGGGTGTCGTAAAGCTCCCACCGGGTGACCGGCGCGCCAGACACGCCAGCCGCGTAGAGGCCCGGATCGGCCTGCAGCTGCTTGAGCGTCATGTACCCGCCATAGGACCAGCCGTAGATTGCCAGCTTGTCCGGATCGACGAAGTCGAGCGCCTTGAGAAACTCCGCGCCCGCCTTCTGATCGCGCACCTCGACGCCGCCCATCGCGCGATAGATCGGCTGCTCGAACGCGACGCCCCGGTTGGCCGAGCCGCGATTGTCGAGCACGAAGTAGACATAACCCTTGTCGACGATCGCCTGCGCCAGCGCGCCCTTCCACCCGCGATCCACCATCTGCGGGCCGGGCCCGCCATAGTGCATGATGAAGACGGGGTATTTCTTGCCCGGCTCCATCTTGGGCTTGAGCATCATGTAATGCAGCGGCGTGAGATCTTCCGCAGGCAGCGTGCCGAATTCCGGCCACACATGGCTGGCGAGATAGGGCGCGTAGGGGTGGTCTGCGTCGAGCGGGTTTTCCTCCACCCACGCCAGGCGTTGCCCGTCCGTATCGGCGAGGTAGCTTTGCGGCGGCTGGCTCGGCGAAGACCGGCTGATGAGCAGCGTCTGGCCCTGCTGGTCCATGCTCGCGCTGTTGGTGAAGCCGGGGTCGGTCAGCAGTGCTCCGCCCGCCTTTCCGTCGAGCGGGGCGCGATAAATCTGCTGGGTCAGCACATTGGTCGTCGCCTGGTAGAAGAACACGCCGGTCTCTTCGTTGAGTCCGACCAGCGAAGTCACGGGTTCGTCCCCACTGGTCAGCTGCTGCCAGTCCTCACCGTCGAAGCGGTAGAACTGCCCATAGCCGTCGCGTTCCGACCACCACAGCAGGCTCCCGTCGTCGAGGAAGCGGTAATTGTCCGACAGGTTGATCCAGTAGTCGGGCCGCGCCGCTTCTTCGGTAAACCAGACCTCGCTTGCCCCGGTTGCGGGATCGACCCTGAGCATGTCGAGCCGCGTCTGCTCGCGGTTCTGGCGCTGGACATAGAGCGCGCTGCCATCGGGGGCCCAGTCGACCCGGGCGAGGTAGATGTCGGGGTTGTCCCCCAGGTCGACCTTCACCCGGTTCGCGCCGTCCGGGTCCATCACGAACAGCTCGACAATCGCGTTGTCGCTGCCCGCCACGGGGTAGCGCTGGTCGAACACCTTGGTCCCGGTCGCGCCGATCGCCGCGCGGGTGACCACGCCCACCGGGCTCTCGTCGGTCCGCTGCACCGCCAACCGCGTGTCGTCGGGATTCCACCAGAAGCCGGTCATCCGGCCCATTTCTTCCTGCGCGACGAATTCCGCCTCGCCCCAGCGGATCAGCTCGCCTTCCTTCGGCGTGATCGGCTGCGCATCGCCGCCGACCGGGCCGACCCACAGCTGCCGGTCGCGTACGAAGGAGACGAATTCGCCCTCCGGGCTGAGCTTGGGATTGAGCTCGCTTTCCTCGGTATCGGTCAGCCGAGTGACGGTGCCGTCCAGCTTCGCGAGGTAGAGATCGCCGTCCAGCGGCACCAGCACGCCCGACCCATCCGCATTCCACTGATAGGCGATGATGCCCTTGAGATTGCCGACCCGCGCCCGCTCGCGCTGCATCTTCTCGTCTTCGGACAGCTCGCGACCCGAACCCAGCGCCTCGCTGTCGACCAGCATGGTCCATTCGCCGCTCTGCCGGTCGTAGCCCCACAGGTCGTAGCGTTCGCGATCATCGGCGCGGTTGCGCAGCAGGGTGAGATAGCGGCCATCGGGCGAAAGCTTCGCCTGGCGCGGGCTCGGCCCGTCGAGGCCAGGGCTGGCGAAGACGCGTTCGATGGTGAGGTCTGCGTTCTGGGTGGCCTGGCTGGTCATGGCGTCGCTCTCCTGCGCGGCAAGCGGTGTGGCAAGGGCGAGAATGGCTGCGGCGGCAAGCAGGTGGCGCATTGATGTAAGTCCTCTCCGTCGTCACCGCGCGCAACCCGCAGGGGCGCGCGGCGATCCAGTGGCCAACCGCCCGACATGCAGGGCGATACGCCATGGATTGCTTCTTCGCTGACGCTCCTCGCAATGACGGGGGAGAATGACAAGCTTGCAACGAAAAAGGGCGGCCCTGCCGGACCGCCCTTTCCTGTTTCGCTTGTGAGAAAGCCGCGCTTACGCGTCCTTCTTCTCGCCCTTGGCGGGGCGCACGTCGCGGCGTTCGGCGATGCGCGCGCTCTTGCCGGTGCGGCCGCGCAGGTAATACAGCTTCGCACGACGCACGACGCCGCGGCGGACCACGGTGATGCTGTCGACGATCGGCGAATAGAGCGGGAACACGCGCTCCACACCTTCGCCGAAGCTCATCTTGCGAACGGTGAAGTTGGAACCCATGCCGCGGTTCGAACGCGCGATCACGACGCCTTCGAAGTTCTGAATACGCTCACGCGTACCTTCGACGACCTTCACGCCAACGCGCACGGTGTCGCCGGAGCGGAATTCCGGAATATCCTTGCCGAGATTTTCAATCGCTTCGGCTTCGAGCTGCTGAATCAGGTTCATTGGTCCTGGTCCTTCGTTTCTCGCTGCGCGCCAGAGGCAGACTGGACCGGAGCATCGGTGTGACGCTCCCACAAATCCGGCCTGCGTAACCGTGTCATTTCTTCGGAGCGTTGCTTTCGCCACGCCGCGATCTTCGCATGATCCCCCGATCGCAGCACTTCGGGGATCGTGCGCCCTTCCCATTCCTGAGGTCGGGTGTAGTGCGGGTATTCCAGAAGGCCGTCCTCGAACGACTCCTCGGCCCCGCTTGAAGCCGCGCCCATTACTCCCGGAAGCAGCCGAATGCAAGCGTCGAGTATGGCGATTGCGGCAGTCTCTCCGCCCGACAGGACGATGTCCGCCAGGCTGACTTCCTCGATAAAAGGGCGCGCCTCGAACAGCCGCTCGTCGAACCCCTCGAAGCGGCCGCACAGGATGGTGACGCCCGGCCCCTCCGCAATCTCGCGAATGCGCGCCTGCGCGATCGGTTTCCCGCGCGGCGTCATCGCGAGGACGGGTACTTGCTCTACGGGCTGAACCGAATCCAAGGCTGCCGCCAGCACATCGCACTTGAGCACCATGCCCGCCCCGCCCCCGGCAGGCGTATCGTCCACCGTGCGATGCTTGTCGGTCGCGAAATCACGAATTTGCACGGTATCGAGCGACCACGCGCCCTCGCGCAACGCACGCCCGGCGAGCGACACGCCGAGCGGGCCGGGAAACATCTCGGGGTACAGGGTCAGGACGGTGGCGGTGAAGGTCATGCAATTACTCGAAAACATCCGGATCGGGCACCCGGGCGCGGCCGTCTCGGGGGCGCACCAGGCGGATGGTCAGATAGGCGGCAAGCAGATCGACGCCGAGGGCACTGGCGTAAAGCATCTGCCCGCGCGTGTTCATACGCAAAAAGAGATCGATCGCCTCTGCCAGGGACGGCCTGCCGAACGTCGCGATGGCGGCGATCGGCAGGGCGACCAGAAGCACAAAAGCGGGCAGCGCACCCGCGATGGTAAGGCCCAAGGTCGAACGCCGGGACATTCTGCGCCTCAGAACGAAAGCGCAGGCCGCGCTGAGCAGCGCGCCGATCAGAAGGATCACGGCGAAGATGATCAGCAGGTGTGACGCCGGGAAAACCGAAGGCTCAGCGGTCGAAACAGTGACCGAGGCAGATGCAGCGCTCGCGATCATTGAAAGGTGCTCACATCGAAGCGGGTCAGCTTGTCGAGACGGCGCGTCGCGAAGTCCGAGACCGGCCACCCGACGATCGCCGCGCCTGCCAGCAAAATCGAAGCTGCGGCAAACCCGACAACCAGGAATTCACGGCCATCCGCCGCCATCACCAGGATCAGGGGAGCGCAGGCCAGCCCCGGCCCCAACAATGCTGCCCACAGGGTCCGTACGCGGGTGCTCGCTCCAGGCCTGGCGAACAGAACAAGCAGAATTGCGCCGAGCGTCGCCATGACGAGCATGACGACGAAAAAGACGATCACCGCGATCACTTCCATCGAGATACCATTGCATTCGTGTTGCTGTTCGTTGTGCAGATGGACAAGCGCCCGCTCATCCCCCGCACCCGCCGCAGCCACCGCCGCCGCAGCCCGATCCGCCCCCGTCGCCGCCACCATCTGCGGTAGAGCCTGCATCCCCGCCGCCGCCGTGGCGCATCGCGTGCAGCGGGTCGAACGGTGTGCCCGCCAGCACGGCGGTGCCGAAGATCGCGACCCCCAGCCCCATCTGGTCGCGGGTCGGCGCGCGCTTGAGGCCGACATGCTCCTGCCGCGCCTCCTTGAGCGCGCGCTCTCCTTCACGGGTGCGGCGCAGACCGGCGATCAGGCGCCAGCCGATCACCCCCACGC
The DNA here is from genome assembly GCA_001306305.2 of Citromicrobium bathyomarinum. Classification (NCBI taxonomy): domain Bacteria; kingdom Pseudomonadati; phylum Pseudomonadota; class Alphaproteobacteria; order Sphingomonadales; family Sphingomonadaceae; genus Citromicrobium; species Citromicrobium bathyomarinum. The sequence goes on from CP155577.1 coordinate 2,775,953, forward strand.
CCAGCGCAATCAGAATCACGAGGATACCGACCGGCTCCCCCTCCGCGCTCCCGGCCTGCAGGCGATAGAGCCCGAGAAGGACGATCGCGAGCATCGGCAGCGCGGCCACGATCCGCACCGGCAGCGCCTCGCCCGATCCGGTCAACAGGCCCGCATCGACCAGCGCGTCGCGATCCGCCTGATAGCCCCCGTCGATCGCCCGCGCGAAGGTCCGCCACCCGAAGCTGTCGCCCAGCGACATCAGCCGCGTTTCCGCGCCGCCCGTCGCGGCCTGCCGGTCGCGCACGTGGAATTTCTTGCCCTCCAGCTCCAGCCGGCCCGAAGCGAGCAGGTCGGCCATCACCGCCTCGGCATAACGGGCCTTGCCGCTTGCCAGCGCGGCGAACTGGCCGAAATCGCGGGGGCGGCCCGGCTCGCCTGCCGGGCGCAGGATGGCGGGCACGATCAGCGCGAGCAGCCAGCCGAGCACGATCAGCCCGGCATAGAGCATGATGAATTGCGCCGCGCCGTATTGCGCCAGATCGATATTCATTGCGCCCCACTCCTCACAGCAGCACCCCCAGTGCCAGCGCGACCAGCGCTAGCCCGATCGCCGCGACGAAACCATAGGCTTTGCCGCGCGGAACGATGAAGGCGTCCGCCGGGTTCACCCGTACCGCCTTGGGATCGACTAGGAAGCGGCGACGCGCATCGGGCCAGATATCGTCCGGCGCAGGCGCACCGAAATGCGCTTCATAGCTGGCGAGCGTTTGCGCATACTGATCGTAATAGCGCGTCCGTTCCACCGTACCGCCCGCAGTCGGCCCATGGTGCAGCGGCATGCGCAGCACCTCCGGGCAGAAGCGCTCCCAGTAGTCGCGGCTGAAGGTCAGGTGCAGGTGCCACGCCTGATCGACCGCGTCCGACGGCGTGACCTCGTGACCAGCCTCGCACGCGAGCCAGCAGAACCGCTTGTATTCCGTGAGGACGCGCGCGGCATGGTCCGCGCTCCAGCGGTTCTCCCGGGCGAGGCGCTGGACGAAGGTGAACGCAGCATCCGCCGGGCCGATCTCGTAATCGGCCAGCCGCTGCCACAGGTCGGTCTCGAACGCGCTCATACGCCCACTATCGGGGCACAGGCGCGCTCAGGCCAGCGTCAATCCGCGCATTTGACGAAGATCACGCCGTCGCCATCGATGCGGTGCCCGGCAAGCGTTACCACCTCGCCATCAGCGGCAGGCATCACCGCAAGACCATCGGGCCCGCGCGTTTCGATCGGCAGCGTGGGCAGCGGTTCGTCCCATTGCAGCGCAGGTGTCGGGCCGACATCGACCACGCCGGTTTCGGGGTAGCCGTTCACCCGCGTTTCGATGATGCTCATCCCGCGCGAATTGGCGCTGACAGCGAAATCCGGCTTGGCGCAATTGGCGTTCAGCCCCTTCGCCGCCCAATTGCCCCGGACATAATCGCCCGTCACCGCAAGCCCGCCCGCTCGGGACGGGGCGCGATCGCGCGCTGGCGGACTCCTAGCCTCGATCCGCTGCGGGATCAGCGTGCCCGTCCCCTGTTGGCAGAAGCTGGCATCGGCGACCTCGCCGGTGATCTCGACATAGTCACCCGGCCGGAAATCCGCCTCGCCCGCGTTGAACGCCCACGTCTCGCCATCAGGCGTCTTCAGCGTCAGGCATTCGACGCCTTTGGCAATCCTGCCCTCGACCGTCACCAGGTCCGGCTGCCCGGAGGGGCGAATGCCCGCTGCCGGGTTACTGGAGTTGTCACCGGGTGCAGCGATCATCTCGTCGTCCGGCTCATCGGCGCTTTCGCCGCTCTCGTCCGAAGGCCCAGCGCAGGCTAGCAGGAGCAGCGGCGCGCAGAGCAGGCTCGTCATATTCCTGAATGTCGTCATGCCCGATCAGTGTGCAAGGCGGGGGCGATGTTCCGAAAGTCTCCGCCGATCCCGGTACCATCGATAAGCTGCGCACTAATACGCCGTCGCGGCAACGAGCCTTCACGATCAGTCGAACACCTTTTCGGAAACCGGCTCTCGGCCAGCAGCGCGCTTCCTGGAGAAGAAATAGGCGACCGGAAAGCAGACCACTACGGCAATGAAAAGCGCACCGATGACGAGCGCCGCCAGCGGCGCGACCACCTCAGATCGGAAACCGGTTTCGCTCACGAGCGTGATGATCGGCAGCGACATGGGCACGAAGGCGGCGATCAACGCCGTCCACATGGCCCGCGCCTTCCATGAGGTCGAAGCGGCGATAATATCGAGCAGAAAGGCGATACCGACGGTCAGAGCGACCACAAACCCGAGGGACGCGACCAGGCCGACAATAGCGAACATGCGTCCTTAATCCGCGAATTCGGCGGCGATCACAAGGCGCTTGTCATCCCATTCGGGTACGGCAGTCGGGATCATCGGGACCATGAAGGTCTTCGGGCCCTTTTCGGGCACGGGATCATGCGCGATCTCGACAATGTCGGTCGCGCCGTAATTGGCGACGTCGATCACGTGGCCGACCGCGGCCCCGTCGGTGGTCACCACCGGGAGGCCGATCAGGTCGGCGTGGTAGAACTCGCCTTCTTCGAGCGCCGGCAGCGCGTCGCGCGAAACGCTGAGCAAGGTGCCGCGCAGGGCTTCGGCGGCGGTGCGGTCGGGCACCTCGGCGAAGCGGGCGATCGCCCCACCCTTGTTGTCGGAGCGGATTTTGGAGGCGGTCAGTTGGCCGTCATTGAAGGTCTTGTGCGCCTTGAGCGCATCGACATCATCGCCGAACAGCTTGAGCCGGACCTCGCCCGCCACCCCGTGCGCGCCGGTGACGGCGGCCAATACTATAGCCCTCCCCCCGCTCGGGGGGAGGGTTGGGAGGGGGGAAGCGGACGGCGATGCGCCTCGGGCCTCGCCCCCTCTCCCCGACCCTCTCCCGCGTCCCCTCCCTTTGCGGGGAGAGGGAGATGTCATCAGCCTTCGGCCTTTTCTTCGCCGGCGTCTTCAGCAGGAGCTTCGGCGGCGGTTTCTTCAGCCTTGGCTTCTTCTTCAGCCGGAGCTTCCTGGGCAGCCTTCAGCGCTTCGGCGGCTTCGGCTTCCTTGGCGGCCTTTTCTTCGGCGCGTTCCTTGGCCTTTTCGCCCGGCTCGGCCTTGTTCGGGTTGTTGCGCGCGGCACGCTCGCGGATGCCGGCGGCATCGAGGAAGCGGGCGACACGGTCGCTCGGCTGGGCGCCGACGCCGAGCCAGTACTTGGCGCGGTCTTCGTTCAGCTGGACGCGCTTCTCGTCGTCCTTGGCGAGCAGCGGGTTGTAGGTGCCGATCTGCTCCAGATAGCGGCCGTCACGCGGATAGCGCGAGTCGGCGGCGACGATGCGGTAATAGGGGCGCTTCTTGGCGCCGCCACGGGAAAGTCGGAGTGCAATAGCCATTTCGGTTCGTCCTTGGTCTTAATCTAAATCGTTTTCGGTTATTTCTTGGGCAAAAGCTTCTGCAGGTCGGGCGGCAGCTTGCTCATGTCGACATCGCCCATGCCCTGACCGTCCATGCCCGGGATCTGGGGCATACCCTTGCCGCCCATGCCGGGAAGGCCGCCCATTCCGCCTCCTCCGCCAAGCATCGCGGCAAGGCCCTTCATCCCGCCCATCTTCTTGATCTGCTTCATCGCGCGGGACATTTCCTGGTGCATTTTCAGCACCTTGTTCACGTCCTGCACCTGCGTGCCGCTGCCCGCCGCGACGCGCTTCTTGCGCTTGGCGTTGAGCAGCGCGGGATTGGCGCGTTCCTTGGGCGTCATCGAGCCCATGATCGCATCCATGTGGACCAGCACCTTGTCGTCCATGCCGCTGGCCTGCATCGCCTGCTTGGCCTTCTTCATGCCGGGCATCATGCCTGCGAGCATTCCAAGACCGCCCATGTTCTGCATCTGCTTGAGCTGCATGCGCAGGTCGTTGAGGTCGAACTGGCCCTTGGCCATCCGCTTGGCGAGAAGCTCGGCTTCCTCGACCTTGATCGATTCCGCAGCCTTCTCGACCAGCGAAACGACATCGCCCATGCCGAGGATGCGCTCGGCAACCCGGCGCGGGTGGAAGGCTTCGAGCGCGTCGAGCTTTTCGCCGACACCTGCAAACTTGATCGGCTTGCCGGTGACCGCGCGCATCGAAAGCGCCGCACCGCCGCGCGCATCGCCGTCCATCCGAGTCAGGATCACGCCGGTCAGCGGCACTTCGTCGGAGAAGCTCTGCGCAACGTTGACCGCGTCCTGGCCGGTCAGGCTGTCGACCACCAGCAACACTTCGGTCGGCGTAGCAACGCTCGCGACCGCTTTCATCTCGGCCATCAGCGCTTCGTCGACATGCAGGCGGCCTGCGGTGTCGAGCAGGACAACGTCGACATTGCGCAGCTTCGCCGATTCGAGCGCGCGGCGCGCGATGTCGACCGGCTGCTGGCCTTCGACGATCGGCAGCGTGTCGACCTGCGCCTGCTCGCCGAGCACCGCCAGCTGTTCCTGTGCAGCCGGGCGATTGACGTCGAGCGAGGCCATCATGGCCTTCTTGCCGTGCTTCTCGCGGATCAGCTTGCCGAGCTTGGCCGTGCTGGTCGTCTTACCCGAGCCCTGCAGGCCGACCATCATGATGACGACCGGCGGCTTGGCGTCGAGCGTCAGCGGAACGTGGCCGTCCTCGCTGTCCGAACCGCCCAGCATCGCGACCAGCTCGTCATTGACGATCTTGACGACCTGCTGGCCCGGCGTCACCGACTTGAGGACCGCTTCGCCAACGGCCTTTTCCGTGACCCGCTCGATGAAGTCGCGCGCGACAGGCAACGCAACGTCGGCTTCGAGCAGCGCGATTCGCACTTCGCGCATCGCATCGCGCACGTCCTGTTCGCGCAGGGCACCACGCCCGCGCAGGCGGTCGAAGGTATTGCCAAGGCGATCCGACAGTGCGTCGAACATGCTAGCCGCTTACTCCATCTCCGGCACGATACCGGATTAAACGCGAAAAACGCCGGCGGACGAAACCTCGTCGGCCAGCGTCGGGGCGGTGCCCCTTCTGAAACTCACATCAGGGTAGCGAACTACCCTTCGAACCGGTGGTGGAGCCTAGCGGGATCGAACCGCTGACCTCTACAATGCCATTGTAGCGCTCTCCCAGCTGAGCTAAGGCCCCGTGCCGGTTGTGGGAGGCGCCGTTTAGAAAGCACGGCGCCCCTTTGCAAGCGGAATATCCGCCTGCGATACGAAAAATCAGGTGTCGTCGTTATCGTCGTCGTCACCCTTGGACTTGGCGACGCCCAGATCGTCGTCGCCGCCCAGATCGACCTCGTTATCCGGCGAATCGTCGTCGTCATCGACGTCGATATCCTCCAGATCGTCATCGGCCAGATCGCTGTCGGCCTCTTCGTCCTTCTTCTTCTTCTCTTCCTCGAAGGGAATCGGCTGCTTCGACTTGAGCACCGGCTCGGGCGTCCAGGTGTTCTCGCATTCGATGCAGGTCACCGGGTCTTCATTGCCCAGATCGTAGAAACGCGTGCCGCACTTGGGGCAGGTGCGCTTGGTGCCCCATTCGGGTTTGACCATGAGAGATGTCCTTGTTGCGGGCGCTGCCATCTTCGCGCGCGCCGATGTGAATTTCCGTGAGGGCTGACTTGGGGCCGCCACCGCCCCGAATCAAGAATGGCGCGCGCCTTGCCATGCACCAATGCCGGTGTCAAAGCCGCCCGCGCATGAATGACACCGCCGCCTCCCATCGCTTCCGCCCTGCCGGCCCCTTGCGCGGGAGCATCACAGTGCCCGGCGACAAGTCGATCAGCCACCGCTCGCTGATCCTGGGCGCGATGGCGGTGGGCGAAACGCGCGTTTCCGGACTGCTCGAAGGCGAGGACGTGCTGGCGACCGCCGCCGCGATGCGGGCGATGGGCGCGGATGTCCACCGCGACGACGATGCGACCTGGCACGTCCACGGCGTCGGCGTCGGCGGATTGCTGCAACCCGAGGCCGCGATCGACTGCGGCAACAGCGGCACCTCGGCCCGCCTGCTGATGGGGCTGGTCGCCAGCCACGGGATCGCCGTGACCTTCACCGGCGATGCGAGCCTGTCCAAACGCCCGATGGGCCGCGTGATCGATCCGCTGAGCCAGATGGGCGCGCGCTTTACCCCCAGCCCCGGCGGCACCATGCCGCTGATGCTGGAAGGCGCGCATCCTGCCGTGCCGATTCGCTACCGCCTGCCCGTCGCGAGCGCGCAGGTGAAGAGCGCGGTGCTGCTCGCCGGGCTCAACACACCGGGCGTCACTTCGGTGATCGAGCCGGTGCCGACCCGCGACCATTCCGAACGCATGCTGCGCGGCTTCGGCGCTGAGCTGGAGATTGGCGAGGACAGCGGCGCGCGCGTGATATGCCTGACCGGGCAGGTCGACCTGCGCCCCCAGATCCTCACCGTGCCGGGCGATCCTTCGTCTGCCGCATTCTTTATGGTCGCCGCCACGCTGGTCGAGGGCAGCGACCTGACGATCCGCAATGTCGGCATGAACCCGACCCGTGCCGGGCTGGTCGATGTGCTGCGGCAGATGGGCGCGAATATCGAAGAGCTCGACGCGCGCGAGGTCGGCGGAGAGCCCGTCGCAGACCTGCGCGTACGCCATGCGCCCCTGACCGGCATTGAGGTCGATCCAGCCCTCGCACCGAGCATGATCGACGAATTCCCTGTGCTGTTCGTCGCCGCTGCTCTGGCCAAAGGCACCACGGTAACGCGGGGGTTGGACGAATTGCGGGTCAAGGAAAGCGACCGCCTCGCCACCATGACCGCCGCGCTGGAGACGATCGGCGCGCGGGTGGAAGAGCGTGAGGACGGGCTGACGATCCACGGCACCGGCGGCGAGCCTCTGCGCGGTAGCGCGAATGCCCGGGTAAAGACGCATCTGGACCACCGCATCGCGATGAGCATGGCGGTCGCAGGGCTGGTCAGCCGCGACGGGGTGGAAGTGGACGACACCAGCCCCATCGCGACCAGCTTCCCCGGCTTTGAAAGCCTGCTCGAACAGACTAGTTCGTCGCAAACCCTGTGATCGCATCCAGAAAAGGGATCCGCCCATGATGTTCCGCCTGATCGCCCCCGCGCTGATCGCGCTGGCCGCCTGCTCGACCGCAGTCCAGGCCGCCACATATGAAATGTTCCGCGATCCGAACTGCGGATGCTGCGAGATGTGGGCAGAGCATGTTCGCACAGAAAACGAAGCCGACATTGCGGAAGTGCCGACGCAGGACATGGCAGCGATCAAGACCGCCAACGGCGTGCCGCAGGATCTGTGGAGCTGCCACACGATGATCGTCGATGGCTACGTGATCGAAGGCCACGTCCCCGCCGCCGACATCGCCCGCCTGCTGGAAGAGCGCCCCGCCGGCGTAAAGGGTCTCGCGGTGCCGGGTATGCCGATGGGTTCGCCGGGCATGGATATGGGTGGTCACAAGCAGGCTTTTCAGGTCATCGCCTTTGGCGAAAAGGGCCGCTCGGTCTTCGCAAGCTACCCCGGGACATGACCGGGCTCGACATCTACAGCCTCGTCGGCTTCGTCGGGATGGCCTGCATCATCGGGGCCTATTTCTATCTCACCGCCAGCAAGGCGGCGAACCCCTATATCCTGCACGGCACCAACCTAGTGGGTGCGGCGCTGCTGACGGTGAGCCTGCTGGTCCACACCAACTGGCCCAGCCTCGTACTCGAAGGCTTCTGGGCCGCGATCGCAATCTGGGGCATCGCCAAGGCGATCCGTGAGAAGAAGGCCGCGAAGCAGCCATGATCCGCACCATACTAGTCGCCGCCGCGCTCGCCCTGTCGGGATGCGCTACGCTTCCTCCGCCCGAGGCATCACCCTCCCCCGCCTCGGTTCAGACCGTTGCGGTCGAAGCCTACGCCGCGCCCGACCGCGAACTGATGGTCCCGGTAGAAGGCGGCAACGTATACGTGCGCGTCAACGGCGATCTCGACGCCGCCCCCCCGGTGGTGTTCCTCCACGGCGGCCCGGGGGGCACGCATAACGGCCTCGCCTCGATGCTGGGCTTGGCGGACGAGCGCGCGGTAGTCCTCTACGACCAGCTCGACAGCGGGAAGTCCGATCACCCGAACGATCCCGCCAACTGGCGGGTCGAGCGGTTTGTCGAGGAACTGGAGACGATCCGCCGGACGCTCGGCATCGAGCGCTGGCACGTGGTCGGCCACAGCTGGGGTTCGGCGATCGCGCTGGAATATGCCGCGAAGTACCCGCAACACGTCGCCTCCACCGTGCTCGGCGGGACCTATATCAATACCCAGCGGTGGATCGCGGATGCCAACATCCTGCTCGAAGACCTGCCGCAGGATGTCCAGCAGACCATCGCCGCATGCGAGACCGACGCATCCCCACCTGCGGAACAATGCGCCGCAGCAACCGATGCGTTCTACGCCGAGTTCAACCGCCGCGAACCGGCGACTGCCGCGCTGCGCGCCTATTCCGAAAGGATCGGCGGACAGGGCTTCAACCCGGTGATCTACAACGCGATGTGGGGGCCGAGCGAGTTTCGCTCCAAGGGTTCGCTCAAGACCTACGACGCGGTCCCGCTGCTTGGCGAAATCGACGGTTCGCGCACGCTGTTCCTGATCGGCCAGTATGACGAGGCGCGCATCGACACCGTGCAGGATTATGTGAAGATGACGCCGGGCGCCGAATTCGGCGTGGTCCCCGGAGCCGCGCACGGCTTCTTCACCGACCGTCCGATGGAGAGCGAGGCGATCCTGCGCGCCTGGCTCGCGAGGCACGACGCGCCGTGATCGTCGCCGTCGACGGACCCACCGCCAGCGGCAAGGGCACTCTTGCCAGGGCCATCGCCGCGCATTTCGGCCTGCCATATCTCGATACCGGCCTGCTCTACCGCGCGGTCGGGCGGCAGGTGCAGCTTGCCGGGAAGGCCCCCGACAGCGAAGCGGATGCTCTGGCGGCGGCGGACTTTCCCGACAGTCTGCTGTCCGATCCGGAACTACGCAGCGAGGCAATCGGCGGCTATGCCAGTCGCGTCTCGATCCACCCGCAGGTGCGCGCGGCGCTGCTCGAACGCCAGCGGGCCTTCGCGCAGCAGGCCGGCGGCGCGGTGCTCGACGGACGCGATATCGGCACGGTGATCTGCCCCGATGCGGAGGTAAAACTGTTCGTCACCGCCTCGCTCGACGCGCGGGCTGACCGGCGCTTTGCCGAGATGCAGTCGCAGGGCCGCGAGTTGACGCGCGACGAAATCCGCGCGCAGATCGAACGCCGCGACGAGCGCGACATGAACCGTAAGGATGCGCCGCTGAAGCCCGCGCCCGACGCCTTCGTCCTCGATACCACCGCGCTCGGCAAGGACGCCGCCATCGCCGCCGCCATCGAAGCGGTCGAACAGGCGCGCGGGTAAATCCGCTAGCCGATCAGGCGACCGCGCTCTTCGAAGGCTCTTGCGGCGTCGGCCAATGCACCTCCGGCAGCGTGCGAAAGCCGGGTTTTGCGAACAGGTATCCCTGGCAATAGCGGATGCCCAGGAGCCTGAGCGTGGTCCACTCCTCCACGGTCTCGATCCCTTCGGCAACAACCGTGATGCCCAGCCTTGTGGCAATGCGCACGATCCCCTCGACGATCACCCGGCGCGATACAGAGGAGTCGATCGAACGGATCAGCTCCATGTCCAGCTTGAGATAGTCGGTCTGGATCTTCGCAAGCAGCCCCAGCCCCGCGTGCCCCGCGCCGAAATCGTCGATCGCAGTGCTGAAGCCCATGCTTTTGTAACTCTCGACGATGTTTCGCACGTGCTCGGTATCGTCCATCCGCTCGTTCTCGGTCAGTTCGAACAGCAGGCGATCGGTCGGCAGGTCGCATGCCCGCGCGGTCGCCAGGGTCAGCTGAATACAGGCGAGCGGCGAATAGACCGCATTGGGCAGGAAGTTGATCGACAGCCTGGCATCGGTCTCGAGAATGCCCGCTTTCACCGCGTCCTCGATCGCAGTCACGCGACATTGCTGATCGAAGGCGTAGCGCGTTTCTTCGTCCACCTGCGAGAGGACCGACCCGGCACTCTCCCCGTTCTCGCCGCGCACCAGCGCCTCGTAGGCAAAGACCGTGCCGGTCTCGCAATCGACGATCGGCTGGAACGCCATCGCGATCGCAAATTCGTGCTGCGGCGATTTGCACTGCGAACAGCCAGCCATCGGCAATCCCTCTCAATTACCATCGAACCAATAAGAGGAAGGTTATAACGGATTGTAAAAACAACAAATCTCTGCGGACGGTTTGAAGCAGGCCCGCAATGAGGCGCATCGCCGCCGGGCACGCAAAGCCTCCAATTTGCTTGCATTTTCCGCAGTTCGCGCGTACCTGCCCGCCGTTCTCGCATTCTCATGGATTCGACGGACCCGCGCGGTGGCATACGGCCTCGCGCGGAACACGGCCCTCTTGCCCCGTACGGCCCGCGCAATGGTGTGCAGGCAGACGGGTAAAGACCCCGGACAACCGGTGGCCGGTAGCAAAAGTGAACTAGGAACCTCATACCTATGGCAACTGCAGCCAACCCGACGCGCGACGATTTCGAAGCGCTACTCAACGAACAGCTCGGCGATGCCGATGATGGCGGCTTCGAAGGCCGCGTCGTCAAGGGCACCGTCACCGCCATCGAAAACGGCATGGCGATGATCGATGTCGGCCTGAAGAGCGAAGGCCGCGTCGACCTGCGCGAATTCATGCGCAACGAAGACGAGCACGGCCTCGAAGTCGGCAGCGAAGTCGAAGTCTATGTCGACCGCGTCGAAAATGCCGATGGCGAAGCGATGCTCAGCCGCGACCGCGCCCGCCGCGAAGCCGCGTGGGATCGCCTCGAAAACGAATTCGGCGAAGGCAAGCGCGTCGAAGGCCGCATCTTCGGCCGCGTCAAGGGCGGCTTCACCGTCGACCTCGACGGCGCCGTGGCCTTCCTCCCCGGCAGCCAGGTCGACATCCGCCCCGTGCGCGACGTCACCCCGCTGATGGACCAGCCCCAGCCCTTCCAGATCCTCAAGATGGATCGCCGCCGCGGCAACATCGTCGTCTCGCGTCGTGCGGTGCTTGAAGAAACCCGCGCCGAACAGCGCAGCGAACTGATCAGCGATCTGGCCGAAGGCCAGGTGGTCGACGGTGTGGTCAAGAACATCACCGATTACGGTGCCTTCGTCGACCTGGGCGGCATCGACGGCCTGCTCCACGTCACCGACATGAGCTACAAGCGGGTCAACCACCCCAGCGAAGTGATCGAGATCGGCCAAACCGTGACCGTGCAGATCATCCGCATCAATGCCGAAACGCAGCGCATCAGCCTCGGCATGAAGCAGCTCGAAAGCGATCCGTGGGATGGCGTCGCCGCCAAGTACCCGGTCGGCATGAAGCTGACGGGCCAGGTGACCAACATCACCGAATACGGCGCCTTCGTCGAAGTCGAGCCGGGCATCGAAGGCCTAGTCCACGTTTCGGAAATGAGCTGGACCAAGAAGAACGTCCACCCGGGCAAGATCGTTTCGACCTCGCAGGAAGTCGAAGTCATGGTGCTGGAAGTCGATTCCGAAAAGCGCCGCATCTCGCTCGGCCTCAAGCAGGCCCAGCGCAACCCGTGGGAAGAGTTCGCCGAAGCGCACCCGATCGGCAGCGAAGTCGAAGGCGAAGTCAAGAACGCCACCGAATTCGGCCTGTTCATCGGCCTGCCGGGCGACGTCGACGGCATGGTCCACATGTCCGACATCGCGTGGGGCATCTCGGGCGAAGACGCGCTGGCGCTTCACCGCAAGGGTGAAGAGGTCAAGGCGATCGTTCTCGACGTCGACATCGACAAGGAACGCATCAGCCTGGGCATGAAGCAGCTCGAAAAGGGTGCGCCGACCGAAGCCGCTGCCGGTGGTTCGCTGCGTCGCGGCGAAACCGTCACCGTCACCGTCCTCGAAGTCCGCGATGGCGGCCTCGAAGTGCAGGTTGGCGAAGACGGCGCGACCGGCTTCATCAAGCGTTCGGACCTTGGCCGCGACCGCGACGAACAGCGTCCGGATCGCTTCCAGGCGGGTCAGAAGATCGACGCGATGGTCACCGGGTTCGACCGCAGCAAGAAGCCGACCTTCTCGATCAAGGCGTACCAGATCGCCGAAGAGAAGCAGGCGGTGCAGCAGTACGGTTCGGCCGACAGCGGCGCCTCGCTTGGCGACATCCTGGGCGAAGCGCTCAAGAAGCAGGACTAAGCTCCGCCACGCTTAACGCGTGACCTTTGAAACGGCCCGCCCTCCCCAACCGGAGCGGCGGGCCTTTTCGTATGTGTGCGGCGGCTTTAAGCTGGGGTGATGACAAGGACGACGCTCTACGCTCGCAGACCGATCCTCAGCGCTCCGCTGCGCTGGCGTGTGGAGTTCGCCATGCTGAGTCTTCTGCTCGCCGTGATTGATCGGTGGGCACCGTCCTGGGCCATGGCTGGTCCGACAATCCTGGTTCTCATCGCGGTGCTGGCGGTGCTCATCTATCCGATGATGCAGAGCAGCGATCTTACCCTGCTAAGGCCGCAGAGGCCGCGGCTGGAACGGACGATCGGCGTCCTGTGCCTGGTCGGGCTGCTCGCGACGTTTGTCGCTCGGATAGCCGCTGACGATTTCTCCTCTCACGATGGGTTCTACCTCTTCCTGATGGGGGCGTTGCTCAGCAGACCGCCAGTCTTGGCGATCGCAAATCATCCGGCGGATTGAGCGGCCCGGGTCTTGTTTCGACAATGTGCGTCCCATAGCGTCGCGCGCATGCGATCTCAGACAATTCTCCCCCTCGCCGCCCTGCTGCTCGCCAGCGCGGCCTGCACCAACGAAGCCGCCGCCCCGCAGCCGGATGCCAGCGAAGCCGCTGCCCAGCCCACCCGCGCCCCGCTCAAGCTGGCAGGGCAGTACAAGGCGTTCCTTTACGGGCCGGACCACACCAGCGCCTCGGGCGCGCGGCTGGATCAGGCGTGGCAGGTGCTGCAGCAGGACCGGGCCAACTACCACGAGCGCGATGTGCGGCAGGACGCCGATCAGAGCGACCCCGTGTTCGCTTCCGCCGCCAATCGCGACCGGATCGAGGACATGGTCGCCAACGGCAACCTGACCGATGCGTCGGCGCGCAAGATCGTGGACGGGAACGTGCTGGTCGCAGTCGACGTCTATACCCGTGACGGCGAGCCCGCGCGGCTCGATGTGTCGGTCTACTAACCAGCGGAGAAGTCCCCCTGCTCCAGATCCACCAGTTCCCCTGCCTCAACGACAATTATGGCTTCCTGCTGCACGATCCCGACAGCGGGCAGACTGCGGCGATCGACACGCCGGATGGCGCGGAATACCTCAGGCAGGCAGAGGCCAAGGGCTGGCGGATCAGCCACATCTGGAACACCCACTGGCACCCCGACCACGCAGGCGGAAACAAGGCCATCGTCGAGGCGACAGGCGCGCAGGTGATCGCGCCGCAGGAAGTCGAGAAGCTCTCCCCTATCGACCGGGTGGTGGCGCATGGCGATGCGGTGACGCTGGGCGAGCACACGGCGCAGGTGATCGACGTATCGGGCCACACCAACGGCCATATTGCCTTCCACTTGCCCTCAGACGGCATTGCCTTCGTGGGTGACAGCGTGTTCGCGCTGGGCTGCGGGCGGATGTTCGAGGGCGAGCCGCAGCAGTTCTGGGGCAGCCTCGCGCGGATCAAGGCGCTGCCGCCCGAAACCACGCTCTACTGCGCGCACGAATACACCGCCGCGAACGCGAAGTTCGCGCTCCACGCCGATCCGGAGAACGCAGCGCTGCAGGCCTATGTGCAGGAGATCGATGCGAAGCGCGCGCAGGACGAGCCGACCGTGCCCACGGTCCTCTCGCGCGAGCTTGAGACCAATCCCTTCCTGCGTGCCGATGCCCCCGAGATGCAGGCACGCTGGGGCGGCGAAAGCCCGGCGGATACCTTTGCCGCACTGCGCGCAGCCAAAGACGCGTTCTAGGCGGCCCGCGTCAGGTCGCGGTGGAAGAACTGGTTGAAGTCGCTCTTCACATAGTCGCCAAAAGCCGCTCCCGGCACGAAGCCGCGAGCGCGGTAGAAGCGGATCGCAGGCTCGAAAGCCGCACCGCTGCCGGTTTCCAGCGAGAGGCGCTGCAGCCCAAGTGCCTGCGCTCGGGAGACGATCGAAGCGAGGATGGCGTCCGCGACCCCGCGCTTCAGAAAATCGGGATGGGTCCGCATCGACTTGATCTCGCCCGTTTCATCGGGGAGCAGCCGCAGCGCGCCGACACCGGCGATTGCGTCACCGAGCCAGGCCGACCAGACTTCCACATCGGGCCGCGTCAGGCCGCTCAGGTCGAGCGCGAACACGGCTTCGGGCGGGGATTGCGCGTGCATCCCCCGCAGGTGAAGTTCGATGAGGGAACGGGTCGCTTCGCCCGTCAGATCGTCGCGACGAACGACGATTCTGTCGGGCGATAGCGCCGTCATGGCCGGGAAATCAGATCCCGGCGATCATGTCGTCGGCGAGCTTGCGGTCCGCGTCCGCGTCCAGCTTCTCGCCGATCAGGCTGCGGCTGGCTGCGGCAGCAGCGGCAGCGGCCTTGGCACGCACTTCGGCAACGGCCTCACGCTCGGCAGCGGAGATCTTGTCCTGCGCCATGCGCTTGCGCCGTTCGACCAGCTCCTTGCTGTCTTCCTCGGCACGTTCCAGAATCGACTCCGCTTCGGCCCGTGCATTGTCGAGCATCGCCTCGGCATCGCTCTCCGCATTGGCGATCTTGGCGGCATATTCGTCACGCAGCGTCTCGGCTTCGGCGCGCAGGCGCTTGGCCTCGTCCAGCTCTTCGCGGATCGCGGCGATCCGGCTGTCGAGCCCGGCGGTGATGCTCTTGTGCGCCTTGAGGCGCAGGATCGCCACCAGGATCAGCAGCAGCATCGCGACCGACACCCACTGGAAGGGCTGGAGGCCCAGCAGGGTGGGTTCGGCATGCGCAGCGTCACCGCCATGCGCCGCCTCGGTATATTCGACGGGCTCTTGCGTGGTGAAGATTTCGGTAGATTCAGCCATGTGCCATCGCTTCCTTCACGGCCTTGCCGGCTGCGGGCTTGGTCACCGTGATGCCGGCGATCCGGGCCACGATGTCCTGCGCCGCATCGGTCGCGACCGCTTCGATCTCGCCCATAGCCTGGGCCCGGGCAGCGGCCAGTTCCTGGTCCGCCTCTTCGAGCTTCTTGTCGAGCCGCTTTTGCGCGGCGGCGATCTTCTTCTCGGACTTGGCGGCAGCTTCGGCCTTGGCCTCGGCAATCAGGGCCTGTGCCCGCGCGCGATTTTCGTTCTCGCGCACGCGCCAGGCTTCTTCTTCCTGGTCCGCCTGATCGCGAGCGGCCTGCGCCGCTGCGATATCGTCGGCGATCTGCTTGCTACGCCGCTCCATCGTGCCCGAGACCTTGGGCACCATTCCGCGTCCGACGACGAAGAAGGAGATGCCAAAAAACACCAGCAGCCAGAAGGCCTGGCTGGAGAAGGTTTCGGCCAATTGGTCGATCTGGGGCATGTTGCTCTATCCGGCGTGCGAGGTGGAAGACGTTCGATACAAGGGCCGGGACGCGCCCGGCCCTTTCAGATATCGATCGGTTTCCTCAGGCCACGAAGGTGAGGATGATCGCGATGACGAACGCGAGCAGGCCGAGAAGTTCCGCACCGGCGAAACCGATGAACAGGCGGCCCTGCTGGCCGTCGGCGGCACCCGGATTGCGCAGCGCGCCATCGAGGAACGAGGCGAAGACGTTACCCACACCCAGCGCGGCGAGACCGCAACCGATTGCGGCAAGACCGGCTCCGAGCAGCTTTGCGGCTTCTGCGTCCATTTCGAATACTCCTTGGTAAAATATGCGTGTGTTGAAAGGGGATCAGTGAAGGTGTTCGGCGTCGTTGATATACAGCGAGGTCAACAGCGCGAAAACATAGGCCTGGATGCCTGCGACCAGGATTTCCAGGGCGCAGATCGCGATCATCAGCAGCATGCTGGGCAGGCTGACGATCAGGCCCGTGCCGACGCCGCCAAGCCCGCCGGAGACGACGAAGCTGGCGAGAACTTCAAGCAGAAGGTGCCCGGCCATCATCGCGACGAACAGACGCAGCGCGAGGCTGAATGGGCGAACCATGAACGAGATGAACTCGATCGGCGCGATCAGCGGAGTCATCAGCAGCGGCGTGCCGTGCGGCACGAACAGGCCGAAGAACTTGAGGCCGTGCTTCCAGAACCCGACCGCAAGCACGATCGAGAAGCTGAGAATGGCGAGTATGCCGGTGACCGTGAAGTGGCTGGTGAAGGTGAACGGGTGGATCCCGACGATCCCCAGCGGCATCAGGCCCAGCAGGTTTGCAAACAGGATGAAGGTGAACAGGGTGAACACGTAGGGCACGTATTTGCGCCCTTCCTTGCCGATATTGGCTTCCACCATATTCTCGATGAAGCCGGTCAGGCTTTCCACCGCCATCTGCCAGCGGCCCGGAATCAGGTCCTGCTTGGTGCCCGCGCGCACGAACAGGATGAGCACGATGGTCGCGATCATCATCCACAGCGCGCTGTTGGTGAATGCGATGTTGACGCCAGCCACTTCCCACTGAGCCGATCCGAAGAGCGGCTTGATGGTGAACTGGTACATCGGGTCGATTTTGCCTTCTTCGCCGGCCACCTGAAATCCTGTTCGCGTCTCTTACCGCTCAATCGCGGCGGCTTGGAAAAATCAGCCTTCGTCAGAAGGTTTGCTGCCGGCACCGCCACCGGTGCCCGCATTTCGAAACATATTCCTGAAAGCCACGCCTATTCCGAGGAACAGGCCGGCCAACAGACCCCACGGCCAGGTTCCGGCCAGCGCATCCACGCCGTAACCGATCACCGAACCGCCAAGCAGCCCACCCAGAAGATCCGCCAGCACACGATTGCCGGCACGGTAATCCGCATCGGCTTTTCGCGCACTTTCCGTGGGCCTGCGCTTCTCCTCTCGCTCGCGTGCGGCCTTAAGCCGCTGCTCGAGCGCGTCGATCCGCGCATCCTCAGGTATGGGCTCTCGCGCGGACTTATCGTCGCTCATGCCAAGGCTCTCTATAAAAGTGAGAATCATGCGGCACGGGCAACACCTGCCCGCCGAGGGCGCGGTCGCCTTAGAAAAGGGTTTTTGGCAAGTCAACCGGAGCCGACGCGGCGCGGCAAAACGCTCCCCGCCGCAGGAGCGGTGTCAGACCCCTGCTGCGGGGACCATGCCGATCACATCGGCGGGCAGCGGCTGTCGCGTTCGGGCGGTGCGCTGGTGCGCGTCTTCCACGAACCGTCGGGCGCCTGGTATTTCTCGCCCGGCTGGGTCCGCGCGATCAGCAGGCAGCCCTGGGTCAGCGCATAGGCGTCGATCGTGGCGTTCTGCGAGCGCGCACGCTCGGTATAATTGGCGCGGCGGCGGATATTGATGTCCGACACCAGATCCACGATCGCCTGCGGCTGGTTGCCGACCACGCCGAGGAAACCGTCCATCCGCTCGCCCACCTGACCATTGGCGCGCGCCTGTTCATAGGCCGGATCGCGCTGGAACATGGCCGCAGCCGGATTGGCCAGCGCCAGGCCGATCGCTCCGCCGGCAATGGTCAGCATCAGCTTCGTGCGTTTCATCATCTCGTCCATCCCTGTTGCCGCAACCTGCGGAGTTGCCCCGACCTAGAAAATGTCGGGATTGGCGTCGATATTGTCCTCAACATCCGCAGCCAGGCGATAGATCACCTCCTGCTGGATGTTGATGTTGAGCTCGATCACGATCTTGTCGGAAGGTGCGTTCACATTCACGCATCCGCCCAGCAGGCAAAGCCCGCAGACCAGGCCGAGGCCCTTCATCTTCGCATATATCATGGCCTTTTCTCGCTTTCCGAGTGCTGAATGGTTCGTTCGGGCTTCTTGCCGGCTTGCGCGGCTGCCCGCGCTGCCTCTTTCTGTGCCGCCTCTTCCTCTGCCGCCTCGTCCGCCGCGCGCACCTCTTCGCCCGTTATCACGGGGCGCAGCCGCACGCCGTCGTCGCTCAGCAGGCCGAGCGAGCGCGGATCGCGGATGAATGCGGGGTCGAAGAACGACCGCACGTTCTGGATCAGCGCGAAGAACGGCGCGGAAATGTTGATCCGGAACTCGATCGGCAGCGAGGCGAGCTGGCGGGTCAGGAAGTTGCTGTCGGCTTCCGCCCCCTGCGCGACCCCGCTGAAGTTCAGGCGGGTGATGATCTCGCCGGTCAGCGGGCCTTCGATCTCGACCTCCAGCCGCTCGTAATCGAGCGAGCGCAATGCCTGGAAGGCGAAATTGGCGATCGGGGTCAGGTCTTCGTAAGTCAGTTCGCCGACATAGGCGACATTGCCGCCCGGCGGGCGCGACACCAGCGTGCCATCGACGATCCGCCCATTGCCCTGCGCATCGAACAGCACGGTGATCGACCCGTCGAAGATGCCGGTCGCGTTGACATTGCCCAGCTCCAGCCGCTCGACCAGCCGCGCCGCGTCGAGCCCGGTGATGTCGAACACATAGGCGCGCTCTTCCTGCGCCCCGATATTGATATCCAGATTGCGCAGGGTGATCGTGCCGCCGAGGAACGGCGCGCTGGCCCCGGCGACCGCGATCAGCTGGCCCTCGCGCACCCCGAACTGCACCGTGCCGCCCTCCACCGCGATCCCCGGATTAACCGAGCCGACACTGATTCGCTGGTCGGGCGCGGTGGTCAGGCCCAGCAGGTCGTCAAAGCGGATCGTGCCCGATGCGCCTTTGACCGGACCGAAAGCGGCCGCGAAGTCGAGCCCGTCGGAAGAAAACTGCCCGGTGCTGGTCACGCCATCCGCGCCCCACTCGATCTTGCCCGAACCGGTCACCGCCCCTTCGGTCTGCGCGATCACCCCGAAGGCGAGCCGGGTCAGGTCGTCGGGCTGCAGATCCTTGCCGAAGCGGATGCCGGGCACGTCGAGATAGGCGAAGCCGGAGCCCGAGGAGAGATCGTGTTCAACCGTGACGTTGGTCACCAGCTGGTCCGATTCGGGTTCGCGCAGGCCCGCCTCGGCGACGATCCGGTTGTCGCGCAGGCGCAGGTTGGCACCGCGCGCGGCGAGCGGTTCGAACCGCGCCGGATCGGCCCGGTCCTGCAACAGGAAGGAGCCTTCGGTCAGCGCCAGCACGCCATCGCGGTAGGACCACTCGCCCGCCGTATCGGTGAGGTCGAGCGGAACCGCGGCGAGCCCGATATCCGCGCCGCTGAAGGTGCCGCCGATATCGCGCCCCAGCCGGGCCTTGAGATTGTCGATCCGGAACCGCGCGGCATCGCCGCTTCCCAGCGTCACGTCGAGCGCGCTGGCGGAAAGCTGGCCGGGCCATGCGAAGCCCACCGGGCCGCTCTTCAGCGCGATCGGCGTGTCTGCCAGCGTGCCCGACAGGTCGAGGCTGGGCGCGCCCGCCGCCAACTGCACCGCGCCGCCCGCTGCGGTCAGGATCGGCCGGCCCTTCGCGGGGCACAGGGTCACCGTGCGCTGGTCGAGCGCGAGGTTGGCGTAGACCAGCTGGCCGAAGCTCACCCGCGTGCAGTCGGGCCACAGCGCCAGCCGGTTGCCATCGTAGGAGCCCTTGATCGGCAGGCTGAGTCCGCGCGCGAAGCCGCCCGGCAGCGGCCCGCTCGCCTGAATTGCGCCCGCCAGCCCGATCGTGCCGCCGGGAGCCTGCGCGACCGCCAGCTGCGGGATCGCCAGCCGCGCCTCGCCCGCGCGGTATTCCTCCATCGCCAGCTGGAACACCAGCCGCCCCGAGGCGCTGCGCTCCATCCGGCCCTGCATCACCGGGATGCCCGGCCCGGCGGTGGTGAAATTACCCGAAACGCGCGGCAGCGCGCCTTGCGTGGGCAGCACGGCGAAGCGCGAGAGCGAGAGGATGCGCGCGCCGCTCGCTCCGTCGAGCGTGGCGGTGGGCACGCCGAGCGAGAAGCCGTCCGCATTCGTCGTCAGCGTGACTTCGGCCGCCAGCGAGCTTCCCCGTGCCTCGCGCGACAATGCCTCGCGCAGGCGGGCGATCAGCGGCGCGGCCAGCGTGTCCTTGCTCGCCACCTGCCAGTCGCGCAGCCGCGCCAGCCAGTCGGCGCTGGGCGACAGTCCCTCGCCAGCAAGGCTGGTCTGCACCCGCCATCCGGTATCGCGCCCGCGCCGCGCGACGCCCTTCGCGCCGATCCACCTCGCGGCGAGCCCGGTGGTGCGCGCATTGCCCAGCCGCAGGTCGTAGTGCAGGCTCGTCTGCCCGCCACGCAGGGCAAGCGCGCCTTCGATCGTGCTATTGCCCGCCGCAAGGCTGGGGGCAGAGAGGCGCGCGACCTTGCCATCGACCTGCACTTCCAGACCATCGAGCGTGTCATCCACCGCCAGCGTGACCGGGCTGCTGAGGTCGACCACTTGCACCTGCGGGTCTTCGCACGCGATCTCGGCCACGCGAAGCGGCCCGCGCAGGGTCGGCTTGCCGCCATCGACGCCGATGCGGCCCTTGCTGCGCGCATTGCTCAGCCCGCACCCGGCATAATCCAGCGCGTCGGCCCGCAGGTCGTAACGTCCGGCGAATCCGCCATCGAGCCGCCCCTCGCCCACCAGCCCCAGCGCGATGTCGCCATAGGCCCCGCCGATGCGCGCGCGCCCGTCGATAATCTTGAGGTCGAGTTCGGGCAGCCCGCCCTCCCCGCCGGTATCGCGGAAAAGCACCCGGTCGAGCGTGCCGAAGCTGATCCCGCCCTCGCTCAGCGTTCCCTTCAGGCGCGGTTTTTCGAGCGTGACGCGCCCGAAGCGCGTGCTCCACGGGCGCACCCGCAGGTCCACGATCGCGCGCGCGACGGTCAGGTCCGGGTCCGCCGGGTCGCCGACCACGATATTGCGCAACACCTGCCGGTTGGGGCCGATCGATTCGATGTCGTAGGTTGCGGGCAGATCATACTGGTCGAGCTGGCCCTGGATCACATCATCCGCGATCCGCTCGCGCGAAAACCACGCGATCGTCAGCGCGATCACCGCCAGCGCGGCCAGTGCGACCAGCGCATAGCCGACCCGGCGACCGGGGCGCAGGCGAGCCCAGCGGGAGGATGGGCGTGCACCCTCCTCGCCTTCACCGGCGGCCAAATCTGCCTCTGCGCTGTCCGCCATTCGGGTCACTCGCTTGCACGTCATGCCGCCAGCGGGCATCTCTTGCGCGTCTTGGGGGTCTTATCGGGATAGGGCGGGCATGGCGCAAGTGGATCACGAATTCGCGGGGGCAGCGCAGGTTCCCTCTGCGGCCGGCCACCGCGAGCGTTTGCGCAAGCGGCTTCTGAGCGGCGGGGCGGAGGCGCTGGCCGATTACGAAGTGCTCGAATACCTGCTGTTCGCCGCCAACCGCCGCGGCGATACCAAGCCGCTGGCCAAGGCGCTGCTGGCGCGTTTCGGCAGTCTGGCGCGGGTACTGGAGGCGGAACCCGCCGCGCTCGCCAAGACGCCGGGCATGGGCGAAGCGGGCGCTGCCGCGCTGAAAGCGGTCGCGCTGGCGGCGCGGCGAATGGCGCGCAGCGAGGTGGTGGACAGGCCCGTGATCGCCAACTGGCACGCGCTGATCGACTATCTTTCCACCGATATGGCGCATCTGACGGTGGAGCGCGTGCGGGTGCTCTATCTCGATACCAAGAACCGGCTGGTGCAGGACCATCACGTGGGCGACGGGTCGATCGACGAGGCTTCGATCCACCCGCGCGAGGTGATCCGCCGGGGGCTGGATCTGGGCGCGGCGGCGCTGATCCTGGTCCACAACCACCCCAGCGGCAATCCGGAGCCCAGCCGCGCGGACATCGCGGTGACGCTGAGAATCGCGGAGGCCGGGCGGCTGCTCGGCATCGCGGTGCACGACCACGTGATCATCGGCCAGGGCCGCTATGTCAGCCTGAAGGCGAAGGGGCTGATCTAGCCCCTCCCGCCTAGCAGCGCCTACTTCGGCGGCAGGCCCCACAGGCTGTAGAGCGAGGCGATCCCCGGCGCGGCATGCAGTGCCGATTCGATATCCTCGCGCGCATCCACCTCGCGACCCAGCGAGCGTTTCACCACCCCGCGCAGATAGCGCGAACTGTGCTGACCCGGCGAACGCGCAAGCGCCACGTCGAGGTCGCGCAGCGCCTCTTCGGCGCGGCCCATGCGATACAGCGCCAGCGCGCGGCTATCGATCGCGCCCGAGCTGTTCTGCGCCTCTTCCACAGCGCGGGTGCAGGTCTCCAGCGTCTCTTCGGTGACAAGATCGAAGATTCCTGCGTGCCAGCAGGCCGAATTGAGCAGGCCCGCATCCTCGGGCTCGATCGACAGCTCGTCGCGCAGCAGGTCCAGCCCTTCCTGTGCCTGCCCGGCAAAGCCGAGCGCGTAGGAGCGCAGCTGCGCCTCGCTCTTGGGGTCTTCGAACAGGTAGGCGAACTCGTCGACCAGCGCGACCGCCTCGTCCGCCCGGCCCAGCAGCGCGAGCAGTTCGATCCGGCGGCTGTTGATCGTATAGTCGGGGTCGATATCCGCCACCGCGACGTGATCTGCCAGCGCGGCGTCGAAATCGCCCAGATTGTAGTGAACCTCGCCCCGGCTCAGATAATTGTCGGCCGAGGCATCGCGCGCGATGGCCGCGTCGATATCGGCCAGCGCCCCTTCGAAATCGCCGGTCTGGAAGCGGAAGTTGAAGCGGTTGAGCAGAGCGCTGGTATCGTCGCTGTCCGCGTCGGCGACCAGTTGTGTGTAGATCCGCTCGATCGGTTCGAGCCTGGCGCTCGCTTCCCCGCGATATTCCCACGCCCGGCGCACGGGCGAGGTCGCCCGCAGCCGCGGCAGGCTGCGCTTCAAGCGCAGGCTGGCGCGGCGCACATCGGGCAGATCGCTGGCCGGGAATTCCCACGCGAGGCTCTGCACCTCCTCGGTGATCTGCAGCACCGGCGCGGTCAGCTCTGTCTGCGAGGAAAGCCGCGTGCCGCCGATCACCTCGTCGATCTGCGGATTGCCGAGCAGGCGGAACTGCGTCTCTCCCTCGGGCAGCAGCCACTCGATCTCGCGGCGGAAGTAGATCGGCCCAGGCACGCTGACCGGCAGGTCCGCGATATCGGGGCGGGCGCGATCAACATCGAAGCCGAAGCTGTCGGCCACCTGATATGGCACGTCGAGCTCGGCGCGGGTGGCGTTGGTATCCCACGGCGAGGTGACGAGGCCATGCGCGGTGACGGTCGCGATGCCGCTGTCGGAATCGAAGGCGAGCTGCATGTCGACCGGTTGGTGATCGCCAAGGATCGTCGAGACGGTGCCGTAGAGCGCATCCTTCTTCTGCGCGGGATCGTCGATCAGGGAGAGCGCCTGGAACTGGCGGGCGGTCGCGCCGGTAATCGCGATCCGCACGTCGTAGATCGCGGGCAGACCGACCCCTGCCGACTGGTCGATTTTGATGGAGACTGTCTGGTCGGGCACGGCCTGCGGGCGCATCGCCATTTCCTGCAGGTCCGTCCCGCCCTCGCGCAGCGGCAGCGCATAGCGGAAGCGGGGCACCTCGATCATATTGGTCGCCCGCAGCCCGCCATTGGTGCCGTCGAGCCAGTAGGGCACGCCGTCGATATCGGCGCGCACGATCATGTGGTCGAAATTGGTCAGCGTGGGCAATTGCTCGGGCAGCGCATCGCCCGTCTGGCTCTGCACCAGCACCGCCTCCGCGCTGATCCCCAGCTCGCGCAGCATGGCGAGCAGCAGCAGCGACTTCGCCTTGCAGTCGCCGCTGCGCAGTTCCCAGGTCTCCGCCGGGCTCTGGGGAATGTAGTTCCCGCCATTGAGGCCGTTGAGCAGATAGCTGACCTCGTCCTGCACGAACTGGGTGGCGAGCGCCGCGCGCTCCTTCTGGTCGGTGGTCTGCGCGCCGATCTCGGCGATCCGGTCCGCCAGCGCACTGCCCGGTTCGATCATCCCTTCGGTGGCGAAGAACGGCGCGATGTCGGCGGAAATCTGCGCATAGCTATCGAACGTGGTCGCGCGAATCTGCGGCGGGAGGCGGAAGCGCGGCGGCGCGTCTGCCGGAATCTCGGCCGGTTCGGCCACCGGCACCGCGATGGTCACGTACCTGTACCCGTCGCGCGTCGTCTCATCGACCGGCGCGTCGACCCGGGTGGTCGCCCAGCGCACACCCTCGTCGACCGGCCACGACAGGATCATGCGTCCTTCCGCGAGCGGCACGGGCTTGGCCATCACCACGTTCACATATTCCATCTCGTCGTCGAGCACCTGCTCGTCGGTGGTGGTGGTGAAGCTGTAGCGCAGCACATCGCCGATCTGCGCGCCGGGAATGGACATGGTGGCGGTCAGCGCGCCGTTGAGGATGCGCTTTTCCAGCCCTTCCTCGCGCCGCAGGACCTCGAACCGGGCGCCATCGGCAAGCACGTCGATCACCTTGTCGCCGCGTACCAGTTCGACCCGGTGGACCGTCAGATCGCCCTTGTCGGGCAGCCATTCGAGCGAGATCGTGCCCATCGCGTCGAGCGCTTCGGTGCTGTCGAGCGCGAAGGCGATGTCGCCGTAGCTGGAGACGACGCCGTCCTCCATCCGGGTCTGCGATTCCATCAGGCGCAGCGGCATGCCCCGGCCATCTTCGGCAGATGGCAGATCGGCCACATCGATCCACGCGCCTTCATCGCCATAGAGAATCGTCTCGCCCGCATGGGCCGGCATGGCGATGGCAGCCGCAATCAGCCCGGTCGCATAAGCGACGTGAAAATAACGCATTGGTCCCCCGATGATCCCTGTACTTGCCTTGGCCCGGCAGACTTACAGGGCACACGGGCGCGTGCAAGGCGAAGCTTCGGCCTGTCCCGGCGCGCATTGGCACCCGAGATGCTTGCCTTCAGACCCGATGCATCTTAGCCGCGCGTCCATCCCCGCCATTCCAACCGGAGCCGCCCGATGGTCCCCCGCTATGCCCGCCCCGAAATGACCGCCCTGTGGGAGCCGGAGGCGAAATATCGCATCTGGTTCGAGATCGAGGCGCACGCGACCAGCAAGCTGGCCGAGCTGGGCGTGGTCCCGCAGAGCGCCGCCGACGCGCTGTGGAACTGGTGGGAAACCAACCCGGAAATCGACGTCGACGCGATCGACGCGATCGAGGCGGTGACCAAGCACGACGTGATCGCCTTCCTCACCTGGGTGGCCGAGCATGTCGGCGAGGAAGCGCGCTTCATGCACCAGGGCATGACCAGCTCCGACGTGCTCGACACCACGCTCTCGGTCCAGCTGGTCCGTGCGACCGACATTCTGCTGGCGGATATGGACCACCTGCTCGCCGCGCTGCGCCGCCGGGCGGAAGAGCACAAGTTCACCCCCACCATCGGCCGCAGCCACGGCATTCATGCAGAGCCCGTCACCTTCGGCCTCAAGCTGGCGCAGGCCTATGCCGAGTTCGAGCGGTGCCGCGCGCGGTTGTGGGATGCCCGCACCGAAATCGCGACCTGCGCTATCAGCGGCGCGGTCGGCACCTTCGCCAATATCTCGCCAGATGTAGAAGCCTATGTCGCGGACAAATTGGGACTGGTCCCGGAAACCGTCAGCACGCAGGTGATCCCGCGCGATCGCCACGCGATGTATTTCGCCACGCTGGCGGTGATCGCGGGCAGCATAGAGCGGCTGGCGGTCGAAATCCGCCATCTCCAGCGCACCGAGGTGCTCGAAGCGGAAGAGTTCTTCTCCAAGGGTCAGAAGGGTTCGTCGGCCATGCCGCACAAGCGCAACCCCGTGCTGACAGAGAACCTGACCGGCCAGGCACGCATGATCCGCGCCTATGCCCTGCCCGCGCTGGAAAACGTCGCCCTGTGGCACGAGCGCGATATCAGCCACTCCTCCGTCGAGCGCTTCATCGGCCCCGATGCGACCATCACGCTCGACTTCGCGCTCGCGCGGCTGACCGGCGTGGTCGACAAGCTGCTTGTGTACCCCGAGCGGATGGAGGCCAACATGAACCGAATGGGCGGCCTGATCCACTCGCAGCGCGTGCTGCTGGCGCTGACCCAGAACGGCGTCAGCCGCGAGGATGCCTATGCGATCGTCCAACGCAACGCGATGAAGGTGTGGGAATCGGACGGGCGGCTGCAACTGCTCGACCTGCTCAAGCAGGATGAGGATGTCTCGAAGGCCCTGTCCGAAAATGACCTCACCGCTCTGTTCGACCTCGACTACCACCTGAAACATGTCGATACGATTTTCGCGCGGGTGTTCGACGGCGACTAGCCTTTCGAAAGGGGCTGACCAGCCGCTGGACGCATGGGGACGCGCGGCCTAGGCTGCGCTCTGGCCGGGCCTTGACCGGAACTACGGGGGGAAGTGCTGTGCAAATCGTGCGGATGATTTTGTGGGTGATCCTGCTGGTGGCGGTGATCATCTTTTCCTGGTCCAACTGGAACCCGGTCGAAGTGACGATCTGGGACAATCTGGTTGTCGAAACCAAGGTACCCGCGCTGGTCATCATCTCTTTCCTGATCGGCTTCCTGCCGGTGTGGCTCTATTCGCGCGGCGTGATCTGGAGCCTCAACCGCAAGATCCGCAGCCTCGAGATCGCGGCCAAGGCGAGCTCCGTCTCCGCCGCCGCACGCGAATCCGACCGCGAGGAGGCCGAGCGGCAGGAAGAGGCGCACAGCGAACCGCAACCCGCGCCCGCTACCGAGCCCGCCCCGGCAGCGGTGGACACCACGCCGACGGTTGACGAGACCCCGGCGGAAGAGGAAACCCGCCTGACCGCCGACGACACGGCGGCTGGCGATGCACCCGCCGCGGATGATCGCAAACCGACACAGGATACGACAGCCAGCTCGTGAGTAACCCGGTCTATCTCGCCCTCGACCTGCCGCGGATCGACGCGGCCCGTGCCCTCGCCGAAAAGGTGAAGGGCCATGTCGGCGGGTTCAAGCTGGGCCTCGAATTCTTCTGCGCGCACGGCCACCACGGGGTGCACGAGATCGCACAGGTCGGGCTGCCGATCTTCCTCGACCTCAAGTTCCACGACATTCCCAACACGGTCGCCGGTGCGATGCA
Organism: Citromicrobium bathyomarinum; assembly: GCA_001306305.2. Lineage (NCBI taxonomy): Bacteria > Pseudomonadati > Pseudomonadota > Alphaproteobacteria > Sphingomonadales > Sphingomonadaceae > Citromicrobium > Citromicrobium bathyomarinum. The sequence continues at coordinate 2,803,027 of CP155577.1, forward strand.
GGCGATTCACGTGCTCGAACCCGCAATCGTGACGGTCCACGCGGGCGGCGGGCGCGCGATGATGGAAGATGCCAAGGCGGCGGCGGGCGAGAATACCAAGGTGGTTGCGGTCACCATGCTCACCAGCCTCGACGAGCGCGATCTCGAGCGCACGGGCGTTTCGGGCAGCGCGCACGATCAGGTGCTGCGCCTCGCCGATCTGGCGCAGGATGCCGGGCTCGACGGGATCGTATGCTCGGGCCACGAGGTGGGCGAAGTGCACAAGCGCTGGAAGCACGGCTTCTTCGTCGTCCCCGGCCTGCGCCCCGCGGGCAGCGCGGTCGGCGACCAGAAGCGCGTCGTCACCCCGCGCGCCGCGCGCAATGACGGCGCGAGCGTGCTGGTGATCGGGCGGCCGATTTCGAAGGCGGACGATCCGCTCGCCGCAGCGAAGGCCATCGAAGGCACGCTGTGAAGCGCGGGGCTACCCTCGCCGCATTCGCCCTTGCCCTCGCTGCATGTGTCGGCACGCCGCGCGCATCCGAAAGAGTCGCGCTGATCGCCCCGGCGATGGGCGCCGCGCTGACCCGCCCCTGCTCGCGCCCCGGGCCTGACAATGCGGAGCGGTTCTTCGTCCCCTCGCCCAGCCAGATCACCGCGACCGAAACCGCCACCATGCGGCTCCTGCGCGAACGCGCCGGGGAATACGCCGCATCTCTCGGCAACGCGGCGGATGAACCGACGCCGTTCGACTGGCCCGCCGATCCTGCGCTCTATCATCGCCAGTATGTCGGCTATTATCAGGATGGCCGCGCGATGATTTACGGCAACTACTTTCCCGCCGGGTTCGACGCCGACCTCACCCAGCCGACCGGTCTGTGCGATGGCGGGTTCAGGTTCTTCGGGGTCGAGTATGATCTGGCCAGCCGCTCGGTCCGCCGGATCGCGTTCGACGGATCGCTGGGCGGCCCGTTGCTCGCCCCGATCGAACCCTGAAGCGCGCGCTACTGCTCGGCAGGTGCGATCCTGATTGTCGGCGAATCGCTAGCCTCGACGCTCTCCGTCGCTTCCGAAGAGGGCTCGTCCGCGTAGTTCTCGAACACGTCGGCCATCATGTCGGGCGAGTTGATATTGTAGCCGACCAGCCTCAGCGAATCGCCCGATCCGCTGAACACGAAGGTCTCGACGCCCCGCCCCCGCTCGAAATGGGTCTCCATCTGCAAGGTGGTGAAGCTGCCCTGCGGGCTGGTGTTCATGTTGACGTTGGTCTGCGAGGTTTCCTCGACCGGCCCCAGGCTCTTGCGCAGCGTGCCCAGCAGGCGGACGAAATCCGCGCGCGAGGTCGCCTTGCGCAGCTGCTCGCCCGCATTGGTCCAGATCGCCTGATCCGCGCCCGCATTCAGCCGCTCGTGGAACACATCCACCTGCGCGCGCGCATCCTTCGCCTGCTGCACCGGGTTGCACCCGGCCAGCAGCACCCCGGCGAGTACCATTGCGATCCATTTCAGCATTGCCGTGTCCCCCACTCGTCCGCTCCATGCGATTGCCGGGCGAGTAGCATTTGCCTCGGCAAGGCCAAGCTATAAGAGCACACACATGCCCACCCAGATCAAGATTTGCGGACTCTCGACGCCCGAAACGCTCGATGCGGCAGTGAATGCAGGTGCGAGCCATGTCGGCCTGGTCCATTTCGCAAAGAGCCCGCGCCATGTGAGCCTGGAAACCGCAGCCGAGCTGCGCGCGCGGGTGCCCGATCATGTCTCCACGGTGGTGCTGGTGGTCGACCCGGACGAAGCGCTGCTTGGCGCGATCGTCGAGAATGTCCGGCCCGATATCATCCAGTTCCACGGCCGCGAAGCGCACGAAGCGCTTGCAGTGACGGGCGCACAATTCGATGTCGAGACATGGAAAGCGGTCGGCCTGGGCGATGCCTCCGCGCTGGACCGGGCGACCACCTACAAGGGCTGCGCAGACCGCCTGCTGTTCGATGCGCCACCAGCATTGCTGCCCGGCGGCAATGGCGAGAGCTTCGACTGGGCCCTTCTCGACGAGGTCGATATCGGCATGCCCTGGGGGCTCGCGGGCGGGCTGACTCCGGAGAATGTCGCTGCGGCGATCCACCGCACCCGCGCTCCGCTAGTCGATGTGTCGAGCGGAGTGGAAAGCGCGCCGGGCGTGAAGGACGCCGCCCTGATCCGCGCCTTCTGCGACGCCGTGCGCGCTGCGGACGCGAACCGCTGAGTACCAAGGCCGGAGCGGCAATGCGCCCCGGCCCGGCGACGGAAACGACGGTTAGAAAAAGGTACCGATGCCGATGGTGACGGCGTTGGCTTCGTGATGGTCGACGAACACGTGGCGGTATTCGGCGGCGATGTAGGTGCCGCTGTGGCCGAGGTGGTACTCGTAGCCGATCCCGGCATGCGGCCCGTCGCCATGGTGGGTGAAGGTGTATCCGCCCGCGAGGAAGATGCTGCCCTTCTCGCTCACCTTGGTGCCGAGGCGGCCGGTCAGCGCGAGTTCCACATAGGTATCTTCGGCGAGGATCTTCTCACCCGAGACTTCGCCGCCCAGGAACACCGTGTCGCCAAGGTCGAAATCATAGCCCGCCGCAATGCCGAGGACCGGATCGGTTTCCCCGTCCGCCCACGCGACGCCGCCGCGAACTTCCGCGCGCGGGCCACCGGCTGCCTCTTCGGCGAAGGCCGGAGCCGCCGGCAGAGCGATCAGGAGAGCGGACAACACAACAGGCTTAATCATCGAAACATCCCATCAAGGGGCCACCGCGCACTCGCCGGAGCGCCGGCCCGAACCAGACCCATAAGGCTTCCATCATAGAGGGACGCGCCGCGCCCGATTCCCCGGAGGCCGGGTTTTTTGGGCAGCGCGGGCGTGGCAACCGGCTCGCACTACCCACGCAAACCGGTGGACATGATTTTGCGGCTCTGCCAATCGCTCAGGCCTATGCGCACACCCCAGACCAGCCCGGGCGACACCGCCGACACCCCCAACAGCTTCCGCCAGCAGCCGGACGATCGCGGCCATTTCGGCGATTTCGGCGGGCGCTACGTCGCCGAAACGCTGATGCCGAACATCCTCGCGCTGGAGCAGGCCTATGACGAGGCGAAGAAGGACCCCGCCTTCACCGACCAGTTCGAGGATCTGCTGGAGCACTATGTCGGCCGTCCCAGTCCCTTGTATTTTGCGGAGCGTCTGACCGAAGCGCTCGGCGGTGCGCAGGTGTGGTTCAAGCGCGACGAGCTCAATCACACCGGCGCGCACAAGATCAACAACTGCATCGGGCAGATCCTGCTCGCGATCCGCATGGGCAAGACGCGCATTATTGCAGAGACTGGCGCAGGCCAGCACGGCGTCGCCACCGCCACGGTCTGCGCGCGCTTCGGCCTGCCTTGCGTGGTCTACATGGGCGCCGAAGACGTGCGGCGACAATCGCCCAACGTGTTCCGGATGAAGCTGCTCGGCGCGGAGATCGTCCCCGTCACCAGCGGGCGCGGCACGCTGAAAGACGCGATGAACGAGGCGCTGCGCGACTGGGTCGCGAATGTCGACAACACGTTCTACATCATCGGCACGGCGGCGGGCCCGCATCCCTACCCCGCGATGGTCCGCGACTTCCAGAGCGTGATCGGCACCGAGGCGCGCGCGCAGATCCAGCAGCGCACCAGCCGCCTGCCCGACCTGCTGGTCGCCTGCATCGGCGGCGGCTCCAACGCGCTCGGCCTGTTCCACCCCTTCCTCGACGATCCGGACGTGAAGATGCTCGGCGTCGAAGCGGCGGGCCTCGGATTGGACGGCGACCAGCACGCCGCCAGCCTGACCGGCGGCGCGCCCGGCATCCTCCATGGCAACAAGACCTTCCTGCTGCAGGACGAGGACGGCCAGATCACCGAAGGCCACTCGATCTCCGCAGGCCTCGACTATCCCGGCATCGGGCCGGAGCACGCCTGGCTCAAAGACATCGGCCGCGTCGAATACACCGCCGTCACCGACGACGAGGCGCTGGAAGCATTCCAGCTGCTGTGCCGGACCGAAGGGATCATCCCTGCGCTGGAGCCTTCGCATGCCATCGCGGCGGTGGCGAAGCGCGCGAAGGAGATGGACAAGGACGCCATCATCCTCGCGAATTTGTGCGGGCGCGGGGACAAGGACATCTTCACCGTGGCCGAGAAGCTGGGGGTGGAGATTTGAGCCCCCGCAGGCTGGCCTGGCTCACAATCGCTCTCGCGCTGGTCGGCTTGCTGTTCCTTGCGGTAAGCGGCCTGTGGCGCGACAACGGCGCGATAACCGCGACGGGGGGCGTGTTCCTTGCCACGATCACGATACTCGGCTTCTTCGTAAAAGTTGAGAAACCGGAATAGTCGCACTCCCACTCGTCAATGCGAGGAGCCAGGAAGACGACGTGGCCATCCAGATTAAGAGGTTTCGACGAGCCGAAACGCGCAAAGGAAATGGACAAGAACGCGATGATCCTTGCCAACCTGTGCGGGCGGGCGGACAAGGATATCTTCACGGCCGCGGAAAAGCTGAGGGTGGAGATTTGAATTATCCGAGGCGCATCTTTGAAATCGTTTCAGGCCTTATGGCGGTGATATTCATCGCTCTGGGCGGGTTCGAATTGAATGCGCTGACGGTTATCGGAATGCTCTGCGCCTTTGCCGGCTTGGGAGTGTATGCGTGGACGGAGATAATCGGCTTCGGGCTGAAGTGATACGCGTCGATTGCCATAGGCTGCAAAAGCCCTCTCCCCTTCAGGGGAGAGGGTTGGGAGAGGGGCCTTGCGCGACGCCGAACTGACCCGCCGCGCCCGCGACATGCGCAAGGGCATGACCGAGCCGGAAACGCGGCTCTGGTTCGAACTGCGCGGCGGTCGCTTTCTCGGGCTCAAGTTTCGGCGGCAGAAGGTGATCGGGCGATACATAGCGGACTTCGCTGCGAACGCGCCGAAACTGGTGATCGAGCTGGATGGCGATACGCATGCGGGCCAACTGGACTATGATGCGGAGCGCACTCGCTATCTGGAAGCGCAAGGGTATCGGGTTGTCCGCTTTAGCAATGCGGAGGTGATGGAGAACATGGACGGCGTTTTGCAACGGCTCGGCGAGATTGTGGGGGTGTTGCGCCATGCCCCTCCCCCAACCCCCTCCCCTGAAGGTGAGGGGGCTAAAGGATGAACAACCCTGCCCCGCTCTCCCTCCACGGCTCGTGCCATTGCGGCCGCGTTTCGGTGGAGCTGCGCACCTCATCAGAGACACTCCCGGCGGCGCGCGCGTGCGGTTGCTCCTTCTGCACCAAGCATGGCGCGGCGTGGACCAGCGATCCTCAGGGCGAGCTTGTCCTGTCGCATCGCGCACCCGATGACATCCGCCGCTACCGCTTCGGGCTGGGCATTACCGACTTTATCATCTGCGCGCATTGCGGCGTGCCCTGCGCGGCGGTGGGCCTGGTAGACGACCGGCTGCTGGGCGTCGTCAACATCAACACGATGGACCGCCTGAGCGACTTCGCCCCCGCCAACCCCGCCTCCTTCGACGGGGAAGAAACCGACGACCGCCTCGCACGGCGGCGCAAGGGCTGGACGCCGGCGCGCATGGTGTGCGCACAAGATACAGACCGGGGATGAGGGGATTTGGGATGACGCACCGACATGGGAACTTGGCGCTTTCCACGCTCGGGGCGAGGTAAGACAATGGTCGACGTAACACCGGCAGAGGAAAGGCGAGAAAACGCATGAGCGGACTCGGCAGATCAGCCCTGATTTCCATTGCTCTGCTTTGGGCCACCATGCTCGCAGCGGTCGCCGTGATTTCGCCAATCTACGATGCCTTTCTGGCAAGGATAACCACGCCGCTACACCTCGGGTATGGTTGGGTGGGGCTTTTCTCGCCCGAAATCCCAATCTTCTATGGCTTCGGCCTCACTGTCCTTTTCGCCTTTCACTGGTGGCTATCGGGCTTGCTAGGAAAGGGTGCGCTCTGGAAGCACTGGCCAGCGAACATCATGCTCGCGCTCTCTGTGTTTTTCACGCTGGCAATCTTCGCCGAGGAGGCTGCTCACCATTTCTACGATTTCAGCGTCTTGTGCCGGGCAGGTGAACCTACAAGCGTCATTCTTGTAGATGAAACCTACCAATGTGTGCGATCGAGGATGGTCCTGCACGCATTGAACTGGTCCGTGTTCCTGCTTCCCATCCTCGCCATCCCCGTTCGGATTGCAGGATCGAAATCTCTCGCCAAGCCAGCAGGAGCCCCCGCCCACGAAGGTGACGGGGCTTAGGTCTCGCTGTCCTACACCCCCTCCCCGCTGGCATAATCGCCGCATGACCTGCTCAGCACCCTTCCCGTCCCCGCCGTTCTTTGCCATGCGCGCGGTGGACAAGTTTTTCTCCCCTTGGACACTGTGTCAGGTGTGTCAGCGTTCAGCCCCGAAGGAGCCCAGGTGAACAACGCGAACCGAATCGCCGCCGCTTTTGCCAAGCCGCACCCTGCGCTGGTGTGCTTCGTCACCGCGGGCGATGGCGATACCGCCGCCAATCTCGATGCGCTGGTCGAAGGCGGCGCGGATGTGATCGAGCTGGGGATGCCCTTCACCGATCCGATGGCGGACGGTCCCGCGATCCAGGCCGCGAATATCCGCGCATTGAAGGCGGGCACCACCACGCAGGACGTGCTGATGATCGCCAACGAGTTCCGCGAGCGGCAGCCGGACGTGCCGCTGGTGCTGATGGGCTATGCCAACCCGATGGTCCGCCGCGGCCCGGAGTGGTTCGCGCAAGAGGCAGCAGGCGCGGGCGTCGACGGGGTGATCTGCGTCGACATCCCGCCCGAGGAGGACTCCGCGCTCGGCCCGGCATTGCGCGAACGGGGCATCGCTCCGATCCGTCTCGCCACGCCGACCACCGACGACTTCCGCCTGCCGACCGTGATCGAGGGGAGCGAAGGCTTCCTCTACTACGTCTCCGTCGCCGGGATCACAGGCAAGCAGAGCGCCGCGCAGGACTCGATCGATGCGGCGGTGAAGCGGCTGAAGGCGGCGACCGACCTGCCCGTCGCGGTCGGCTTCGGCGTGCGCACGCCCGAACAGGCCGGGGCGATCGCAAAGGTGGCCGATGGCGTCGTGGTCGGCTCGGCGCTGGTCGATCTAGTCGCCGAACATGGCGTTGATGCACCCACGCACCTGCGCGATCTCACCGCAAGGCTTGCCAAGGCGGTCCATTCTGCGGAAAGAGCAGCCGCATGAGCTGGTTCAATCGTGTCCGCAATTCGCTGCCCTTCGTGGCCAAGCGCTCCACCGACGAAACGCTGTGGATCAAGTGCAAGGGCTGCGGGGAGATGATCTTCGCAAGCGACTATGCCGACAATCTCTACGTCTGCCCGCGTTGCGAGCACCACGGGCGGATCGGTGCAGACACCCGTATCGCGATGCTGATGGACGAGGGCTTCACGCTGCTGCCCCAGCCCGAGGTCAAGGAAGACCCGCTCAAGTTCCGCGATTCCAAGCGCTATACCGACCGGCTGAGGGCCGCGCGCGCCAACAATCCGCACCGCGATGCCTTCACCGTGGCGAGCGGGGCGATCGACGGCCAGCCTGCGGTCGTGGGCGTGCAGGACTTCCACTTCATGGGCGGTTCGATGGGCATGGCGGTGGGCCAGGCCTTCTGCGACGGCGCCGCCGAAGCCCTGCGGCGCAAGTGCGGCTATGTCGTCGTGACCGCGGCGGGCGGCGCGCGGATGCAGGAGGGCATTCTCAGCCTGATGCAGATGCCCAAGGCGACCGTGATGGTGCGCAAGCTGCGCGCGGCGGGCCTGCCCTATATCGTGCTGCTGACCGATCCGACCACCGGCGGCGTCACCGCCAGCTACGCCATGCTGGGCGACGTGCAGATCGCGGAACCGGGCGCGCTGATCGGCTTTGCGGGCCAGCGCGTGATCCAGGAGACGATCCGCGAACAGCTGCCCGAAGGCTTCCAGCGCGCCGAATACCTGCACGAACACGGCATGGTGGACCGCGTGGTGCACCGCCACAACCTCAAGGCCGAGCTGGCGATGATGCTGCGCTATATGCGCGGATCGAAGGCGGCGTAGTGAACATCCTCCCCTCCCCTGAAGGGAGGGGGCTGTGAGATGAAGGACTTCGCCCGCTCCGACGATCCGGCCGTGCAGGCCCAACTCGACCGGCTGGCCGCGCTCTCGGTGCCAGATGGCCGGTTGGGGCTGGAGACGATCCGCGCTCTGCTGGCCCGGCTGGGCGATCCTCAGGACCGCCTGCCGCCCGTGTTCCATGTCGCAGGCACCAACGGCAAGGGATCGACCTGCGCCATCCTGCGCGCGATGCTGGAGGCGGATGGCAAGCGGGTCCATGTCGCGACCAGCCCGCATCTGGTGCGCTATAACGAGCGGATCCGGATCGCAGGCACACTGATCGGCGACGCACAGCTCGCCGCACTGCTGGCCGAGGTGCTGGATGCGGGCGAAGATCTGAACCCGAGCTTCTTCGAAGTTACCATCGCCGCCACCTTCCTCGCCTTCGCGCGCGAACCCGCCGATGCCTGCGTGATCGAGGTCGGCCTTGGCGGGCGCTTCGATGCAACCAACGTGCTGGGCTCGCACGTGCTGGCCGCGTGCGGGATCGCCGCGCTGGGGCTGGACCATGAACGCTTCCTGCTCGCGCCGGAGGATAACGTGCCTGCCGAACCGCTGGCACGCATCGGGTTCGAAAAGGCCGGGATCGGCAAGCCCGGCGTGCCGCTGGTCACGCTGTCCTACCCCGAAGGCGTGACGCTGGAGGTGGAGCATGCGGCGATCGTGCGCGAGGCGCTGCTGACGATGCGCGGGCGCGAATGGCATTCCAGCGTCACCGAAACGGGCCTGCATTACGTCGATGCGCTAGGCGAACTCGCGCTGCCCCTGCCCGCCCTGCCCGGCGCGCATCAGGCGGAAAACGCCGCGCTCGCCATCGCGATGCTGCGGCATCAGGACCGGGTCAGCGTGTCGCGGGATGCGATGGCGCAGGGGCTGCGAAACGTGAACTGGCCCGCGCGGCTCCAGCGCCTGCCCGCCTCGCCGCTGACGGGCGAGCGGATCGTATGGGTCGACGGCGGGCACAATCCCAGCGCGGGCGAGGCGCTGGCGCAGCACTTTACGGGTGAGCGCTTCCACCTCATCCTCGGCATGCTCGCCAACAAGGATCACCGCGCGCTGGTCGATCCGCTGGCGGACAGCATCGCGAGCATCACCGCCGTGCCGGTGCCGGGGCACGAGTATCACCCCGCGAGCATGTACGGAGAAAACGTACGCGAGGCGGCGGATGTGGCCGAGGCGCTGCGCGCCCTGCCCGACGATGGCCTGCCCGTGCTGATCGCAGGTTCGCTCTACCTCGCAGGCGATGTGCTGCGGCTGAGCGGCGCGCTGCCCGACTGACTACTGTGCCGCGACCGCTTCCGATCCGGGCGGCGGCGCGTTCTGCGAGCGGCCCGAACGGACCACGCGGATCCACTCGAACACGCACAGGACCACCGCCAGCATCCCGATCAGCGTGGTCAGGATGAACACGTCGTAATAGCCCTGCTTCTCGATCATCTCCCCCAGCGCACCGCGCCCCAGCGTGCCCACCAGCAGGGTCAGCGAGGAAAGGAGTGCATACTGGACTGCCGAGTACTTCTTGGACACGATCGAGCTCAGCCACGCGACATAGGCCGCCCCCGCGATCCCGATCGCAAGGTTCTCCCACATGATCGTGAAGGTCAGCCGCGGCAGCGCCTCCGACCCGAAGGGCGCCATGAAGCCGATCAGCGCGGAAAAGCCGATCGCATCGCTCGCCGCCTGCATATTCGCCCCGCCCGCCGCCATGTCGGCATAGAGCAGATTGGTCAGCGCAGCGATCAGCGCGCCGAGCGTCAGCGTGGCCATCCGTCCGATCGCGGTCAGCAGATAGCCGCCGATCGCCAGCCCGGCGATGATCGCGCCGACGCCGAAGAACTTGGAAGCGAAGGCGACCTCGTCGTTCGTGTACTGCAATTCGCCGAGGTAGAACGGATAGGCGAAAGTGCCCCAGATCGCGTCGCAGATGCGGTAGGTCAGCACCAGCGACAGGATCAGCACCAGCGACCAGCCCATCCGCCCGACGAACTCGACCAGCGGCATCACCAGCGCGCGATAGAGGTGGTCCATCGCATAGGATTGGCCCGCGCGTTCGGGCAGATCCTCGGTCATCACGTACTGGCCCCGCTCCTTCTTGGAGGCGAGCCAGCCCGCGATCAGCGCGGGGATGACGACAGTGGCGACGATGATCCACGGGCCGTAATTGAGCGTGAATTCGGTCGGATTGGGTCGCTCCTCCGGCGGGAAGGCGAGCGACATGTACATGAAGGTAAGCACGGTGCCGATGGCGACCGCCCACAGCAGACCCACTGCGCCCAGCGCCTTGGCGCGCACCGAGGGCTTCAACTCGCCCTTTCGGCGCAGGCTGAGCAGCAGTTCGTCATCGATCGTGCCGTCGACATTCTCGCCCGCCTTGCTGTCGGGCGCGAACAGGCCTGCGATGCCGATCACCAGCAGGATCGCACCCATCATGAGGTAGGTCTGCGGCCAGCCGATCCGCGCGGCGATGATCAGGCCCAGTGCGCCGCCCACCAGCGCCGCGAGGCGGTAGCCCATCTGGTATACGGTCGAGAGGATGTCGATCGTCGCTTCTTCGTCCGCGACGTCGATGCGCCAGGCATTGATCGCTATGTCCTGCGTCGCGCTGGCCAGTGCACCGATCCCGGCGAGCAGGCTGAACCAGCCGATCGCCTCGTTAGTCGGGTTGGACAGCGAAAGCGCGATCAGGATGACGCCGAGCAGGATCTGCGCAGGCACGATCCACTGCTTGCGGCGGCCGAGCTTGCGGAAACCCGGGATCGAAACCTTGTCGATCAGCGGCGACCACAGGAACTGGAACGCGTAGGCGAGCCCGATCAGCGAGAAGACGCCCATCGTCTCCAGCTCCACCTCGGCTTCGCTCAGCCAGGCGTAGAGCGTGCCGAGGAACAGCGCGAAGGGCAGGCCGCTGGCAAAGCCGAACAGCGCCATATAGCCGCTCTTGGGATTGCGCAGAGAGCGCGCCAGCGTTCCCCAGCCCGGCTTCTTCGCCTTGTCAGCCTTTGCCTCGGCCATACACACCCTTCCCTCGATAAATCGTCCTTGCGCTCTCTAGCCGCTGTGGTCCGGGTAAGCCTAGCCCTCGCAGGACATTGCCAAAGCATTTGGCGGATCGTCGACCGGTCGCTAAGCGGGCCTACATGGCCGAAGATGAACGTAAGGGCGATCGCATCGCCAAGCTGCTGGCGCGCGCAGGCGTGGCGAGCCGCCGCGAGGTGGAGCGGATGATTGCGGACAAGCGGATCGCGATCGACGGGAAAACCGTGGAGACCCCGGCAACCCTGCTCGAAACCCTGCGCGGGGTGACCGTGGACGGCAAACCGGTCGCCAAGCCCGAACCGACGCGCCTGTTCGCGTTCCACAAACCGACCGGGCTGATCACCGCCGAGCATGACCCGCGCGGGCGCCCGACGATCTACGACGCCCTGCGCAACTCGCTGCCCAAGGACGCGCCGCGGGTGATGCCGATCGGTCGGCTCGACTTCAACACCGAAGGCCTGCTGCTGCTGACCAATGACGGCGAGTTCAAGCGTATGCTGGAACTGCCCGCCAACGCGGTGGAGCGGACCTATCGCGCGCGCGCGCATGGCGGGGTGACGCAGGCGCAGCTGGAGGAACTGAGCGAGGGGATCACCATCGACGGCGTCCATTACGGCCCGATCAACGCCAATCTGGAACGGCGGACCGGTGCCAACCAGTGGATCGAAGTGACGATTACGGAAGGCAAGAACCGCGAAGTGCGACGGGTGCTCGAACATCTCGGCCTCGAGGTGAACCGGCTGGTCCGCGTCGCCTTCGGGCCGGTCGCGCTGGGCGATCTGCCGCGCGGGCAGGCGATGGAGATCCGCAAGCACGAGATCGGCAAGTTCCGCGCCTCGGTGAAGAAGGGGCGCGACTGATGCGGATCGTCGCAGGCGACTGGCGCGGGCGTGCGATCAAGGCTCCGCCGGGCGAAACCACCCGCCCGACCGCCGACCGCACGCGCGAGACGCTGTTCAACATGCTGAGCAGCCGCCTCGGCAGTTTCGAGGGGCTGAGCGCGGTGGATCTGTTCGCCGGATCGGGCGCGCTCGGGCTGGAGGCGCTGTCGCGCGGCTGCGCCTCGTGCCTTTTCGTCGAAGAAGACAAGCGTGCAGTGGACGCGATCCGGGCAAATGTAGCGGCCCTGGGTGCCGGCACGCGAGCGACGGTGCAGCAGGCCTCCGCCTTGCGGCTGGGCCCGGCGAAGGTGCCGCACGATCTGGTGATGCTCGACCCGCCCTATGGCACTGGCGCAGGCGCCGTTGCGCTGGAGCGCTTGGTCCGGCTCGGCTGGATCGGCCCCGCGACCTGGATCTCGCTCGAGGTGGCAGCGAAGGAAACGCCGGACTTGCGCGATATGCGGGTCGATGCAGAGCGTAAGGTGGGCAAGGCGAAACTGCTGCTGCTCCAGCTGGACAGCTAGCGACAAAGCCCATCAAAAAAGGGCGCCCGCCAACGGCGAACGCCCTCTTTCCGATCGCAGATCGGGCGATCAGTTCTTGGGTTCGTTGAGTGGCAGCGGCTCGTCGATCTCGCTCGCCGGGCGACCCGGCCAGTAGTTAATCGGGCGGTTGCCGGTCTTGTTGGCTTCCCAGCTGTTGATGCAATTGGTCTGCTGGTCTTTCTTGCAGATCGGAAGCTCGCCGGACTTGGGCTGCTCATCCTGTGGGACCTGCTGCACCGTCTCCTTGCTGACGTAGTTGATCGTGGGTGCCGTCTGCGCTGCGGCAGGGATCGACAGCCCCGCAAGGGCGGTGGCGAAACCGGTCAAAAGGATCTTATTCATCTTATTGGTTTCCTCTCGAAAAAATATGACGACCCCGGGATAACCCCGGAGCCGCCACACGGTTTCACGCAGAATAGCGTTTGTTTATTAGACTGCCCCGCGGTTGATGCAGTTATCCTGCTGCATCGGCTCGCAGATGGGCAGATCGGCCGGCGGCGGCCCTTCATCGCCAGGGGTCGGCTGCACCATCGCCTTGCTGGTATAGTTGATCTTGGCGCTTCCCGAAGTCGTGCTGGTGGTGGTTGCCGTCGCCGAGCCGCTCAGCTGGCTGTTGATCGACTGCCAGGCAGCCATGCGCTGCTCCGGCACCATGTTGACGATCTTGACGCGCTGATCATTGGTCAGCGTGTTCCACCAGACGTTCTTCTGCGTGTCGTTGAGCGTCCAGTAGTATTCCTGGGCGGCCATCGGCCATTCCTGATAGGTCATCCGCTGTTCGGCAGACCAATCAAGGTACATTTTTTCCTGCGCGTCAGTCATCGCGTAGGATTCTTCTTCCATGTGATGGTCGGCGAGTGCCGGAGCCGCTGCAGCAATTGCGAGGCCGCAGGCGGCAGTCGAAGCAATAATAAGCTTTTTCATGTCTCTGTCTCCTTCTTCCCTCGTCCTTGACCAACCAACGAGACCTCGGGCGTGAGGTTCCGAATTGGGGAGCGCGGGTGCCGCTTCCCTTGCTCGGACGGCCCGCGTTCCCTACCTGTTCGGCCATAGCCATGAGTGATGCCTTCCCCCTCGCAACCGCCGCCGGAGACGCGGATATCCCGCCCTATGCCGCGCGATTGAACCCGCCGCAGCGCGAAGCCGTGCTCACCACCGAAGGACCGGTGCTGATGCTGGCCGGTGCGGGAACGGGCAAAACCTCGGCGTTGACCGCAAGGCTGGCGCATCTGGTCGCGATGCGGCTCGCCTGGCCGAGCGAGATTCTGTGCGTCACCTTCACCAACAAGGCCGCGCGCGAAATGCGTGAGCGCGTCGGGCGGCATATCGGCGATGCGGTGGAAGGCATGCCCTGGCTCGGCACGTTCCACGCGATCGGCGCGAAGATGCTGCGCCGCCATGCCGAGCTGGTCGGCCTGCAATCGAACTTCACGATCATCGACCCCGACGATCAGCTGCGCCTGCTCAAGACGCTGATCGCGGAGGCCGATCTGGACGAGAAGCGCTGGCCCGCGCGCCAGCTCGCCGGGCTGATCGACCGGTGGAAGAACCGCGGGCTCAACCCAGGCGATCTCGATGCGGTGGAGAATGAAGCCTACGCCAACGGACGCGGCGCTCAGCTGTACAAGACCTATCAGGCGCGTCTGCAATCTCTGAACGCATGCGATTTCGGCGATCTTCTGCTGCACATGCTCAACATCTTCCGGCAGCATTCCGATGTGCTGGAGCAGTACCAGAACCGCTTTAAATACATCCTGGTCGACGAATATCAGGACACCAACCAGGTCCAGTACCTTTGGCTCCGCCTGCTCGCGCAGCACCGCAAGAATATCTGCGTGGTGGGGGACGACGACCAGTCGATCTACTCGTGGCGCGGTGCGGAAGTGGCGAATATCCTGAAGTTCGAGAAGGACTTTCCGGGCGCCAAGGTCATCAAGCTGGAGCAGAATTATCGCTCCACCCCGCACATCCTCGGCGCGGCATCGGGCCTGATCGGGGAGAACAGCCAGCGGCTCGGCAAGGAGTTGTGGACCGAGACCGACACGGGCGAGAAGGTGCGCGTCATCGGCGTATGGGACGGGCCCGAGGAAGCGCGCCGTGTGGGCGAGGAGATCGAGAGCCTCGAGCGTGGCGGCACCGGGCTCGACGAAATCGCGATCCTCGTGCGCGCGCAGTACCAGACGCGCGAATTCGAAGACCGCTTCATCCAGATCGGCATGGCCTACCGCATCGTCGGCGGCTTCCGCTTCTACGAACGCGCCGAAATCCGCGATGCGCTCGCCTATCTGCGCGTCATTGCCCAACCGGCGGACGATCTGGCGTTCGAGCGGATCTATAACCAGCCCAAGCGCGGCCTCGGTGCGAAGACGCTGGAGAAGATGTACCAGCACGCGCGGCGCACCGGCATGCCGCTCGCCGCAGCATCCCTCGATCTGGCGGACAGCGACGAACTGCCTGCGCGGGCTCGCGGGACCATCGGTGGGCTGATGCGTCAGTTTCTCCAGTGGCGCGAACAGGCGGACAGCCTCGCGCCGGCCGAACTGCTGCGGCAGGTGCTGGAAGAAAGCGGCTATCAGGCGATGCTCGAGAACGAGCGGACGCCCGAGGCCAAGGGGCGTCTCGAAAACCTGTCCGAACTGGCGCGCGCGATGGAGGATTACGAGACGCTGGGCGACTTCCTCGAACACGTCGCGCTGGTGATGGACAATGATGCGAATGCGGAGGATGCCAAGGTCACCATCATGACCATCCACGCCGCCAAGGGGCTGGAGTTCGACCACCTGTTCCTGGTCGGGTGGGAAGAAGGCGTTTTCCCGTCGCAGCGTTCGCTCGACGAAGGCGGGCTCGCCTCACTGGAGGAGGAACGCCGCCTCGCCTACGTCGCGATCACCCGCGCGAAGAAGGCCTGCACGATTCTGCACGCGGCCAACCGACGCATCTACGGCCAGTGGACGAGCTCGCTTCCCAGCCGGTTCATCGAGGAACTGCCCGACGACCACGTCGAGAGTGAGACCACGATGTCGGGCGGCGCATCGCTGTGGCGCGCAAACTGGAGCGAGAACGACGATCCCTTCGCCCATGTCACCCGCGATCGGCCTGAGCGCTCGAACAACCGCGGCCCCGGCTGGCAGCGTGCGTTGGCGACCGGGTACGAGACGCGGCCTGCGCGGGTTCAGGAAAGCCGACGCAGCGCAGCCAGCTTCGCGGCCAAGCCACGCGACGACATCGCGCTGGGTGCGCGGGTGTTCCACGACAAGTTCGGTTACGGCACCGTCATGGGGCAGGAAGGCAACAAGCTCGAAATCGAGTTCGAAATCACCGGAACCAAGCGGGTGATCGACAGCTTCGTGAAGCCGGCCGACTAGCTCACCGCGCGCAGCTGCGGCGCGGCGCGAATGTGCTGCCCCGCAATCGCATCGGGACAAATCGAAGCAGTGCCACGCTCGGTCCGCTTCGCCTGGTACAGGGCATAGTCGGCACAGCGCAGCAGCTGGCTGCGATCATTGTTGCATGCGGTCAGCCATGTTGCTCCGATCGTGGCGCTGGCCAGAATTGTCTCACCTTCCCGACCGACCTCGAAGCGCAGCTTGCCCAGCAGCAGTTCGAGCGTCCCGGGCAGATCGGCAAGCAACTGCTCGTTCTCGATCACCAGCACGAATTCGTCCCCACCCAGCCGCGCAGCCATCTGACCGGCGAAAGGTTCGCTGACCAGTTGTGCAGCAACGCCCTTGAGCACGCGGTCCCCCGCCTCATGGCCGAGCCGGTCGTTGATGTCCTTGAAGTGGTCGAGGTCGATCAGCAGCAGCGCCATTCGACGGCCTGCCTTGTGCATCGTGTCGATTGTACTGTCGAGATACTGGTTCAGGCGGGCGCGATTGGGCAGGCCCGTCAGTTCATCCACGTGGGCCGCCGCGCGGAGTCGCGTCTCGAGGTGATAGCGCTCGGTAATGTCCTGAAACACGCCCATAATCCCGACAGGCTTACCGTCAGCGATTTCCTGTTCGCCGATCGCGCGCACCCGCTTGAAGACACCCTTGGCATCACGGAAATCGAGTTCGAGATCGTAGGGCCTGCCATGTTTGGCGCACTCCTCGACCGCCTTGGCGATACGGGGGCGCTCATGCGGAGGGAAATAGTCCAAGCCGCCCTGAAGGTGTGCCTTTGTCGGATTCTCGATCGCATGAATCGCAATTGTCTGAGGCGACCAGAAAAGCTCCTCGGTCGCCAGATCCATTCGCCAGTGGCCGATCTGCGCCATCTCTTCCGCCAGTTCGAACTGGCGCTGCACCCGGCGCAACTCGTCGATCAGCTGTCGGCGCTCCTCGAGCGCCGCCTCGGCGAGCTTCGCATCGAGCCGCGTCTGGAACAGCGATTCAACCACGTGCGCAAGTCGGCGCAACTCGTCGAGTTCTTCCCGGCTTGCCACCCACGGCCGGTCGTCGATGACGCAGAGCGTGCCGATCGGCACGCTTACGCCATCCATCGGCGGCCCCATCAGCGGGATTGTCACGAAGAACTGGAAATGTGGCATCGCCACGATGTCGGGCATCTGGCCGTAGACTGGATGCTCCTGCAGGTTCTCGACAACGATCTCTCGGTTTTCATCGACCGCCGTCGCACAGATCGAACACTCGCGCGAAACTTCGCTCGGCGCGAAGCCCTCCCGCGCCTTGAACCACTGACGATCCCCGTCGATCAGCGAAATATATGCCGTGCGGCTCCCGAAAATCCGGCGGGCCGCCATCACCAAGGCGTCGAACTCGCCCTCGGCTTCGGTGTCCAGTATCTCCATCGCCACGAGCGTTCGGTGACGGATCGCCTCGACGTTGATTTTCTCTTCGGACATCCCTGCTCCTTCGGCGCGCGACGAGTGCACGATTCTGGTTAAGACCAGCCTAACTCCCGTCGCTTTTGCAGACAGTACGCCCGATTCTTTGGTCAGGTCGCACTGACGGAGAGGAAATCGGGCTTGGGCCCGTTCCACTCGCCGGCGGGGATCACCTCGTTATCTTCCCTACGCCCACGGCCACCCTGGCTGCGGGGCGATCTGTTTTCTGCCGAACGGCCCGGTCGCGCTTCGTCGCGCTGCGACTCATCGCGGCGGGGCTTGCGCTCCCGCGCGGGCTTGGCCTTGCGCGATTCCCGGTCATCGTCACGCTCGGGAGCGTCCGCCTTGCGCTCGTCCGACCGCTTGCGACCCGATTCGCGCTTCGGCTCCGCCTCGACCAGTTCGACCCGGACGTCTTCCTTGCCGAACGGCTTGATCTTCGATTCGGTCAGCTTCTCGACATTGGCGATCGCCTCGGCGTCGTCATCGGTGACGAAGGTGAAGGCGCGCCCCTTGGCCCCGGCACGGCCCGTCCGCCCGATCCGGTGAACGTAATCGTCCGGATGCCAGGGCGTGTCGAAGTTGAACACGTGGCTGACGCCCTTGATGTCGAGCCCGCGCGCCGCAACGTCGGACGCGACCAGGATATTGACCTCACCCGCCTTGAAGCGGTTGAGTTCGGCGATCCGGCTCGACTGGTCCATGTCGCCGTGAATCTCTCCGCTGGCGAAGCCATGGCTCTGCAGGCTCTTGTTGATCTCGCGAACGGTCGTCTTGCGGTTGGCAAAGATGATCGCGGTTTCAACGTGGTCGTTCGCCAGCAGCCAGCGCAGCGTCTCGCGCTTTTCACGCGCCTTCACCGGAATCTTGAACGCGGTGATGTTCTCGTTGGTGGAGGCCGCGCGGCTCACCTCGATCCGCTTGGGATTGGTGAGGAATTTCTGCGCCAGCTTCTCGATCGGCGGAGGCATGGTCGCGCTGAACAGCAGCGTCTGGCGCGGCTCGGGCAGCTTGGAACAGATCGTCTCGATGTCGGGGATGAACCCCATATCGAGCATCCGGTCCGCCTCGTCGATCACCAGCAGTTCGCAGCCGTTGAGCAGGATCTTGCCCCGCTCGAAAAGATCCATCAGCCGGCCGGGCGTGGCGATAAGCACGTCGACGCCTTCGTTGAGCGCCTTGACCTGATCGCCCATCTGCACGCCGCCGATCAGCAGCGCGAGCTGGAGATCGTGCTGCTTGCCGTACTTCTCGAAGTTTTCGGCGACCTGGGCGGCCAACTCGCGCGTGGGCGCAAGGATAAGGGAACGCGGCATCAGCGCGCGGCGACGCCCGCTGGCGAGAATGTCGATCATCGGCAACACGAAGCTCGCGGTCTTGCCGGTGCCCGTCTGCGCGATGCCGATGATGTCCTTCATCATCAGCACGGGGGGGATGGCCTGCGCCTGAATCGGCGTAGGCTCGGTGTAGCCGGCGGCTTCTACCGCCTGCAGCAATTTGTCGGAGAGGCCGAGATCGGCAAATTTCATTCAGGGTTCCGGATGTGGAGGGCAATCAACGCCAAGACCGCGGAAAATACAGCTCCGCGTAAGCGCGCGCGGCTTCGCTCAAACCCGCGCGAATGTCAAGATTAGAGGGCTATTCGGCGGGGACGAGCTGGCGGATCGCGCCAATCTTGCAAGTCGCGCCGCTGCGCGCACGCAGAAGATCGCGATCGACGCACAGCTTCCCGTCCTCGCTCGGCTCCACGTAGAAGCCCAGATAGAAATCGCGTGCATTGCAGGACTTGTGCAGCAGCGCTCGGATCATTCGCTGGTCGGACATGTGCAGCACGAGATCCCGCGAAGAGACCGTTTGCACCGCTAGAATATCTTTAGCGGGCAGACACTTGCCGATCTTGCGCTGTTCATACTCGCGTGGGATCGCAGTCCGCCAATCGGCCACCAGTTCGTTCGTGGTCGATCTGCGCGGGGATACCCGGATCATAATCTGCTGCCGAATACGGACCTGGTTCGCCTCGAGATCGCGTCGCCAGGACTGGCTGACCATCCACCCCGGCGAATGGTCGGTACGAATATTTGCAGGCGGCTCTGTTGAAAACACCGGCGCGTCGAGCGGCCAGCTGGCACTCGACGACGAAGCATCGGGCGCGACCGGCGCGCTAAGCGCCAGAATCGGTGCCAGAAATGCTGCCACGAAGTGCATGATATCAAATGCTGCCTAACTCTTGCGGGGCGAACGCACATCTACAGCGCGCCCAATTCGATCAACCCGGGCGCAAGCGATAGCTTGGTCTTTTGAATGGCGGCTTAATTGTGTCCCGGCAATACGTCCGGGGGTGGCAGGGGCGCGCCTAAGTGTGGCATGACAGCAACATGAACTCTGCCACTGACGGATCATTCTTGGAAGGCGCGCAGGCCATCCTGGGCGAGCGCGGCCTGACCCGCGATGCCGAGCTGATGGAGCCGTGGCTGACCGATTGGCGCGGACGCTATCGCGGCAAGGCGATCGCCCTCGCCTCTCCTGCCAATACTGCCGAGGTCGCCGCGCTTGTCGCGCTCTGCGCCCGGCATCGCGTGCCGATCGTGCCCCAGGGCGGCAACAGCGGCATGTCCGGCGGTGCAACCCCGGATGCGAGCGGCACGGCGCTGCTGCTGTCGCTGCGGCGGATGGATTCCTTCCGCCGGTGGGACGAGGATGCTCGCGAGGTCGTGTGCGAGGCAGGCGTCATCCTGCAAACGTTGCACGATGCGGCCGCGCAGCGGGCCTTGCGCTTCCCGCTGACACTGGGCGGGCGCGGATCGGCCACCATCGGCGGGCTGATCTCGACCAATGCGGGCGGCACGCAGGTGCTGCGCCACGGCACCATGCGCGCGCAGGTTCTCGGCCTCGAAGCGGTGCTGCCGGACGGTTCGGTGCTTGATACCCTCGCCGCGCTGAAGAAGGACAATCGGGGCTTCGACCTCAAGCAATTGCTGATCGGATCGGAGGGCACGCTGGGCATCGTGACCGCTGCCACGCTCTCTCTGGAACAGCAAATCGCCGGACGGCAGGTGGTTTTCGCAGGGGTCGAATCGGTCCAGCAGGCATGGCGGCTGCTGCTGCTCGCTCGGGACAAAATGGGGGCCGCGCTCGAAGGGTTCGAGATCATCCCGCGTCTCGCACTCGAATCGGTACTGCGCCACGAGCCCGCCAGCCGCGACCCGCTGTCAGGTCGGCATCACTGGTATGTGCTGATCGAACTGGTCACCCACGATCCCGACACTGCCCCCCTCGCCGAGCAGACCACTGCCCTGCTGGAAACCGCGCTTGGCAAAGGACTGGTCGAAGACGCCACGATCGCCGCGAACGAGACTCAGGCCGAGGCGCTGTGGGCCTTGCGCGACGGCATTTCCTCCGCCGAGCGCGCGCATGGCCCGGCGGTGCAGCACGACATCTCCGTGCCGCCCGCCAGGATGCCCGACTTCATCGATCAGGCAAGCGCAACGCTGGAGGATCGGTTTGAAGGTACCCGGGCGGTGGCTTTCGGTCATCTTGGCGACGGCAATGTCCACTTCCACCTTCGTGCACCCGCAGGCGCGACCGGCGGTGAATGGGAGGAGCGCGAAGGCAAGGCAATCAGTGCCGCGGTGCATGATCTGGTGACCCAGTGGGGCGGCTCGATCAGTGCCGAGCACGGCATCGGCCAGATGAAGCGTGACGAGCTGGCGCGCCTCGCCGACCCGGCCAGGCTGACCATCCTGCGCGGGGTAAAACAGGCGCTCGACCCGCTCGGGATCATGAATCCGGGCAAGCTTGTCCCGCTTGCCAGTTCCCCGCAGGCCGCCTAAAGGCGCGGTTTCGCGACCCGGGCGGCTTGCATCGATCACCGCCCTCACTCATTCAGCCCGATGACGGAGAGACCGATGGCCAGCGCGCCGCAACAGCCCCAGCTTCCGATGTTCTATAACGACCTGATGCCGCTCAACACGCGGGATCACCTGAAGTTTCGCAATCGCATGCTCGATACGGCACCTTGGCTGTCCAAGCAGCACGTCGTTCCGCTGACCGGCGACGAGTTCATCCAGGCCGCACGCCATTTCCCGGTGATCTTCTCGTCGGGCGACAACCCGCTGCCGCTGGCGCTGATGGGCCTCAACGAAGGCGTGAACACCTTCTTCGACGATGAAGGCAAGCTGATCGATCAGGTCTACGTGCCCGCCTACATCCGCCGCTATCCGTTCATCCTCGCCAAGCTGACGCCCGAAACCGACGAGCTGTCGCTGTGCTTCGACCCGACCTCGAATGCGGTCGGCGAATTCGACGAAGGCGAGCTTCTGTTCAACGAAGACGGTTCGACCACCGAACAGACCAAGGCGATCCTCGATTTCTGCGAGAAATTCGAGCAGGCCGGTCAGCGCACCCGCAACCTGACGCAGGAACTGCTCAAGCACGACCTGCTGATGGATGGTGAAGTCTCGATCGAACGCGCCGAACTGCCGGGCAAGCCCTACGTCTATCGCGGTTTTCGCATGATCGATCAGGCCAAGCTGGCCGAGATCGATGCGGAGACCCTGAAGCAGTGGAACAAGGAAGGGATGCTCGCGATCATTTACGCGCACCTGACCTCGCTCGAACTGATGCGCAACATCTTCGGCCGCCAGGAACAGCAGGGCAAAATGCCCGCTCCGACCGAGCAGGACGGCGCCCCGAACTAGGGCTGACAGGGCGCGCTGCAGCAGTGCTTGACTTTGCTGCAACGCACCCCAGATTCAGCGTGTCCGGGCGGAATTCCCCCTCATAGCCGCCCCGGATAGGCACGCTTTCGAGCGTGCTTCCTCCCTGAACCTTGGCCACCTCGTGCATTCGTGCACGGGGTGGTTTTTTTATTCCGCAGCCAGCGGTAGCCCGTAATCGCGACGATCCGGTAGGACGTCGTCCGCCAGCGTGCGCACCAGTTCGGCAATCAGCCGCGCGACCCCGGGCAGACGGGCACTCGTCCCCGCCAGACGTGCATCGAGATAGAGCGTGCGACACACTTCCAGTTGGAGGGCATTGATGCCCAGACCGGGCCTGCCGTGCCGGTCAAGCACGTAACCACCGGCATAGGGGCGGTTATGCGTCACGCCTCGCTCGCTGCGCCCCAGGAACTGCAGCGCGCGCCCCGCCACACCATCCTCGCAAGAGGCTCCGAAACGGTCGCCGATCACGAATTCGGTGGGTCGCTGACCCGGGTGGCTGACGGCGAGCGGCGGCATCGAGTGCAGATCGATCAACAAGGCGACGCCCCAGGTCCTGCGGATCGCATCCAGCGCCCGGGCAAGCGCGCGGTGATAGGGTTCGTGGATCAGCGCGATTCGCTCCGCCACCTCAGCGCTGGTCAGATCAGCACGCCAGATTTCACCTACACCCGAAACGCGGCGGGGAATGAGGCCGAGCCCGCTTCGCGCGCGGCGATTGGCGCTCGAATGCGCGGGCCTGTCCGCGGGCGCATCGGCGACCATCGACCAGTCCATGTCATCGGGTGCGCGGTTGAGATCGAGCATTGCGCGCGGAGCGTGTGCAATCAGCGAGGCAGCGCCCGTCTGCCGCGCCACCGCCAGCGCCAGCCGGTCGACGTGGCGATCCTCCAGCCGCAATTGGGCGATGGCCGGATTGCGCATCGCATCCGCGATCCGCGCGGGATAGGCGCGCCCGCCATGCGGTGCCGCGATCAGAACCGGAATGGCGGCGTTCTCTAGGTTTTCGAGGGTAAAGGCTGGCGACCCGCTGCCGGGGATCATTCCGCCTGCAATGCCCTGCCCCGAATCGCTGCCGCGCGCGCCTTCCATGTTCGCAGTGCTGAACCGGAACACAGGGTGTGTCAAAGCAGGGCAAGGCACTGACACGCCAAAGATTCATTAAGTGGTGGCCGCTATGGACGAGGGTCTATGAGCAAACCCACCTTTCAGCGGCGAATCCTCCTGGCGGAGGACGAGGAAGCGATGCGGACCTATCTGACCCGCGCGCTCGAAAAATCAGGCTATGCGGTCGATTCGGTCGATTGTGGAACGGCGGCCCTGCCCCTGCTCGAAAGCGACAGTTACGACCTCCTGCTGTCCGATATTGTGATGCCGGAGATGGACGGGATCGAACTCGCCCAGCGGTGCGCGGAGATCAGCCCGGAGACGAAGGTGATGTTCATCACCGGATTCGCGGCGGTTTCGCTGAAGGCGAGCGCCGACCAGCCGCAGGCCAGAGTGCTCTCGAAACCGTTCCATCTACGCGATCTGGTACTGGAGGTGGACCGGATTTTTGCGGACGCGAGAGAGGCCCTTCTGTAACAAGCAACTTTAGCCTCTTGTAACGGCGAGCGGGCGCGGCTAGATGGCGCCTCCGCCGACAAGACGGCGATCCCCATGGTGCGGGCGTATAGCTCAGGGGTAGAGCACTATGTTGACATCGTAGGGGTCGGAGGTTCAAATCCTCCTACGCCCACCATTGGGGTTTTCGAGAGGGGCGTCGCGGCGAGCGGCGCCTTTTTTCGTATCTGGCTGCAAGCTCCCCTGCCCCGCCGCCAGCGCGGCATTGCTCATTGCCCCGCCCCACCGGCACAGCGCTTTGCGTCCGCGATCCTTGCACCCGCCCGGACCTCTGCTAAAGCCGCGCCAGATTCACCCCCAAATTGCAACGCACGGACCAGCAGGGACGGATAATGGCGAAAATTCAGGTCAAGAACCCGGTCGTCGAACTCGACGGCGACGAAATGACGAAAATCATCTGGCAGTGGATCCGCGAAAGGCTGATCCTGCCCTACCTCGATATCGACCTTAAGTATTACGACCTGTCGATCGAGAAGCGCGACGAAACCGACGACCAGATCACGGTCGATGCGGCCAACGCGATCAAGCAGTACGGCGTCGGCGTGAAGTGCGCCACGATCACGCCGGACGAGGCGCGGGTCGAGGAATTCAGCCTCAAGAAGATGTGGGTTTCGCCCAACGGCACGATCCGCAACATCCTTGGCGGCGTGGTCTTCCGCGAGCCGATCGTGATCGACAACGTGCCGCGCCTCGTGCCCGGCTGGACCGATCCGATCGTGGTCGGCCGTCATGCCTTCGGCGACCAGTATCGCGCCAAGGACACGCTGATCCCCGGCAAGGGCAAGCTGCGCCTCGTCTTCGAAGGTGAAGATGGCGAGAACATCGACATCGACGTGTTCGAATTCCCCAGCCCGGGCGTCGCGATGGCGATGTACAACCTCGACGATTCGATTCGCGACTTCGCGCGCGCCAGCTTCCAGTACGGCCTCGACCGCAAGTGGCCGGTGTACCTGAGCACCAAGAACACCATCCTCAAGAAGTACGATGGCCGCTTCAAGGATCTGTTCCAGGAAGTGTTCGACGCCGAATACAAGGCCGATTTCGACAAGGCCGGGATCACCTACGAACACCGCCTGATCGACGACATGGTCGCCGCCGCGCTCAAGTGGAGCGGCAAGTTCGTGTGGGCCTGCAAGAACTACGATGGCGACGTGCAGTCGGACATCGTCGCACAGGGCTTCGGCTCGCTCGGCCTGATGACCTCCGTGCTGATGACGCCCGATGGCAAGACCGTGGAAGCGGAAGCGGCGCACGGCACGGTCACCCGCCACTATCGCCAGCACCAGGAAGGCAAGGCGACCTCGACCAACCCGATCGCGAGCATCTTCGCGTGGACGCGTGGCCTGATGTATCGCGGCAAGTTCGACGAGACGCCCGAAGTGGTGAAGTTCGCCGAAACGCTGGAAAAGGTATGCATCCAGACGGTCGAGAGCGGCCAGATGACCAAGGATCTCGCGCTGCTGATCGGCCCGGGCCAGAGCTGGCTGACCACCGAGCAGTTCTTCGAGGCGATCGTCACCAACCTCGAAACCGAAATGAAGAAGCAGGGCCTCGCCCCCGCCTGATCCGGAACACCGCTTCCGTGAAAATCTCGCCCCGGCGCCTCACTCGTAGGCGTCGGGGCTTTCTATATGCGGGCGGTCGATGCCCAGCCCGATGAGCCTGGCAGGCAGGCGTTGCAGTGGGCTCACCGTATCGATCAACCGCACCGGCAGCGGCGCCCGGTCGATCGGCTGATCGCGCTGGAGGATCGGCCGGATGATCTGATCCTGCGCGAGCTTTTGCATCATCTGCGTGTAATGGACCGACCGGGCGCGCAGCTGCTGCACGCGCGGCAACAGCGGATCAGGATCGTCTCCGCGCGCGAGCGGTGCCGCCAGCACGTTCGCGGCGACCACTGCATCCTGCACCGCGACGTTGATCCCCACCCCGCCGATGGGGCTCATGGCGTGAGCGGCGTCGCCGATCGCCAGCAACCCGTCACGGTTCCACCGTGTCAGACGGTCGAGCGCCACGCTCAGAAGCTTCACCTCGTCCATATCCGAGAAAGCCGCGATCGCCCCATCGAGCTCGGGCACCAGACCTTGCAGGCGATTGCGGAACGCATCGACTCCCTGCGCGCGAATCTCGTCGGCCGTGCCTTTGGGGATCAGGAACGCACACTGAAGGTAAGTGCGCCGGTTGATGAGGACCAGAAATTTGCCCGCAGCGAGCGAACCGAAACTCTCCGGGCCAAGACCGTCGGGGCGATCGAGCCGGAACCACAGGACATCCATCGGCGCGCCGATTCGCTTGAGCGGCAGCACCGCCTGTTCGCGCATGATCGAGCGGCGCCCGTCCGCGGCGATCACCAGCCGCGCAGGCAGCACCTCCCCGGCCTTTGTTTCGATCGCCGATATCCGCCCGCTGCTATCGGTATGGGCGGCAACCGCCTCTGTCCCCATACGCAGTTCGAATCCGGGGTATTGGCGCGCTTTGCCGGCCAGAAAATCGAGCAGGTCCCATTGCGGCATCATCGCGATGTAGGGCGCTGGCACGGGCAGGTGCCGGAAGTCGGCAATTTGACGCTGCTCGCCTGCGATCCTGAGCCCGATCATCTCGACCTTGCTGTGTTCGATCTCCAGCAGTTCATCGAGCCAGCCGAGCTGGTGGAACAGGTCGAGCGTCGAGGGATGGACCGTGTCGCCGCGAAAATCCCGGAAAAAGTCCTCGTGCTTCTCCAGCACGGTCACCTTCACGCCCGCGCGGGCAACCAACATTCCGGTAAATATTCCCGCCGGGCCTCCGCCAACGACGATTACCGGCAATTCGGGATCATGTGGCACCTTGGACGCTCTCCTTTGTTCAGGCACTAGTGCCCGTTGAACACTGCATACAGGAGACGATCCGATCTCGACCACCGACAAGACCAAGGCCCGCCTGGAAGTCCGCCAGGCGAAGCTCAAGGATGTGCCCGATATCGCGGAGCTGGTCCGCCGCGCCTATGTCGATCTGCCGCCCTACAAGCTGGGCGAGATCCGTGGGCAGCTGAACAATTACCGCGAGGGTTGCTTCGTTGCCAAGCTGGATGGGGTGATCGTCGGCTATTGCGCGTCGATGCGCCTGAAGGCGAATGTCGCGATGTCGGATCACTCGTGGGACGAGGTCACGGGCAACGGGTTCGGCAGCCGGCACGATCCGACCGGCGACTGGCTCTACGGCTACGAAATGTGCGTCGATCCCAAGGTGCGTGGCACCCGGATCGGACGACGCCTGTACGAGGAGCGGCGCGCGCTGGCCGAGCGGCTCGATCTGTCGGGCATCGTCTTCGGCGGGCGCATGCCCAATCTGGCGAACGCGATGCGGCGCAAGCGCAACCGCGCGGAGGGGCCGGAGGACTATCTCGAGAAGGTCGTCGACAACAAGATCCACGACCCCGTGCTGCGCTTCCAGCTGGCCAACGGGTTCGAACCGCAGGGCATCCTCGAGAACTATCTGCCCGAAGACAAGCGTTCCAAGGCGTTCGCCGTGCGCATGGTCTGGCGCAATCCCTATGTCGACGCCGATGCGCCGCGCAAACACCGCCTGCCGCGCGATGTCGAAAGCGTGCGAATCGCGACCTGCCAGTTGCAGGCGCGCGCGGTCTCCGGCTTCGACGAGTTCATGCGCCACGTGGAATATTTCGTGGACGTCGCATCGGACTACGAAAGCGATTTCATCCTCTTCCCCGAGCTGTTCACACTGATGCTGCTGAGCGCGGAGGAAAAGGAGCTGAGCCCGATCGAAGCGATCGAGGCGCTGAGCGAGTACACGCCCAAGATCCGCCAGAAGCTTTCCGAGCTGGCGCTCAACTACAACATCAACATCATCGGTGGGTCGCATCCGACGCGGATGGACGATGGGGACATCCACAACGTCGCCTATGTCTGCCTGCGCGACGGATCGATCCACGCGCAGGAGAAGATCCACCCCACCCCCAACGAAGCCTATTGGTGGAACATCAAGGGTGGCGATTCGATCGATGCGATCCCAACGGATTGCGGCCCGATCGGGGTGCTGATCTGTTACGACAGCGAATTCCCCGAACTCGCCCGCAGGCTCGTAGACGAAGGCGCGCGGATCATCTTCGTGCCCTTCTGCACCGACAGCCGCCAGGGCTACATGCGCGTGCGCTATTGCGCGCAGGCTCGCGCGATCGAGAATCAGTGCTTCACCGTGCTCAGCGGCAATGTCGGCAACCTGCCCAACGTGGCGAACATGGATATCCAGTACGCGCAGAGCTGCATCCTGACCCCGTGTGACTTCCCCTTCGCGCGCGACGGGATCGCCGCCGAAGCGAGCGAGAATGTCGAGACGCTGACGATCAGCGACGTCAATCTGGCAGACCTCAGCTGGGCGCGCGCCGAGGGCACCGTGCGCAATCTCGCGGATCGCCGCTTCGACCTCTACCAGATCGAGTGGGACAAGCGCGTGGGCCAGATCTCCCCCCGCATCGGCGAGGCAGAGGCCGAAGCCGCCGGACAGGACGCGGCACCCAGGGGCCCACACACCCCGGGCGGTGGGTAATCACGGACTTTCGCTCATTTCAGGCCTTCAACGGCTGGGCAGGCTTGATATGGTCGGCCCGTGGCAGGTGAACTTCAACCGACGACTGCGCTGTCCGACGCGCTGGTGATTTTGGGCGCAGCGGGAATCGTCATCCCGCTGTTCGCCCGTTTCCGGATTACGCCCGTTATCGGCTTCCTGCTGATCGGCATCCTCGTCGGCCCCTACGGGCTCGGCGCGCTGACACCTGAAATCAAATGGCTGACAGCGGTCACGATATCGGAGCCCGATTCACTCGCGATCTTCGCCGAGTTCGGGATCATCCTGCTCCTGTTCACGATCGGGCTGGAACTGTCGTTCAACCGATTGTGGCAGATGCGCAGGCTGGTCTTCGGGCTCGGCGCGCTCGAACTGACCATTATCGGCACCTCGATCGCGCTGGTGCTGGCGATGATGGGGCAATACTGGACCGGCGCAATGGCGCTGGGCCTGGCGCTGGCGCTGTCGTCGACCGCGATCGTGCTGCCGATTTCCGGGACCAGTTCCCCGGTCGGCAAGGCCGCGCTCTCGATGCTGCTGTTCGAGGATATCGCGATCGTCCCGATCATCTTCATGCTCGGCGCGCTCGCCCCTTATGCACAGGCCGACGGGCTCACCGGGCTATGGACCACGCTGTGGCAGGGTGCGGCGGTGATCGCGGTCCTGCTGATCCTGGGCCGCTATGCCCTGCCGGTCCTGTTCGCGCAGGCTGCGCGTACCAAGAGCCCCGAGGTTTTCCTTGCCGCCACGCTGGTGGTGGTGATCGGTGCCAGTCTCGCGACCGGGATCACCGGCCTCTCCCCCATTGTCGGCGCGCTGATCGCAGGGCTGCTGATCGCAGAAACCGATTTCCACGGCGAGGTCGAGACGATCATCGAGCCCTTCAAAGGTCTCGCACTCGGTATCTTCCTGATCACCATCGGGATGAGCATCGATCTGAAGGCGCTGGCCGACAATGTCGGGATCATCCTGACCGCGGTGGTGCTGGTGCTGTCGTTCAAGGCGCTGGTCACCGGGCTGCTGCTGCGCATGATGGGCGCGCGGCGCAACACGGCGACCGAGACCGGCATCCTGATGGCGAGCCCATCGGAAACCACGCTGATCGTGCTTTCTGCCGCAAGCTCGGCGATGCTGATCCAGCCCGGCACGACGCAATTCTGGCAGATCGTCACGGCGATCGGCCTTACCGTAACTCCGCTACTGGCCTTCGTCGGGCGCGCGGTGGCCCGCAGGGTGGACCCGGTGCCCGATCCCGCGCGCGATCAGTCCGCTCCGGCGGGCCGGGTTATTGTGGTCGGCGGGGGGCGTGTCGGCCGGCTGATCGCGGATATGCTGCGCGTGCACGAGAAGCCGTATGTCGCCATCGAGTCCGACGCGGACCTGGCGCTGCAGGACAAGCGCGATGGCTACAACGTCATCTTCGGCAATGCCGCTCGGCTGGAAACGCTGCGTGCGCTGCGAGTGGAAGACGCCTCCGCAATCGTGCTGACGATGGATGCACCGGTCCTGGCCCAGCAACTGGTCGTACGGCTGCGACGCAATTACCCCGATCTGCTGATCGTCGCGCGTGCCCGCGATGCCAGCCATGCCGCCTTGCTCTATCAGGCGGGCGCGAGCCACGCGGTGCCGGAAACGCTGGAAAGCTCGCTGCAGCTGTCGGAGGCGGTGCTGGTGGATATCGGAGTGGCCATGGGGCCGGTGATCGCCTCGATCCACGAGAAGCGCGACGAGATGCGCAAGCAGATTCAGACCGAAGGCGCGCTGGAATACGCGCCCAAACTGCGCACCAGCACCGTATCGGCAACTGCGCCTTCAAACGTCCCGGCAGATCTGCCTTCCGACTGATCCGGACCTTCTTCCGTTGCCAACCATTGGTAGGGAAAGGAGAATTTAAATGTCCGACATCGACCCGACCAAGCCGATCCCGAACGACGAGAAGTTCAAGCCGCAAAATCAGCAAGGAAGCGGCAAGGCCAAGCCGTCCGCGCGCCGTGACGCCTCCAGGCCTGCCGATACCGGCGGTGAGGACCTGAACCGTGGCAGCCAGCCAGACGCGCGGCGAGCAGGCAGCGGCGCCCGCTAAAAAAATGTCCGAGGGCGCGTACGGCTAGGCGTCTACCGCCTCGGCCAGCGCGCCCCGCACCGCATCAAGCGCGGCCCCGGCGTTAGCCGCATCGGGGCCGCCGCCTTGCGCCATATCCGCCCGGCCCCCGCCGCCCTTGCCGCCAAGCGCGGCAACACCGGCCCGGACCAGTTCGACAGCGCTGAAGCGATCGGTCAGGTCGTCGGTAACAGCGACCGCGAAGGCGGCCTTGCCGTCATTGGTCGCGCAGATCGCGGCGATTCCCGAGCCAAGGCGCTGTTTTGCCGCATCGAGCAGCGGGCGCAGTTCCTTGGGATCCAGCCCCTCGATGACCTGACCGCTGAAGGTCACGCCATTGATCGTCTCGTCGCTGACCTGCGGCCCGTCGCCACCCCCGCCCGACAGGGCGAGTGCGCGCTTGGCGTCGGCCAGCTCGCGCTCGAGCGTCTTGCGCTGCGCAAGCAGGGCATCGAGTTGCGCGACCGCCGCATCCGGCGTCGCGCCCAGCTTGCCGCTGATTTCGTTTAGAGCGTTCGCTCGGGTGCGAAGATACTCACTGGCCGCATTGCCGGTCAGCGCCTCGATCCGTCGCACGCCCGAGGATACGGACGATTCGCCGATGATCGCGAACAGGCCAATATCGCCGGTCCGTTCCACGTGGGTGCCGCCGCACAGCTCGATCGAGAAATCGGCGTCGGCATCGCGCCCCATCGAAAGCACGCGAACCTCGTCTCCGTATTTCTCCCCGAACAGCGCCATCGCTCCTGCGGCGACCGCGTCGTCGGGTGTCATCAGCCGGGTGCCGACCTCGGAATTGCCACGGATCTGGGAGTTCACATCCTGCTCGATCCGGTCGAGCCCTTCGCGGTCGATCTTCTCCGGGTAGGAGAAGTCGAAGCGCAGGTAATCCTCTGCCACCAGCGAGCCCTTCTGGGTGACCTGATCGCCAAGGCGCCGGCGCAGTGCCGCATGAAGCAGATGGGTCGCGGAGTGATTGGCGCGAATGCGGTTGCGGCGCTGCTCGTCGACGGTCAGCCGAACCTCGTCGCCCACGCGCACTTCGCCCGCTTCGATCTTGCCCTGATGCGTGTGGAGCCGACCGAGCGGCTTGCCCGTGTCGCGCACCGCGATACGTAGGCCATCGTGCGTGGTGATGCTGCCGCTGTCGCCGCTCTGGCCACCGCTTTCGCCGTAGAAGGGCGTCTGGTTGGTCAGCAGCACGACATCTTCACCAGCCGCAGCCGAGGTCACTTCGACGCCATCCTTCACGATCGCAACCACCTGGCCTTCGCCCTGCGTGGCGGAATAGCCGGTAAACTCGGTTGCGCCTTCACGTTCGGCGATGGAGAACCAGACTTCGCTGTCGGCAGCCTGACCGCTGCCCTTCCATGCCGCACGTGCCGCCTCGCGCTGGCGCGCCATCGCAGCGTCGAACCCTTCACGGTCGACCGCGATGCCCTGGCCGCGCAAGGCATCTTCGGTGAGGTCGTAGGGGAAGCCGTAGGTATCGTAGAGCTTGAACGCGACCTCGCCGTCGAGCTGATCGCCCTTGCCCAGCGAGCCGGTCGCCTCGTCGAGCAGACGCAGACCCTTCTCCAGCGTTTCGCGGAAGCGCGTCTCTTCGCGTTCGAGCGTTTCCTCGATCAGTGCCTGGCCGCGCCCGAGTTCGGGATAGGCCTGGCCCATTTCGCCGACCAGCGTGGGTACGAGGCGGTGCATCAGCGGCGTTTTAGCGCCCAGAAGATGCGCGTGGCGCATCGCGCGCCGCATGATCCGCCGCAGGACGTAGCCGCGCCCTTCGTTCGACGGGAGCACCCCGTCCGCGATCAGGAAACCGGTCGCGCGCAGGTGATCCGCGATCACGCGGTAGCTGGCGATCGTATAGTCGGTCGCATCCGCGTGAAGCTGGGCCTCGGTGGATTCGATCAGCGTGCGGAAGGTGTCGGTGTCGTAGTTGTTGTGGACACCCTGCAGAACAGCAGCAATCCGCTCCAGCCCCATGCCGGTGTCGATATTCTGGTTGGGCAGGTCGCCGATGATTTCGCCGCCCCGCTGCTCGTTCTGCATGAAGACGAGGTTCCAGATCTCGACGAAGCGATCACCGTCCTCTTCCGGCGAGCCGGGAGGCCCTCCGGGGATGTGATCGCCATGATCCCAGAAGATTTCCGAGCACGGGCCGCACGGACCATCATCGCCCATCGCCCAGAAGTTGTCCTTGGTCGCGATGCGAATGATGCGGTCTTCGGGGAGACCTGCAATCTTGCGCCACAGATCGAACGCCTCGTCATCGGTGTGATAGACCGTGGCGAGCAGGCGATTCTTGTCGAGGCCGAACTCCTCGGTCAGCAGCGTCCATGCATTATGGATCGCCTGCTCCTTGAAATAGTCGCCAAACGAAAAATTGCCGAGCATCTCGAAGAAGGTGTGGTGCCGCGCGGTGTAGCCCACGTTGTCGAGGTCATTGTGCTTGCCGCCTGCACGCACGCATTTCTGCGCGCTGACTGCGCGGGGCGCCGGGGGCGTTTCGAGGCCGGTGAAGACGTTCTTGAACGGCACCATGCCCGCGTTGACGAACATCAGCGTCGGATCGTTATGCGGCACCAGTGGCGCCGAGGCGACACGCTTGTGATCGCGCGATTCGAAGAATTCGAGGAAGGTCCGGCGGATGTCGTTGGTGCTGGTCATGATCCAGCCGAGTTAGGCAAGAAGGCCGTGGCCGACAAGCTTTCACAAAGCGCATTGCTGCGCGATCACCGGTGCAGGTTACGTCAGCCGTCCGGCAGCAACGCGCCAGACAACGGAAAAACCGGCCGCGAGGCTTCCAGAGGAAAGCGACGCAACCGGTTTTCCGGGTTCCCGGGCGCGAGGTCTGCAGCGCCCGCTTGAGAAGAAGCGATCAGTCCTCCGCGTCAGGACCGACCATCATCTCCTCGGCGACATCGTCGGTCTTGCCGCGGATCGCAGCCTCCAACTTGTCGCAAATTTCGGGGTTTTCCTTGAGGAAGGTCTTCGCGTTTTCGCGGCCCTGCCCGATCCGGATGCTGTCGTAGGAGAACCAGGAGCCGGATTTCTCCACCACGCCCGCCTTCACGCCGAGGTCGAGAATCTCACCGATCTTGGAAATGCCCTGCCCGTACATGATGTCGAATTCGACCTGCTTGAACGGCGGTGCGACCTTGTTCTTGACCACTTTCACACGTGTTGAGTTACCGATAATTTCGTCGCGGTCCTTGATCTGGCCGGTGCGACGGATGTCGAGTCGCACGCTGGCGTAGAACTTGAGCGCATTGCCCCCGGTGGTCGTTTCCGGATTGCCGTACATCACGCCGATCTTCATCCGCAGCTGGTTGATGAAGATGACCATGCACTTGGAACGGTTGATCGACCCGGTCAGCTTGCGCAGGGATTGGGACATCAGGCGTGCCTGAAGGCCGACGTGGCTATCGCCCATCTCGCCTTCGATTTCAGCACGCGGGACCAGCGCGGCCACCGAGTCGACCACCAGCACGTCGATCGCATTGGAGCGGACCAGCGTGTCGGTAATTTCGAGCGCCTGCTCGCCCGTATCGGGCTGCGAGACGATCAGTTCGTCGATATCGACGCCCAGCTTCTTGGCGTAGACCGGGTCGAGCGCGTGTTCGGCATCGACGAAGGCGGCGGTGCCACCAGCCTTCTGCGCTTCTGCGATCACATGCAGTGCCAGCGTGGTCTTGCCCGAGCTTTCCGGCCCGTAAACCTCGATCACCCGACCCTTCGGCAGGCCGCCGATGCCGAGCGCGATATCGAGACCGAGCGAGCCGGTCGAAATCGATTCGACATTCATCGTTTCCTTCGAGCCCAGCTTCATCGCCGAACCCTTGCCGAATGCGCGGTCGATCTGTGCGAGTGCCGCGTCGAGCGCTTTTTGACGGTCCACGTTGGTTTCCTTGTCGTCTACCAGCTTCAGTTTCGCAGCAGCCATCGCACGCCCTCCTTCATGTTCCTAGAGAGGCTCTCGCCTTTTCGACATGAGCAGTATGTACCGCTTATGTTCCGATAGAACAAGGGGGGAACGAATATTTTTCAGAACGTCAGATAATACCCGAAAATCAGCCGCTTGCAGCGCCCAGCACCTCACCAACCTTGCGTGAGATCTGTTCCACACTGAATGGCTTGGCGATGAAATACATGTTGTCGATGCTGATCTCGTTGCGCAGAGTTTCCTCGGCATAGCCCGACATGAACAGGATCGGGAGGTCGGGCTTAAGCTTGCGGATCGCGCGAGCCATCGCAGGGCCGTCCATTCCCGGCATCACCACGTCGGAGACGACCAGGTCGAAAACGCCGCCATTGGCGATCTCGGCAAGGCCGTCCTCGCCATCGGGCTGGGCGGTGACGGTGAAGCCGGCGCGGACCAGCGCGCGCTCGGCCACCGCGCGGACCATATCCTCGTCCTCGACCAGCAGCACGCGGCCACCGCCGGACCAGCGCCGCGCAGGCTCGTCCGGATCGGCGCGGCGCTCTTCCGCAGTGGGTGCGCCGTGGTGCACCGGCAAATAGACAGTGAAGGCCGCGCCGGAGCCCAGCCCATCGCGAGGGCCCACGTTCTCGGCATAGATATAGCCGCCCGACTGGCGGATGATGCCGTAGACGGTCGACAGGCCCAGCCCGGTGCCCTTCCCCAGCTCCTTGGTGGTGAAGAAGGGATCGAAGATCTTGCCCATCACCGCGGCCGGAACCCCGCCCCCGGTGTCGCGCACGATCAGCGCGGTGTAGTCACCGGGCGGCATATCCGGGCCGAGGCTGCGCGTTTCCTTGAGAGAGACCTTGCGGGTCGACATCACCAATGTGCCCGTGCCGTCGCCCTGCGCGGCGATCGCATCGCGCGCATTGACCGCCAGGTTCACGATCACCTGTTCGAGCTGCCCCGGATCGGCCCGCACGGGCCCGAGATCGCGATCGTGCCGCACGCGCAGCTCGATCTTCTCGCCCAGCAGGCGCTTGAGCAGCTGGCTGACCTCGGAGATGACGTCGGGCAGTTGCAGCACCTCGGGGCGCAGCGTCTGCTGCCGACTGAACGCAAGCAGCTGCCGGGTGAGGCTGGCCGCCCGGTTCGAATTGGCGCGAATCTGCTGGATGTCATCGTAATCGCTGTCGCCCGGCATGTGGCGCAGCAGCATCAGGTCGCAATAGCCGATGATCGCGGTCAGCACGTTATTGAAATCGTGCGCCACGCCGCCTGCGAGCTGGCCGATCGCCTGCATCTTGCTCGCCTGCGCGATCTGTCGCTTGAGCTCGGTCTCTTCCTTCGAATCGACCAGCGACAGCAGTACGGCGGGTTCGCCCAGCCCGCGCACGCTGGCGAGACCCAGCGAAATCGGCTCGCCCGGCGCGCTGTCCAGCCGTACCGCCACG
This sequence comes from Citromicrobium bathyomarinum, assembly GCA_001306305.2. NCBI lineage: Bacteria > Pseudomonadati > Pseudomonadota > Alphaproteobacteria > Sphingomonadales > Sphingomonadaceae > Citromicrobium > Citromicrobium bathyomarinum. The sequence goes on from CP155577.1 coordinate 2,838,833, forward strand.
TCGCCACTCGCCACCCCACCCTTGCCGAACCGGCGCACCGCGTCGGAGATCGCGCCCTTGTCCTCACGCACGACCAGATCGGAGGGGAACGTCGGCAAGCCCTTCTCTGTCCGTCCGACCGCGCGCAGGAAAGACGGGTTGGCGAACAGGAAGCGTCCGTCGCGATCGGTCATCGCCAGGCCCAGCGGCAGCGCCTCGATCAGCGACTCCACCTTGGGCGCGGTATCGGCGGAGACATGTTCGGCCAGAGCGACATGCGCTTCGACCAGCAGCATCAGCGAAGGCGCATCCTGTGGGTTGGCGGCCCATTCATCGTCGATATCGTTGAGCGGCACGTGGATCAGCTGGAAGGGCTCGCCCTCCCGGCCCGCGCGGGCAAAATAGATCCGCTCGCGTTCGTCGAGCCGGAGAAAATCGGCGAATTCACGGCCGACCAGCGTGGCCGAAGGGTCACCGGCAGCGCGCTCTGCAAATGCAGGCGAGGCTGCGCGTACGGTGCCTTCGGCGGTAACCAGCGCGGCCACCACCCCTGCGCGGCCAAGCATCCTGCCCAGCGCGCCTGTGACCAGCTGCGATATGTCGCTGGCAAGATCTTCGCTCGATTCGGGACGGAAGCGCCAGACAAGGTGATCCTCGCCCCGCCCCGCCCGCTGCGCCTCGACCTCCCAGCGAACGTCGTCCTTGCCGAGCGAGAGATGCGCCGCGTGCGCGCGCCCTTCACGCCATGCCTCGCGGGCAGTTCTGAGCAGTGCTTCGGCGGCAGCCTCTTCGCTCAGCGCAAGATTGGGCGGAGCCTTCTCGACCCCGAAACGGGAGGAAAACGACGCGCTCGCGCAGACCAGCCGGTTCGCGCGGTCAGTGATCGCGACCAGCGCACCGGGCTGGTCGATCGCGGTGAGCGTAACGCTCCAGTCGGGCGGCGCCAGTTCCACCCGCTCTGCGCCGGCGGCCTTGCCGCGCAGAACGATCAGCAGGGTCATCAGCGTCGCGAGCCCGCCGGCATAGGCTGCGGTCAGGATCGGCAGGTCGCTCAGCAGCCATACCGCCGCAACGCTGACCACCAGCGCGAGCAGCAGGACCAGCCAGCCGAGCGGGGTTCCCCCGGCGCCAGGCTGAGCGAATGGATTCACGATGGCGTTGCCTGCGATGGCGCAGCGGCAGCTTCGCGGGCGATCGCACCGCGCTTCAGCCGTTTCTTGCGCCGCCGGCCCATAGCGGCGCGCCATATCCACTTGGTCAGGAAATAGCCGATCGGGGGGAACAGCGCCGCGAAGAGGAAGAAGCCGAACACGGTCGCGCCCGCTGCCTCGAACAGGCCGCCAAGCGTCATCAGTCCGTCCTGCGGCAACAGCACGTTTCCACCATCGGGGATAATGGTCAGCACCTTGTGGCCGACCCGGTTGGCTGCCCACAACCAGAACGGGAAGGTCAACGGATTGGTCACCAGCGTGGTCGCGCTGGCGATCGGCACATTGGCGCGCACGGTGAAGGCGAGCACCAGGGCGAGGAAAATTTGGCCGAACGGGATCACGAACCCTGCAAACAGGCCGAGCGCGACGCCGCGCGGCACGTTGCGGCGGGTGAAGCGCCATAGTTCGGGGCTGAGGAAACGGTGTGCGATAGGCCGCAAGACACGGCTTTCGGCCAGCTTCTCCCGGTCGGTATATCGACGCAGGTAGCTCCACGTTGCCGAACGGGCGGACGGCTTGTGGAGGCTATCTGATGGCTGGCTCATAATGCTCGTTCGATAGTGGTGTCGGGCATGCCGAAGGGCAAGCCGGAGGGCGTCGTTTTACCCCATAGTAGAGGCGCAGGAGCACTAGCCGAAACGGGGTGGCTGGTTCATTAATCATGCGCCCCGGATCGTCGCAAAATCCGCCCTTCCCGGCGCACCTGAAACTACCCCCGGTCGCGCAGGATCCGCGCCTTGTCGCGCTGCCAGTCGCGATCCTTGATGTAGTCGCGCTTGTCCTTGGTCTGGCGGCCCTTGGCCAGCGCCAGTTCGACCTTCGCCCGACCCTGCCCGTTGAAATACATCGAGAGGGGCACAAGCGTCATTCCCTTGCGCTCAACCGCACCTAGCAGCTTCTCGATCTCGCGTTCATGCAGCAGCAGCTTGCGCGGGCGCTTGGGCTCGTGGTTCAGGCGGTTGCCGTGGGTGTATTCGGGGATGTTGGCATTGATCAGCCACGCTTCCCCGTCGCGCACCTCGGCATAGGATTCGGCGATCGTCGCCTCGCCCGAGCGGAGCGATTTGACCTCGGTACCCTGCAGCGCGATCCCTGCCTCGAACTTTTCCTCGACCGCATAGTCGAACCGCGCGCGCCGGTTCTCGGCGACGGTCTTGCGCTTGTCGAAGGTAGGAGGTTTGGGACGTGCCATAAGGGCCCGCGATGTAGGGGCGCGCGGACAAAAGGGAAAGGGGCCCCGCAAGGAGTGGGGATGAAATCGCGCCTGCGCTTGCGCAGCGCGGCCGCAGCGTGGCTATTCCTGATCGATGCAATCCAGCGCGCCAGAGCCCTTCCGCATTCACGACCGCGCGATCGCGCCGGGCAGTTCCGAAATCCTGACCATCCCGGTCAGCCAGCAGGTCACCGGGCTCGACGCATCGCTCGCGCTGAAGGTGCTGCACGGCGCGAAGCCCGGCCCGGCGGTGTTCGTCAGCGCGGCGATCCACGGGGACGAGATCGTCGGGACCGCGATCATCCAGCGGCTGCTCGACCACCTGATGCCGGGCGCGATGGCGGGCACGCTGATCCTCGCGCCCGCGGTCAATATCTACGGTTTCGCCTCGCACAGCCGCTACCTGCCCGACCGGCGCGATCTCAACCGCAGCTTTCCGGGTTACGAGAACGGCAGCCTTGCCGCGCAGCTGGCGCATACCTTTCTGGAGCAGGTGATCGACCGCTGCACGCTGGGCATCGACCTGCACACCGCCGCAGTCCACCGGTACAACCTGCCGCAGATCCGCATCGCTTCGGGCAGCCCCTACCTCACCGAACTGGCGATGGCCTTCGCCCCGCCGATCATCATCGAAAGCCCGCTGCGCCCCGGATCGATGCGCGCGCTCGCGCATGATCGCGAAACGCCGATGCTGCTGCTGGAAGCGGGCGAGGCGCTGCGGTTCGACCGCTACGCGATCAATGTCGGGGTCAGCGGCGTGCTGCGCGTGCTGGCGCATATCGGGATGATCGAACTCGACGACGGGCTCGCGGCGGTCAAGGTCCCGACCCGCGCCAACCGCTCAAGCTGGGTGCGCGCGCCGCGCGGCGGGGTATCGCGCCGGGTGCGCAAGTCAGGCGACGTGGTACGGCAGGGCGACATGCTGGCGGTGGTCGGCGGCCTGTTCGGCGAGGACGCGCAGGAACTGGTCAGCCCGGTCGACGGCGTGATCATCGGCCACGCGACCCTGCCGGTGGTCAATCAGGGCGACGCGCTGTTCCATATCGCCGAGGTCGAGACGCTGGATGGCGTCGGTCACGGCGCACGCAGCATCGCCGATGCGCTGGCGGTCAGCGAACCGCCCCACCCGCCGACCACGCTGCTGGACGAGGACGAGGTGCTTTAGGTCCGCCTATTTCTCGTTGTGCAGATTGCGGCGTTTCCCGCGAATTTCCTGAGGCGCATCCGCAGCCGGCCCTTTCCAACACCAGGTATCTGGCAAGTCACAATAACCAGATTCGGCAATCGCGATCGTCTCAGGCCATGCTTCGGGCGTCTCTCCGCCCTCGTAGGTTACGACCAGAACAGGCGCAGGCTCCAGCCGCGTTAGCTGCGCCATCACGTCAGGCAATTCGGCTTTGCCCAGAGTCCTTCTGTCCAGAGCCAAACTTCCGTCCTGTGAGACGGACAGCTCTGTGAACGGAGCACTATGGATCAGCGTGTCCTGCTTCAGATTCCACACTTCTTCTACGGCTGTACGCTCCGGCTCGACGGAGCCACCACAATTCGCAAGCGCGGGCATTATGGTGAGGAGAAGCAGGGCGCGGATCACATGATATCCTTGGCAATCAGCAGCACACCACAGATGAGGGTCAGCCAGCCACTCCAACGGAAGAATCTCATGTCGCGCAACTGCGGATAGGCAGCAAGCGCGCGCCTTTCTTCGAAGAAACGATCCTCACCGATATGCATCCTCCGTCGCGCATCCATGGCTCGGCTGCGCGCCGTTATGATCGTAAACGCTCCCGCCAACACCAGAACGATACCGAAGGCCATCACACCAGCCCCGCGTGCTCCAGCGCCTTGTCGACCGCGCGGCGGGCGTGGTCGGAGCAGGCGACCAGCGGGAGGCGGACTTCGTCGGTCATCCAGCTTTGCGTGCGTGACAGCGCATACTTCACTGGCGCCGGGCTCGAATCCTCGAACATCGCGTAGTGCAGCGGGTAGAGCCGGTCGTTGAGTTCGCGCGCGCGGACCAGGTCATTGTCGGCGCAGGCCTTCTGGAACTCGGCGCACAGAGCGGGCGCGACGTTTGCGGTGACCGAGATGCAGCCCGAACCACCCGCCGCATTGAAGGGCAGCGCCAGTTCGTCATTGCCCGAAAGCTGGCAGAAATCGCGACTGATACCCATGCGGTGGTCGGCAACGCGCGACAGATCCTCGCTCGCATCCTTGATCGCCACGATCACCTCGGGGAATTTCTCCGCCAGCTCGCACACCGTTTCCGGCTGGAGATCGGTCACCGTGCGGCCCGGCACGTTGTAGAGCACGATAGGCAGGTCGCCATGTTCGGCGAGGTGGCTGAAATGCGCGATCAGCCCGGCCTGGCTCGGCTTGTTGTAATAAGGCGCGACGCACAGTCCGGCGGTCACCCCGGCCTTCTTCGCGAACTTGAGGTGCAGCAGCGCATTGTTGGTGTCGTTGCTGCCGCAACCCGCGATGATCGGCACGCGGCCCGCCGCCTGCTCGACGCACATCTCGATCACCCGGTGGTGTTCGGCATTGGACAGCGTCGAGGCTTCGCCGGTAGTCCCGCAGGGTACCAGCGCGGCGCTGCCCTGCTCGATCTGCCAGTCGACCAGCGTGCGGAATGCCGCCTCGTCGACCTTGCCGTCCCGAAATGGAGTGACGAGCGCGGGGATTGAGCCTGAGAACATTTGAGTCGCTCCTGCGTTGAGCTTATATGAGGGGCGAGAAACGGAGCTTTCATCGCCCCATCAATCCCTTCGTTCAGTGCCTGATAAGGAGCCAGCGGCCATAATGTCCAGCATGACCAGACTCCCCTTTTTGGCGCTTGCGCTAGTTTCCACCACCTCGATCGTCCCACCCGCCTACGCGCAGGATGCGTCGAGTTGGGATCGTGCTCGCGCAGACCTGATCGCGTCCGCCCCGTCGCAGATGGCGCAGGTCGTCGCGCGGTGGGACTATCTGATCGGTCAGGACAGCCTGCCCTTCACCGATTATGCGAGCTTCCTGCTCGCCTACCCCGACTTCCCGCAGGCCGACCGGCTGCGCGTACGGGCCGAAAACGCGCTGGATGAAAGCGTTGCCAGCCCGGAAAGTCTGGTTGCGTATTTCGACGCGCTGCCCCCGCTCACCAATGCGGGCAAGGCGCGCTACGCGCTCGCACTGTCCTCCGTCGGGCGGCCCGAAGCCGCCGCCATTGCCCGCGAGGCATGGCGCGGCGGCAGCATGAGCGCGACCAGCGAGCCCTACCTGCTGTCGATCTTCGGCAACCAGTTCTCGCCCGCAGACGACGACGCGCGAATGGACGCGCTGCTGTGGCAGAGCGCGCTGGAAGCCTCTCAGCGGCAGATCAACCGTGTCTCGCCCGCCAAGCGCGACATGTTCATGGCGCGGCTCGCGCTGATCCAGGGCTATTCGCCCGAAAGCCAGGGCCTGCCGGTTCCCCCCGATGCCACTCAGGATGCGGGCTACGTCTATAATCTGGCGAAGTATTACCGCGAAAACCGCCAGCTGCCGCAAGCGATCACGCTGCTCGCCAGCCGTCCCTCGTTCCAGCGCCCTGCCTTCGACCCAGAGGATTTCGTGGGCGAAGCGCTGCGCGTTGCGCGCGGTGCGGGCTCCGACCCGTCCGCGCAGATTGCCGCCAAGGTCGACGATCTTTTCGCGCCCGGCACCGATATCAGCCAGGAAGCCTATCGCCTGCGCGACGACTACACCTCGCTGATGTGGCTGGGCGGCACCAACGCCTACTGGAACCTCGGCCAGCCGGGCCGCGCGGCGCCGCTGTTCTACCGCTATGGCGCGGCGGCGCAGACCCCGCAGACCCGCTCCAAGGGGTTCTACTGGGCAGGCCTTGCCTCCGAACGTGCGGGCGACCGCAGCGAAGCCAACCGCTATTACGAAATGGCCGCGCGCTATGCAGACCGCTTCTACGGCCAGCTGGCGCTCGCCAAGCTGGGCCGCGAAGTCCCACCGCTCGGCGGGGACAGCGTCGCCCTGCCCACCGCGCAGCAGCGCGCCGAATTCGAGAACGCGGCGCTGACCAAAGCGGTGCGCGAAGTGGCCCGCGGCGCTCCGTGGCGCACCGGGATCCAGTTCTACCAGGCGATTTCGGATCAGGCCGATACGCCCGAGGAACACGCGCTGGTCGCCGAACTGGCGCGCGAGACGGGCCGCCGCGATCTGGCGGTCAACGTCGCCGAAGCCGCTGCGGCAGACGGCCATCGCGGCTTCGTCAGCCAGGGCTTCCCCACCGTCACCCCGCCGGGTGGCGCGAACTGGACGATGGTTCACGCGATCGCGCGGCAGGAAAGCCAGTTCGCCGCCAATGCGATCAGCCACGCCGGTGCGCGCGGCCTGATGCAGCTGATGCCGGGCACCGCGCGCGAACAGGCGGGCAAGCTGGGCCTTGGCTATGATCGCGAAAACCTGATCGCCGTGCCGAGCTACAACATGCAGCTGGGCGATGGCTATTTTGCCCGCATGATGAGCTATTATGGCGGGTCCTACCCGCTCGCCATCGCGGCCTATAATGCGGGCCCGGGCAACGTGAACAAGTGGCTGCGCGCCAATGGCGACCCGCGCGATGGCGGGATCGACTGGGTCACCTGGATCGAGCGAATCCCGATCTACGAGACCAAGAACTACGTTCAGCGCGTGATCGAGAATGCCGCCGTTTACGAGCAGCTCAACCCCGACCGCGCGCAGTTCGGCAAGCCCAGAATGGCGGGTGACTTCCTGCGCTGAGCCGCGCTAGGCTGGGGGCATGAAAGGCGACAATCCGATCACTCCCGCGGGCTATTCCGCGATGAAGGCGCGTTACGACCACCTGCTGGGCACCGCCCGGCCCGAAATCGTGGAGACCGTCAGCTGGGCGGCGGGCAATGGCGACCGCTCCGAAAACGGCGACTATCTCTATGGCCGCAAGAAGATGCGCGAGATCGACCGCGAACTGGCGCACCTCGCCCGCCGGATGAAGTCCGCCCGGGTGATCGACCCGGCCGACCAGCCCAACCGGGACCGGGTCTTCTTCGGTGCGACCGTGACCCTGGTGGACGAGGACGACCGCGAGAAAGTGCTCACCCTGGTCGGCAACGACGAGGCGGAGGCGAGCGAGGGCCGGATCGGCTGGGGCTCGCCCATGGCACGCGCGCTGCGCGGCGCAGAGGTCGGCGATTTGCGGATGGTCAAAGGCCCCACGGGCCTGCGCGAATGGGAGGTTCTCAAGATCTCCTATCCCGAACGCAAGGGCGCAGCGGCGTGAAGCGCACCGCGATCCTGCTGGGGGCACTGGCCACGCTGGCGAGCCCCGCTCTGGCCCGCTCCTCGCTCGGCGTGTTCGACGACTGGGGCGCGTTCCGCGATCCGCGCCTGCCGCGCTGCTATGCGATCTCCAAGGCGGAGCTCAGCCGGGGCGCGCGCGAGTTCGAACCTTACGCGACGATCGGCACTTGGCCCAACCGCAAGGTCCGCAATCAGGTGCATGTGCGGCTGTCGCGCCGTCTGGCAAGCAATCCCTCGGTCACCCTGCGGGTCGGCGGCGATAGCTATCGACTGACCGCCGGGGAGGCGGATGCCTGGGCTGAGGACAAGCGGATGGACGCGGCCATCGTCGCCGCAATGCGGTCGGGGACCCGGATGAGCGTGTCCGCCACCGATCGCGGCGGCAACCGCTTCACCGATCGCTACAGCCTGTCGGGCGTCGCCACCGCGATCGACGCGGCAACCATCGCCTGCGCACGCGACTAGCAGCCGACGCAAAAAGGGCGCGGCCCGCGAAGGCCACGCCCTTTCCGTTTGCTAGCGACCGATACGCTTAGAAGCGCACGCCCAGGCCGACGGTGACCTGATGACGGTCGGTGTCGACGTCGAACTGGTCGGTATCCGGCAGGGTGCCGTTAAAGTCGACATTCGCGTCGGAGTAGTTCGAATAGCGGTATTCGATGTTGGTGAACATGTTCTTCCCGAACGCATATTCGAGGCCGCCACCCACGCGGTAGCCGTCGAGATCGTAGTCGGTGTCGAACTCGGTCGTGCCGTCATTGCTGCGCACGTTGAGCTTGGCGTTGGTGTAACCGCCCTTGGCGTAAAACATCATGTTCGGGTTGGCCTTCACACCGATGCGGGCGCCGACATAGACGTCGCGACCGGCGGAGACATTGCCGAAGCCGAAGCCTTCGAAGTCGCCGTTCTCATAGTCGGTGTCTGCGGTCGAACCGGTCAGTTCGGCTTCCGGACCAATCACGATGTTGCCGAGATCGACGTCGTACCCGATCGTGGCACCGTAGATCACGCCTTCGGCCGACTGGTCGTTATTGTCGTTGCCATCGTCGTCGACGCTGCTGCCGGCGGTGATCTGGTCGTAACCGGTCGTGCCCTGGATACGGAAGCCGGAGAACGGCGAATCCGGATCCACCTGCGCGGCGGCAGGAGAGGCGAGCGCAGCCAGGGAACCCGTGGCGAGAATAGCAAATGCGATTTTCATTTCAGATACTTCCTTCTTTGTCATGCCGTCTGCGATGCGGCACACAGCAAGGAAATGGTTCTTCGCCTGCGAAGTTTCATGAATGTCACACAACAAGAAACTGTGGCATTCCGGTAACATTCGTTCGCCCAGCTGACGGTTTCGCACGATCAATGGCAGGAACCGGACGACGGCATATACGTGCGCCGCTGGAATTTCGCCGCAGAAGCGATTATGTGCGGCTCTCCCATGGCCAATACAGACCTCATGCCCACCCCCGGAGCGTTCGATCCGGTGCCCACCCCGCGCGATATTACGCCTCGGGCAGACGGGCGCGTCGACCTTATCGGCCTGCCCAAGGCGCGCATTCGCGAGCTTTTCGAGGCCGCCGGGCTCGACGCCAAGGCCGCCAAGCTGCGCTCCAAGCAGGTGTTCCACTGGCTCTATCACCGCGGTGTGACCGAGTTCGAGGCGATGACCGACATCGCCAAGACCATGCGCCCGTGGCTGACGGAACGCTTCGTGATTGGGCGGCCCGAGGTGGTCGAGGCGCACCACTCGACCGACGGAACCCGCAAGTGGGTGCTGCGCACCGCCGACGGGAACGATTTCGAGATGGTCTTCATCCCCGACGCGGATCGGGGAACCCTGTGCATCTCCAGCCAGGTCGGCTGCACGCTCAACTGCCGCTTCTGCCACACCGGAACCATGCGGCTGGTGCGCAACCTGACGCCGGGCGAGATCGTCGGCCAAGTTATGCTCGCGCGCGACAGCCTTGGCGAATGGCCCAAGGGTTCGATGGCCGGGCTGGATGAAGTCGAGGACAGCGCCGAATATACGTCCGACGGACGCCTGCTGACCAACATCGTGCTGATGGGCATGGGCGAGCCGCTGTATAATTTCGACAATGTCCGCGACGCGATGAAGCTGGTTATGGACGGTGACGGGCTCGCCCTGTCGAAGCGCCGGATCACGCTCTCGACCAGCGGCGTGGTCCCGATGATGGAACGCTGCGGCGAGGAGATCGGCGTCAATCTCGCGGTTTCGCTCCACGCTGTGCGCAAGGACATCCGCGACGAGATCGTTCCGCTCAACAAGAAGTACGGCATCGAGGAACTGCTGCAGGCCTGCGCCGACTATCCCGGCGCCTCCAACGCGCGCCGGATCACCTTCGAGTACATCATGCTCAAGGACAAGAACGACAGCGACGAGGATGCGCGCGAGCTTGTCCGCCTGCTCAAGCAGTATGATCTGCCTGCCAAGGTGAACCTGATCCCGTTCAACCCGTGGCCCGGCAGCGACTACGAAACCTCCCTCCCCGAACGCATCCGCGCCTTTTCGGACATCGTCTTCGAAGGCGGGATCAGCGCGCCTGTTCGCACCCCGCGCGGGCGTGACATCGGCGCCGCCTGTGGCCAGCTGAAGACCGCGGCCGAGAAGAAGAGCCGCGCCCAGCGCGATCGCGAAGCGGCGGAAGCCGCCGAGGAAAAAAGCGCCGCGTGAACCTGACCGTCGAAGCGATCTGCGCCGGACGCGCAGCCCTGCTCCCCGGCGATAAACGCAGTGCCATCGCCAAATCGCCACTCGACGGCCCGGTAGAAATCGGGCCGCGCGGTGTGGCGGGCGACGAGCAGGTCGACCGCAAGCACCACGGTTTCCCGGCGATGGCTGTCCATCTCTACCCGGCCGACCACTACGCTTGGCTTGAGCAGCAATTCGACGCTCCATCCGCGCTGGCCGGGCCGGGCAGCATGGGCGAAAACCTGTTCGTTCACGAGGTCGACGAAACCGCAGTCTGCATCGGCGACCGGTTCCGCCTCGGCACCGCGATCATCGAGGTTTCCCAGCCGCGCCAGCCATGCGCCACGATCGAACGTCATCTGGGCCGCAAGGGCATCGTCAAGGCGATCGTCCAAAGCGGGCGCTGCGGCATGTTCTTTCGGGTGATCGAGCCCGGCCTCGCCCAGGCGGGAGACTCGCTGGACCCGTTAGAACAAGGGGCAGCCGACTGGACCGTGCGGCGCGCCTTTCACCTCGTCTATGCGGGCGGCAAGCCGGATCGCGGCGAGCTGGAAGAGCTGGCCAGCCTGCCCCGCGTATCGGACCGGCTGGTCCACGACATTCGCCGCAAGCATCCGGCCACCTGATCGACGCGATCGACTCTGTGCCTCTTGAAACAATCGCTTAGAGGTGTAACGCTCCACTAACACACCAAGGGAGGTTATGCTTGCGCTCATTTCTGACAATTCTTGCCGCGTTCGGCCTCGGGCTCTCCACCAGTGCCGCGGCCGATCCCGGCCCGCCGGTCGCCCCGACCGAAATCATGGTCGGCGAAGAACTGCCCTATGCCTATTTTGCCACGCCGGAGGGCGAAGGCCCCTTCCCAGTCATCATCGTACTCGGCGGGAGCGAAGGGGGCGACATGGGCTCGCGCAGCTCGGCCCCACGCTTCATCGAACAGGGCTATGCCGTGCTGGGCCTGCCCTACTACTCGCCCGGCTATCTTCCCCCTGCACGACAGCTGCCCGACCTGCCCGAAGCGTTCGACTCCATTCCGCTCGAAAAGCTGGCGATCGCGCGCGACTGGCTGCGCGCGCGTGATGACGTGAAGGCCGATGCCATTGGTCTTTACGGCGTATCAAAGGGTGCGGAATTCGTGCTTGCAGGGGCCAGCCGGATCGACGGATTCGCCGCCGTGGTTGCGATCGTGCCCAGCGACGTGATCTGGGAAGGCTGGGGTCCGGGCGCTAAGCCGGGTGAGGTCAGCAGCTTCTCATGGGCGGGCGAACCGCTTCCCTTCGTGCCCTATCTCGGCATGGAAGAGGAATTCGCGAAATACGCGATCCCCGGCGCGGTCGTCCGCCTGCGCACCCCGCAGGATGCGGGACGCCGTGCCAATCCCGACCGGGTGCCCGCCGCGCGCATTCGCGTGGAAGAAATCGACGAGCCCGTGCTGGTCGCGGGCGGCGATGCCGACAACACCTGGAATTCGGGCGGGATGGCGCAGAATATTGCCGAGCGACGTGCCGAGGCGGGCGGGCTGGAGACGGTCGCGATGATCTATCCGGGCGCAGGCCACGCGCTGTCTGGCACCGGCGTCCAGCGGACCGAGGGCGAGTTCCGTTACGACGAAGCCACGCTCGCCGCGCAGCAGGAAATCTGGCCCGCGACGCTCGCCTTCCTCGCCGAGCATCTCAAAGGCGAATGAGCTTCGATCAGGCCACGATCGACTATTACGCGCGGGCCGCGCCGCACTACACCGCCAGCACCGCGCAGGACCGGCACCGGCACCTCGACCCCTTCCTGAATCTTCTGGAGGCGGGTGCATCGGTGCTGGAACTGGGCTGTGGCTGCGGCGCGGACGCGGCCCACATGCACAAGCGCGGGTTCCGGGTCGACGCGACAGACGGGACGGCGGCGATGGCACGCAAGGCGCGGGAACGCTTCGACATCGGCGCGCGCGTCATGCGGTTCGATGAGCTTGACGCTTGCCAGAGCTATGATGCCGTGTGGGCCCATGCATCCCTGCTGCACGCGCCACGCGGTGCACTGCCCGACATCCTCGGACGCATTCACCGCGCGCTGAAGCCCGCAGGGTGGCATTTCGCCAACTTCAAGCTGGGCGACGATGCCCACCCGGACGAGGGTCGCGATTTGCTGGGCCGGTGGACCAACCTCCCCAGCCCTGCGTGGCTCGAGCAGACCTATGCCCACGCAGGTTTCGCGGTCGAGGAGGCCGAACGCTATCGCGGCAAGGCTTGCGACGGCACCCAGCGCGACTGGTACGCGCTGACCGTCCGCAAGATCGACTGACGGGAAGTCGGTTCGGCGCACCGAGCATGGTTAATTTATCGCGGACTTCGCACGGCTCGTCCGCAAATCGCCAAGCCAACGCATCGTTCATCTGAGGTTGGGGAGCCGGGGCGCTGCTTCGGAATTGGTTGGGACAGAACAATTCGAAGGAGTGACCCGATGAAGATCCCCATGATGGCAATCGCCGCTTCAGCCCTCGCCCTGCCAGCTGCCCCCGCGCTGGCCGCAGAGCTTCCCGTCGAGAGCCGCACCAGCACCATTGCGGCCTCGCCCTTCTCCGCCACGCCCGCCAGCGCGCACCAGTATCAGCGCCGCGACTATCGCGATCGGCGCGAGTACCGGCGCGGCTACCGCGATGCGCGGCGCGAGGCGCGCCACGAACGGCGTCTCGATCGCGGTGACCGCGTCTGGCGCGGGCAGGACGGCCGCTACCGCTGCCGCCGCAGCGACGGGTCGACCGGTCTGGTGATCGGCGCGGGCGTGGGTGCGCTCGCCGGGTCGCAGATCGCCGCCGATTCGACGCTTGGCGCGATTATCGGAGCGATCGGCGGCGGCCTGCTCGGCCGCGAAATCGACCGCGGCGATCTGCGCTGCCGCTGAGGCGATCATCGCCCAAAATGCTGGGGCCGCACACCACGCCGGTGTGCGGCCCTTTGTAATATGCGCCCAAACCGATATGGGTCGGCCTAAAAGGAGGGGAGTATGAGCAGGCCGAGCGTGCTGATTACCGGGGGCGCGCAGCGACTGGGCGCGGCCTTCTCGCGCGCCTTCGCCGAGGCTGGCTGGCACGTGGTCATTCATTACCGATCCTCGCGCGAGGAAGCCGAAGCGCTTGCTGGCGAGCTTCCCTCCGCCGAGATCGCACAGGCGGATTTCGCGCAGGACGGCGCGGCCAATGCGCTGGCGCAGCACCTCTCGGCACGGCTGGAAGACTGGCGCGCGCTGATCAACTCCGCTGCGATTTTCGAACAGGACAGCGTGACTGCACTCGACCCGGCGATCCACGACCGGGCGATGCGGACCAACGCGCGCGCGCCTGCGATGCTTGCGCAGAGCTATCTTGCGCACGCCCGCGCATCATCCGGTCGCCACGTCATTCAGGTGACCGACCAGAAACTTGCCAATCCGAACCCCGATTTCTTCAGCTACACGATGAGCAAGCATGCTCTCGACGCGACGATCCGAATGCTCGCGATGGGTGCGACGCGGCGCGAGGACCGGGTGTACGGCCTCGCCCCCGGTGCAATCCTTGCGAGCCACGACCAGAGCGAGGAGGAGGCCGAGCGATCCCATCTGCTCAATCTGCGCCGCCGCCGCACCACCGCGCAGGATGTCGCGCAGGCTGCAGTCATGCTGGCAGGCGGCGATCTGGCGAGCGGAGAGACGCTGTTCGTCGATAACGGCCAGCACCTGCTCAGCCAGCCGCGCGACGTGATCTATCTGGAACGGGAGGGCGCGCGATGAGGCACTTCGTCTCGACCCGCATCTGGCACTGGATCAACCTGATCGCGATCGTGGTGCTGTTCATGAGCGGGCTGAACATCTCCAACGCCCACCCCTACCTCTATTGGGGCGACTGGGGCTTCTCGCCCACGCAGGCCTGGCTGGCGGTGCCCCGCTTTCCCGGCTGGATGACCATTCCCGATTACTACAGCCTCGCCAAGGCGCGCGACTGGCATCTGCTGATGGCCTTCCCCTTCGCCTTCGGCCTGCTGGGCATGTGGATCGCGATGCTGTGGAACGGGCATTTCCGCCGTGACATCAAGACTACGCGGCGCGAATGGCGCTGGTCTGCGATCAGGGCGGACATTGCCAAGCACCTGCGGTTCGACTTCACCCATGGAGAGGGGAAGTACAACTTCCTCCAGAAGATCGCCTATGGGGCCGTGTTCGGCGTGCTGCTGCCGGGCATGCTTCTGACCGGGCTGGCTATCAGTCCGGGTATGGAGCCGAGCCTGTGGTGGCTGGTCGACATCTTCGGCGGACGTCAGAGCGCGCGCTCGCTCCATTTCCTGTGCGCATGGGGCATCTTCGGATTCTTCGTGGTCCACGTGGTGCTCGTGCTGCTCAGCGGCCCGGTCGGGCAACTGCGCGCGATGATCCTTGGCGGCGACCACCAGCCGACCAACCCGCCCTTCGCCCGCCCAGCTAAATCCGAGGGAGAGAGCGCATGAGCTTCACGATGAAACGCCGCTCCGTCCTGCTCGGCTCGGGCGCGCTGATGCTTGGCGCGTGCACCAAGATAAGTGATAGCGAGGCGGGCACGCGCTTTTTCGAAACCGTCGACGACTGGCAGATGGGCCTGCAACGCGCGCTACGCGCACGCGACGCCCTCGCCCCCGAATACGCGCCGGAGGACATCTCGCCCACCTTCCGCGGCAACGGGTCGACCGACCCGCAGAACGATGGCTATCCCGAGCATGTCGCCAATGGCTTTGCCGACTGGCGCTTTACCGTCACCGGCCTGGTCGAACGGCCGCTGTCCTTCACGCTTGACCAGATCATGACGCTGCCCCAGCGCACCCAGATCACCCGGCACGATTGCGTCGAAGGGTGGAGCGCGATCGGCCAGTGGACCGGCCCGCAGCTGTCGACCTTCCTCGAACTGGCGCGGGTGCGCGAGGGCGCGAACTACGTCGTGTTCCGCTGTGCCGACGATTACACGCGCGGCCGCTATTACGAGAGCATCGATATGGACGATGCCTACCACCCGCAGACGATTATTGCGCATCGCCTCAATGGCGAGCCATTGCCGGTCAAGAACGGCGCGCCCCTGCGCGCGCGGGTGGAGCGTCAGCTGGGGTACAAGCACGCGAAATATCTCACCGGCATCGAACTGGTCGCGAGCCTCGATGCGATCGGCCTCGGCAAGGGCGGTTACTGGGAAGATTACGGTGGCTATCAATGGTACGCCGGGATGTGACCGCCTTGCGGGCGCAAAGCCCGCTGGATAGAGTCGAGCCCTCTTTACCGAACAGGGCCTACCGAACATGGCGAACGTCTGGAGTGACGAGGAAGTGCGCGTGCTGGTCGGTTGGACGGCCGAGGATTACGGGGCCAGCATGGTCCTGCGTCTGGAAACCGTCACCAACATGCCGCAGAACGCAGACGATGTGCTGGTGTCGCGCATGGTTCTGAACAAGGATCAGGCGGTGCAGCTGGGCAACGTGCTGTTCGAACTTTCAGGCCGCCTGCCGCCCAAGACCGCGAAGCCGCCCTTGCTGGACCGTATGCTTGCCCGCAAGTCGGACTAGGCGCATAGCCGAGGCGTGCCCACAGAGCCCCGCAAGAAGGACTGGCAAACTGCTCGATCAAACGACATCCAAACCGACCGGGAGCGGCCGCCCGCGCGGCCCCGCTAACCTCCTGTTCTGCCGCTTCCTCGACGGGCACATCAAGTCCGGCGCGCTGGAAGTGGTCTTCGCAGACGGTAGCCGGGCGCAGTTCGGCGCGCCCGGCTCCAACTCCCTCGATATCGCGATCCGGCTGACCGATTCGGGCGTCGCGCGCAGCATCCTGCTCGATCCCGCGCTGGGCGCGGCAGAAGCCTTCATGGACGGGCGGCTGGTGATCGAGCGCGGCGATGTGATGGGCTTGGTCGATCTGTTCGCGCGCAATGCCCCGTGGGAGGCAGGGGCGAGCTACAACCGTCCCAGCCCGCTCAGGAAACTCGGCAACCGGATCGCCTTCCATGGCGAACAGCTCAACAACGCGGTCCGCAGCCGCGCGAACGTCGCGCATCACTACGATATCGGCAACGCGCTCTACCGGCTGATGCTCGATCCCGAGCACATGCAGTACAGCTGCGGCTACTGGCCGCGCGAGGGCATGACGCTGGGCGAGGCGCAGGAGGCGAAGCTTGCCCATATCGCGGCCAAGCTGGCGCTGGAGCCGGGACAGCGGGTGCTCGATATCGGGTGCGGCTGGGGCGGCATGGCGATCTTCCTCGCGCAGCGCGCCGGGGTGCACGTTACCGGGATCACCCTGTCCAGGGAACAGGCCGCGCTGGCGCGCGAGCGTGCTGCGGCGGCGGGCGTGGAAGACAAGGTCAGCATCGAACTGGTCGATTACCGCGACCACGCAGATCAGGGCCACAAGTACGATCGGATCGTCTCGGTCGGCATGTTCGAACATGTCGGGCAGCAGCAGTTCGAAACCTTCTTCCGCTGCACCGGCAAGCTGCTCGACACAGACGGAGTGATGCTGGTCCACACGATCGGCCGCATGGGCGGACCGGGATCGACCGATGCCTTCACCCGCAAGTATATCTTCCCCGGCGGCTATATCCCCGCGCTGAGCGAAACCGTCGCCGCGAGCGAGAAGAGCCGCCTGATCGCCACCGATGTCGAGACCTGGCGGCTGCACTATGCGCACACGCTGCGCGCCTGGTACGCCAAGTGCGAAGCCAATCGGGACCGGATCGTGGAGATGTACGACGAGAGGTTCTACCGCATGTGGACCTTCTATCTGGCAGGAGCCACCGCCGCGTTCGAAAGCGGGACCATGTGCAACTACCAGCTGCAATTTGCACGCCACCGCCATGCCCTGCCCTTCTCCCGCGATTACATGGCGCAGGCGGAGAAGGATCTGCTCGCCAAAGGGTGACCCGCCGCATCCCGATCCGGCCAAGCGATTGATTTCGGAGGCTTCCAACCCCAGATTGGGTTCTGGACGTTTGCAGGAGCAGGCACATGGCAGGTGGATGGGCGCGCGATGGCGCGGTTCAGGACCAGATCGACGATACCGTATCCGACGCGGTCAGCGCGGCGCGATCGCGGATGCCGACCGGCGAGAGCGAGCAGTGGTGCGTCGAGTGCGGGGAAGAGATTCCCGAAAAGCGCCGCGCCGCGCTGCCCGGAGTGAAGCGGTGCGTGCAATGCCAGTCCGGCCTTGATGCTTCCGTGCGCAGCAGTGGCATCAACCGTCGCGGCAGCAAGGACAGCCAGTTGCGCTGAACTGTGCCTGTTGCTGGCCGCAATCCGCGTTGCGCGGTTCCCCGGTCGCTGCTAGCCGCGCGCCATGAGCAACAACGCCAGCACCAATAACCGCGTCGTCCTCGCCTATTCGGGCGGCCTCGACACTTCCGTCATCGCCAAGTGGCTCGAAGTCGAGCGCGGGCTGGAGGTCGTCACCTTCACCGCCGATCTTGGCCAGGGCGAGGAGCTGGAGCCTGCCCGCCGCAAGGCGCAGGCGATGGGCATTCCCGACAAGCACATTTTCATCGAAGATCTGCGCGAGGAATTCGTGCGCGACTTCGTGTTCCCGATGATGCGCGCCAATGCCCGTTACGAAGGTGACTACCTGCTCGGCACCAGCATCGCCCGCCCGCTGATTTCAAAGCGGCTGGTGGAAATCGCGCGCGAGACCGGCGCGGGCGCGATTGCGCACGGTGCGACCGGCAAGGGTAACGACCAGGTTCGCTTCGAACTGAGCGCCTATGCGCTCGACCCCGACGTGACCGTCATCGCCCCGTGGCGCGAATGGGACCTGACCAGCCGTACCGCGCTGATCGCGTGGGCCGAATCGCACCAGATCGAGGTGCCAAAGGACAAGCGCGGCGAAAGCCCGTTCTCGACCGACGCGAACCTCCTCCACACCTCGTCCGAAGGCAAGGTGCTGGAAGACCCGTGGGAGGAAACGCCCGACTACGTCTATTCGCGCACCGACAATCCCGAGGATGCGCCGGACACCCCGGAGTATATCACGCTTTCGTTCGAGAAGGGCGACGGCGTCGCGCTCAATGGCGAGGCGATGAGCCCGGCCACGCTGCTCGCCGCGCTCAACGATCTGGGCCGCAAGCACGGCATCGGGCGGCTCGATCTGGTCGAGAACCGCTTCGTCGGCATGAAAAGCCGCGGGATGTACGAGACGCCGGGCGGCGAGATTTACGCCCGCGCGCATCGCGGGATCGAACAGATCACGCTCGATCGCGGGGCGGCGCATCTCAAGGACGAGCTGATGCCGAAATACGCAGAGCTGATCTACAATGGCTTCTGGTTCAGCCCCGAGCGCGAGATGCTGCAGGCGGCGATCGACCACAGCCAGGAACGCGTTTCCGGCGACGTGCGTCTCAAGCTGTACAAGGGCAATGCCTCGGTCGTCGGTCGCCGCAGTCCGCACAGCCTCTATTCCGAAGCGCACGTCACGTTCGAGGATGACGCCGGCGCATACGACCAGCGCGATGCGCAAGGGTTCATTTCGCTCAACGCCTTGCGGTTGAAATTGCTGGCAAAACGCGACCAGCGCAGCGGAAATTAGGGAATTCGCGCAATAACCGGCAAGGTGCACGAAAGGTCCGAAGCTTTCCGTTCAAATGTGGCGAAAGCGCGGCGAGCCGCCTCCAAGCGTATTCCTTCTTGGGGAAGTGGGCCTAACTTGCCCCGCCATGGACGGGAACAAAAAGACCCTTCGCCGCGCTGCGCTCCCCACGCTCGCGCTTGCCGTGCTCGCTCTGCCGCTCGCAGGCGCCGGAGCGCAGGACGCGCCGGGCCAGCAGCCGCTGGTCGCCGACCTCTCGGCAGAAGCACGCCCGGTCTCGCTGACCGACGAGCGTGTGCCCGCTGTCGACGCGTTCGACGCCAGCTTCGCACGCTTCGATGTCGAGCCGCCGATGCCCGAAGCAAGCGCGCGTGCGGTCGACCTCGACCAGATCGATCCGCCGATCGAAGCCGAACCGGCGGTCTGGCGCAGCGGCGTCGCTTCCTATTACGGCGCGCGCTTCAACGGTCGCCCCACCGCCAGTGGCGAGCGTTTCGATATGAACGCTCTCACCGCCGCGCATAAGACACTTCCCTTCGGCACCAGGGTGCGCGTCACCAACCCGCGCACCGGCAAGAGCGTGGTGGTGCGCATCAATGACCGCGGGCCCTATGCGCATGGGCGCGAGATCGACGTCTCGCGCGCTGCGGCGGTCGAGCTCGGCCTGATCCAGCGCGGCCACGGCACCGTGGAGCTCGCGCTGATCGACTAGCGCTTGCCGCGAGCCTCCTCGCAATTTCAGTCCAAGCAAACTGGCCGGTCAACTCACGCTACAGCTTCAGCTCGCTGACATCGCGAAAGGCGCCGATCGTGCCGCGCGGGAAGGTGTTGAACGCGATCGAATAGCGGTTCTGGTTCGACCTGTTCTCCTCCACGAAATGGAGGATCGAGCTGGAGAACAGCACCAGATCGCCCTGCTTTGGCACCACGGCATTGCGCGGCGCATTGTAGATGTTGGTCCGCCCACTCTCGACCCCAAGCTCGATCTGGCGGTAGCCGGTGGTCCGCTCGAAGATCATGTTGCCCGGGGGATCGGGCATCGGCGCGTAATACAGCGATCCCGAGACCAGCGAGTTGGAATGCGTGTGCGCGTGCATGCCCACCCCCGGCGGGTTCATCAGCGCCCAGCTCTGCGTCACCTCCAGCCGGCTGCTCACGCCCATCACATCATTCGCATAGGTCTCGAGCGCTGCGTGGACCGCCTGCTTGATGCTTTTGAGCTCGCGCCGGTCGAACAGGTAGAGATCCTCGGAAATGTGGTTCATCTGGTTCTCGACCATGGTGATCGACTGGATGAACTCGACCTGCTTGGGCGAGATCGCATCCGCGATGTTGGTCACGAAGACCGGCTCCGCGAACAGCGGCTTCACGCTGTATTCCGCATTCGCCGCAGCTTTCCGCGCGCTGGCTGTCGCCATGGTAGCAATCCCCCAATTGCCGTTTCGGATCGCACGATAGCTATCCGGCGCCGCGGGGTTGTGCAAGGCGCGCGATTGGCCTTCGCGCAAAAGGCAAGTCGTTCTCTGCCAACGACATCAGCTCATCGACCAGCGACATCTCCGCACACCGCGCAAACCGCTGGCCACCCCCAGCCACCGGGGCTAGACTTTGCCCGGCAGCTGGGGGGCGGCGGTATGAGCGAATTCGACATCACATTCGAACTGTTCACCCTGCTGCTGGGCCTGACCATGGCGGAGGTGCTGGCCGGCTATGCCCGCACCTACAAGCTGCGCAGCCGCATCCGCCACAACCGGCTGGCATATGGCGACCAGGGCGGCGACGGCGTGGTCCAGCAGGTCCGCATCGGCTGGCTGGTCCCGCTTTCCGCCGCGGTGGTGCTGTTCCACCAGGCGACCTTCTGGCTGTTCATGTTCGACGTGCAGGGCAACGTCCCGCTCAATTTCCTCAGCCTCATCTGCGTGCTCGGCGTGATCGGCTGGTACTACCTGATCAGCGCCGCGCTGTGGCCGGACGAGCCCGAGGCGTGGCCCGATTTCGACGCCTATTACATGGCCCACCGCCGCTTCATCTGGTTCGGCGTGATCGCGGTCGCGCTGCTCGCCGATTTCGGCCGCGCGCTGTTCGAGCCTCCGCTGGAGCCGGCCACCGCGCCCGCATGGATCGTCAGCACGGTCGACTGGACCAACAACGTCGGCTCGGTCGCCATCCTCGCCATGCCCTTCATCCGCTCGCGCCGCTGGGCGATCGCGGTGCTGGTGGTGCTCAACCTGCACTTCGTGGTGCTGGCCGCCCTCTCCCCCTGGCTGTTCATCTGAGGCACGTTGCGCGCCGGGCCTGACACACCTGACACACAGTCCAGGGGTTAGAAACGCACCCCTCCCCGCCCGCGCGCATCAGGCCGCCCGATCGCCTTCCTCATCGGCATAGTGCTGGACCATTTCGGGCGCATCGAGCAGCTCGTCGAGCGCGGTATCGAACCCGATCGCGGCATGATGGGTCGCCGGGTTCTGCGTCAGCCGGTCGAGCCGCGCGAGATGCGCGAGCAGCAGCCGCGCGTCGTAGCGGCGCCGCGTCGCCACCGCCTCCCCGTGGTAGAAGATCGTCTCCTCCACCCCGTTGAGCGCGCGGTCCGCCAGCACCGCTTCGACCTGCGTGCGGGCGACCAGCAACGCGGCATCCCACAGCCGCTCGAACCGGCCGCACGCCCGCCGCATCCGGTACGCGGTCGAGCGCGAGACACCCGCCGCCCCGCACGCCGCGCGGACATTGCCGCCCTGCGCCAGCGCATCGAGGAAATCGGCCTGCTGCTCGCGACTGAACTGTTCGGGCACGACAGGTGGCGAGCTGCGCTCCTGCGGCTCTTGCGCAGCGAGCGCGAGGCGGGTTTCGGGCGTATCGGCGGTATCGGCGAGGTCGGTCATGGGCATCGGTCCGTAAGCTGGCGCGGCCCAGACGGCGCGCGCGGGGTGAGACGGACCGGACCATCTATAGGCGAAGGCGCGTGTAGGACAGGATTTTGCGAGGGAGCGCGGGGTTCGGGCGGCGTGGCAGCCCTCCCTCGCCCCTATTGTCGACCCGTCCCCCAATCGTCAGCCCGCCCCCGCCTAGTCACCCCGGACTTGATCCGGGGTCGGTGCTTCTTCTTCACCGCGCCTGTTCAAACGCACACAGACCGCCCCAACGCGCCCGTTGAGCACACCCACCCAGCGAGGAAGAAAGAAAGCCTTGGCCCGGATCCCCCGCCTAGCCGGGGGCAGGCAGGTCCGGGCCGACGAAGAGAAAGTGGAGCGCGAAAGCCCCTACCGCCCCCGCAACCCCTCGCGCACATGCACCGTCACCGAGCCTCCGAGGCGCAGCCGAGGCAAGCGCGACCGCGCGACCGCAGCCGAGCGACCGGAGGGAGCGACAGCGAGGATGGCCTAAGGGCCCGGATGGGCCCGCCGGCGCTTGAGGCAAAACAAACTAGCGCCTGCCCAGCAGCACCTCCTCATTCCGCATATGATGAAGCAGCCGCGCAGGATCGGGCGCAGCGCGCGTCCCGATGCGGCCTGCATCGACATGGGCTTGCCACGCATCGAACGCCTCCCGCTCGGTCAGCGTGGGGCTGGCCGCGAGGTCGGGATGCCGCGGGGAGGTTTTGGACATGGGGTGCCTCTCGGGTTCGTGGGAGCCGGGACCGGAGAGGCTAGTGGGGAAGAGGGGTGCAGGACAGAGAGATCGTTAGAGTACGACCCGCTTATCAATGGCTGGATCCAGCCATCCAATCCTCAAATACCTCGTCAGAAAAATCGCCTGTTTCTTGAACTATACCCACTCCCAAATCAGCTAAGTATGTCGCAATCTGCTCCCCAGATCGAATTATTATCCCTGATTTTTCTGCGACAGCGCGGGCCCCCGCAGTCACTGTACCAGTGGTTATTAGTAGAGCGAACACTGGACTGAAAGACTTCAGGGAGAGATCTTCAAGTAACTGAAAATTCTTGTCCGAAAAGTGGCGCGATCGAGCTAACTCTAGACTACCAACAAGCTCCCTCACTGTAGAAGGACTGAGTGGCCTGTTAGGATAGTGCTTCGCTTGGCCGATAAAGTCGATTTGCATGTCATGGGCGAGCCTAAAAATCTTTTTTGGATGCGCGAGCAAATCGCCCAATCGCGTCGTTCCGACGAAATCTATCCCTTGATCACCAGTCTGCCGAGTTTTTTCTGAGAGCCTGACTCAGAAGTTTATGCGATCTGGCAGTGGCTTGCGATGAGGCGGGTGAGGCGGCGGATGTGGGCGATGGTAGTCCATGCGGTGGAACTTTCGATAGTTCTTTCCCAGTCCTTTGCGAGCCGTCGACATCTGCCGAGCCAGGCGAAGGTGCGCTCGACCACCCAGCGGCGCGGGAGCAGAACAAAGCCCCTGGCGGTGTCGCAGCGGCGCACGATCTCGAGCGTCCATTGCCCATGCCCTTGAAGCGCGCCGATGAGCTTGTCGCCTGCGTAGCCCCCATCGGCGAAGAGGTGGCGCAGCCACGGGAAGCGGTAGCGGATTGCCTTGATGAGATCGACCGCCCCGTCGCGATCCTGAATGCTGGCAGCGTGGATGGTGACGAACAACATCAGTCCGAGCGTATCGGTGATGATGTGACGCTTGCGTCCCATGATCTTCTTGCCCGCATCGTAGCCCCGTGGGCCGCCACTCTCGGTGGTCTTGACGCTCTGGCTATCGATCACCCCGGCGCTGGGGCTGGCCTCGCGCCCTTCGATCTGGCGCGCAGCCATCACCAGCAGGTGATTGATCGTCTGCCATAGGCCGCTGTCGCGCCAGGCATAGAAATAGCGTTGAACCGTCGAGAGCGGAGGGAAATCCTTGGGCAGCATCCGCCATTGGCAACCGCTTGTTGCCAGATAGAGGATCGCGTTCATCACCTCGCGCAGGTCGGCGCAGCGCGGCCTGCCGCCAGGTTTCGCGGGCGGCAACAGAGGCTCGATCAAGGCCCACTCGGCATCGCGCAAATCGCTTGGATAACGTAGACCCGGGCGGCTATGCTGCTGCCGGGAGGTATCGGTCCACATCGCTTATTCCTCGGTCGTTTCTGGCGAAACCCCGGAATCAGCGATGCACCAGCGCGTCAAGCGCAACCAGCTGATATCTCCCAACTACTTTTGAAGACAGGCTCTGACACTGATGCGCCGAGGGACCGTATCAATGCGGCTCCGAATGATTCAAATTCATCAGGATTAAGCGCCCTCATGCTGGCCAAGATCGCAGCAACTTGGCGTCGGCCCTGCTTCGCTAAAGAAAGCTTATCATCGTCACCGACCTGAGGCCTACCGGCGCCGCCGACCTCAGATCGAAAGGCCCCCACGACTTCTATCGTGTGAACCAGCCCCTCGGATTCGGCGGTTCGTTGCCGTTCGTCGATTATCTTTACGATTGCCGATCGACGCGCGGAGGCTACATCGACCGCGTCAATTTCGTCGTATCCATGTTGGCAAAGCGCAGCAGTTACCGCGTCAATTAAGTTTTGAGCTTCACCTTCAATGCCAATGAGCGCCTCAAGCGCATCGACGATACTCGCGTTCTTCACTCATCGTCCTCAAGAACCTTGTCGATTGCATCGAAGACGGCTCTTAATTCTGCCCAGAGTTCTTTCGTTCGGTCGGTCGGGTCATTCCAAGCATCAATTCCCGGCTTACGAAGCCCTTTGAGGGCCTGTTTGAGAGCATACTCTGTGGCACCAGATTGATCTGTCTCAGCCTCATCGTCCGAAACCTTCACAGCCTCATCAAACGATTTCTCTGGATCAGACAAGAGCGCGAGTGCGGCATCGCTTTCGACTATCTGCTTTAGCTGTCGAATCTGGCGATTGGCATTTTGAAGTTTCGGGTCGTACTTTTCACCATCCACCTCAGACGGGCTCAAGAGCTGATAGAATAAGGTTCGACTCTCATCATTCTGGGCCGTGTATGTATCATTTGAGAAATCGAGCCATTCGCGGAGCTGTGGTGACGAGACCGTTTCATGAAAAAAACTATAAAGTTTTGGGCTGGCATGAACGCCGAATTCATCGTCGCTCTCCATCTGGTTGAGCGCCTTAGATGCCCGATAGCGCCTTCCAACCTCTTGAGGACTTATCCCAATTTGCTTTGCAACTTGGGAAAAGCTCTCCGCCTCATCTTCGTACATCTCCACCACAAGCTTTGCTTGCTGGTACGCGCCCCATTCACGAATCCCAGAAACATGACGAATTGCCATGAGGGTCTTGTGAAAATTGTCCTTTTCCTTCTTCTCACCACTCACGATTATAACTGGGAGAGCACCTAATGAGCTCTTCACTTCGTCGGAAAGATCGACGGAACCATCCTCTTGATCCCGGAGAAGTGTTTTGACCGCTGCGGCGCGACGATTCCCTTCAATGACTAAATAGCGCTTCCGGTCGTCCTGTTCATCGAACTCTTCGACTACCAATTGGTCTAATGGGACGAAGCCATTGCTCGCGATCGAATCTCTCAACGACTCGAGGTCGAAGCCTTGATGGGACGTAAGAAGGTCCAACGCCTTAGCTTGAACGCCATCTTCGCCGTAACGTTCGCGCTTAGCGACTTTTCTATATCCGGGGATATCGAGGAATCGATAGTTATTCGGATCTAAAAGCAACTGCTCAGGAGCGATCTTTGTGACTTCGGTTTCCACTACAATCCCCTAGATGTTGACGCCTTCTGATACGCAGCCAGACGCTCCTAAATCAACTACTGAGCCAGCTCGTTCACCCGCTCCAACATCGGCTTCAGATAGCTACCCGTATAGCTCCCGCTCACCTGCGCGACCTCCTCAGGCGTACCCTCCGCAACGATCTCCCCACCCCGCACACCCCCATCCGGCCCGAGGTCCAGCACCCAGTCCGCGGTTTTGATCACATCGAGGTTGTGCTCGATCACCACCACGGAGTTGCCCTGGTCGACCAGCCGGTGCAGCACTTCCAATAGCTTGCGCACATCCTCGAAATGCAGCCCGGTGGTCGGCTCGTCGAGGATATAGAGTGTCTGCCCCGTGCTGCGCTTGCTCAGCTCCTTGGCCAGCTTCACCCGCTGCGCCTCGCCGCCCGAAAGCGTGGTCGCCTGCTGGCCGACCTTGATATAGCCCAGCCCCACCTCGTTCAGCATCGCCATCTTGTCGCGGATCGGGGGGACCGCCTTGAAGAAGTTTTCCGCATCCTCGATCGTCATGTCGAGCACGTCGGCGATCGAGTGGCCCTTGAACTTCACCTCCAGCGTTTCGCGGTTGTAGCGCTTGCCGCCGCATTCCTCGCAGGTGACGTAGACGTCGGGCAGGAAGTGCATCTCGATCTTGATCAGGCCGTCGCCCTGGCACGCCTCGCACCGGCCGCCCTTGACGTTGAAGCTGAAGCGGCCGGGCTTGTACCCGCGCGCCTGGCTTTCGGGCAGGCCGGCGAACCAGTCGCGGATCTGGGTGAAGGCGCCGGTATAGGTCGCGGGGTTGGAGCGCGGGGTGCGGCCGATCGGCGACTGGTCGATCTCGATCACCTTGTCGCAATATTGCAGGCCGGTGACCTTGTCGTGCGCGCCGGCAATCACCCGCGCGCCGTTCAGCTCGCGCGCGGCGGCGGCGTAGAGCGTGTCGATGGTGAAGCTCGACTTGCCCGAGCCGGAGACGCCGGTGATGCAGGTGAAGGTGCCCAGCGGCAGCGACGCGGTGACGTTGTTGAGGTTGTTGGCGCGCGCGCCGTGGACGGTCAGCTTGTGCTTGTTGCCCTTGCGGCGCGTGGCCGGGACTTCGATTTCGCGCGTGCCGTTGAGGTACGCCGCGGTGAGCGACTTCTTGGACTTGAGCACCTGCTTGAGCGTACCCTCGGCCACGATCTCGCCCCCGTGCACGCCCGCGCCCGGGCCGAGGTCGACCACGTAATCGGCGGTGCGGATCGCGTCTTCATCGTGCTCGACCACAATCACCGTGTTGCCGAGGTCTCTGAGACGTTTCAGCGTTTCGAGCAGCCGGTCGTTGTCGCGCTGGTGCAGGCCGATGCTCGGCTCGTCGAGCACGTAGAGCACGCCGCTCAGCCCGCTGCCGATCTGGCTGGCGAGGCGGATGCGCTGGCTCTCGCCGCCCGACAGCGTGCCCGACTTGCGATCGAGGTTGAGGTAGTCGAGGCCCACGTTGTCGAGGAAGCCCAGCCGCTCGTTGATTTCCTTCAGGATCGCGCGGGCGATCTGCTGCTGCTGGTCGGTCAGGCGTTCGGGCAGGTTCTCGAACCACACCTTCGCATCGCCCACGCTCATCTGCGACGGGGTGGCGATGTCGATCGCGTCCTCGCCGGAGCCGGGCGTCCCGCCGATCTTCACCGCCAGCGCCTTCTCGTTCAGCCGCTTGCCGCCGCAGGTCTCGCACGGCTGCGCGGTCTGGAACTTGCTCAGCTCGTCGCGCATCCACGCGCTCTCGGTCTGCAGCAGGCGGCGGTTGAGGTTGCCGATCACGCCCTCGAACGGCTTGTTGACCGTGTACTGCTTGCGGCCGTCCTTGAAGGTCAGGGGCACGCGCTTGCCCTTGGTGCCGTAGAGGATGACGTCCTGGTTGTCCGCACCCAGATCCTGCCACGGCGTGGTCAGGTCGAAGCCGAACTCCTTCGCCAGGCTGGCGAGCACCTGCATGTAATAGGGCGACGGCGGATTGCTCTTCGCCCACGGCATGATCGCGCCCTGCTTGAGCGTCAGCGCCTCGTTCGGCACGACCAGCTGCGGGTCGAACAGCTGCTTCTCGCCGATCCCGTCGCACGTCGCGCAGGCACCCTGCGGCGCGTTGAAGGAGAACAGCCGTGGCTCGATCTCCTCGATCGTGAAGCCGCTGACCGGGCAGGCGAACTTCTCGGAGAACACGATCCGGTTGGCGGGCACGCCTGCGCCCTTGAGGTTGCCCTCGCCCGTATCCTCACCCTCGCGCCCCGGCACCACGCCATCGGCGAGGTCCACATAGGCCAGCCCCTCGGCCAGCCGCAGCGCGGTTTCGAAGGAGTCCGCCAGGCGCGTTTCCAGCCCTTCCTTCACCGCGAGGCGATCGACCACCACCTCGATGTCGTGCTTGAACTTCTTGTCGAGCGCGGGCGCGTCCTCGATCGGGTAGATCTCCCCATCGATCCGCACGCGGGTGAAGCCCGCCTTCTGCCACTCGGCCAGTTCCTTGCGGTATTCGCCCTTGCGCCCGCGCACCACCGGCGCGAGCAGATAGGCGCGCGTGCCCTCGGGCAAAGCCATCACCCGGTCGACCATATTGGAAACGGTCTGCGCCTCGATCGGCAGGCCGGTCGCGGGCGAGTATGGCACGCCCACCCGCGCCCACAGCAGCCGCATGTAGTCGTAGATCTCGGTCACGGTCGCCACGGTCGAGCGCGGGTTCTTGCTCGTCGTCTTCTGCTCGATCGAGATCGCTGGGCTCAGCCCCTCGATATGCTCGACATCGGGCTTCTGCATCATCTCGAGGAACTGGCGCGCATAGGCGGAGAGGCTCTCGACATAGCGCCGCTGGCCTTCCGCATAGATCGTATCGAAGGCGAGCGAACTCTTCCCCGAGCCCGAGAGCCCGGTGATGACGATCAGGGAATCCCTCGGCAGGTCGATATCGACGCCCTTGAGGTTATGCTCGCGCGCACCGCGCACGGAGATTTTGGTAAGTGCCATAGGGCGCGTGTTCCGCTTGTGTTCTTATCTGTCAAGGATGCCGGGTGGCCTATCCGCAGTGAAGCGAGCGACCGGCATGGGCGGTTCCGCCCTGTTGCGGAGAATGTGGTGCGGCGGGGCTGGATTTGAAGACGCAAGCTCTGCGTCAGTTCAGAGGATCGTGTGAGATGGCCGTGACCGTTTTCAAACGAAAAACCTGAGCATGTGCGCCGCGAAGTCTGTCAGCATCGGCAGGACTGCCTGAAACTGCGGGTGAGCTGACACCGACAACGCAAGCGCGATCTGCGATTCCATTTGCAGCGAGAGCCCGGCGACATTCGCTCTATACCGATCCTTGACCGACCAATTCTCCGGCGAGGCTCCTGTCGCATTGTCGGGCACCTCGAGCTCGGGGCCACCATAAGCGATTTCCATGCCGATCCGGATGACCGCATCGAAGTATCTTCGCGCGGTTGCGTCGGTCACGCCCTGATCGCGCAGCGCCTCCGCCAATTCCTGGAAGCGTTTGACATCCTCTATCAGGGGATGCGTCGCCGCCATTTCCTTGTTCGGTTCGATCTGCGCGCGCGCTCTAGCTTGATCGGCCTCCTCTGGCACTCGACCGAACAGCCGATCATTCGCCTCGAGGAATGTGGCAAAGGTATCGTCGAGACCCTTGGCCCAAGAATCGTGACCGTCGTAACGATGGAGCTTTCGAACGACACCCGCCGCCGGGTCCAAAGTGTCCGATGGAGGGTTTGCCTTTTCTCTTTCGAGAACGACTGCGTAGGTATTGAGCGCGGCTTTCAGGGCCCGCGGTGCATTATCTTCGAGCCCGTCGGCCAGCAATCGAGCAAGATCGACGAGCTGGTTGGCGAGCGAGACTGTAGGTTTTCCCGCTCCGAGACCGAAATCCTTGTTCGCGCGGATCGTGATCTTGCCATCGACTACTGCGGCTTGCGGGTCGGCGGTGCGCTCGAGAATGTCCCGAACTTCGGATTCCGACAGGCTTCCGCCTCCGGTATAGCCGCCAAGCTCCTCGACCTTGGCAGCTATCTCGCGGTTGATCTCGGCGGGCTCGCGTTTCCACCAGACGTCGTCCTGATCGATGAGGTAGCGGTAGAAGGCATTATCGGCCTCATCGTCGAACCCGGAAAAGGCCGACTTTCCCTCGATCCGCCTCTCGTACCATTCGGCCCAGATCGCAAAACCGTCATTCGAGCGACGCAGCCAGTTGCGGCCTCGCTCCCAACTCTCGACAAACCATGCGGGCGCATCGGGCCAGACATGCAATGTCAGCAGCCGGTCAGACGACACCTCTCCGTCCGCCAGTAACTCGCAGTCACGAGCGATCATAGACCAGATGACGGTGTCGGCGTAGGCCGCAGCAGCGGCGTCGGAAGCGGCGTAGGCGGTAGCGGCGGCGGCGGCGGCGGAAGTGGGGCCGGCGGAGGTGTTGGCGATGGCGGCGTAGGAGGTAGCGGCGACGGCGGCGGCGGCGCTGGCGGCGTCACGGGCAGCAACGCTGTAGGCGGCTTGGCGGGCGGCAGTGTAGGCGGCGTCAGCGGCAGCGGCAGCGGCGGCTAATCTGTGATAGGCTGGCATTTTGCGATCACCCGATGATACGGTTGTCGCTCGCAAGCAGACCAGAACCAAATCGCGACGATCTTCCTCTTTTGGTGAAAATTCGGCATCAAGCACAACCGGCAGCACGCGCAGCACGGTGCGCAGAGCGATCGCTTGCGCCCACTCGCGGGGCTTGTCTTCCAGCCAAGCCTCAAGCTCTTGCTGTGATGTGATGGTCAGATCGGCCACATCGTCCCCTCCTTGATCACAATCCCCCGCGTCGCACACCAGGTCAAGCACACAACTACCCGCGCGCCGTTCCTCTCCCGGAACATCCCCGCGCCGCAACCGCTAGTCCTCCGAACCGATATTCGAAGGACCACACCCATGAAAGTACTCGTCTCCGGCGCGACCGGTCACACTGGCAAGCGCCTCGTCCCCCAGCTCATCGAAGCGGGCCATTCGCCCATCGCGCTCGTTCGCGACGGTTCCGACACCTCGACGCTCCCCGCCGGATGCGACACGCGCAACGGCGATCTGACCGATCTGCCGCAAGATGTGTGTGAGGGCATCGACGCGGTGATCTTTGCCGCAGGCTCGGGCAGCAAGACCGGGCCGGACATGACCGACAAGGTCGACCGCGACGGCGCCAAGGCGCTGGTCGACCGGGCCAAGGCGGCGGGCGTGAAGCGCTTCGTGATGCTGAGCGCACGCGGCGTGGACGATCCCGATCCGGACTCGGACCTCTATCACTACGCGCTCGCCAAGAAGGCGGCGGACGATCACCTGATCGCCTCGGGCGTGCCCTACGCGATCATCCGCCCCGGCGCGCTGACGCACGACGACGGCCAGCGCGACATTCGTCTGGGCGACGATGTCGAGGGCGACGGGACCACCGCGCGCGGCGATCTCGCCGCGGTGCTGGTGCGCGCGGTGGATGATGCTGCGCTTGAAAACCGCGTCGTGCCGATGGAATCGCACGGCATTTGACGAAACGGGCGGCGGAGAGGACAGGAGCGCCATGCACCGCCTCTTCGTCGCCCTTCGTCCGCCAGAGGCCATCCGCGATCCGCTGATCGACACCATGGAGGGCGTCGAGGGCGCGCGGTGGCAGGCAGACGAGCAGCTGCATCTGACGCTGCGTTTCGTCGGCGAGGTCGACCGGGCGCAGGCGAACGATTTGGTCAGCGCGCTGGAGACGGTGCGCGCGCCGCGCTTTGCCTTGGACCTGCGCAGCGTCGGTACTTTCGAGCGCAAGGGCCGGGTCGGCTCGCTGTGGGCCGGGGTCGAAGAAAGCGAGCCGCTGAACATTCTCCAGCGCCGGGTCGAGCGTGCGTGCCGCGCCGCCGGGCTGGAGCCGGTGAAGCGCAAGTTCGTGCCGCATGTGACCATCGCGCGGGTCAATGCCTCGACCGGGCCGATCGGCGGGTGGCTGGCCCAGCATGCCCGGCTCGCGCTGCCGGCATGGCAGGTCGAAACGTTTCATCTTTATGAGAGCCGGCTGGATGCAGGCGGCGCGCATTACGAGCCGGTCGTCGCGTTCCCCCTGACGGATTAGCGCATCAGAACAGCGTCTGCTTCACCGGGACCGTCAGCCCCACTTGCTGCGCGATCATGCCGATCCATTCGCCGACCTTGGCGATCTCGTCCTCCACCACCGCGCTGTGGGTGGCGGCGCGGTCGCGGGTCGATTTCTCGGTGAAATCGGCTCCGGTCTTGGCGTCGCGGGCGAAGACGGGGCCTTGCGCGATTTCCTTCGCTCTGGCGGGGTCGATCGCGACCCCGGTGAAGCTGCCGATCGCCGCCAGCGTCTCTGCCCGCGCGCCATCGAAGCGGTCGCCGTCGAGCACACGGACCCGATCGCCATATTGCCGCGCGATCGCATCGAGATAGCGCTGATTGAGGAACCACGCGAGACCGGCGGCCTGCAGGTCGGTCATCAGGAATTGCTCGCGCCCGTCCATCCCCAGATCGAGCGGCGCATAGCCCATCATTTCAAGATAGAGCTGGCGCCCCCAGCGCCGCCCCATCATCCCCTTGCGGATCACCGCCGCAAGGAAGCTGGGCAGCGGGTTGGTCATGAAGATCGCGCGCGCCTGCGGTGCAGCGTTCATCAGTGCGGGGACCAGCCGGTTGGCATGGTTGGTGGGCTTGACGAACACCGCCTCGCCCTCACCCCACGTTCGCGCGAGCAGCTGCGTCACCGGGGCGACCAGCGGCTCGCCCGCCTGCCCTGCATTGACGAGGCTGGCGATAATCCCTGGCTCGCTTAGCCCGGCGGACACGCCCGGTATGTCGAGCGCGCGGACCAGCAGGGTGGATCGGCAGAAGGCGGTGTGGAAGATGAAGTGCAGCGGTCCTGTTGCTGGCGAGAGGCGTTGCACCTCGGCCAGCGGGAGCGCGCGCGTTTCCCCGGTGCGATCGGCGAGAAAGCCGGTATCGGCCAGCGCGGCGCGCTCAACCCGCAGAAACTCCATCGTGCCCGCGACGGGATCGATCCGGTGGGGCAGCCAGTGCGGGTCTGCGGCGAGAGTTTTGGCATCGGACATGCCCAGCCGGTAGCCCAGCGCGGCAGCCTTCGCAAAGGGCGCAAATCGGTCGCCAACCGCTCCGAAACGTTAACGAGGCCCGACGAGTTGCGGACCTATCCTACGCCTCGCCCGTTGAGAGAGTAAGATAACAGGAGGAAACCGCATGATCGCCCGCGAGGCGACAGCAAGCAGCAGGGGCGCAGATGCCGTGGGAGGCCGGGGATGACCGGGCCTGTCACCATTCGCGACCACTCGGGGCCGAATATCGCGCGCAAGAAGCGCGGGGCCCGGGCGAAGCTGCGTGCCATGCATTCAGGCGACAGCACCCCGCGCAGCTCAAAGTTGCGCAGGCGGCTCAAACGTGCCCCGTGGGCGCTCGCCGCGGTATCCGTCGCCGCCGGATCGCTGGGAAGCTGCGCCCCGGGCCAGACCTCGGACGATGTGCGCGGCTGGTCGTATCAGACCAATCTCAAGACCAATCCAAACTTCACCCGCGTGAACGCGGCCCTGCTCGCCACCAGCGAGCGGATGCGCAAGGCGTTAGCGCAGGAAGAAGGGATGCGGCTGACCGTCTATCGCGATGTCGCGGGCTATCCCACGGTG
This sequence comes from Citromicrobium bathyomarinum, assembly GCA_001306305.2. NCBI lineage: Bacteria > Pseudomonadati > Pseudomonadota > Alphaproteobacteria > Sphingomonadales > Sphingomonadaceae > Citromicrobium > Citromicrobium bathyomarinum. The sequence goes on from CP155577.1 coordinate 2,872,091, forward strand.
GGCATCGGCCATCTGGTGCGCCCCGAAGACGGGCTGAAGGTGGGCGACAGGATCACTCGCGAGCAGGCGATGGCGTTCCTTGCGCAGGACCTCAAAACCGCCGAGCAGGCGGTGGTCGATGTGGTCGGCGATCTGAAGCTGTATCAGCACGAATTCGATGCGCTGGTCGATCTGGCGTATAATGTGGGCGAAGGAACGCTTTCCGAAAGCGAGAGCCCCGATCTCAACCGGGCGATTGCCCTAGCGGACTATACAGGCATTGCCGAAGAACTTGATTACCGTTTCGCCGGCGGTCGGATCGCGGGCGGGCTCGTCCATCGATCCGAACGACGCGCGCAAATTTTCCTTGAGGCCAATTATGCGGATGTGCGCCCCGGCTAGGGTCCCACTGCCTGCCGGGCTCGGCGGCGCAGTTGCCGCCTGCGCGCTTTCCGCCTGCTCACCTGCCGCAGACCCCGCGCAGGGGCCTGCCGCGCGCGAGGGGGGAGTGGATACGCCGCTCCCTGCGCCGCAGGCGGCATCCGAAACTCAGACCGACAATTGCCTGCTGCTGGTGTGGCAGGATCAGGAGACGCGCGACGAGCGCTTCGATCTTGAGCACGACTCGGCCGAGGGCGGTGCAATCTCATGCTCCACCGGGACCACCGCAAGCCAGTTTGAACAGGTTCTGCGCGAAATCCGCGCGGCCGCGCAGGCGGACGACAAGGCGGCGATCCTGCAGGAGATCGGATTGCCGCTGCTCTACATCGACGACGAGGGCAATCGCCGCGAGTTGACCGATCCAGCAGACGTCGATGCGCGCTTTTCCGAGGTGTTCGACCAGGACGTACTCGCCCTCCTGCGCCGGATCGACCTCGACGGGCTGACCGTAGTGCCCGATCAGGGTGCCTTCCTGGAACTGGGATCGATCTGGCTGGTGGTCGATCGCAAAGGAGGCCGACCAAGAATCGTTACAATCAACAAGCAGGCGCTGGGCGAAGCGGGTTCTGCCAAGCCTGCGCAAGCACCGGATTAGAGCATCGAGCCTCGGCAAGCCGCTGTTCAAGAAGGCTCTGCTAGGCCATAGCCAACCCAGTTTTCACCGTAACAACGGAGCGAATTTACATGCGTATTCTTCTCGCCACTGCTGCAACCCTTGCCCTTGCGGGCGGTTATCACGGGACGGCACAGGCCCAGACCAGCGAAGGCGACACCATGACCCAGGGCGAAGCGGAAGCCGAGAGCATCGAGAACTATTTCGCGCAGGAAAGCACCCTGCCGTTCAAGGCGCCCGACTTCACCAAGATCGCCGAAGAAGACTACATGCCCGCGTTCGAACAGGGTATGGCGATCCAGAAGGCCGAAGTGCAGGCGATCATCGACAATCCCGAGCCGCCGACCTTCGCCAACACGATCGTCGCGCTGGAAAAGTCGGGCCGGATGCTGGGCCGTGTGGGCGCGGTCTTCTTCCACCTGACCGGCACCAACACCACCGACGCTCTGGACGAGATCAATACCGAGATCAGCCCCGTCCTCGCCGCGCATTCGGACTCGATCACGCTGAACCCCAAGCTCTTCGCCCGGGTCAAGGCGGTGTACGACAACCGCGCCGCGATGAGCATGACGCCCGAAGACGCCAAGCTGCTGGAGGACACGTACGAAGGCATGGTCCACGCAGGCGCGATGCTGACCGATGCCGAGCGTGAGCGGGTGAAGGAAATCAACACCGAGCTTTCGACCGTCACCACCGAATTCGCGCAGACCGCGCGCGCCGCGATGGCAGACCAGCCGGTGTTCTTCGACACGCGGCAAGAGCTGGCCGGCCTGTCCGAAGCGGACATTTCCGCCGCTGCCGATCTGGCCGAGGAAGCGGGCCAGCCGGGCAAGTTCGCGATCGCGCTGCAGAACACCACGCAGCAGCCGCTGCTGCCGAGCATGGAAAACCGCGCCGCCCGCGAGAAGCTGTTCATGGCCAGCTACCATCGCGCCGACGGCACGACTGACATCGACACGCGCGAACTGGTCGCCAAGATCGTGGAGCTGCGCGCCGAAAAGGCCGCTCTGTTCGGCAAGCCCGACTGGGCGAGCTACACCATGTACGACCGGATGGTCGAAAGCCCGCAGGCCGCGCTCGACTTCATGGGCCAGATGGTCCCCGCGCTGGCCGAAACCCAGCGCCGCGAAGCGGGCGTGCTGAACGAGAAGATCGCCGAGGATGGCGGCGATTTCGAAGTCCAGCCGTGGGACTGGTATCGCTATTCCAACCAGATCAAGGCCGAACGCTACCAGGTCGATGACGACAAGGTGATGCAGTACTTCCAGCTCGACAAGGTGCTGGAAGACGGCGTGTTCTACGCCGCCAACAAGCTGTACGGCCTGACCTTCGAAAAGCGCGACGATCTGCCGACCTACCATCCCGACGTGTGGGTCTACACCGTGAAGGACCGCGACGGCTCGGATCTGGGCCTGTTCTATTTCGACCCGTTCCAGCGCCCTTCCAAGCGCGGCGGTGCGTGGATGAGCAACTTCGTCGACCAGTCCGACCTGTGGAATGAAAAGCCCGTCATCTACAACGTGCTCAACATTCCCAAGGCCCCTGCGGGCGAGCCGCAGCTGGTCAGCTTCGACTGGGTCGAGACCGCGTTCCACGAATTCGGCCACGCGCTGCACGGCTTCTTCGCCGACCAGACGTACCCGAGCCTGTCGGGCACCGCGACCGCGCGCGACTTCGTCGAATACCCGAGCCAGGTCAACGAGATGTGGGCGACCTACCCCGAAGTGCTTCAGCACTATGCCAAGCACTACAAGACCGGCGAGACGATCCCGACCGAGCTGGTCGACAAGATCAAGGCATCGTCCAAGTTCAACCAGGGCTACGACTTCGGCGAAGTGCTCGAAGCCGCACTGCTCGACATGAAGTGGCACGCGCTCTCGAAGGACGAAGCGGCTGCGATCGATACGCCTGAAAAGGTGACGGCCTATGCCGATCGCTCGCTGTCCGAACTGGGGCTGGAAGTCGCTCTGGTGCCGCCGCGCTACCGCACGACCTACTTCAACCACATCTTCTCCGGCCCGACCGGCTATTCGGCAGGCTATTACAGCTATCTGTGGACCCAGATGCTCGACCGCGACAGCCGTGCGTGGTTCCTGCAGAACGGCGGCCTGACGCGCGAGAACGGCGATCACTATCGCGAGACCGTGCTCAGCCAGGGTGGGACGCAGGATTACGGCGAAATGTACCGCAACTTCGCGGGCCGCGACCCGGACGTGAAGTACATGCTGATCGCGCTGGGCCTGGCCGAGGAAGAGCCAGGCACGCCCGAGCAGACTGCGGAAGGCACTTCGGACGGCAAGCTGCCTGCCAAGACCTTGGATGGCGACGCGCCGATCGCGAACTGATCGCACAACCCGATACTGGGGAAGGCGGGGACGGCATTGCGCTGCCCCCGCCTTTTTCATGCTTTCCCCGCCAGACCGGCGATCGCGTGCCGCACCGCCGGCAGCCTTCTGCGCTAATCGGTCTTGTAGACCGCTGCACGCACCTGCAGGGCCGCCAGTGCTGCGGCCAGCCCTGCACCCTGCAGCGGCTGGGGCGAGGGTTCGCTCGGGCCGATCTCGCACGGCTGTTTGTCCTTCATCACCGCGATGCACATCTGCGGCGTACCGCGCCCGGACGCAGCCAGCTTGCGCGCGATGTCGCGCGCCTGTTCGGTGTTGCGGATGGTGATCGCGCCGTTCTTCAGCGCGAAGGCGGCGACGTCTTCCCAGTAGCCCAGCTCCCACAGATCGCGCAGCTCGCTGCCAGTGGGGCCGCCCGAGCGCTTCAAGCCCTGGAGCGCGCGGTCGGCGAGATGCCAGGCCTGGACATAGGCATAGGCCCGATCGGTCCGGTACGCCTCGGCGTTGGGCACATCGGGATAGCGCTCCACCAGCAGGTCCAGATCGGCGAGCTGGCCCAGCTTGTCGCCCGCGCCATAGCGGGCATTGGCGCGGAAATTGAGCACCCGCGCGCGCTGGATATCGGTCAGCCCCGGATCGGCGAGGATCTTCTCATAGGCCGCGATATGCCACGGCTCGTTGCTCCATTTGGCCATCGCCCTCAACTGGCTGTTGAGATCGGCATCCTCACGGGCGAGCGCAGGCGTGATGGCGGTGGCCGCCAGGACCGTGGCAAGAAGCAGGCGCAGCATCGAAGCATCCTCGTCGATTGTCGGCGAGAGATCATAAACCGCCATCGCCGCGGACACTCAAATGACAAATCCCGTCATGCGTCTCCGGCGGCGAGCGACAGCACCTTTGCCCCCGGCTCGCCCAGCCAGTGCGCCTCCACCCCGAACACGGCACGCAGGTTCTCCGGCGAAAGCGCGTATTCCGGCGGACCCTCTGCATGGAGCATGCCGTCCTTCAGCAGCAGCACCCGATCCGCGAGATTGTGCGCCAGGCTGAGGCCGTGGACCACGACGACCACCGCGCGCCCATACTCGTGCGCCTGCGTCCGCAGGTGCTGGGCGAGCGAGGCCTGGTAGGCCAGGTCGAGCGAGGCGAAGGGTTCGTCGGCAAGGATACAGCGCGGCTCACCCGCCAGCACCCGCGCCAGCAGCGCCCGCGCGCGCTCCCCGCCCGACAGGGTCGAGACCGGGCGATCGGCCAGCGCCTCCAGCCCCATCGCCGCCAGTGCCGCGTCGACCGGCTCGCGCCGCGCATCGCCATGCGCCAGCCGCCCGAGCGAGACGAGATTGCGGGCGGACAGGTCCCACGCGATCTGCGGTTCCTGCGGCAGATAGCCGACCTCGCGCGCGCGCGCCTTGGGATGCAAGTCCCGCAGGCGCACGCCATCCATCAACGCCTCGCCCCCGGTCGGCTCCAGCACACCGGCGAGCAGCCGGATCAGGGTCGACTTGCCCGCGCCATTGGGCCCGCAGATCGCGGTGACGCGGCCCGCCGCGATCTTTGTGCAGACGCCGCGCAGCCGATCGTTCAGGGCCAGCTTGTGTGCTTCCAGCATCGCCGTCTCCATCAGGTCAGCCCCAGCGTTCCGCCGCGCCGGAGGCGCAGCAGCAGCCACAGGAAGAACGGTGCCCCGATCAGCGACAGGGCGATGCCCAGCCGCAACTCGCCGACCAGCGGGAGCATGCGCAGCACGCTATCCGCCACCAGCACCAGCAGCGCGCCGCCCAGCGCGCTCGGCACGATCAGCGAAGACGGGCGACGGTCGGTCAGCGGGCGCACGATATGCGGCACCATCAGGCCGACGAAACCGATGATCCCGGCGACCGCGACCCCGCTGCCGATGGTCAGCCCTACGCCCGCGACCAGCAGCATGAGCAGTTTTTCCATGTCCACCCCCATCGATCGCGCGGCATCCTCGCCCAAGGTCAGCGCGTCGAGCGCGGGCGCTGCACGGGCGAGTACTACGATCCCCGCAAGCGTCATCGGCGCTGCCAGCATTACGTCGGCCCAGCTGCGATCGGTCAGCGCGCCCATCAGCCAGGTGACGATTTCGCTCAACGCCCAGGGGTTGGGGGCAAGGCTGATGACAAGGCTGGTCAGCGCGCCCGCAAGGCTCGCGATCATCAACCCGGCGAGCGTGAACAGAGCGATACCGCCGCCGCGCCCGGCCAGCAGCGCGAGCAGCGCCATCGCCGCGCCCGCCCCCGCCAGCGAGAGGATCGGCAGCAGCCAGCCGCTCGCCGCGAGGCCGAAGGAAAAGCTCAGCACGGCGCCCAGCGCCGCGCCGGGAGCGATCCCGAACAGGCCGGGATCGGCCAGCGGATTGCGCAGATAGCCCTGCATCGCCGCACCCGCCGCGCCCAGCCCCGCACCAACCGTGACCGCGAGCAGGGCGCGCGGCAGGCGCAGTTCGGCGACGATCAGCATCGCACGCGATTCCTCGATCCCGAAAATCCAGGTCCGCCCCGCGACCAGCGACAGCGGAATGGCCAGCAGCAGGGCCGCCAGCAGGATCGCGCTGGCGCGGCTCATGCCGCCTCGTCCCGAATTTGCGCGAGCCGCCGGGCGGCGCGGATCAGGCTGGGGCCGCCGCAATAATAGAGTTGCGGATCGAATTCGGCGCTGCGCAGGCCGAGCTTGCGAAGCGCGGGATGGTGGAGCGCGCGCGACTGCTCCTCTCCACGCGGGCCTGCGTGCAGCAGCAGCTCGGGCGGGTCGACCAGCACCGCTTCCAGCGGCAGGCGGTCGCCCTGGCCCAGCCCCTGCGTGGCCGAGGCGGGGCGTAGCCCGACCCGGCGCATCAGATCGACCACCAGCGCGCCATCGCCGGGCACGATCCCGCCCGGCTGCCACAGGATCGTGGCTGGCCCCGCACGGCCATCGGGCGGAGCGGCAGCGGCTATCGCGGCCTCGATCTGCCCGACCAGCGCCTCGCCCGCCTGCGGCTCGCCGACCGCTTCGGCCAACTCGCGCACCTGTGCCAGATTGCCATCGACATCATTGGCCATGCCCAGCGTCACCACCGGAATGCCCAGATCGTCCAGCGCCTTGCGGGTCGCGAGCGGCAGGAAGCTGGAGGCGACGACCATATTGGCATGCGCGGCAAGGATGTCCTCCACCGACCCGCCATTGGCGGGCCAGCGCCGCGCCTGCGCCACCGGCATCGAGGCGGCAGAGGGATCGTGGCTGTAATGCGAGACGCCGACCAGCTTGTCCGGCGCGACCTTCGCAAGGATCGCGTCGGTACACGGGTTGAGGCTGACGATCCGCAGGCCCTTGCCCAACTCATGCCGAGCTGGCGCGGCTGCACACCCCGATAGCGAACAGGCCGCCAGCACACATGCGATGGCCAGCGCCCGCGCGCGCATGGTCACAGACCCACGCGCAGCCCGGCGAAGACCCCGCGCGGTGCCTGCGCATAGCCGGCTGCGGTCTGGTATTCCTCGTCGAACAGGTTTTCCGCCCGGGCGAAAATCTCGACCGGACGCTCACCCGCGATCTTGCCCAGCGGCATGGAGACGCGCAGGTCGAACACGGTGTAACCGTCGAGCACCACGGTATTGGCCGCGTTGTCGAACGCCTCGCCCACGATCCGCAGATCGCCGCCGATCACCGGCACGCCGACCCGATCGGGCAGCGGTGCCCAGTCGAACGACAAGGTGGCGGCATTGCTCGGCCGACGGGCGAGTTCATTGCCGAAATTGGCCGTGCCGGTGCTGCGATCCTCGGCCTCGGTGTAGGCATAGGCGGCACGCAGCGTGAGGCCGTTCACCGGCGTTGCCCCTGCTTCAACTTCGACCCCGCGCGCACGCGCCTGCGACACGTTGTCGTAGGTACCAAAGGGGCGATTGTCGCAGATCCCGGTCTGCACCGGGCAGCCGACGAAGGCGATCAGGTTCTCGCTGTCGCGCTGGAACGCCGTAACGCTCGCATAGAAGGGCGAGGTCCGGGTGCCATAGGCGATACCCAGATCGTAGCTGGTGCTTTCCTCGGGCTGAAGGATCGCGTTCCCATAATCCGAATAGAGCTGATAGAGCGACGGAGCCTTGAAGCCCTCGCCCACGCTTGCGCGCAGCCGCAGGTTGGGCACGATTTCGAAGGTCAGATCACCGCCGAAGCTGGTCGCGCCGCCGAAATCCTCATGCTCGTCCTGCCGCACGCCGACATGGCCTGCGAGGCCACCGAACTCGATCCCCGCCTGGACATAAGCGCCGAAGATGCTGGTGTCCGCGCTGCTGGTCGCCCCGTAGGAGGTGCTTTCATAGTCCGACCACAGGTTCTCCGCGCCGAAATTGACGATCAGCGGCCCGATCGGGCGCCATTCGCCGCGCAGTTCCAGCCGGTCGGAATGGCCGTCGCTCTCGAACGTCGCCGCCTGGCCCGGCCCGGGCAGGTTGTCGCGCGCGGTGTCGGAGAAGCTGTAGCCACCGCGCAGGAACAGCGCGCCGCCATCGTAGATCGCGCCGACATTGCCGGACAGCTGGCTGGTTTCCTGAACTTCGTCGGTATCGCCAAGGGTAAAGGACGGCGCGGGGAAGCCGTCGATGTCCAGCGTTCCTTCGGCATAGCGCAAGCTGCCGATCAGCTCGAACGTGCGGCTGATATAGGCGCGCGCGCGGCCATTGACCGCGAACTGACGGAAACCGTCGGGCTCGGTGCCATTGGCTGCGGCGGAGAAGCCATCGGTGGTCAGATAGCTCGCCGAACCGCCGATGAAGCCGGCATCGCCCGCAAGCCCGCCCTCGATGCTGGAGGCCACCGTGCTGCGTGAGCCTGCCTCGACCGAGCCACCCAGCCCGCTGCGCTCCACGGTGGAGGCGACGAGCACCCCGGCGAGCGCATCTGCGCCCCAGATCACGCTGTTCGCGCCGCGCAGCAGCTCTACCTTGGCGAGGTTCGAACTGGTCAGCGTGCCGAAGTCGAACGCGCCTGCGGGCGAGGCGGTGTCGGCCACGCGCACCCCGTCGATCAGCACCAGCAGCTGGTCGTTCGAGGCACCGCGCACGGAAACGCCGGTGGTCGCACCCAGCCCGCCGGTGCGGTTTACGGTGACGCCGGGCACGCGGCGCAGCACGCGGGTCAGATCGGGGCCCTGGATCTGCGCGATCTCCTGCGCGCCGATCACGGTCACGGGCTGACCGGTGTCCTCTACCTCGCTGGGGTTGCCGGTAACGGTGATGGTGATCGCGTCTTCGTCGATCTCGAACGCGTCGGAGGCCAGAACCATCTCATCGGCACCCGCATCTGCATCCGACGCGTCCTGCGCATAGGCAGGCGCGGTCAGACCCAGGATCGAGCCACCAAGAAACAGAAATGTACGCATAATTTCTCCATCACAAGCAGTGCTGTCGCTCATGACGGAAGGCGCGGGCCAGAATTGCCTGCGCCTTTCCTCCGCTTCCCCGGTGCACCCCGCCCGTGGTCGAACGACGCATCGCGGGCAGGTCTCCTGGCTCCCGGATCAGCACGGTTCCGCCCACCTTCCCGTGCCGCGACAAGCTGGGCACAGTGGCAATTCGGGCGGTCCGCTACCCGGTCACAGTTGCGGGGGCAGCTGGAGCTTTCGACTCCATTCCCTCTTAGGTGGCAGCGGCTCCGGGCAAGCCGGATCCGCAACCACACCTGCGATACTGGCGCGCGCATAGGACCATCACCTGCGGCGCGCAACCTCGCGTGCCCGACAGGGGTTTCGATGAAGGGCCATGTTAACCGTGATCCTTCACGCCTTTCTGCGATGTGTCCCGTATGTATACGCTGCGGTCAGCGCCGGGCGCGCCCCTATCCCTTCTCGCCTAAGCTGACCGCACCACCCCCGTCTGTTTTCTGCCGAAAGCCCCCTTTGCCGCCACCCCGCCATCAGGCCCACCGCCGCGCTTCGCACCGGGACATCCCCGGAAAGCGCGCGCCAGTGCGCCGCAAGGCGTGGCACGGAATCGCGGTACTGACCGGCGCGATCGCGCTGCCTGCGATGGCTGCGCATGCCGAATGGCGGTTGCCCGAGGTTGCGCCCGAGGCGAGCGCCATCGTGGCCAGCAATCAGGTCGAGCCGCTGCCGTTCGAACGGGCGGGCGCGACCTTCCCCGGCTCGGCGCTCTATTTCCTCGCCGATCCGCCCGCCGCGGCAAGCACGGTGAACGTGCCCGTCGAAAGCAGCACCGGGGTCAACCCGATTGCTGCATGGAACGGCGACCCCGATGCCGCAATCGCGATCGAGACCGCAGGGCCCGCAGCGCGCAGCTTCGTCAGCCGGGGTACGGGAATCGACAAGGCGCGCGCGCTCGATTGCCTCGCCAAGGCGGTCTATTACGAGGCCGCGAGCGAAAGCGAGGGCGGCCAGCGCGCGGTCGCGCAGGTCGTGCTCAACCGGGTCGCCCATCCCGCCTATCCCGATACGGTGTGCGGCGTGGTCTATCAGGGATCGCAGCGGCGCACCGGGTGCCAGTTTACCTTTACCTGCGACGGATCGCTGGGGCGAAAGCCATCCGCGACCTACTGGGCGCGCGCGCTCTCCGTGGCGCGGCGCGCGCTCTCGGGCGAAGTCTATGCGCCCGTCGGCCTCGCCACGCATTACCACACCACCTGGGTGAATCCGTACTGGGCACCCAGCCTTGCGCATATCGGCACGATCGGCGCGCACCGCTTCTACCGCTGGCCCGGCGCAGCAAGCCGACCGGCGGCGTTCAGCGATGTCTATCGCGGCGGCGAACCGCTTCCCCAGCCCGCGATCGCGGCCCGTTCCGCCGACCCCGCGCCGGACCCGGTCGCCATTGCCCGGCAATATGAAGTCGCGGACCGCACCGCCACGACCCCGGGCCTGAATGGCGAGAATACGCGGCAGGCAGAGATCGCCCAGCCGCGCAGCCAGCCCGTCCGCCAGCAGCCCACCGAAGCGCAGGAGGGATCCGGCAGCGTGCGGCCCGAATACGCCAATAGCGGGCGCTGGATCGGCCAGCCGAACTGAGCCCCACGCGGGTGCCGCCCCTGCATGCAGCATCTGGTTAAGTACCTGGAAACCCTGCTTATCCGCGAAAGCTAAACGCGCCGCCACGTACCCCGGGCGTATTCCCCCAACCACGCAGGATTTCATCACGAATGAGTCGCGGCCTCGCCCCTACCCGCCCCTCCTTCCGCATATGCCAGGCCGGTTCCGCCCCCTTGCGGATACCCGAGGCGGCCAACGACAACCTGCGCCCCGGGCGTCAGCCACAAAGCGAGGCAGAAATCCGCGCGGCGCTGGGTCATTTCGCCCAGCACCACCTCAACGCGGCGCAGGACGCGTATGCGCGGGCCGAAGCCGCGCTTGCCGCCGGGGATCGGGAGGAATTCGCGTTCTGGGCCAATATCTGCCGCGCGCTCGACCGGCGGCTGGCGGCCACCTTGTCCGACGTCTGGGGGCTTCCCGGCTGATCGTCGCGTCGATCGCCGGCTTTCCTGATACGCCACGCGGTCGCTGGACCGATAACATTTGTTAACGCGTTTGACACAAAATTAACCATGCTAGACAATCAGGGCGTCATGGCTTCCTCTGGCACCGCCCTTGATCCCGCTGCGCAGGCGGCACCGCCCGAAGACGGCGGCGATGCGCGTTCTTTCATGCTGCATGAGGGTAGCGACAGCGGAAGCGTGCCGGGCGACGACGTGCTGGTGCGCGAGATCGGCGGACGGGTGGACATCCGCCCGGTCATCCATCCCGACCGCAAGCCGCCGCAGCGCAATGTCGGCAAGGCGTGGTATCACTTCAAACGCTACATCAAGGACAAGGAACAGACCAACGAGGTCGTCGCCGTGTTCGACAACCTGCCCTGGCGCGAGTTGCACGATGAGGCCGCGGCCTTCCTGCAAACCGATCGTGGACGCGAGATCTATCGGGCCGAGCCGTATCTGCCCACCTTTCTCGACGATCACGAGGCTCTGCGGTGCACACCGAAGGGCAGCTTCGCCCACGCCTATTGCGACTTCATGGAACGCGAGGGGCTGACCGCCGCCGGAATGGTCGAAGCCACAAAGGCGCGCGAGGACGCCAATTATTTCGACGACGGGGTCAACTGGTACATCGAGCGTCTGCGCGATTTCCACGACATCCTGCATATCGTGACCGGCTACGGGCGCGACATTCTGGGTGAGCAGTGCATCTTCGCCTACATGTATCACCAGCGGCCCAGCCCCGGGCATCTCTATCTCGCGTGGATCGGCGCACTGATGGTCCGGACCCAGGCGCTGCGTTCGCGCGCGCCGATCATCGGCGCGCTGCGCGAGGCACGGCGCAATGGCAAAGGCTGCCCGAGGATCGTCGAGCAACCGATCCAGGAGCTTTTCGCGCTGCCGCTCGAAGAAGTCAGGGCGCGGTTCAACACGCCGGCGCCGCACGTCTATCATAAGGTGATGGACATCTTCCGCGAGGAAGGAATCGATCCGCACGCCTTCCTCGCCAAGCAGGAAGACTAGCGGCCGTTCCCGCTCGCCCGGTGTCCCGATGCGTCTGCAAGGGGGTAGCGAATTGGGCAGATAGCGTCCCGAGACCCAAATCTTAACCGCTTGATCACCATTCTCCCTCTACCGTTCCTGCGGAACCACGGGAAAATTCTCATTTTTGGGTCAGGCAAAATTTTCAAAGGCGCGAAGCCGACTAGTGTGATCGACCAGAGGCTCCGACGGACCCTGGTGGACTCGCTCTACTCCAATCCGATGAGCCTTCTGATCGGCGCACTGTGCGGCGTGCTGGTGTGTGCCTACACCGCCTACGTCTCCGACGACGAGGCGCTGCAGATCGTCGCCTGGGTCCTGGCCGGCGTCGCGCTCACGCGGGTCGCTGTGATGGTCGCGGTCCGCAACGTCCTGCGCGCCAAGAGCAGCACGCTGGAACTGCTGTTCGAATTCGGGGCCTTCGCCTACGCCGGATCGGTCAGCCTGATGGCCGCGCTGGCGATCCTCCACAATGTCAGCGTCGAGGCGCAGATGGTGCTGGTGGTCTACGCCGTCGGCTACGCCACCGCGATCGCGCCGCGCAACGCCGGGCGTCCGTTCATCGCCATCGGCCAGCTGCTCGCGGTCATGGCCCCGCTGACCGGAGCCCTGCTGCTAAGCGATGCGCTGCTGGTGCGTGTGCTGGGTGTCGTCGCGCTGCTGCACATCCCCTCGACCGTGTCGATCACCATCAACGTCTACCGCTCGCTGCGCACTTCGATCGCGGAGGCCGAGACGAATGAGCGGCTGGCCCGCAAGATGGAGGTGCTGGCGCATACCGACATCGTCACCGGCCTGCACAACCGCGCCGGGCTCAACGATGTGCTCGCCGCGCAGGTCCGCCATGGCGGTCCGGATCAGCGGATCGCGCTGTTCTGGCTCGACCTCGACCGGTTCAAGGAAGTGAACGACCTGCTCGGCCATCAGATCGGCGACCGGGTGCTGTCCGAGATCGCGCGTCGCCTGCGCGACAGCCTGCCCGTGGATGCGGGGATCGCGCGCTTCGGCGGCGACGAATTCGTGTTCTTCTGCCAGATCGACGATCGCGCCCAGTGCGAGCGGCTCGCGAACCGCGTGCTCGACCAGATCACGCGCCCGATGCGCCTTGATGGAGAGCGGCTCGAGGTCTCCAGCTCGATCGGAATCGCGACGATGCCCGAGGACGGCGTCGATGCCGACCGGCTGATGCAGGCCGCCGACCTTGCGCTGTACCACGCCAAGCAGGACGGGCGCGGCAAGCTGCGCTTCTTCGACGCCGCGATGACCCGCGAGCTGGCCAACCGGCGCGAGATCGAGGCGGAATTGCGCCAGGCGATCCAGCGCGACGAATTGTCGCTGTTCTTCCAGCCGATCATCGATCTGCAGACCGGTCGCATTCGCTGTTTCGAAGCGCTGCTGCGCTGGTTCCATCCGACCAAGGGCGAGCTGCGCCCGGCCGAGTTCATCCCGGTGGCCGAGGAAACCGGCGTGATCGTGACGCTGGGCAACTGGATCACCCGCCAGGCCGCACTTGCCTGCGCGCAGTGGCCCGAAGACGTCAGCGTAGCGGTCAACCTCTCCCCGCTCCAGATCAAGGCGCCCGGTGCCGTGCTCGCGATCGAGCAGGCGCTGCGCGAGGCCAATCTCGACCCGCGGCGGCTGGAACTGGAGGTGACCGAGAGCCTGTTCATCGAAGACCACGAACAGACCGCCGCGTTTATCGACGAGCTGGCCGCCAAGGGCGTACGCTTCGCGCTCGACGATTTCGGCACCGGCTATTCCTCGCTCTCGTACATCCACAAATACCCGTTCTCCAAGATCAAGGTCGATCGCTGCTTCGTCTCCGGGGCGGACGTGGGCCCGCGCGCGCACGCGATCATCCGTGCAGTCGCCGCCATGGGCCGCGGGCTGGATATGGAGATCGTCGCCGAAGGGCTGGAGGAACAGTGCCAGGTCGAAACCGTTCGGGATGCAGGCTGTACGCTGGGCCAGGGCTATTTCTTCAGCCGCGCGGTGCCCGATTACCTCGCCGCGATGCTGCTCGCGCAGGATCGCGAGGACGACGGATTGCGCGCTGCGTAGAGCGCAAAACGCTCCTGCAAATCATTATCAAAAACGCTCGCCCCCTTGTCCTTTTTGCCGGTTGCAATCGCGCAAACCCGGGCCTACGTCCCTTCGCCAGAAGCAGGCTTTCGCGCGCAATCCCTCGGGGACGCCGAAGGGGCGTGAAAGTCTTGCACCAACGAACGGCAACCGCGGCGTCCCCGGCAAAAAGGACTGATACGCTCCCATGGCCACTCCCGCAGGACGCAAGAAGATCGCCCTCATCGGCTCCGGCATGATCGGAGGCACCCTCGCCCACCTCGCCGCGAAGAAGGAAATGGGCGACATCGTCCTGTTCGACATCGCCGAGGGCATGCCGCAGGGCAAGGCGCTGGACCTTAGCCAGTGCGGCCCGGTCGAAGGCTTCGACGCGAAGATCACCGGCACCAACGACTATGCCGACATCGCCGGCGCAGACGTCATCATCGTGACCGCCGGCGTGCCCCGCAAGCCAGGCATGAGCCGCGACGACCTGCTCGGCATCAACCTCAAGGTGATGAAGGCGGTCGGCGAAGGCATCAAGAACAACGCGCCCGACGCGTTCGTGATCTGCATCACCAACCCGCTCGATGCGATGGTCTGGGCGCTGCGCGAATTCTCCGGCCTGCCGCACAACAAGGTCGTCGGCATGGCGGGCGTACTCGATTCGGCACGTTTCGCGACCTTCCTCGCGTGGGAATTCGACGTTTCGGTGAAGGACGTGAACGCCTTCGTGCTCGGCGGCCACGGCGACACGATGGTGCCCGTCACCAGCTACACCACCATCAACGGCATTCCGGTCAACGACTTCGCCAAGATCAAGGGCGTCGACCAGGGCCGCATCGACGAAATCGTCGACCGCACGCGCAAGGGCGGCGGCGAAATCGTCGGCCTGCTCGGCAACGGCTCCGCCTACTACGCCCCCGCCACCAGCGCGATCGCGATGGCCGAAGCCTATCTGGGCGACCAGAAGCGCATCCTGCCCTGCGCCAGCTATGTCGAAGGCAAGTACGGTCTCGACGGCCTGTACGTTGGCGTCCCCACCGTGATCGGCGCGGGCGGCACCGAGGACGTGATCGAGATCGAGCTTTCGGACGAGGAAAAGAAGAACCTCAAGGTCAGTACCGACGCGGTCGAAGAGCTTCTCGAAGCCTGCAAGGGGCTGGACGAAAGCCTGAAGTAATCACCGTCACCCCGGCTTCGTCCGGGGTCGCGCACCAGCAGGTGCGGCAAACCGAGAGCGATCCCAGCTTGCGCCGGGATGACGAAAAGGACCCTACATGAGCATCCTCGTAAACAAAGATACCAAGGTCATCACCCAGGGGATGACCGGCAATACCGGCACCTTCCACACGCAGCAGGCGCTCGATTACGGCACGCAGATGGTTGCGGGCGTGACGCCGGGCAAAGGTGGTACCGACCATATCGGCCTGCCGCAGTTCAACACCGTCAAGGAAGCCAAGGAAGCCACCGGCGCGACCGCATCGTGCATCTACGTGCCGCCGCCCTTCGCCGCCGACGCGATCTGCGAAGCGATCGACGCGGAAATCGAGCTGATCGTGTGCATCACCGAAGGCATTCCTGTGCTCGACATGGTCCGCGCCAAGGCTGCGCTGGAAGGCTCC
Organism: Citromicrobium bathyomarinum; assembly: GCA_001306305.2. Taxonomy (NCBI): domain Bacteria; kingdom Pseudomonadati; phylum Pseudomonadota; class Alphaproteobacteria; order Sphingomonadales; family Sphingomonadaceae; genus Citromicrobium; species Citromicrobium bathyomarinum. Next base: position 2,887,669 of record CP155577.1, read on the forward strand.
AAGTCGCGGCTCATCGGGCCGAACTGCCCGGGTGTTCTGACGCCGAACGAATGCAAGATCGGCATCATGCCCGGCTCCATCTTCAAGAAGGGCAGCGTGGGCGTCGTCAGCCGCTCGGGCACGCTGACCTATGAAGCCGTGCACCAGACCACCAATGCAGGCCTCGGCCAGACGACGGCTGTCGGCATCGGCGGCGATCCCGTAAACGGCACCAACTTCATCGACGTGCTCGACCTCTTCCTCGACGATCCGGAAACCGAGAGCATGATCATGATCGGTGAAATCGGCGGCAGCGCCGAGGAAGAAGCCGCCCAGTTCCTCGCGGAGCAGAAGAAGAAGGGCCGCTGGAAGCCGACCGTCGGCTTCATCGCGGGCCGCACGGCCCCTCCGGGCCGCCGCATGGGCCACGCCGGCGCGATCGTCTCGGGCGGCCAGGGCGGCGCGGAAGACAAGATCGCGGCGATGGAAGCCGCGGGCATCCGCGTGGCGCAGTCGCCCAGCGAACTGGGCACCACGCTGGCCGCGCTGCTCAAGGAAAAAGCCTGAGTCCCTAATGGTGTGCCCCGGCACGTGCCGGGGCCACCAACCACGCGGGGGGGACCTATATGCCGGGCAAAAGCTTCTATGATGGAAGCGTCCTCTTTCCCCGGAATGCATGAGTGAAGTTCGATGGGTAACGAAAACCAGTCCTTCCTGCCGGAACTCGGCGATCAGGAAGCCGCGCAACCCGGCCCCAGCTGGGCCAATCCGCGCTGGCCGCTGACCGGTCTGGACAGCGAAAGCGACCTGACCCAGGCGATGGACCCGACGGCGATGAAGCTGGCGGTGAAGCAGGCCGCGCAAAAGGCGGGCAAGCCCACCGATCAGGCCAGCGTCACGCAGGCCGCCGAAGACGCGATCCGCGCGATGCTGCTGATCCGTACCTTCCGCGTGCGCGGTCACCTCGCCTCCGATCTCGACCCGCTGGGCCTGTCCAAGCGCGACCTGCCCGAAGACCTGAAGCTGGAATGGCATTTCCCGCCCGATGCGATGGATCACGAGATCTACGTCGGCGGCAATCTGGGATTGGAGTGGACCACCCCGCGCGAGCTCTACGATGTGCTCAAGGCCAATTACTGCGGCAAGGTCGGCCTCGAATACATGCATATCTCCGACGTGGAGGAGCGCCGCTTCCTCCAGGACCGGATCGAGGGCCCCGAAGAGGTCATCCAGTTCACACCCGAAGGCAAGCGCGCAATCCTGGCTGCGGTGATCCGCGGTGAGGAGTTCGAGAACTTCCTCGGCAAGAAATACGTCGGGACAAAGCGCTTCGGCCTCGACGGCGGCGAGGGAATGATCCCCGCGCTGGAGGCGGTCATCAAGTATGGCGGCCAGATGGGCGTGCGCGAGATCATCTACGGGATGGCCCACCGCGGCCGCCTGAACGTGCTCGCCAACGTGATGGCCAAGCCCTACCGCGTGATCTTCCACGAATTCTCCGGCGGCAGCGCCAATCCGGAAGACGTCGGCGGCTCGGGCGATGTGAAATACCACCTCGGCACCAGCACCGACCGCGAATTCGACGGGATCAAGGTGCATATGAGCCTGGTCCCCAACCCCAGCCACCTCGAAGCGGTGGACCCGGTGGTGCTGGGCAAGGCCCGTGCGCAGCAGGCCTTCCGTGACGATCTGGTCAAGCACGAACAGGTGCTGCCCGTGCTGATCCACGGCGATGCCGCCTTCGCCGGCCAGGGCATCGTGTGGGAGACGCTCAGCTTCTCCGGCATTCCCGGCTACAACACCGGCGGGGTCATCCACTTCGTCATCAACAACCAGATAGGCTTCACCACCAGCCCCAGGTTCGCCCGCAACTCGCCCTACCCGTCCGACGTGGCGAAGGGTGTGCAGGCGCCGATCCTGCACGTGAACGGCGACGATCCCGAAGCGGTCACCTTCGCGTGCAAGCTGGCGGTCGAATATCGCCAGCACTTCGGCCGCGACATCGTGATCGACATGTGGTGCTATCGCCGCTTCGGCCACAACGAGGGCGACGAGCCGAGCTTCACCCAGCCGCAGATGTATGCCGCGATTCGGCAGCACCCCAAGATCAGCGTGATCTATTCCGATCGCCTGCTGGCCGACGGGGTGATCGAGGACGGCTTCGTCGAAGCGCAGCGCGAAGAGTTCACCAACCACCTGCAGGAAGAATTCACCGCCGGGCAGAACTACAAGCCCAACGAGGCGGACTGGTTCGGCGGACGCTGGGCGGGCCTGAACAAGCCGGTCGATCCGGAAACCTCGCGCCGCAATGTCGAAACCGCGATCTCGACCAAGCTGTTCGACAGCCTTGGCCGCACGCTGACCACCGTGCCGGAGGATGTCTCCATCCACCGCACGCTCGGCCGCGTGCTCGACGCCAAGCGCGAGATGTTCGAGAAGGGCAAAGGCTTCGACTGGGCAACCGGAGAAGCGCTCGCCTTCGGCAGCCTCGTGTCGGAAGGCTACGGCGTGCGCCTGTCGGGCCAGGATTCAGGCCGCGGCACGTTCAGCCAGCGGCATGCGGTGTGGCACGATCAGAAGGAAGAGGGGAAGACCTACATCCCCCTCACCACCCTGCCGCACGGCAAGTTCGAGGTCTACGACAGCCCGCTGTCCGAATATGGCGTGCTCGGCTTCGAATACGGGTTTGCCCTCGCCGATCCCAAGACGCTGGTGTTGTGGGAAGCGCAATTCGGCGATTTCGCCAACGGTGCGCAGATCATGATCGACCAGTTCATCGCCAGTGGCGAGGCCAAGTGGCTGCGCGCCAACGGCCTGGTGATGCTGTTGCCGCATGGCTACGAAGGCCAGGGGCCGGAGCACTCCTCCGCCCGGCTCGAGCGGTTCCTGCAGCTGTGCGCGAACGACAATATCCAGGTGTGCAACATCACCATGCCGCACAACTATTTCCATGTGCTGCGCCGGCAGATGATGCGTCCGTTCCGCAAGCCGCTGATCATCATGACGCCCAAGAGCCTGCTGCGTCACCCGATGGCCAAGAGCCCGGCCTCGATGTTCATGGGGGATTCGCAGTTCAAGCGCATCCTTTCGGACAACAAGGAGATCGCGGACGAGAAGGTGAAGCGCCTCGTGCTGTGTTCGGGCAAGGTTGCGTTCGACCTGATGGAGAAGCGCGACGAGGAAGGCCTCGAAGACGTCTCGATCGTCCGGATCGAGCAGCTCTACCCCTTCCCCGGCGATCCGCTGGCCGTCCGTCTGGAACGGATGACCAATCTGGAAAGCGTCGTGTGGTGTCAGGAAGAGCCGCGCAACAACGGCGCATGGTTCTTCGTGAACGAGCGGATCGAGGCATCGCTGGCCGCTGCGGGCAAGGACGGCATGCGCCCGACCTATGCCGGTCGCGAAGAAGCCGCATCGCCCGCCACCGGGCTCGCCAAGCGGCACCAGGCGCAGCAGGAAGCGCTGGTGACCATCGCGCTGGGCCTCGCCGATGGCGGCGAAGCCAAGCGCGCCCTGAAGAAAAAAGAAATCGCCGAAAAGAAGGTCTGACGCATCATGGCTACCGAAATCACGGTCCCCCAACTCGGTGAATCGGTCACCGAAGGCACCATCGCCGAATGGCTCAAGCAACCCGGCGATGCCGTGGCTGTGGACGAGCCGATCGCCAGCCTGGAGACGGACAAGGTCGCCGTCGACGTGCCCTCGCCCGTTGCCGGGGTGATCGAGGAGCTGCGCGCCGAGGTGGGCGACAATGTCGAAGTCGGCGCGGTGATCGCGACGGTGAAGGAAGGCGCGGAAGCGTCCTCGGGCAAGAGCAGCGCGCCCGCGCCCAGCCCTGCACCAGCTTCCACGAAGGACGATGCCGGTCAGGCCGCCTATGGCAACCACGACGAAGGCACTGGTGATGCCGGCCAGACGCTCTCCCCCGCGGTACGCCGCGCGGTGCTGGAATACGGGGTCGACCCGAGCAGCATCAAGGGCTCCGGCAAGGACGGCCGCCTGACCAAGGAAGACGTGATCGCCGCCGCGAAGAACAAGGGCGACGACGGCGCGGCCTCGGCCCCTGCCCCGTCCGCTCCGGCAACCGCCGCTTCGGGTGAGCGCCGCGAGGAACGCGTCAAGATGACGCGGATGCGCCAGACCATCGCCAAGCGGCTCAAGGGCGCGCAGGACAACGCCGCTCTGCTAACCACCTTCAACGATGTGGACATGAGCGCGGTCATCGAAACGCGCGAGAAGTACAAGGACCTGTTCGCCAAGAAGCACGACATCAAGCTCGGCTTCATGGGCTTCTTCGCCAAGGCCGCGTGCCTTGCGCTGAAGGATGTGCCCGCCGCCAACGCCTACATCGAAGGCGACGAGATCGTGTACCACGACTTCGTCGACATCTCGGTCGCGGTCAGCGCGCCCAACGGCCTGGTCGTGCCCGTAATCCGCGATGCCGACAAGAAGGGCTTCGCGCAGATCGAGAAGGACATTGCGGACTTCGGCGCACGCGCCAAGGACGGCACGCTGACGATGGACGACATGAAGGGCGGTACCTTCACCATCTCCAACGGTGGCGTGTTCGGCTCGCTGATGTCGACCCCGATCATCAACCCGCCGCAGAGCGCGGTGCTGGGCCTCCACCGGATCGAGGATCGCCCCGTGGCGATCAACGGCAAGGTCGAAATCCGCCCGATGATGTATATCGCGCTCAGCTACGACCACCGTCTGATCGACGGGCGTGAAGCTGTGACCGCGCTCAAGATAATGAAGGAAGCGATCGAAGATCCGACCCGGATGCTGATCGACCTGTAAGACTATTTGCCGTCACCCCCGCGAAAGCGGGGGTCCCGCTCCCTATATCGGGAGCACAACGGAGAAGGCGGGGTGCCCGCTTTCTGGGGGATGACGAGAGAAGAAAATGGCTGACCACAACTACGATTACGACGTCCTTGTCATCGGCGCTGGCCCGGGCGGCTATGTCGCCGCGATCCGCGCCGCGCAGCTTGGCCTGAAGACCGCCTGCGCCGAAGGGCGCGAGACGCTGGGTGGGACCTGCCTCAATGTCGGCTGCATTCCCTCCAAGGCGATGCTGCACGCATCCGAGTATTTCGACGCGGCCAAGAACGGCGCGATGAAAGAACTCGGCATCGACGTGGAGCCCAAGCTCAACCTCGACCAGATGCACGCCCAGCGCCGCGACGCGGTGAAAGGCCTGACCGGCGGGATCGAATTCCTGTTCAAGAAGAACAAGGTCGACTGGAAGAAGGGCTACGCCACCTTCCAGGACGCGCACACGGTGAAGGTGGGCGACGAGACGGTCACCGCGAAGGACATCGTCATCGCGACCGGTTCCTCGGTCACTCCGCTCCCCGGTGTCGAGATCGACAACGACAAGTACATCGTGGTCGATAGCACCGGCGCGCTCGAACTGCCCAAGGTGCCCAAGAAGATGGTCGTCATCGGTGGCGGCGTGATCGGGCTGGAGCTTGGCTCGGTCTGGCGGCGTCTGGGTGCCGAAGTCACCTGCGTCGAATTCCTCGACGAGATCCTTCCGGGCATGGACGGCGACATCCGCAAGGAAGCGCGCAAGATCTTCAAGAAGCAGGGGATCGAGTTCAAGCTCTCGACCAAGGTCACCGGCGTCACCGTCAAGGGCAAGACCGCGACCCTGACGCTCGAACCTGCAGCGGGCGGCGACGCCGAGACGATGGAAGCCGATTGCGTCCTCGTATCGATCGGGCGCAAGCCCAACACCGACGGGCTCAGCCTCGATGCGATCGGGCTGGAAACCAACAAGCGCGGCCAGATCGAAATCGACCACGATTTCCGCACCAAGATCGACGGCGTGTGGGCGATCGGCGACTGCGTCCCCGGCCCGATGCTGGCGCACAAGGCCGAGGATGAAGGCATTGCGGTCGCGGAGAACATTGCGGGCCAGACCGGCATCGTGAACCACGCGATCATCCCGAGCGTCGTCTACACCTGGCCCGAGATCGCGGGCGTGGGCCTGACGACCGAGGAAGCCATCGAGAAGATGGGCGGCGACAAGAAGGCGGTAAAGGTCGGCAAGTTCCCCATGCTGGGCAACAGCCGCGCGAAGACCAATCACGAGCCCGACGGCTTCGTAAAGGTGATCGCCGAGGCCGAAAGCGACAAGGTGCTGGGAGTGTGGGCGATTGCCGTGCCCGCCGGCACGATGATCGCCGAAGCCGCGCTGGGCATGGAATTCGGCGCGACCTCCGAAGACATCGCCTACACCTGCCACGCCCATCCGACGCATTCCGAAGCGATGAAGGAAGCGGCGATGGCGGTTCAGGGCAAGCCGATCCACGTCTGATCGGAGAAGGATGATGGCGCAGCGTTGGGGCGAGAGATTTCCGGCGCTGCTCACCATCGCCCTGCCCGTGCTGGCGGGCCTGGCCTATATGGCGACGGGCGGAGCGCCGCAGCACTACCTGATCGTCAATGGCGGCGCGCTGGTGCTCGCCGCGCTGATCTTGCTGATCGGGCTACCGCAACTGAAGCAGCGCGGTCGCCTGATCGCGGGAATCGTGCTGCTGGTATTCTTCGCCCTGCCGCTTGTGACCGGGCCCTCGACCAACGGGATCGCGCGGTGGCTGCCGTTGGGTCCATTCATTCTCCACGCCGGGATGCTCACCATCCCCCCGCTGGTGGTGCTCGCCGCGCGCGATGAGCGGCTGGGCCCGCCGGCGCTGGCCGGGGCGCTGCTGATTGCGCTTGCCCAACCCGACTTTGCCAGCGCCTTTGCGCTCACCGGCGGGGCCGTCGGCGCCTACCAGGTGCGCAGCGACTGGCGCTTCGGGCTGGTGGTGATCGGCGGCTTCTTCATCGCCATTGCCGCTGCCTTGCAGGGCGAGCTGCCCGCCGTGCCCTTTGTCGAGCGGGTCATTATCGACGCGGTCCATACAGCGCCCCTGATGGCGGCCCTCATCGCGCTCTCGCTTGCAGGCGCAGTTCTGATCATGCTGTTCGGCACCGGCCTGCCGCGGATCGCGCGCTATCCCACGGGCATGAGCCTGTTTGGCTTCTGGCTCGCCGCGCTGATGTCCAACTACCCCACCCCGCTCGCCGGATATGGCGCGGCTGCGATTATCGGCTACGCGCTGGCCCACGCGGTTGCGTTCGCCCTGCCCGATGCGGCACAAGAACGCGCATGAGCATTCCCCCCTTTCATCTCGCCTTCCCCGTTCACGATCTCGACGCGGCGCGCAATTTCTACGGCGCGCTGCTCGGCTGCCGCGAGGGGCGCTCGGATCGCGACTGGATCGACTATGATTTCTACGGCCACCAGATCGTGGCTCACGTGGCGCCAGCCGCAGTCGCCGCGCGCGCTGCGGGAGAGGATCGCAATGCAGTCGACGGAGAGGCCGTGCCGGTGCCCCATTTCGGCGTAGTGCTGCCGATGGACCAGTGGCAGGCGCTGGCAGACCGGCTGACCGGAGCAGGTCTGGAGTTCGTGATCGAGCCAACCGTGCGCTTCAAGGGGCAGCCCGGCGAGCAGGCGACGATGTTCTTTCGCGATCCCAGCGGCAATGCGCTGGAAATCAAGGCGATGGCCGACCCGGACAAGCTTTTCGCCAAAGACTGAGCGGGCGGACCCGTCCACTCCGATTGTGCCCGGCCCGCATGGGCGATAAGGGCGCGCGGATGGCCCGCAAACCCATCATGATGCGCCTTGCCAAGTGGCATATCTGGCTCGGCTGGCTGATCGGCGTTCCGCTGCTGATGTGGACGCTGACCGGGCTGGTGATGGTCGCGCGCCCGATCGACCAAGTGCGCGGCGAGCACCTGCGCGCTGAAGTGACAGAGCGTGCGTTACCCCCGCAGCTGGCGCTGCCCGCGATCCCCGATGGACAGCCGCGCCCGGTGGAGATTACGATCCGCTATGGCGACAGCGGCCCCGTCGCGCTGGCCAGGTTTGCGGACGGATCGCTGCGGCGCTTCTCGGCGGAAAGCGGCGCTCTGCTCCCCGAACTCTCGGCAAGCGATGCACGCGCGGTACTCGCCGGGAGGATCGTGACCGACAGTCCGCTCAAGGAACTGCGCAAGTTCGACGCCGACGAACCGCCGTTCGATTTCCGCCGCCCTGTCGACGTGTGGCGCGGCGAGTACGAGGATGGCACGCGCGTCTATATCGGCCGGCAGAGCGGCGCGGTGGAGGCGGTGCGCACGCCCTTCTGGCGGCTGTTCGATTTCATGTGGGGTCTGCACATCATGGATCTGCAAACCCGCGAGGATACCAGCCACCCGATCCTGATCGCATTCGCCGCGCTGGGCGCGATCGGATCGCTGATGGGGATCGTCCTGCTGTTCCGGCGCAGAAGGAGCAAACGCCGTGCCCGTAACTGAAGCCGCCGTGATCCTGACCCCCGTGCTCGACTGGCTGGATCTGGTCGGGGTCGCCGTGTTCGCGCTATCCGGCGCGCTGATCGCCGCGCGCGAGCGGCAGACTTTCGTGACGATGGGCTTCTTTGCGCTGATGACCGGCGTCGGGGGCGGCACCGTGCGCGATCTGCTGATCGACGCGCCGGTCTTCTGGGTTCGCCATCCGTGGTACGCGGCGGTGTGTATTTCGATGGCCGCGATCGTGTGGAACACGCCGACCCGCTGGTGGCAGGGCAAGCTGTTCGACTACGCCGACGGCGTCGGGCTGGCAGCCTATTCGGTGCTCGGCGCGGCCAAGGCGATGAGCTACGGCCTGCCGCCGATCTCGGCCACGATCATGGGGATCATCACCGGCACTGTGGGTGGGACCATTCGCGATGTGATCGCGGGCCGCCCGTCGATCCTAATGCGGCCCGAGCTTTACGTGACGGCAGCCGCCCTGTCGGCGACCTTGTGCAGCTTCGGGATGTGGCTGTTCGACCCGCACGGGCTGAGCGACTGGGTGGTCTGGGCCATTGCGGCGTTTGCCGGCCTGGTGCTGCGCAGCGCGGCGATCCGATACAACTTAGGCCTGCCCGCGTTCCACGAACGTGAAATGGCCAGCGACCGCGAGACCGAGATCGGCGCGGAAGCGGTGGCCGAGGCGATTTCGCCGGAGAGCGACGGGATTTTCTTCGAGGAGGAAGCCCTGCCCCAGGAAGAACCCCCCCGAACCTGACGTGAGTCTGAGGTTAGGGGGTCTCTCGATCATCCCTGCGGCGGGGAAAGCCTAGCGGGCCCGATCAATAAGGCTCGCCGTAGCCATCGTCCGGGTCGCCATCGTAGTCGTCGTAGTCCTCGCCCGGCACCGGCCCGCCGGGATAGGCAGGCTGCGCGGTGCTTCCCTGTGGGGGGTAGCCATAGCTCTGCGTCGAATAGGTGTTGCCGCGCGCGCGGGCATAGGCCTCGTCCGAATACTGCGAGTCGCCGTACCCCTGGTCCGACTGGTAGCCATCGTAGCCCTGGTAGCCGCGACCATAGCGGACATCGAGGACCTGCCCCGAACGGTTGACGCGGCAGGTAAAGCCGCTGCCGTCATAGGTCGTGCCGGTCACCGAATAGCCGCTGCCGGTCCGCCCGACATTGTCGACCGAGCCGACGCGCGACTGGCGCTCTACGCGGGAGATACAGCGGTCCACCGCCCGGTCGAACTCGTCGTTGCGGACATAGTCCCGATCATCCCGGTCGGAGCTGGTCGCTGCGCTCGCGATCGCGAAGATGCCGCCCAGGATCAGCGCCCCTGCGATCACATCGCCAGCATCCACCCCACCGCCGCGATGGCGACGGTGATAGCGATAGCGGCGATATTGCTGCGCCTCGTCCACACCAAAGTCAGAACCGGCGACCGCGACAGGCGCGATCTGCGCGGCGGGCTGAGCCACCGGAGGCAACTGGGCTGCCTGTACCGGTGAGAGAGCCAGCGCCGCAGTGGCACCGGCTAGCGAAAACGTGGTCAGTTGGCGCATTGTCCTGTTGTCTTTCATGCAATCCGGAGAGAACCCCGGCGCGACCGTGGAATCGGGAATAGGCGGCCAGCCCTGTCATAGGGCTGAACCGCCTTTCCCCCTGTCGCTACGCGAACGTCGCGACGAACTGGCGCGGGTCAGATCCGGTTGAGACCACGGATCCCGCGATAATCGATGTCAACCACCCGGCCGCGACGGATTTCGCAGCTGAACCGGCCGCTGTCGCCGCGACGGTTATAGCCGCGCCGGTCGTAACCGCGACGCTGGTCGCGATAGCCGCGCGCACCATCGACCTCGATCCGGCCGGTGATGTTCCAGCCACGGCGGGTGTCGCGAACCCGGTTGATGTCGACCACATTGGCATAGCGATAGCCCGCCCGGCGGGCCTGATTCTCGGCAACGCGGACGCACTTGTTGATCGCGCGGCGCGGGTTGCCGTTGGAACGGTAGTAATTGTCGCGATAACGGTTGTCGCGATAGCGGTCGCGGTCTCCGGCGGAAGCGATCGCGGCGATCCCGCCGATGATCAGCGCGCCGGCGATGACTTCGCCCGCGCTGATCCCGTCATTGTCGCGGTCGCGATAGCGCTGGGCATCGGCAGGGGCGGCGGTGGTGAAGGCCATGGCGCCCGCGGCAGCGGTGCACAGGGCGGCCTTGGTGAAGCTTTGCATTGTGTGTCTCCTCACTGTGGTGCCGAGCGCCATTGCCCGAACACCAGCTGTTCTAGAGACCACCCGGTGAGGTGTGACTGAATTGCGGCGAAAGCCATTGTTAATACAAATGGCTCCAAACCTGAACGAGCAGAATTCCGCGGTTTCCTGTGGTTTACCGCTGGTTTTACAACATGATTTGTATCGGAAACGTCGCCGAGGCCCGTCTCGCAATGCTGCTTCGTTAAGCTTGGTTCAGCAAGCCAAAGCGCCATTTCGACTCGCGATGCGCGCTCGAAACACGAAGCGGAGCCCGAAGGCCCCGCTTCGCTCGAATTGCCTGCCCTACTTCTCGATTTCGAGCCCTGTGAACGCGGCGAGGAAGGCGAGCACGTCGGCCGCTTCCTCTATCGCCTTGTCGGTCGGCTTGCCCGAACCGTGGCCCGCGCGGGTCTCGATCCGGATCAGCTGCGGCTTGTCGCCCAGGTCCGCCGCCTGCAGCGCGGCGGTGTACTTGAAGCTGTGGCCCGGAACCACGCGGTCGTCGGTATCGGCGGTGGTCACCAGCAGCGCGGGGTAATCCACGCCCGAACGGATGTTGTGGTACGGCGAATAGGCGCGCAAAACCTTCCAGTCGGCTTCCTTGCTGGGATAGCCATAATCGTCGACCCAGTAGCGACCGGCGGTGAACTGGTCGAAGCGCAGCATGTCCATCACGCCGACGGCAGCATTGCCCGCCGCGAACAGATCGGGCCGCTGGTTGGTCACCGCGCCGATCAGCAGGCCGCCGTTCGATCCACCCTGGATCGCAAGACCATCCTCCGGCGTGATCCCCTGATCGATCAGGTATTCACCTGCAGCGATGAAATCGTCGAACACGTTCTGCTTGTTGTTCAGCCGCCCTGCATCGTGCCACGCCTTACCGTATTCGCCGCCGCCACGGATGTTGGCGACGACATAGGCACCACCCGATTCGACCCATGCGAGGCGCGAGGGGCTGAAGCCCGGCGTCAGCGAAATGTTGAACCCGCCATAGCCATAGAGCAGCGTCGGCACGGCCTTCCCGCTCTCGGCCACGGCCTTGCTGCGGACCAGGAACATCGGCACGCGGGTGCCATCCTTCGAGGTGTAGAACTTCTGTTCGACCACGAAATCATCCGGATCGAAGGAGACTTCGGGCTGGGCCCAGATCGTGCTCTCACCGCTCGCGACATCATAGCGGTAGATGGTCGTCGGGCGGTTGTAGCTGGAGAAGGCGTAAAACGTCTCGGTCTGCTCCGGGTCGCCGCCGAAGCCGCCCGCGCTACCGATCCCCGGCAGTGAGACCTCGCCCTGCGGCGTGCCGTCCAGCCCGAACACCTCGATCTTGCTCTTGGCATCGACCAGGTAACTCGCGATCAGCTTGCCGCCGACCAGCGACACCCCGTCGAGCGTCTGCTCGCTTTCGGGGATCACCGTGCTCCAGCCCTGCTGCGGCGCGGTGACATCCACCGTAACCACCTTCTTTAGCGGCGCATCATCGTTGGTGACGAAGAAGAACCGGCTGCCGAGGTTGCCGACATAGGAATAGTTGTTCTCGAACCCCGGCACCAAAGTCATCGGGTCGGCATCGGCGCGCTCCAGATCGATCAGCGTCACTTCGTAGCGATCGTCGGTCCCGCTGGAGCTGGTGACGACCAGCCACCGGCCATCGTCGCTCACCTGCGCGGTGTGGTTCAGCTCGGGCTGGTCGGGCGTCTCATAGACCAGCGTGTCGGCATCCTGTTCGGTGCCGAGCGTGTGGAAATAGACCTGCTGGTTGGTATTGAGCGCCTGGAACGTCTCGCCCTCCCCCGTCGCGGGGAAGCGGCTGTAGTAGAAGCCGCTGCCGTCCTTCGCCCAGTCGAGATTGGAGAACTTCACCCATTCGACCGTATCGGGCAGCACCGTGCCGGTGGCGACATCCATCACCTTGACCGTGCGCCAGTCGCTGCCGCCATCCTGGATCGCGTAGAGCAGCTTGGTGCCATCATCGGTGATCGCGTAATCGGCGAGCGCGGTGGCATCGTCTTCCGACCATTCATTAGGGTCGATCAGCACGCGTGCTTCGCCATCCAGCCCGTCGCGCACATAGAGCACGCTCTGGTTCTGCAGGCCGTTATTGCGGGTGTAGAAATAGTGCCCGTCCTTGTCGGTCGGCAGGCCGAAGCGCTCGTAATCGGTCAGCTGCGTGATCCGCTTCTTCAGCACATCGCGCCCAGGCAGCTGAGCGAGGAACGCGTCGGTCACGGCATTCTCGCGCGCGACCCAGTCGGCGACTTCCTGGTCCTCGCGGACATCGTTCTCCAGCCAGCGATAGGGATCGGCGACCTGCTGGCCGAACTGCTCTTCCACGACATCGCCGGTGCGGGTTTCGGGATAGTCGGGCGCGGTCAGATCCTGCGCGGCGGCGGGCATCGCGACCGCAACCAGTGCGGTGGCGGCTCCGGTAAGAAGGCTGTTGCGAAGCATGGGGTGGCGTCCTCTCGTTGGTCGGGGAAACTGGTGCAGGATATCTAGTCGATGGCGGGCAGCGTGCAACTCGCTGCGCAGGATCACTCCATCGCGGCGAGCACGTCGCGGGTGAAGGCGATGATGTCGAACCGGGTGCCGACCGGGTCTTCCCCGCGCCGGACGATCACCACCTCGCGGCTCGGCACCACGACGACATATTGCCCGCGGTTGCCCATCGCGGCGAAGGTGTCCGGCGGGATACCCTCGCTCTTGTTCATCAGCCACCAGCCCGCGCCATAGCCCAGCTCGCCATCAGGCTGCGGCCCGCTGGGCGTGGAGACATACTCCCGCCAGTTCTCGGGCAGCAGGCGCTTGCCGCTCTGCGTCACGCCGTCGTCCAGATAGAGCTGGCCGAGCTTCGCCAGATCGTCCGCGGTCGCCCACACCTGGCTCGACAGGATATAGTCCGTCCCCCAGTCGGTCTCCGCGACCGTGCCGGTCATCCCGATATCGCTGAACAGGTGGGCGGGATCATAGGTATCGAACGTATCCTCGATCGCCTTGACCGCCATCAGCGTGTCGTTGTTGGCATAGCGGAACACGGTCCCCGGCTCGTGGAGCAGCGGCCATCCGGTCGCGCTCTCCGCCACCAGCGCGCCGCCCATGTAGAGCGGGTCGGTCCGATTGCCCGGCGTATCGCTGTACCGGCCCGAGGCCATGCGCAGGAAATTGTCGATCGTGATGCTCCGCCGCGCGTCCCACCGCCACCGGTCGAAGGCGAGCCCGTCGGTCACCTGCGCATCGCCGCGCTGGACCGCCGCGCCGATCAGCGTCGCGGCAATGCTCTTGGCGACAGACCAGGTACGCTGGGGCGTGTCCATGCCGAAGCCGGGGGCGTATCGCCCCTGCCCGATCACTCCATCGCCGCCGTCCCCGTGGCGAAGCACAACGGCGGTGGTTCTCGCGCCCTCGCCATAGTCCGGGGTGAAGGCACGCCCGATCACTTTGTCGAGCGCGCTTGGCGGGGCCTTCGGCGTCCGCTCACCTGTCTCGACCGCCACGATCGGGATTGTCAGACCAGCGCCACGTCGCGTCGCATCGGCGCTCGCCTGCTCCTCGCCCGGCCGGGGCGGCACGCGCATTTCCGGCGTGGGAGCCTCCAGCCCGATCGGCGCGAGGCGGCAGCCCTGATCGTGCGAGGCTTCCGCGAAGCGCGGCGGCATGTCGTCCGCCCAGTCCACCTCGACCAGCGCCACGCGACCTGCGGCATCGGGCAGGATCGAATAGTCGAGATCGCCGATGATGGCGTCGATCCGCGGATAGATGCCGGTCAGCTCCCACGCCTCGACGCTCTCTGGCGTCCGCTCCGCCCCGTTGCGCTGCGCATTGGCGAGAGCGCTGCACAGGAACAGCGCCTTGTAACCGGCGGCAAGCGCACGGTCGTAACGCGCATCGAGCTGTTCCTGCGTGGTCGACTGTGCCGCAAGCGAGGCAGGCAGGGCGAGTGCCGCAAGCGCGGCGAGGCTGGTCCGGATCATGGCGCGCGAGTGTGCCACAGCAATGCCGAAAGGGAAGCCTGCACACGAAAAAGGGGCCGGAGGAATGCCCCCGGCCCCTTGTCTCCTGCCTCGCGGATCGGATCAGTTCTCGGGCGGGATGAAACCGTCGATCACGTAGACCACGCCATTCGACGCCGCTTCCGCGATCTTGGTCAGGTGTGGGGCGTCATCGCCATCGCCGACGAGGATCTGCCCGTCGATCTTGCGCACCTGGATGGGCTCGTCCGCGACGCTCGCCAATTCGATAGAGCCGCCGTTTTGGTCGAGCGCCCTGTCCAGATCCTCGCGCGATATCGCACCGACTGCCAGATGGCCGCGCAGAAGCGCGATCACCTCAGGCCTGCCTTCATCGGAGCGAAGCCGCTCCAGATCGCCCTCGGGCAGCGCAGCGAAGGCCGCGTTGCTCGGCAGGAAGGCGGTATAGGAACCCGCTCCGTCGAAGGGATCTTCCAGACCTGCATTGCCGATCACCTCGGCAGCGGTCGAAAGGTCGTCGATCCCGGCGATGGTGGCGGCCAGATCTTGCGAGCCTGCCGTGGCAGTGGATTCGACGGGATCGGCCGCCTCGTCTGCGGCACCGCACCCGGCCAGCATGAGGGAAAGCGCGCCCAGTGCGGGGATGATCGTCTTCTTCATCATTGTCCTCACGTCAAAAGATCGATGACCGCAGCGACAACGCGGGTCGTGGGGTCGACCTGGTAAACATAGCCGTCGCTGTAGCGATACATCGCATCGGGTCCATCGCGATATCGATCGCGATAGGCGTAAGGCACATTATATGCATCGTACCCCGCAGGCAGGCGCTGGCCGACAGTGATGTCGTCACCCGTCAGAAGTGCGGCAATACCCATGATCGCCTGATCCTTCGGGTCGACCGAGAACAGCGTCTGGTCAGCGTAGTAATAGCGGGCGTCCGAGTTGCGCCCGAAATAGTCCGCGTAATAGGTGGGTGCCTGGTACTGATCATAGGCGGTTGGCCACTGGTTGCCGCTGAAGAGAGCACCGCCAACCAGCGGAACCAGCGCATCGATCACGCCCCCGCGCGAGGGACGGTAGGCGTAGCCGTCGTAATACTGCCAGTCGCTGCCCGAAAGCTGCGGATAGGCCGAGCCGTAGTAGCCGCCGAAGCGCTCGCTCCGCAGCTTCTTGGCCTGCCCGGGCGGCTGACAGCCATTGTTCTTCTTGGCGAGCCCCGGCGGGCAGAAGCCGCGCAGCGGGCGATCCGTGCGGTCGAACCGGGTGAGCACTTCGCGAGCATCGCCGCCCAGGCGATCGGTCACCTCGCGTGCGGCACGATTGGCACCGCGCCGGACCTCGTCCTCGATACGCCGATCGACCCGTCGATCCAGCTCGCGCTCGAGGCGGTCGGTCGGATTGCCACGCTGAGCCACCGGAGCCGGGCCCTGTCCGCGCTCGGCCTTGCCGTTGCCCGGCCCGTTTCCGTTGCCCCGCATCGCGGGCGGGCCGCCGCGCGGGTTGCCCGAATTGCCCTTGCCTGCGCCCGGGCCCTTCCCGGGATTGGCCTTGGCACCCTGGCTATTTCCATTGCCGTTTCCATTCCCGTTGTTCTGGGCAAGCACGGGCACGGCGAGCGCGAGCGCGAGTGCGCTCGACGCAGCGATTGCAATACGCATGTCGTTTCTCCTTGGTGAGAGAAACCGCGCTTCGCCGATTTGGGTTCCGTAAGTGTCGCGGCCCAAAGGAAAAGGGCCGCGCGGGTTGCCCCGGCGGCCCTTCTCAAACTGGTCTTGCGACCCGCGCTTACGCGTCGTCGTATTCGTCTTCCTCGGTCATCACCGGGCCGGAATCGAGGCCCTTGGCATCTTCGTCGCGATCGACGAATTCGATGATCGCGAGCTGCGCGCTGTCCGAAGCGCGGTAGCCTGCTTTGACGATACGGGTGTAACCGCCTTCACGGTCCGAATAGCGCTCCGCCAGAACGTCGAACAGCTTCTTCAGCTGGGTTTCGTCCTGCAGACGGCCCATCGCGAGGCGACGGTTGGAAAGGCCGCCACGCTTGGCCAGCGTGATCAGCTTTTCGATGTAGGGGCGCAGTTCCTTCGCCTTGGGCAGCGTGGTGACGATCTGCTCGTGCTTGATCAGCGCGGCCGACATGTTGCGGAACATGGCGGTGCGGTGGCCAGACTTGCGACCAAGCTTACGCTGCGAAATACCGTGACGCATTATTCAATCCTTCGTTTGTAAGGGGGCCGTACGAGGTACCCCGGTACGGGCCGGAATTGCGGGTCCGGCCCATGCCCGTAAGCGGAGTTAGCCCAGCAGTTCCTGTTCGAGCTTCTTGGCCATTTCCTCGATGTTCTCCGGCGGCCAGCCCGGGATGTCCATCCCGAGGCGCAGGCCCATGCTGGAGAGTACTTCCTTGATCTCGTTGAGCGACTTGCGGCCGAAGTTCGGCGTGCGCAGCATCTCGGCCTCGGTCTTCTGGACCAGATCGCCGATGTAGATGATGTTGTCGTTCTTGAGGCAGTTGGCCGAACGCACCGACAGTTCCAGCTCGTCGACCTTCTTGAGGAGGTAACGGTTAAGCTGGTTGGCGTCCGATTCCTGCGGCTCTGCGGCCATCCCGATCATCGGGCTGGAAGGCTGCGGAATGCCGTCTTCGAAGTGGACGAACAGGGTCAGCTGGTCCTGCAGGATGCGCGCGGCGTAGGCCACGGCGTCTTCAGGGGTGACGGTGCCGTCGGTTTCGATGGTCAGGTTGAGCTTGTCGTAGTCCAGTTCCTGGCCCACGCGAGCATTCTCGACCTTGTAGCTCACCTGCTTGATCGGCGAGTAGAGCGAGTCGACCGGGATCAGACCGATCGGCGCATCGGCCGGGCGGTTCTGCACGGCAGGGACGTAGCCCTTGCCGGTATCCGCGGTCAGTTCCATGTTCAGCGTCGCGCCTTCGTCGAGCTGACAGATCACGAGATCCTTGTTCAGGATCTCGATGTCGCCGGAAACGGCAATGTCGCCTGCCTTGACGGCCCCCGGACCGGTCGCGGAAAGCTGCAGGCGCTTGGGGCCCTCGCCTTCCATCTTGAGCGCGATCTGCTTCACGTTCAGGACGATGTCGGTCACATCTTCACGAACGCCAGCGAGGCTGGAGAATTCGTGGAGCACGTTCTCGATCTTGATCGAGGTGATCGCGGCACCCTGAAGCGAGGAGAGCAGCACGCGGCGCAGGGCATTGCCCAGCGTCAGGCCGAATCCGCGCTCGAGCGGTTCGGCGACGAAGGTTGCCTTGCGCTTCTTGTCGGCGCCGGTGTCCTTCAATTCGAGCGAGGTGGGCTTTTTCAGTTCCTGCCAGTTCTTGGTGTTGACGGCCATGGATGTCCCCTAGGAATGCAAGATCGGCTGGGGCCGGGCGCTTCTCGGTGGGGGGAAGAAGCGTGACCGGCCCGGAAAATGTCGGCGGAGGGAACGGCTCCCACCGCCGGGCAGGATCAGGTCAGACGCGACGCCGCTTGGACGGACGGACCCCGTTATGCGGAATCGGCGTCACATCGCGGATGCTGGTGATGGTAAAGCCCACCGCCTGCAGCGCACGCAGCGCGCTTTCGCGGCCCGAACCCGGTCCCTTTACTTCGACTTCCAGCGTGCGGACGCCGTGTTCGGCGGCCTTCTTGCCGGCATCGTCCGCCGCGACCTGTGCGGCGTAGGGAGTCGACTTGCGGCTGCCCTTGAAGCCCATCATCCCGGCGCTGGACCAGCTGATCGCATTGCCCTGCGCATCGGTGATGGTGATCATGGTGTTGTTGAAGCTGGCGTTGACGTGCGCCACGCCGCTGGAGATGTTTTTCCGCTCGCGGCGCCGAATGCGGCCTGGTTCGCGTGCCATTGGATATTCCCCTTAAGGAAAGAAAGACAGAAGAGAGACGAAGTGAAGCGCTGTTCGCGCGCTTACTTCTTCTTGCCGGCGATCGGCTTGGCCTTGCCCTTGCGGGTGCGCGCATTGGTGTGCGTGCGCTGGCCGCGAACGGGCAGACCGGCGCGATGGCGCAGGCCGCGGTAGGAACGAAGGTCCATCAGACGCTTGATGTTCATCGCGGTCTGACGGCGAAGGTCGCCTTCCACCGTGTGCTCTTCGTCGATCGTTTCACGGATCCGCAGCACTTCCTCGTCGGTGAGGTCCTGCACGCGGGTCTTGTGATCAATGCCGAGCTTGTCGGCGATCTCGACGGCCTTGGTCCGGCCGATTCCGTGAATATAGGTAAGCGCAATGATCACGCGCTTGTTGGTGGGGATATTTACCCCGGCAATACGAGCCACTTACTTCTCCATGCTCCACAGGGGCTTGGCGATCCGCAACAGCGGTGCACCCCTATCTCATCGCGAGTTTCATCGGTTCGCTGCATCACCGCCATCCGGACGGACAAAAACCGGCAGGCGCGAAGACCGGGCCGGTGCTGCAATGATGCAATGAATCGGACGAACGGCGCACATAGGCGTGAGAGCGCATAGCGTCAACAGCTACGCGCGAATAATCGCGCCGGCCGCGAAAGCGACCATACGCGACCCTGTTCGTGAGACCGAATCTAGCCCGTGTGCGGGGCTCTGTCAAAACCGGCGTGCGGCAGATGTCCCCCACAACTGCGCGGCACAGCCGCCGCTCGGTCGCGACCGAGCGGCCAACGAGGACGATCAGCGCCCTTCGGGAATGCCGGTGGTCGGCGTCTCCTCGCCCTCCCCGGTGCCTGCGCCGAACGCCGAATCGAACGAATCGCCGTCCTCTTCCTCTACTGCATCGATCGGGCCACCCAGCGCCTTGGCCAGGCCGAGGACCTGTTCGCCGATCACCCCGTCAACCGCCTTGGATATCTCGTCGATCTTGAACCGCATCGTTCCGCCGACGACGTATTCCCACGTGATCCGCGTGCCCGCAGGCTCACCCTCCTCGCCCTCGATCGGCTGAAGCGTGATCGTCATCACCCCGTCGACCGGCTCGCTCTGCAACGGCCCCAGCCCGCCCCGCATGCGCAGCACTTTGTGCGGCACTGCCTGCACCACCATCATGTGCTGAACGCTGCCCTCCAGCCCGAAGCTGTCGGGCCCGTCCTCGGCCGGGATCTTCTCGCAGAAGCAGCCCCCCGCCTGCGGCGTCAGGGTCATGTTCGATGCGTCGGCAGACCAGGTGTGGGCATCGTTCCACCAGTCGCCCGGCGCGATCAGCGCGAGCCACGCATCCTCGGGAGTGGCCTCGACATCGACCGCGTGACGGACGACGAAATGGGTGGGCGAGCTTTCGGTCACCTCGGCACCAGCAGGCACGGCGGCAATCAGCGGTGCGGCCAGCAGGGCCAGGGCTTTGGCGGCAGTACGGATCATCGAGAGGCTCCCTTTCACGCGCCCGCTATTCCACGGGCGCGCGGCAAAGGAAACCGCCTTAGGAGGCAGATCAGCCTTCCAGCAGCGCGTCGATGCTGGAGCTGACCTCTTCGATCGAGCCCATCCCGTCGACCCGCGCAACAAGGCCCTGCTCTTCGTAATAGGGCAGGATCGGCGCGGTTTCAGACCGGTAGACTTCCATGCGGTGACGCACGGTCTCTTCGTTGTCGTCGGGCCGGCGCTTGAACTCGGTGCTGCCGCACTTGTCGCACACGCCTTCGATCTGCGGCAGCTTGTGCCGGTCGTGATAGCCCTCGCCGCACGCGGCGCAGGTGAACCGGCCGGTGATCCGGTCGACCAGCGCTTCCTCGTCGACCTGGAGTTCGATCACCCGGTCGAGCTTGCGGCCATGCTTCGCGAGCAGCGCGTCGAGCTGCTCCGCTTGCGCACGGGTGCGCGGATAGCCATCGAAGATCGCGCCGGTATCGGCCGACATGGAGGCCAGCTCGTCGTCGATCAGCGCGGAGACGATATCGTCGGAGACGAGTTCGCCCGCGTCCATGATCGCCTTGGCCTGCTTGCCGACGGGCGTGCCCGCCTTGACCGCTGCGCGCAGCATGTCGCCGGTCGACAGCTGGCGCATGCCGTGATGATCGACGAGCCGGTGCGCCTGCGTCCCCTTGCCTGCGCCCGGAGGCCCCAGAAGAATGATGTTCATGATGCCTGTGTCCCCTCGCCACGCTCGATCAGCGCAGGCGGCTTAGAGGCAGCGGGCGCCTTAGCGCAACCGCCCCTTCAGCTTCGCCTTCTTGATAAGGTCGCCATACTGGTGTGCCAGCAGGTGTGACTGGATCTGGCTGATCGTATCCACCGTCACGTTGACCACGATCAGCAGGCTGGTGCCGCCGAGGAACAGCGGAATGCCGGTCTGCGCGATCATGTATTCGGGCAGCACGCAGACCAGTGTCAGGTACGCCGCGCCGACCACGGTAATACGGGTCAGGACGTAATCCAGATACTCTGCAGTCCGCTTGCCCGGGCGAATGCCGGGAATGAACCCGCCATTTTTCTTCAGGTTATCCGCAGTTTCCTCCGGATTGAACACCACCGCCGTGTAGAAGAAGCAGAAGAACACGATCAGGATCGCGTACAGCGCCATGTAGATGGGCTGCCCGTGCTGGAGGTAGAAGTTCAGCTGGTTGATCGTGCGCCCCACCCCGCTGTTGGGGTCGACCGAGCTGCCGGCGAACTGGCTGATCGTTAGCGGCAGCAGCAGCAGCGAGCTGGCGAAGATCGGCGGGATCACGCCCGAGGTATTGATCTTGAGCGGCAGGTGGCTGCGATCCGCCTGCATCATGCCGCGCTGGGTCGCACGCTTGGGATACTGGATCAGAAGACGGCGCTGCGCGCGCTCCATGAAGCTGATGAACAGGATCAGGCCGATGATCATGACGATAAAGCCGATGATCACGCCCGCGCTGATCGCGCCGGTCCGTCCGCCTTCGAACATGTTGCTCGCAAAGCTCGGGAACTGGGCGACGATGCCGGCCATAATGATCAGCGAGACGCCGTTGCCGATGCCGCGCGCGGTAATCTGTTCACCGATCCACAGCAGCAGCATGGTTCCGCCCACGAGGCTGATGACCGCGCCGATGCGGAACATGATGCCCGGGTCGACGACCGCCTGCAGCCCGCTCTGCGCACCATAGCTTTCGAGCCCGGTGGCGAGGAAGTAGCCTTGGATGACACACAGGAACACCGTGCCGTAGCGGGTGTACTGGTTGAGCTTCTGGCGCCCGGTCGCGCCTTCTTTCTTCAGCGCCATCAGCGTGGGATGCAGGGCCGAGGCCATCTGCACCACGATCGAGGCGGTGATGTAGGGCATCACGCCGAGCGCGATGAGGCTCATGCGCTCGAGGCTGCCGCCCGAGAAGGTGTTGAACAGGTCGAGCACGCCGCCGCGCGTCTGGTCGTACAGGTCGCCCAGGATCTGCGGGTTCACACCCGGCAGAGGGACGAAGCTGAGGAAGCGGAACGCGATCAGGGCAACGACCGTGAACCAGATCCGCTGGCGCAGTTCCGTCGCCTTGGAGAAATTCGCCAAACTGAGGTTGGACGCGAGATTATCGGCGCGTGATGCCATGAGAAAACCGTGATCCTGCAAATTCGACCGGGCTATGCCGGCTGCCGCAGAGAGAGATAGGTGTGGCGGGCGCGGTTGTCGAACCCCCGCGCCCGATTACCCGAAATCAGGCCTTGGAGCCCGCTTCCTTGTTCGCCTTGGTGCGAGCAGCCTTCTTCTCGTGTTCGGGCTGCTTGGCGGCGATGACTTCCACCTTGCCGCCGGCCTTCTCGACCGCTTCGATCGCGCCCTTGCTGGCGCCGGCCACCGTGAAGGTCGCCTTGGTGGTCAGCTCGCCCTTGGCCAGCAGACGCACGCCGTCCTTGCCACCGCGGGCCAGGCCTGCGGCCTTGAGCGCTGCGTGGTCGATGTCCTTCTTGGCGTCGAGCTTCTTGGCGTCGATGAACTTCTGGACCATGCCCAGATTCACTTCCGCGTAGTCCTTGCCGAAGGGGTTGTTGAACCCGCGCTTCGGCAGACGCATGTGCAGCGGCATCTGGCCGCCTTCGAAGCCCTTGATCGCGACGCCTTCACGGGCCTTCTGGCCCTTCTGGCCGCGCCCGCCGGTCTTGCCCTTGCCCGAGCCGATGCCCCGGCCGATGCGCATGCGGCCCTTGCGGGCGCCTTCGTTGTCGCTGATCTCGTTGAGTTTAAATGCCATGATGCACTCGCTTTCGCTTTTCTTCGCGCTGATAAAAATGGAAACGGCCCGCTACACCGAGCGGGCCGCCGCCGTCAATTCCAGTCGACGGGTGTTTAGCCCTCGACCACCTCCACCATGTGCGGCAGCTTTGCGATTGCGCCGCGCACTTCGGGGGTATCTTCCAGTTCGACCACCCGGTGCATCTTGCCCAGGCCCAGGCCGATCAGGATCTTCTTCTGGCTTTCGGGACGCCGGATGGGCGAGCCGATCTGCTTGAGCTTGATCTTAGCCATCAGTGATTACTCCGTGAGAGCCGCGGCATCCGCCTCGGCTTCCGCTTCGCTGGCGCCACCGCGCGACAGCAGGTCGGCGACCTTCTTGCCGCGACGCTGCGCCACCGACTTGGGCGAGCTCTGATCCTGCAGCGCATCGAAGGTTGCGCGGATCATGTTGTAGGGGTTGGACGTACCGACCGACTTGGTCACCACGTCGGCCACACCCAGGCTTTCGAACACGGCGCGCATCGGACCACCGGCGATGATGCCGGTACCCGGAGGCGCGGTGCGGACGGTCACCTTGCCGGCACCGAAACGGCCCTTGCCGTCGTGGTGCAGCGTGCGGCCTTCCTTGAGGGCGACGCGGATCATGTGCTTGCGAGCAGCGGCCGAAGCCTTGCTGATCGCCTCGGGCACTTCGCGGGCCTTGCCGTGGCCGAAGCCGACGCGGCCCTGGCCGTCGCCGACCACCACGAGCGCGGCGAACCCGAAGCGCTTACCGCCCTTCACCGTCTTCGAGACGCGGTTGATGTGAACCAGCTTCTCGATGATGCCGTCGTCTTCTTCCTCGCGCTTGCCGCGACGATCGTCACGGCCGCGACCACGACCGCGGCCACCATCACGGCCACCGCCGCGATTGTCGCCACCACGGCCACCACGACCCTGACGGGGCTGACCCTCGGCACCCTGTGCGGGGCTCTGGTTGTCGGCTGCTTCGGAAGGCGTGTCGGCGATCGCCGGCTCTTCCTTCGTCACCGCATGCTCGGTTTCCGCTTCCGCGACGTTTGCTTCGGCCTTGGCCTTCGCAACTTCGGGGGTTTCGGGAACGCCGGGCGCCTGCTCGGGCGTGCTTTCGGTGTTGTTTTCATCAGCCATCATCAGAACTCCAGCCCGCCTTCACGGGCGGCATCGGCCAGCGCCTTGACGCGGCCATGGAACAGGAACCCGCCGCGATCGAACACGACCGTGGTCACGCCCGCCTTCTTGGCGGCGTCCGCGATGTTCGAGCCGACCGTCTTGGCGGCGTCGATATTCGCAGTCGAGCCTTTCACGCCCAGCGTCGATGCGCTGGCAAGGGTCTTGCCGGCGGAATCGTCGATGATCTGCGCGTAAATGTGCTTGCCGGTGCGGTGGACCGACAGACGGGGCTTGCCACCGGCGTTCTTGCGAAGCGCGGTGCGCACGCGCTGGCGGCGGCGTTCAAAGAGGGAAAGCTTTGCCATCTTACTTCTTCTTCCCTTCCTTGCGGAAGATATACTCGCCCTGGTACTTGATGCCCTTGCCCTTGTACGGCTCGGGCTTGCGCCAACGGCGGATTTCAGCGGCGAACTGGCCAACGGCCTGCTTGTCGATCCCGCTGATGATGACCGTGGTCTGATCGGGCGTTTCCACCTTCAGGCCTTCGGGCACCGTGAGATCGACGTCGTGGCTGTAACCGAGCTGCAGCTTCAGGGTCTTGCCCTGGGCATTCGCACGGTAACCGACACCGCTGATCTGCAGCGTCTTGGAAAAGCCGTCCGTCACGCCTTCGACCAGGTTCGACACCATAGTACGCTGCATGCCCCAGTGGCTGCGCGCAGGCTTGCTGTCGTTGACCGGGTCGACCGCGATCGAGCCGTCTTCCAGCTTGTACGACACGAGGTCCGACAGGCCCATGGTGAGGGTGCCCTTGGGGCCCTTCACCGAAAGGGTGCCGTTATCGATCTTGGCCTCGACCCCACTCGGGATCGCAACCGGACGTTTACCGATGCGGCTCATCAGAACACCTCCGCCAGCACTTCGCCACCGACGTTCTGGCTGCGGGCTTCCGCGTCGGAAAGCACGCCGCGCGGCGTCGAGACGATCGTGATGCCAAGGCCATTGCGCACCGTCGGCAGCTCGCGGCTGGCCGAATAGATGCGACGGCCCGGCTTGGACACGCGGGCGACATGCTTGATCGCAGGTTCGCCTTCGAAATACTTCAGTTCGATCCGCAGCGCCTTGTGCTTGCCGGTGTCGTCTTCGCTGTAGCCACGAATGTAGCCTTCGCGCTGGAGCACTTCGAGCACGTTCGCGCGCAGCTTGGACGCCGGCGAAAGGACGGAGTCCTTCTTCGCCTGCTGGCCGTTGCGGATGCGGGTGAGCATGTCACCCAGGGGATCGGTCATAGCCATCTATCGATTCCTCACCAGCTCGACTTGGTCAGGCCAGGGATCATGCCCTTGTTGCCCAGGTTCCGCAGTTCGATGCGGTTGATGCCGAACTTGCGGTAGTAGCCGCGCGGGCGACCGGTCGTGGAGCAGCGGTTGCGGACCCGGGTCGGGTTCGCGTTGCGCGGGATTTCAGCCATCTTCAGGCGCGCGATGAGACGCTCGCTCTCGTCGAGCGAGGTATCGTCGGCAATCGCCTTAAGCTTTGCGTACTTGTCCGCGTACTTCTTGACGAGCTTCTTGCGACGCTCGTTCTTGTTGATGGAACTCAGTTTCGCCATTGGACTTAAGCTCTCTTCGTTTCTTGCTTCAGCGGAGAGCGGCTCACGCCGCCTCCTTCTCTTCGTCGGCCTTTGCTTCGGCCGGGAACGGGAAACCGAACAGGCGCAGCAGTTCGCGTGCTTCCTCGTCGGTCTTCGCGGTGGTGGTCACGATGATATCCATGCCCCGGACCTTTTCGATCTGGTCGTAGGAGATCTCGGGGAAGATGATCTGCTCCTTCAGACCCATGGCGTAGTTGCCACGGCCGTCGAAGCTCTTCGGGTTCAGACCACGGAAGTCGCGAATGCGCGGCATCGCGATCGTCACCAGACGATCGAGGAATTCGTACATCCGGTCACGACGCAGGTTGACCTTGCAACCGATCGGCATGCCGTCGCGCAGCTTGAACTGTGCGATCGACTTCTTGGCCTTGGTGATGACGGGCTTCTGGCCCGCGATCAGCGCCATTTCCTCGGCTGCGGTCTGGACCTTCTTCTTGTCCTGGCTCGCCTCGCCCACACCCATGTTGAGCGTGATCTTCTCGAGCTTGGGGACCTGAAGGCGGTTCGTGTAGCCGAATTTCTCGGTCATGGCCTTGACGATTTCGTTCTCGTACTTGGCCTTCATGCGGGGCGTGTAATCAGCCATCGATGGTCTCCCCGGATTTCACGGCGACGCGCACTTTCTTGCCGTCGCGTTCTTCGATGCGCACGCGGGTGGGCTTGCCGTCCTTGGGATCGGCGAGGGCAACCTTGGCGATGTGCATCGGCGCTTCGTAGCGATCGATCCCGCCCTGCGGGTTCGTCTGGCTCGGCTTGCGGTGACGGGCGATCATGTTGACGCCTTCCACCACGACCTTGCCGTCTTTCGGCAGAACCTGGGCGACCGTACCGGTCTTACCTTTGTCCTTGCCCGAAAGCACGACGACGTTGTCGCCCTTCTTGATCTTGGCCATGCCCATTACAGCACCTCCGGAGCAAGCGAGATGATCTTCATGAAGCCGCGGCCGCGCAGTTCGCGCACCACCGGGCCGAAGATACGGGTGCCGATCGGCTCTTCGTTCTTGTTGACGAGCACCGCGGCGTTCGAGTCGAAGCGGATCACGCTGCCATCGGGGCGGCGGACATCCTTCTTCGTGCGAACGATCACCGCACGGTGAACGTCGCCCTTCTTCACTTTCGCGCGCGGCTGAGCTTCCTTGACGGAAACCACGATCACGTCGCCGACGCTCGCGAACCGACGCTTAGAGCCACCCAGCACCTTGATGCACTGGACGCGCTTTGCGCCGCTGTTGTCCGCGACGTCGAGATTGGACTGCATCTGGATCATCGATCCGGTTCCTTCTCTTGGCTTGCCGGGACAGCTGCCCGGCAGTTCCTAAAACGTCTGTTTAGCTGTTGCTCGCGGCTTCGACGTCGAGGTCGGCATCAACCGCCTGTACGCCACCCGCGACGACCCGGTCCTTCACGGCCCAGGTCTTCGTCTTCGAGATCGGCTTGGTCTCTTCGATCCGCACGATGTCGCCGAGTTCGTACTCGTTCTTCTCATCGTGGGCGTGATACTTCTTCGAGCGCCGGATGATCTTCCCGTACAGCGGGTGCTTCACCTTGCGTTCGACAAGCACGGTCACGGTCTTGTCGGTCTTGGTGGAAGTGACCCGACCAATCAGAATACGCTTGGGCATGGTCTACTCCTTACGCCTTGCTCTTCGCCGCAGCGGCGCGGGTGCGCTCGCTCTGCAGCGTCTTGATGCGCGCGATCGTCCGGCGGACCTCCTGGACGCGAGCGGGACGCTCGAGCTGGTTGGTCGCTGCCTGGAAACGCAGGTTGAACGCTTCACGCTTGAGCTCGGTAAGCTCCGCGGTCAGCTGGTCGTCGCTCTTGGCGCGCAGATCTTCGGTGGTGCTCACTATTCGCCTCCCAGGTGCGAGGTGTCGCCCAGACGCGCGACAACCTTGGTCTTGATCGGCAGCTTCATGGCGGCACGTTCGAACGCTTCGGCGGCCAGCGGGCCGGAAACGCCGTCGAGTTCGAACAGGATGCGGCCCGGCTTCACGCGTGCGGCCCAGTATTCGACCGAACCCTTGCCCTTACCCTGCCGGACTTCGGCAGGCTTCTTGGACACGGGCACGTCGGGGAACACGCGGATCCAGAGCCGCCCCTGGCGCTTCATGTGGCGCGTGATCGCACGGCGGGCCGCTTCGATCTGGCGAGCGGTGATCCGCTCGGGTTCCATCGCCTTCAGCCCGTAAGAGCCGAAGTTCAGTTCGGTACCGCCCTTGGCATTGCCATGGATCCGGCCCTTGAAGGCCTTGCGATACTTGGTTCGTTTCGGTTGCAGCATGGTTCTTTCCTAATCCTGCAATCAGCGCGCCGGACGCACGCCGGAAGTCTGCGCTTCCATCATCAGGCGGTCCTGCGCGGTCGGATCGTGGGCGAGGATCTCACCCTTGAAGATCCAGCACTTGATGCCGATGATGCCGTACGCGGTCAGCGCTTCGGCTTCGGCATAGTCGACGTTGGCACGCAGGGTGTGAAGCGGCACGCGGCCTTCGCGATACCATTCGACGCGCGCGATTTCCGCACCGCCGAGACGGCCGCCGCAGGTGATCCGGATACCTTCGGCACCCAGACGCAGCGCGGACTGCACGGCGCGCTTCATCGCACGGCGGAAGGCCACACGGCGAACCAGCTGATCGGCAATGCCCTGCGCGACGAGCTTGGCATCGATTTCCGGCTTGCGGATCTCGACGATGTTCAGCTTCACTTCGCTTTCGGTCATGCGCGAAAGCGTCGTGCGCAGCTTCTCGATGTCGGCGCCCTTCTTGCCGATGATGACACCGGGGCGCGCAGCGTAGATCGAGATGCGGCACAGCTTGGCCGGACGCTCGATCACCACCTTCGAAATCGCGGCCTGCGGCAGCGAGTTCACGATGTGCTTGCGGATCTCGATGTCTTCCTTGAGCAGCTTGGCATAGTCACGCCCTTCGGCGTACCAGCGGCTGTCCCAGGTGCGGTTGATCTGCAGGCGCAGACCGATCGGATTGCTCTTCTGGCCCATCTTACGCTTCCTCGACTTCGCGCACGACGATGCGCAGGCGGCTGAAGGGCTTCAGGATGCGGGTCGACTTGCCGCGACCGCGCGTGTGAAACCGCTTCATCGTGATCGACTTGCCCACGCTCGCTTCGGCGACGACCAGTGCGTCGACGTCGAGATCGTGGTTGTTTTCGGCATTGGCGATCGCGGAGGCGAGCACCTTGCTCGCGTCCTTGGCCATCGCCTTCTTCGAAAAGGCGAGGATGTTCAACGCCTCTTCAGCCTTCTTGCCGCGGATCAGCTCGGCAACGAGGTTCAGCTTCTGGGCCGACCCACGGATCGTGGTGCCAACTGCCAGCGCCTCGTTATCGGCGACGCGACGGGGAGCTTTCTGCTTGCTCATCAGCGCTTGCCCTTCTTGTCTGCGGCGTGACCCGGGAAGGTGCGCGTGGGCGCAAATTCACCGAGCTTGTGGCCGACCATCTCTTCCGAGACGGACACGGGAATGAACTTGTGGCCGTTGTAGACGTTGAACGTCAGCCCAACGAACTGCGGCAGGATGGTGGAGCGGCGCGACCAGGTCTTGATCGGCGCGGTGCTGGCCTTTTCCTGTGCGTCCTCGGCCTTCTTCAGAAGGCTGAGTTCCACAAACGGACCTTTCCAAACGGAACGTGCCATTGCTGCGATTACCTCTTCTTCTTCGCGTGGCGCGAACGGATGATCATCTTGTCCGTCTGCTTGTTCTTGCGGGTGCGGGCGCCCTTGGTCGGCTTGCCCCACGGGGTCACCGGATGGCGGCCACCGCTGGTCTTGCCTTCACCACCACCATGGGGGTGATCGACCGGGTTCTTGGCGACACCGCGGGTAAGCGGACGACGGCCCTTCCAACGGGTGCGACCGGCCTTGCCGAAGTTCTGGTTCTGGTTGTCGGGGTTCGAGACCGCGCCAACCGTACCCATGCAATCGGCCCGCAGGTAACGCTGCTCGCCCGAGTTGAGACGCACGATGACCATGCCACGGTCGCGACCGACCAGCTGGACGTAGGCGCCTGCCGAACGGGCGATCTGCCCGCCCTTGCCCGGCTTCATCTCCACGTTGTGGATGATGGTGCCGACCGGCATGTTGCCCAGCGGCATCGCGTTGCCCGGCTTGGTGTCGACCCGCTCGCCCGCGATCACCTTGTCGCCAACGGCGAGGCGCTGCGGCGCGATGATGTAGGCCAGCTCTTCGTCGGCATACTTGATCAGAGCGATGAAGGCGGTGCGGTTGGGATCATATTCGATCCGCTCCACGGTGCCTTCCACGTCCCACTTGCGGCGCTTGAAGTCGATGTAACGATACTTCTGCTTGTGACCGCCCGCGATCCCGCGGCTGGTGACGTGGCCCTTGTTGTTGCGACCGCCCGTCTTGCGCTTGCCTTCGGTAAGCGCCTTGACCGGCTTGCCCTTGTAGAGCCCGGACTTGTCGACCAGGATCAGGCCGCGACGGGCCGGACTGGTCGGCTTGTAATTCTTGAGTGCCATGGTTCCGTCCTAGCTCCTCAGATGCCGCTCGTGACGTCGATGGAATCGCCGTCCTTGAGCGTCACGATCGCCTTCTTCATGTCGTTGCGACGGTAGGGCTTGCCCCGCCAGCGCTTGACCTTGCCCTTGGTGACGATGGTGTTCACCCCGGTCACCTTGACGTCGAACAGCGCTTCCACCGCATCGCGGATCTGCGGCTTCGTGGCGTCGTTCGCCACCTTGAAGACCACTGCGTTGTTCTCGCTCGCGAGCGTCGACTTCTCGGTAATGTGCGGCGCGAGGATCACGTCGTAGTGCCGCGCGTCGATTTCCTGCTTCTTAGCCATTGAAGCGCGCCTCCAGCTTTTCGACCGCATCCTTGGTGAGGACCAGCGTGTCGTGCTTCAGGATGTCGTAGACGTTGGCGCCGACCGCCGGGATCACGTTGACACCGGGCAGGTTGCCCGCAGCCATCTTGAAACCGTCGTTCACGCTTTCGCCATCGATCACCAGCACCTTGCCGTTGAACCCGGCCTTTTCGAAGTGACCCTTGAGGGCCTTGGTCTTGGCATCCTTCAGCTCGAGGCTGTCGACGATGACCAGGCCGTCCTTGGCCTTGCTCGACAGCGCCATGCGCAGGCCGAGCGAACGGATCTTCTTGTTCAGCGACGGGTCGAAGTCGCGCTTGCGCGCGCCGTGCGCCTTACCACCGCCGATGAAGATCGGAGCGCCGCGGTCGCCGTGGCGAGCGCCACCCGAACCCTTCTGGCGACCGAACTTCTTGCCGGTGCGGGCCACGTCCGAACGCTCACGCGTCGGGCGGGCGGTCCCGCGGCGCTTTTCCAGCTGCCACGTCACCACGCGATGAAGGATGTCGGCGCGAGGCTCGACACCGAACACGGCATCGTTGAGCTCGATCTCGCCGGCCTTACCGCCGTCGATTTTCTGTACCGCGATCTTCACGATCAGGACTCCTTGCCTTCGGTGCCTTCGGCGTCAGCCCCGGCATCCTGCTGCTGCATCAGCTTTTCCTGCTGCTCGGGCGTCACTTCGGTGTGCACCTCGTGCTCCGCACCGCTCTCGACCAGGCCGGCATCGGCATCGTCGCTCGAGAACTCGTCGGCGTTGCGACGCATCGCACCGGGGAACGGCGCGTCGGCCGGCATCGGCAGCTTCACCGCGTCGGCGACCAGCATCCAGCTGTTCTTCGCGCCGGGGACAGACCCCTTGACGAACAGCAGACCACGCTCGGAGTCCGTGCGGACGATCTCGAGGTTCTGCTGCGTGCGCTGACGGTCGCCCATGTGGCCGGCCATCTTCTTGTTCTTGAACACGCGGCCGGGATCCTGGCGGTTACCGGTCGAACCGTGCGAACGGTGCGACAGCGAAACGCCGTGCGTCGCGCGCAGACCGCCGAAGCCCCAGCGCTTCATCGCGCCGGCAAAGCCCTTGCCCTGCGTGTAGCCCTGCACGTCAACCTTCTGGCCGGCGATGAAGTGATCGGCGGTGATCGTCGCACCGACGGGAAGGAGTGCGTCCTCACCCTCGACGCGGAATTCCGCGACCTTCATCTTCAGGCCAACTTCCGCCTTCGCGAAAGCTTCGCGCTGCGGCTTGTTGACGTTTTTCTGCTTCGCTTCACCCGAACCGACCTGGACGGACCAGTAGCCGTCGCGGTCGGCGGTGCGGTTGGCGGTGACCTGGCACCCTTCCAGAGCGAGCACGGTCACGGGAACGTGCCGGCCGTCTTCCTGAAACAGGCGGGTCATCCCGACCTTCTTGGCGATTACGCCAGTGCGCATCGTTAAACTCCTAAACCAGAGGCACGAAGGGACCATTCCCACCGTGCGTGACGGGCCGTTATCAACGACCCCAGCCCGAAGTTTTGATGCATCGCCCGTCCGGGCTGATTGCGCCCATGCAGGAATGCATGAAGCGCGAGACGGGAGACGCAGCCCGGAGCATGCTCCGGCGGTATCTCAAGTGAGGAACGCCCGAAGGCCTTCCGAACGCGACCCTCGCAAGAGCGAGAACCCGTGCCGCACGAGGCGGACTTGAAAAATCGTCCGGTCGTTTAAAGTCCGACCGGAAGGACCAGCACCCGGCCTGGCCGGGCAGCCAAAATCAAGCCAGCTTGATTTCGACGTTCACGCCCGCGGCGAGGTCCAGCTTCATCAGCGCGTCGACCGTCTGGGCGTTGGGCTGCACGATGTCGAGCAGCCGCTTGTAGGTGCGCACCTCGAACTGCTCGCGCGACTTCTTGTCGATGTGCGGGCCGCGGTTCACGGTGAACTTCTCGATGCGCGTCGGCAGGGGAATAGGTCCACGGATGAGCGCGCCGGTGCGGCGTGCAGTATCCGCGATCTCGCCCGTTGCCTGGTCGAGCACGCGGTGGTCGAAGGCCTTGAGGCGAATACGGATATTCTGTGCGTCCATGTCCTAGTCTACCGATGCGAAAGAGCCAAGAAGAGCCACCCCGTCTGGGCCACTCTTCAAAAATAAAGAACCGCCCCACCAAACCGAAGTTTTCGGTGAGGGGCGGCCCTCGTGAAATCTGACCGGCGGGGAATCGAATCCCCCGCCGGTGGAAGCGCCTATATTAGACGGTGATCTTGCTGACAACCCCCGAACCGACGGTGCGGCCACCTTCGCGGATTGCGAAGCGAAGACCTTCATCCATCGCGATCGGCGCGATCAGCTTGACCGAGATGGTCACGTTGTCGCCCGGCATCACCATTTCCGTGCCTTCGGGAAGGATCACTTCGCCGGTCACGTCGGTGGTGCGGAAGTAGAACTGCGGGCGGTAGTTGGCGAAGAACGGCGTGTGACGGCCACCTTCGTCCTTCGACAGGACGTAGACTTCAGCGCTGAATTCGGTGTGCGGCGTAACCGTACCCGGCTTCGCGAGAACCTGGCCACGCTCCACGTCTTCACGGCCGATGCCGCGAATCAGGGCACCGATGTTGTCGCCGGCCTGACCCGAGTCGAGCAGCTTGCGGAACATTTCGACGCCGGTGACGGTGGTCTTCTGCGTGTCCTTGATGCCGACGATTTCGACTTCGTCGCCAACGTTCACGATGCCGGTTTCGACACGGCCGGTCACAACCGTACCGCGACCCGAGATCGAGAACACGTCTTCGATCGGCATCAGGAAGGCCTGATCGACCGGACGTTCCGGCTGCGGGATGTGCTCGTCAACGGCCTTCATCAGCTCGATGATCGAATCCTTGCCGATGTTGTCGTCGCGACCTTCGAGAGCGGCCAGCGCCGAACCCTTGATGATCGGAATGTTATCGCCGTCGAAGTCGTAGGCGCTCAGCAGTTCGCGAACTTCCAGCTCGACGAGCTCAAGGATTTCCTCGTCGTCGACCTGGTCGACCTTGTTCAGGTACACGACCAGCGCGGGCACGCCGACCTGACGCGAGAGCAGGATGTGCTCACGGGTCTGCGGCATGGGGCCGTCGGCAGCGTTCACCACCAGAATCGCGCCGTCCATCTGCGCCGCACCGGTGATCATGTTCTTCACATAGTCGGCGTGGCCGGGGCAGTCGACGTGCGCGTAGTGGCGCGCTTCGGTTTCGTATTCGACGTGCGCGGTCGAGATCGTGATCCCGCGCTCGCGCTCTTCCGGCGCCTTGTCGATGTTTGCGAAATCGACGGCCGCACCGCCATAGGTTTCAGCCATCACCTTGGTGATCGCCGCGGTCAGCGTGGTCTTGCCGTGGTCGACGTGACCAATGGTGCCGATGTTGCAGTGCGGCTTGTTCCGCTCGAACTTTTCCTTCGCCATTTCTCTTAATACCTCTGTCTTAAATGGGAATTTGTGCGGGAAAGAAGGCGGCGCCCGCTCAAAATCAGGCGCCGCCCCTAAACCGATCGCTCGCCTTAGGCAAGCTTCTCCTTGACCTCTGCCGCAACGTTTGCGGGCACTTCGTCATAGTGCGAGAACTGCATCGAGTACTGCGCGCGCCCCTGAGTGAACGAACGCAGCTCGTTGACGTACCCGAACATGTTGGCCAGCGGCACGAATGCCTCGACCGCCTGCGCGTTGCCGCGCGTGTCGGTGCCCTGGATCTGGCCACGACGGCTGTTGAGGTCACCGATGACGTCACCCAGATAGTCTTCCGGGGTCACGACTTCCACCTTCATGACCGGTTCCAGCAGCTTGATGCCTGCCTTCTGGGCCACTTCGCGCATCGCACCGCGACCGGCGATTTCGAACGCGATCGCGCTCGAGTCGACGTCGTGGTACTTACCGTCGATCAGACGGATCGAGAAGTCGATGATCGGGAAGCCGACCAGGTGACCGCTCTCGGCCTGCTCGCGGAAGCCCTTTTCGATCGCCGGGATGTACTCGCGCGGAATGTTACCGCCCTTGATCTCGTCGACGAATTCGATGCCTGCGCCGCGCTCACCCGGAGTGACGACGACCTTGACCTCACCGAACTGACCCGAACCACCCGACTGCTTCTTGTGGGTGTAGGTCACTTCGACTTCGCGGCCGAGGTATTCGCGGTAGGCCACCTGCGGCGCACCCACGTTGGCTTCGACCTTGAACTCGCGCTTCATGCGATCGACCAGGATGTCGAGGTGAAGCTCGCCCATGCCCTTGATGATCGTCTGACCCGATTCGTGGTCGGTGCTGACGCGGAAGCTGGGATCCTCGGCAGCCAAGCGGTTGAGCGCAACGCCCATCTTTTCCTGGTCGGCCTTGGTCTTGGGCTCCACGCTCAGCTCGATCACGGGCTCGGGGAATTCCATCCGCTCGAGGATGATCGGCTTGGCCGGATCGCACAGCGTGTCGCCGGTGGTGGTGTCCTTCATCCCCGCCAGAGCGACGATGTCGCCGGCGAATGCTTCTTCGATGTCCTCACGGTTGTTGGAGTGCATCAGCAGCATGCGGCCGATCTTTTCCTTCTTCTCCTTCACCGAGTTCAGGACCGAGCCCTTGCTGAGCTTGCCCGAATAGATGCGGGTGAAGGTGAGCGAGCCGACGAACGGGTCGTTCATGATCT
This sequence comes from Citromicrobium bathyomarinum, assembly GCA_001306305.2. Taxonomy (NCBI): domain Bacteria; kingdom Pseudomonadati; phylum Pseudomonadota; class Alphaproteobacteria; order Sphingomonadales; family Sphingomonadaceae; genus Citromicrobium; species Citromicrobium bathyomarinum. The sequence continues at coordinate 2,922,600 of CP155577.1, forward strand.
TGAAGGCGAGTGCGGCGAACGGCTCGTCGTCCGACGACGGGCGGGTTTCTTCCACGTCGCTGTCGGGCAGCACGCCCTTGATCGCGGGCACGTCGAGCGGGCTCGGCATGTAGTCGACCACCGCGTCGAGCAGGGGCTGCACGCCCTTGTTCTTGAACGCGGAGCCGCACAGCACGGGCACGAAGGCGCGGGCCATGGTGCCCTTGCGGATCAGCTTCTTGAGCGTCGCCACGTCGGGCTCCTTACCTTCGAGGTACGCTTCCATGACGTCGTCGTCCTGTTCGACGGCGGTCTCGATCAGCTTCTCGCGGTATTCGGCAGCCTTGTCGGCCATGTCCTCGGGGATCGCGACGTGCTTGTAGCTCGCGCCCAGACCTTCCGATTCCCAGATGATCGCGCGGTTGCCGACCAGGTCGACCACGCCCTGCAGATTGCTCTCTGCGCCGATCGGCAGATAGAGCACCAGCGGGGTCGCGCCGAGGCGTTCGATGATGCTGTTCACGCAGTAGTAGAAGTCTGCGCCGGTGCGGTCGAGCTTGTTGATGAAGCACATGCGCGGAACGCCGTACTTGTCGGCCTGGCGCCACACGGTTTCGGACTGGGGCTCGACGCCCGCGACGCCGTCAAAGACCGCGACCGCACCGTCGAGCACGCGCAGCGAACGTTCGACTTCGATGGTGAAGTCGACGTGGCCGGGGGTGTCGATGATGTTGATCCGGTGCTTTTCCTGGTTCGCACGCAGGGCTTCGGGATCGGACATCGGGTCCATCGTGGGATCTTCGGCGGTCCAGAACGTGGTCGTCGCGGCCGAGGTGATGGTGATCCCGCGTTCCTGCTCCTGCTCCATCCAGTCCATCGTCGCGGCACCATCGTGCACTTCGCCGATCTTGTAGGACTTGCCGGTGTAGTAGAGGATACGCTCGGTCGTGGTGGTCTTGCCGGCATCGATGTGCGCCATGATGCCGATATTGCGATAGCGCTCCAGCGGATAGTCGCGGGCCATTGTCAATTCCTCGGAAGAGTCAGAGTGAGGGGGGAGCCGGATAAGCCACCCCCATATGGGGTCTTTTGTGACCGGTTGAAGACGCGCCCGCCGTATGCGCGGCGCGCCCTGCCCCGGATCCTACCAGCGGTAGTGGCTGAACGCGCGGTTCGCATCCGCCATGCGGTGCGTGTCTTCGCGCTTCTTGACCGCGTTGCCGCGATTGTTCGCCGCATCCATCAGCTCGCCCGAAAGACGCGCCGCCATGGTCGTTTCCGGACGACCGCGCGCGGCGGTGATCAGCCAGCGGATCGCCAGCGCCTGCGCACGCTCGGGGCGGACTTCCACAGGCACCTGGTAGGTCGCACCGCCGACGCGGCGGCTGCGCACTTCGACCTGCGGCTTGATGTTGTCGAGCGCGGCGTGGAACAGTTCGACCGGGTTGGCCTTCGCCTTGGTCTCGACCGTGTCGAGCGCGCCGTAGACGATCTTTTCCGCGACAGCTTTCTTACCATCGAGCATCAGGTTGTTCATGAACTTCGAGAGCACCAGATCCTTGAACTTGGGATCGGGCAGGATTTCGCGCTTCTCTGGGCGACGACGACGACTCATTTCAGTGTCTCCAAAATCTCAGATACGTCGGCCCGGACCTGATCCGGGCCAGTGCTTTTTCTTCCTGCGAATCGCCTTCATGCGATGGGGCGCAAAGGAAGAAGCACCACCCCGGATCGCGCCCGGGGTGACGGGGAATGGCTTACTTGGGCCGCTTGGCGCCGTACTTCGAACGGCTCTGCTTGCGGTCCTTGACGCCCTGCGTGTCGAGCACGCCGCGCAGCACGTGGTAGCGCACGCCGGGAAGGTCGCGCACACGGCCGCCGCGGATCAGCACGACGCTGTGTTCCTGCAGGTTGTGGCCTTCACCCGGGATGTAGCTGATGACTTCGCGCTGGTTGGTCAGGCGAACCTTGGCCACCTTGCGCAGAGCCGAGTTCGGCTTCTTCGGGGTCGTCGTATAGACGCGGGTGCAGACACCGCGCTTCTGCGGGTTCTGCTCCATCGCAGGGACCTTGCTCTTGGTCTTCTGCGGAGTGCGGCCCTTGCGGACCAGCTGGTTGATGGTGGGCATTAAATTCTCTCTTCTGCCTGTTTGCTCGAAAGGGCCTTCCCAACCCCGCCCATCCTGAGCTTGTCGAAGGATCGCACTTCTCTTCCTGCAAAGAAGAAGGACGGTGCTTCGACAGGCTCAGCACAGGCGAAACTGTGTCGGCCAGGGATGGCTTCGCGCTTGCGATCGAATGGAGGGTGTCGGGGCCGTGCCGCTTTCGATCGTCACCCCGGGCCCAAGGGAATGGGAAGCCGGGGTCCATCGAGCAAAGGACGCGCGCGCCGCATGGCGTGCCCACCTTGTCGCACGAGCCTGAAACGCTCCACCCGAACCCGCCCGCAAGGGACCACCCGGATTACTTTGACGGCTGCCCTGCCCAACCCGCTAGCGGGAAAACGAAAAGGCCATCGCGCATGCGACAGCCCCGGGACATAACCGGCAATGTTCAGCTCTATAAGCCTTGGCGAGAGCTAGGCCCTGCCTCGGTTGAGAGCGCGCTTAGTAGGATTTGGGGTTGGGGTCAAGGGAGAGCAGTCAGTCCCACGGGACATCAGAGGTTGTGACTCTGTCCTCAAATGACCCTTCAGCTTTCGGCCCTGTAACATACCCCTTCGCATCTAGCTTTGCGCGCCGCTGCCTCAGTGCCTGCATACGATCAGCGGCCTTACGCCCCTCCGGCGAACCTCGACCGAGATGATACCGATAGGTTCCCAGTGCACTAAGAAGGCTGTCGATAGCTTTCGCGCGCTCGACATCCGTCAGGTCTGTTCGAAGCAATGCGTAGCCGTCCCTCACCCGCTTCTGCAACGAAAATGGCGCATCAACGCGCCCAGCCCTGAGCGGGACGCCAGTGACCACCACAGGCTTTCCACCTTGAGCTCGACCAACCGAGCGAAATTTAATTTTGTGAGTTTTGAAGCCCTGCCTGCGGATCACAGCACGGACCGCATCTACTAATTCCCCTCGTACGAATTGACCCGAGATTGTCAGGTCATCGACCCAAAGCGACATCTTCAGGCCTCGACGACAGCATAAATCGTAGATCTCGTCGAACATGTGCCGGTGCACGTGAGTAGTCAGAACAGGACTAACGGGTGAGCCGAACGGCATCCTGCCATCTATTGCGATAAGCTTGACGAGCAGGCCCGCCACGTCACTTCTTAGGCCAGCCACGTAATACGCCCACCGAAAAATATGCTCGTCAGTGGTCGATGGATAGAACTGCTTAATATCTAAGCTAAGGAACTGGATTTGCTTAGCGTGATGCTCAGCATTGTCCCGTTGTGACCGACCCTTTCTAGGGCTAAAAAGGTAAGGCGGCTGCTTGATTTTGTTGAAGTGGAACTTCAACCTTTCGTGCACGGTACGTAGCTTTCCAACCGGCACCGCCAAATCCCGCATCTTGGAGCCAATTTTCTCTCGTTTTCGCTTGGTATAACGCTCCTTATCGCGGACCAGCGCTTCGAGTTGCTGCTTTTTCCAACCAATCAGCTCGGCAAGATCCCGTTGAGTAAGGTCTTGCGTCCACGGAGAGTCACGAAAGGAGTAGCGCTCGTATTTTTGTTGCCTACGCCGTTTCACGCTCTGTCGGCTTCATCTTATCAAGGAGCTGCAAGACCTTCTCAGCTACGATCAACTGACCGCGGCGAGCAATTGGTTCGCCTTCGATCTCTTCAGCAAAGAACAACAATTGCGACATCCGAATATCGACCGCGCGGCTGTAGGCTTCTAGTAGATCCATTGTTACGTTCTTCCGGCCCCTCTCAACGTCGGAGACCATTGATTGCGCAACTGAAAGTCGCTCTGCCATTTCGGCTTGCGAGTATCGACAGTAGAGACGGAGCAAGCGCAGCGCCTCGTTGATCATTGGACGCTTAGTCATGGTGCGGCTGTCCCGAGGTCATCAATTACTCGTGAAAAAAATTCTTCACCAAGACCGCTACCTGCCCGATCGCTATCAGCACCTTCATTACGAAGAGCCAACGCGAGGGGCCCGGCGGCGGGTGATGCCGCTGCGTGCGAGGATTGCTGCTCATTGGTCTTTCTCCTTTCGGCTACACCGGCAAGGAGTTGCCGGCGCCCGTAAGCCTGTCGGAGAACACTGTTCCGGAGCGTTTTTACCTCGGGGTTGCCGCGCCCGGTCCCGGGCGGGCGCGGCGCGACGCCACCCCCGGCCGAGACGCAGGTGGTAGTCGGGGAGAAAATCTCCCCACAGGGCCAAAGGCCCCAGCTTCTGACGGGATCAGTATGAGCTACCATCGCGAGAGCGTTACACCACACTGCAGCCTTTGGCGCAAGATTAAATATCGCTGAGGGCGATAATTCATCCACAAGCCGCCAAGAGCTGTCCTACTCCCCCAAATTCTGCAATCTAACTGCGGCTATGCCCCGAGATGAGCCTTTCGATGGTTCCGCCGAGGACCGTCGCCCGAACACGCCCTCCCCGAAATCTTCTTCGGAGTCTCCATGCGACCATGACGGGCGGCCCCCTCCCCCAACCCGCTGGCCCGCAAGCGAACCGTCTGCGCCCCCCCTGAAGGAGAGGGGGCTTGCAGCCGCAGGATTGCCCGGCAGGCCACCTCCGCCGTGGCCTACACCGGCGCCGAGCCCGACGCGGACGATCCGCTGCTCGCCTTCGCGCCCTATCTCCACCCGCACCCGCACCCCAACTCGATCACGCCCGAGCGGCAGCGGCGCTTTATCGCGACGCTCGCGGCCACCGGCATCGTCACGCAGGCGGCGCGCGAGTCATCTTTCTGCCTACCGCTCCGCTACATGAGGCGACGCGGCAAGAGCATGGAGGCGCGGTACAAATTGCGCACGAAGCCGGAGGCGGAGGGGTTTGCCGCGGCGTGGGATGCGGCGCTGGAGCGCGGGGTGCAGCGGCTCGAGGATTGCGCGCGTTTTTTGTGTGGCCTACCGCTTCGCTACTTGAGACCAATCGCGCGCGCACAAGATCGCTCGCAGGCGCTCAGACTTTTCGCTCTATGACACTGTGTCAAGTGTGTCAGGCACCGGCCCTCAAGCAGCAAAGCGGTAGGGCAACTCGGGTGCACAAGCCGGACAACGCGCTGCTGCGCTTCCTCCTCCAGCGTCGTCTGCCCCAGCGCTACGGCGTCCACAATCCCGGCCACCCATTCGATCGGGGCATCCGGTGTACGAGAGCATCCGCAGGCAAGTGCTGGAGGAACAGCGCCGCAAGCGCGCGGCGAACGAGCAGGCCGTGTTCGCCTCGATCGACCGGAAGCTGGCGCTGATCCGCGAGCGGGGCGAGGCCAGGAAAGGAGACGAAAGCTAACGCGATCCCTTACCTGCACAGGTTCGGTGCGTTCGGGTCGGCCTCAGCTCTGCGCCCAGCGGCGCACGAGGTTGTGGTAGAGCTGGGTGAGCTTGAGCACTTGGGCGTCGGTCGCGCCGCGATCCGCGCTCAATGCCTGGACGCTGGTGTCGAGGTCGTACAGCATCTCGCGCGCCGCGTTGTCCGCCACCAGCGATTGCAGCCACAGGAAGCAGCTCACCCGCTCGCCCCGCGTCACCTCGGCCACGCGGTGCAGCGTGGTGGAGGGGTAGAGCAGCAGCGAACCGGCGGGGTACTTGTGGCTCTGCGTGCCGCTGTCGTCCTCCACCATCAGCTCGCCCCCGTCATACTCCTCCGGCGGGGTGAGGAAGAGGGTCGCGGACAGGTCCGTGCGGATGCGCGCGCCGGTGGCCGCGTGGTAGCGCACGGCGTTGTCGACGTGCAGGCCGAAGGTCTCGCCCGGCCCGTAGCGGTTGAACAGCGGCGGGAAGATAGTGTGCGGCAGGGCGGCGGAAAGGAAGGTGGCGCTCTCCATCAGCGCGCTGCTGACGACCTGCTGGGCGGCGCGGGCGGCCTCCCCATCCTCGGGCAATTGCCGGTTGCGCTTGGCCTGGGCTGCGCCCGCTCCGCTGGTCGCGTTGCCATCGACCCACGGCGCGGCGAGGAGGCGGGCACGCAGGTCCGCCGCCTCCTCGCTCGTGAGCACATCGGGGATGTGCAGCATCATCATCGCAGCCTCGCTTGCGCCTGTCAGAAGTTGGCGGTCAGCGTGACGAAGGCCGACCGGCCCGGCGCGATATAGCTGAACGGCGAGCCGGAGCGATAGATCGCATCGTAATAGCGCTTGTCCGTCAGGTTGAGCACGTTGACCCGCGCCTCCAGATTGTCGCTGATGCGATAGCGCGCGACCGCATCGAACCGGGCGTATCCCGGCACCATCGCCGTGCCTGCGAGCTGGCTGCCGCCATACATCTCGTCCTGGTAGTACACCTGGCCGCCGATCTCGAACCGGCTGGTGACCATCACCGTCGCGAGCAGCTGCGCGGTGTGCTGCGGGATGTTGGCGAAGCGGCGGCCGACATTGTCCGGGTTGGCCGATTCGGTGATCGTCGCGTCGGTGTACGTATAGCCGCCGAACAGCTGGAGCGTGTCGGCGATGGAGCCGGCGAAGGTCAGCTCCACGCCCTGCGAGCGCAGCGTGCCCACATTGGTGTAGGGCTGCCCGCGCCCGCCGCTTTCGCGCGCGTTCTCCTTCTCGATCCGGAACGCCGCTGCGGTCAGAAGAAGGTTGCCGCCGAACAGTTCCGCCTTGGCGCCCGCTTCCCACGAGGTGTTCTGCTCGGGCTGGAAGTCGATCGTGTCGGTGCTGATCCCGTCATAGCTCGCCCCCGCCCCGTCGAGCTGCTCGCCGCTGGGGTTCGAACTGGTCGCGTAGGAAACGTAGAGGGTCGAGGAGGCGGAGGGCTTGTACACCGCCGAAGCCTGCCAGTTGAAGAAATCCGCGCTGTAGCTCAGCGATTGCGCAGGCTGCGGGCCGAAGAACCCGTCCGACGGGGGGCTGTAATAATCGACATCGAAGGTATCGAGCCGCCCGCCGAGGACCACGCGGAACGCGTCGGTAAACTTGATCGTGTCGACCAGATAGGCCCCGAAATTGCGCGCTTTGGTAACGGTCGGCCCGGTCTGCGTATCCGGCCCGATCGGGATGTCGTAGCCCAGCACCGGGTCCGGATCGAACAGGTCGTAGACGAACCCGCCTGGCACCGCGATGACATTGCCCTGCGCATCCTCGACCGCAGACGGAACGTCGAGCCGGTAGGCGTCGATCCGCTCGTCGCTGAAATCACCGCCGAGCACGATTTCGTGCGTAATCCCGCCGGTGCGCGCGGTCGCAGTCGCGTAAGTGCTGTTCGCCCAGTAGGAATTGTTGCGCCAGCTGCTCTTCATCGCGGGGCTGACGGTAAATTCGCTCTCTGGCACCGGCACGCCGCCGCTGCGCGGGCAGTCCCCATTGGCGTCGCGTTGCACGGTGCACAGCTTGGGCTCGCTCACCGCATAGCGGTTCCAGGTCTCGCCATAGCGGGTGATCGAGTGGAACGAGAGGTCAGCAATCGGGCTCCATTCGATCTCGACCGTGCCGATATCCGCGCCGTTGGAGATGAAGTCGCGGCCCACCACGCCGTAGAAATTGTCGCGATCGACCAGATAGGGCTGCTGCGTGGTCGAATCGAACGGGTGGCCGTAATCGGGCACCCCGTCGAGCCGGTAGAGATAGTAGTCGGCATTGATGCTGAGCGTGTCGGTGATCGCGAGGGTGCCCGCGATCGCCCCGCCGTAGCGGCGCGCACCGACATAGTCGCGGCCGGGCGTATCGGCATCGTGATACAGGCCGTTGACGCGGATCGCCGCCACGTCGCTGAGTTCGTAGTTCGCATCGATCGTGCCGCGGTAATAATTCTCGGTCCCCACGCCGCCCTCGGCGACGACGAAGTCGTTGCCGAACTGCGCGCGCTTGGACTGCAGGCTGACCAGGCCGCCGGTCGTCCCGCGTCCGCCGAACACCGCGCTGGGGCCCTTGATCACCTCGATCTGCTCGACCGCGAAGATCTCGCGGCTGGTCACGCCGGGATCGCGCAGACCGTCGATATAGACGTCGTTGCGCGCTTCGAACCCGCGGATGAAGATACGGTCGCCGAAGGCATTGCCGCCCTCGCCCGTGCCCAGCGTCACGCCCGGCGTGCTGCGGACGATCTCGCGGAAGCTGGTCGCGCCGATATCCTCGATCACTTCCTTGGTGATGACGGTCTGCGACTTGGGCGTGTCGAGCACCGAGTCGGTGAACTTACCGTCGCTCGATTCCGCCTTGTAGGGCGCTTCGGGCTCCGCATTCACGTTCACGTCGGGGCGCTGGCCGGTGACAACGATATCGGGATTGCGCTGTTCGTCGGCGTGGGCCGGAACCGCGATGAACGCCGCGCCGAACGCGCCGGCGAGCAGCGCGGTGCCCTGTCCGCTGGCCGAGGGGCGAACGGCGGAGCGGCGGGTGGACGGGCGTGAACCACGGAAAAAATTGGAATCGGACAAAAAAACCTCCCTGAAGCTGGGAGACGCTATTGCGAGTGCGTAGCATTAGTGCAAGTCCAATTCGCTACGGTCCGGTCTTTTCTTCCTCACTGCATCGCTGATGCCACGATACCGCGTGCAGACGGGGTGGCGGCGGGCGCATCCACACAGGCGGCCACGCAAACTGCCACGCAAGGTCATCAGCCTGCGTGGTTTGACGTTTGCGGCAGACAGCCTCTTGCTGGCGGTGTTCTAGAGGAACCGGCGCAGCGGTACTTTAGGGCCGGACGGAGGCTGCGGCCCCTCGTCGTCCATCTCCGGCTCGCGCTGCGGGGCAGGTGCGCCCGGGTCGGCCGGGGTCGGCCGGGTCATCACGCGCGCGCTCGGCCCCTCGCCTTCGACCAGCTGCATCAGCTTGGCAGGGGGCAGCGGGCGCTCGAAGCGGATACCCGCAACCTCTCCATCAATCCGCACCAGCGTGGCGTTGTGCAGCGCCTGCCCGCCCAATTCGATGGTGCACAAGGTGCCCGGCGCAATGCCCTGAAGCCCCTTCGCCGCGAGGCCCGTCAACGAAATATCGGTCAGTTCGCCCCAATGGCCGCGGCAGGCGGCCCACACCCGCACCGGCACCCGCACCGGGATGCGCGTGGCGCGCTGACGGGGCACCGCAAGCGGCTGCGGCGGGCCGGAAATATTGGCGAGGCCCAGCCGGTTGCCCTTGACCCAGGCGACCCGCGCCTCGACCTGCGCGATCCCGTCCCACCAGTAGACGACCGCGTCGCCGGGATTCACCGCGACCAGCGCCTCCAGCATCGCGCCGCCATCGCTGACATTGCGCAGGATCGCAGGGTGCGCCTCTCCCCGAACCATCAGGCAGGCGAGTTTGAAGGTCGCAATCTGCCGCTCGTTCTTGCGGCGATCGGCCCCCTCGGCGACCTCTCCATGGTCTGCGCCAGCCGCCTGGCCGCGCTGATAGTCGGCGATGTTCGTCAAGTTCGACATTCCTGAAACCCATGGTGTCTCGGTTGGCACGGCGGGCGGACGCAAAGCCCCCCCCGCCGCTTTGCTAGCGGACCATGGTTAGGATCGGGTAACCGGACGGACGGGTATTTATCTCTCGCGCTTTGGGCACCCAGATTCTGTGCCCTAGACCATTGCTGCAGCGCGCAGGGGCTGCCCTGCAGAACGCCGAAAAGGGGCCGGACGCACTGCAGGGCAGCCATGCTCCGCCCCGCTTTATATCGCAGGGGACGGAGCGGCGATGACATGCGTCCCGGAGCCACGGGGTGATGGTGGCTCGCCGGGTTGGCCTTGGGGAAGGGTTCGGGACCGCATGCCATGCTCTGCGTTGTGACCTATTCAAGCATTACAGGGCAGTGTTTCACGGCGAACGTCACGTTACACGGTGGATAAAGCAGGATTTTCGTAACCAATAATGTGATATGCTCGTGACAGGCGAGCCAAATACTAACGCGAATTTTAACTGTTACAGAATGTCGGCTGGCCGGAAAGGCAGGCTGCGAGGTGACCGCAGAGCCCGTTCCAGCATATGATTTCGCGGATGAACTTTCCGCCGAAGTCGCGCGGGTTCTTGCCGATCCGGCGTTCGTCAAGGCACCGGTGCAATCGCGCCTCCTCAGCTACCTGTGCGAACAGACCCTGGCAGGGGACGGTCCGCTCAGCCAGTATGCCATCGCGGTCGACGGGTTAGGGCGCGAGGACAGCTACGACCTGACCAGCGACAGCTACCCCCGCGTGCAAATATCGCGCCTGCGCAGAAACCTGGCCGACTACTACAGCCGCATCGCGCCCGGCCACGGGCTCGCGGTTCATCTCGACAAGGGTGACTACCGGCTTCACCTCGCTCCGCCAGGGAAGGCCTATCCGGAAAGACTGGGCAATACCCATGCCGAGCCGCAGGACGATGCCGACGCTGCGCGCACCGTGCCCTCCGATGCCGCACGCCCGGCACGCGGATCGCGTGATCTGCTGCTGCGCGCGGCAGGCGCACTCGCCGCGCTGGTGATCCTCGCATTCGGCCTGTTCAACCTCTTCTCCGGGAGCTGGGGCGGCACAGGCTCGGCGGGCGCAGCAGCGCCGCGGATCGCGGTCGAGGTGGACATCGCCCCGCTCGCGCTCGCCAAGCTGGGCGACCCGCAACTGGCCGAGCATGTCCGCTTCGACATGGAAAGCCAGGTCGCCGGTTCGTTTATCGCCACCCTCGCGCGCGCAGGTACCGCAGCCGATTACCGGCTGACGCTGCACAGCGCGCCCGCCCTCGACGCGCCGGATCGCCTGCGGCTCGAACTGTTCGATCGCGAGGGGGCGCGCGCCTATGTTTCCACCCTTGCCCTGCCCGCCGACAGCGAGACGCTCGACGCAGTGCTTGGCGGGGAGCTGGCCCAGTTGCTGACCCCGGACGGACTGGTCGCGCAGCTCGAACTCAAGGCGCATGACAGAGCGAGGAGCGACTATCTGTGCTTCCTGCGATCAGAGAGCGCCGCGCGGCCGACCGTCACCTCGACACATATCTTGCCCGCCCTGCTCGACCGCTGTCTCGCGCGCTATCCGCGCAGCGATTACGCGCCCTTCTGGCTCGCGCGCAAAGCCCTCCTCCTCTATCAGGCGGACCTGCGGCAGGGCCTGCCGATCCGCCGCGAGGGCGAGGCTTGGGATCTGACCACCCGCGCGCTGGAGGCCGATCCCTTCAACAGCTACGCCAATGCGCTCGCCGCGCGGATCGTGCTCGCCGATGGGGAGTGCGCCGCTGCCGAAAGCTATTTTCTCAACATGATCGAGCGCGGTGGCTATTACCCCGTGCTCGCAGGGATGATCGCGACCGAGGCCGCGCCCTGCGGATCCGAGTTCGCGCAGGCCGCCGGCGACTGGCGCGCCCGGATCGGCGCGATGTCGCAGGGCAACCGGACGCTCGATCCGCTCAGCCAGCTCTACGTCATGCTCGCTGTTCTGGCGCTGGAGGATCGTGCCACGGCCGAACGGCTCGCCAGCACCCGGCCGATCGAAGAATCCTCCGCCGATGTGGAAGGCATGCTCGACGAACTGACCCGCGCGGTCGAGAGTCGCGGCTATGCGCGCTCCAACGCCACCGAGATCGAGGCGCATCTCGCCCGCTTCGTGTGGAACCCGCAGGCGCGCACCGCGATCATGCGCAGCTTGCGCTGATCAGATCGACGCCTTGAGGTAATCGACCAGCGCGCGCACCTTCTTCTGCCGCCATTGCGGCGGCGGCGCGACCAGCCAGTAGGACCGGCGGCCTTCGACCGGCCCTTCCTCCACGCGCACCCGCCCCGCATCGATCGCCTCGCTCGCCAGAGCGAAGGGCAGCCGGGCAGACCCCATCCCCGCGATCACGCTGGCAAGCGCCTGGCCCGCACTGCCAACCGCAATGCACGGCTCCGCGTCGGTATCGCGACCATCGCCGGGCCAGCCGACGCTGCGCCCCTTGGCATGCGGGCTGTCGACCGGGCCGACGGTGACCCACAGCGGCTTGGAAATCTGCTCGCCGGGAAACTCCTCCGGCCCCTCGGCCAGCCAGATCGCGAGGTCGAGATTGGCTTCGGAGAAATCCGCCCGCTCGCGCTCGCGCAGCTGAAAGCGCACACCGGGCCGCTCGGCCTGGAACGCGGCGAGGCGCGGGGCGAGCCAGCTTTCGAGGATACCACGCGGCGCACCGATGGCGTAGCGGTCGACCGCCTGCCCTGCCTGCATCGCGGAGACGCTTTCCTCGAACCGGAGGAAGCCCTCGCGCAGATTGTCGAGCCCGGCCTCGCCTTCCTCGGTCAGCTCCAGCCCCTTGCTCGTGCGGCGAAACAGCACGGTGCCGAGGTGATCCTCCAGCGCGCGAATCTGCTGGCCGACCGCGGCGGGCGTCACCGCCAACTCGTCCGCCGCCTTGGTGAAGGAAAGGTGCCGCGCGGCGGCATCGTATACGCGCAGGGCGTTGAGGGGCAGGAGCGTGCGCTTCATATCGCGCGCATCGCTAGCCAGCGAGGGCGCTTGCGGCAAGCCGGGTTACGCCAGAGCCACATCTGTGGGAACGGCGGCGCGGCCAAGATGCCTATGCCTAGTGCGGGATCTGACACGCTTCCTCGGATACGGCATCATTGATGGCCTTACGAATGGCTGCGTTTGCATTCGTCTGCGAGGCGAGGTCGGCTGAGGTCACACGTAAGTGTCGGCTGCCTTGCGCCCTTTGGTCCAGCCACCACTTGCGCCCTTCGGAAGCATCCAGGCCTGGCAGCAGAGACCTTGCAACCGCCAGCATCTCGCCGGGCGGAAGCAGATCGCGATCCAGCGTCGCGGCATTGGCCAGCTGCAACGCCAAGTCGAAGTTCGCGGCTTCGTTCGCGCGGCCCGCACGCTGTTCGAGTTCCGCGATCAGGCTCTGCTTCGCCGCCGCCCATTCGGCCTCGGTGAAGCCGGTCTGCCCGATGTCGCATGCGGTTTGCACGAGGTTGGCGGCGGCTTCGCGCCAGCGACCCGGGACAAAGTCGTCCCACATGACCAGGAAGCGGAAATTGTTCGCGCCGTTCTCTATGAAGAACCCGTAGCTGCCAGCCGGGTAGGCTTCGCGGCCTGTCGCGAGGCGGTTGTTGATCACGCGCATCATCAGCAGGTCGAGCAGATCGGCTTCGGCCTGGCTCGCTCGCGATGTGAGCGGCTCGTATGGCATCGTGAGCGAGAATGTCGCGCCCTCGCGCGCGTAGCGCAATGCCGAGTGACTGACCGGTGCGATGCGCCCGCTATAGAATGTCGGGACGGGGGCGTGCTCCGGCGCGGGCCCTTCGCCCTGCCAATCGCCAAACTGCGCGTCGATCAGTGTCGCAATCTCGTCAGGATCGACGTCGCCGACGATCACGATGGTGGTGTTTTCCGGCCGATAGAGGCGCTGATAAAGCGCGCGAACGGCGTCTGGGCTGGCAGTTGGCACGTCGTCGGAGTTCTGGGCATCGATCAAGTCGGTCGGCGATCCGGGAGCGATCGCCGCAATCAAACCAGCATGGATATCATTGCCAAGCCGCTTGTCCGCCATCTCGCGCATCACGGTCTCGCGCTGCTCGTCGACGATGTGTGCCGGAAAGAGGAGCTCGCTTGCAACCTCACGGTAGAGACCAAGCAATACGTCCAGATCGGCAGTCTGGTTGGTCCGGGAAACGACAAAGTAATCTGACTCTCGCCAGGTCGTGGTGCCACCTGCCGGACTGGGCAAGGAAAGGGGAAAGCCGACCTGACGGAAACGACGAATTTGGTCGGGCGCGGATCGCGTCGAACTGGCGAAGGCGAGATGTTCGATCAAGTGCGCCAGCCCGCGCTCCCCGGGTCGGTGTTCGGCAAGGAAGCCCCCTTTCACCCGGATTCTAATGGCCACCCCCGGTTCCGCTGACGTTCGCGGAAGAATGACATAGCGCAATCCGTTCGGCAGTTGCCCCCGCATAATGGGACGCCAACTCTCTTCAGGAGAAGTCGGCTTTTCCTGTTCGATCGCGGAAGGCTCGTCACCCGGACGAGCAAGCTCCTGTGCGAAAGCGCATGTCGAAGCCGTCAAGGCGACAAGAGACATCAAGCGGACGGAAAACCTGGTCAACAAAGCCCCCTCTCCCTTCAGGCTAGGTTGCTACACGAATATGATTATCGTTCCGAAAGAAAAGCATATGTCTCACCAACAGAGCCAGCTTTCGACAATGCCCGTCTCGCAGCCAGCGAGTTGGTTTTGACAGAAGCTGTATTCTGCGCCGGAATTGCCATGAGCATACATGCATTGAACACTGCGAATTCATCTGCGCGGCCTCGGCTCCCACCATCGGTGGTCGCTTATGGGCGCGCGGACGCACAGCGCAAGCGCGGCGCTTGGGTTACCACATCCAGCCTTTCTGGCGGCCGACAGGCGAAGCAACCCGGGCTGGCCCAACGCTCCACCGCACCAGATTGCCTGGTCCCGATCTGCGGCCGGTCGTCGCAACGACGATCGCCGAGCGCGCGCCCTCAGTGCGCGGTGGCAGGCGCCGCGAGTGGGAAGAAGGGAATGCGCACCTCGATCGGCGAGCCGTCTTCGCGGTGGAAGGTGTAGAAGCCTTCCATCGAACCGAACGGCGTCGTCAGCGGGCAGCCGGAGACGTAATCATGGCTGCGGCCCGGGGTGAGCACCGGCTGTTCGCCGACCACACCCTCGCCATCGACATGGCGGACGAGTCCTTGCGCATCGGTGATCCGCCAGTGGCGGGTCATCAGCTGGACCCGCTCGCGCGAGGCGTTCTCGATCCGGATATGGTAGATCCAGAACCACTTGCCCGCTGCAGGATCGCTCTGCTCGGGCAAAAAATTGACCGTGACCCTGACGGTTATGTCTTCGGTCGTGGCGGCGTGGTCGAACAGGTTCTTCATCACGATTCGCGAGCGTAATGCGATTTGGGCCGAGGGCAAGGCGGTGCGTCGTTTCTTGCCCACAGGCCGACGCGCAGCTTGCCCCGCCCCACAGCTCAGCTCTTGCCGAAATCCGCCCGCGTCCCGTGCGCGGAAATCGCGGCACACAGGCGGCGCAGCGCCACCGCATAGGCCGCCGTGCGCATGTCGGTGTCGCACTCCTGCATCACCTCGCGCACATTTTCGGACGCTTCGGCGATCGTGTCTTCCAGATAGTCGTCGACATCGTCGGAGTTCCAGTCGATCCCCTGCCGGCCCTGCACCCACTCGGCGTGGCTGATCGTCACCCCGCCGCCATTGGCGAGGATATCGGGCACCACCTCGATCCCCGCATCCTGCAAGGCTTTGTCGGCGGCGGGCAGGATCGGGCGGTTGGCCAGTTCGACGATCGCCTTGCATTGGAGCGCCTTGGCGTCGTCCGCATCGGCGATCACCCCGCCCAGCGCGGCGAACACCAGTACGTCGCATTCGGTCGCCAGCACCTCCTCTGGATCGTCGGAGGACTGCGCATCGCCGTCATCGTAGGCGGTGACCTTGCCCTTCTCCTCCTTCACCTGCGCCAGCGTCTCTATATCGAGCCCTTCGGGATTGCTGACCGTGCCCGAGGAATCGGCGACTGCGACGATTGCGTGCCCCGCATCGGCTGCGGCCTTGGCGAACCACAGGCCGGCATTGCCGAAGCCCTGCAGCGCGATGGCCAGCCCACCATCCTCGCCCAGCCCGGCAAGGTCGCGCATCTCCTCCAGCGCGATATGCGCGCCGCGCCCGGTCGCGGGCGTGCGCCCCGGCATCCCGCCCAGCGCCACGGGCTTGCCGGTGAAGGCATGCGGCTGGATCGAGCCCGCGATCTCCGAATATTCGGAGACCATCCACGCCATCTCGCGCTCTCCGGTGGCGACGTCGGGCGCGGGCACATCGCGATCGGGGCCCAGGATCTTGGCCATCGCACGCACGTAGCCGCGCGCCACGCGCTCCTTCTCCATGGTCGAGAGGTCGTGCGCATCGACCTCGACCCCGCCCTTGCCGCCGCCGAAGGGCAGGCCCATCAGCGCGCATTTCATGGTCATCAGGAAGGCGAGCGTCTCGACCTCGTCCGAGTGGACGCTGGGGTGGAAGCGGATGCCCCCCTTGGTCGGCCCGAGCGCGGAGTTGTACCGGCAGCGCCAGCCTTTGAGCGCCAGCGCCGAGCCATCGTCGCGCCGGATATTGACCGAGGCGGACAGCGTCTCGATCGGGTTGAGCAGATGCGAGACGACCTCCTTGTCGAGCCCGACCATCTCCGCCGCCCGCGTCATCCGCTCCTGCGCAGCTTCGAGTAGTTCGCCCATGTGTGTCGTCTCCTGTTTTTCTGCATTCAAGGAGAGAACGTGTGGGCGCGGCGGCGTTCCGGCGGTTGCGCGGGGCGATGGCGCAGGGGAAGAAGGGAAACACCAGTCCCGGGCCCGACTGGAGCTGGTGCTTTTCCTGCGCGCATGTGCGGTACCACTGCCGCCCGCGCCCGGAATTCATTTCTCAAGATCGCAGCAACATGCTTAGCTCGCACCATGCGGCTGACTATTCTCGCCTCGCTCGCACTTCTATCGACCCCGGGGTATCCGCCCACCCCGGCGGGCTCAATGCCAAGGGATGCCATAACAACCGCAAGACCGGCGACTATCACTGCCACCGGCAGCGGCGTGCAACCCGGCCCGCGAGTGGAAATTCGGTCGATGGCAGCGTCTATTTCCCGAACTGCACCACCGCCCGGGCAGCGGGTTTCGGCAATATTCGTCGCGGGCAACCCGGCTATCGCCCCGAGCTGGACCGCGACGATGACGGGATTGCCTGCGAGTCGAATTAGCCCGGCGATAGGGCCGTAGAAGTGGAGGCTTCAGCCCCGGTCAGAACCCCGCCGCGCCCAGCGCCCGGTCGATATCCTCGCGCAGATCCTCGATGTCCTCCAGCCCGACATTGATCCGCACCAGTCCCTCGGTCACGCCCATCTCTGCCCGCGCTTCCTCGCTCAGGCCCGTGTGAGTGGTGCTGGCCGGGTGGCACGCCAGGCTGCGCGAATCGCCGATATTGTTCGACAGATCGACCAGTTCCAGCGCGTCGAGAAAGGCGTGCGCCTTTGCGCGGCTGCCGAGATCGAAGGCGAAGATCGGCCCGGTGGCGCGCATCTGCTTCAAGGCGAGCGCGTGGCGCGGGTGGCTTTCCAGCCCGGGATGCAGGATGCGCGGCACGCGCGGTTCCATGAATGCGCCCAGCGCAACGGCGTTCTGGCTCTGCCGGTGCGCGCGCAGGTCGAGCGTCTCCAGCCCTTTCATCACCACCCACGCATTGAAGGGCGAGAGGTTGGGCCCGGTGTTGCGCTGGAAGGGCAGCAGGACCTCGTCGATCCATTTCTGCGTCCCGCACACCGCGCCCGCGAGCACGCGGCCCTGCCCGTCCATCAGCTTGGTCGCGCTGTACGCCACCACGTCCGCGCCGAACTCCATCGGCCGCTGCAGCGCGGGCGAGGCGAAGGCATTGTCGACCACGGTCGTGATCCCGTGTGCCTTCGCAACACCGCAGACATGCTCGAGGTCGACCACGTCGAGCGTGGGATTGGCGGGCGTTTCGAAGAAGAAGACCTTGGTGTTGGGCCGGATCGCGGCTTCCCACGCGTCGTTGTCCGCGCTGTCGATCACACTGGTCTCGATCCCGAAGCGCGGGAGCAGGTGGTCGACCAGCCAGCGGCACGAACCGAACGCGGCGCGCGCGGCAACGCAGTGATCGCCCGCGGACAGCTGGCACAGCAGCGCAGCTGTCATCGCCGCCATCCCGCTCGCCTGCACACGACACGCCTCCGCCCTTTCCATCAGCGCAATGCGTTCTTCCAGCATCGCGACGGTCGGGTTCTGGAGCCGCGAATAGGTCATCCCCTCGGCCTCGCCCGCGAAACGCGCGGCGACTTCGGCCGCGTTGTCGTAGGTATAGCCCGAGGTGAGGAACATCGCCTCGCTCGTCTCGCCATGTTCGGAGCGCCAAGTGCCGCCGCGTACGGCCTGCGTTGCGGGACGCCACTGCGACGTGACGGAGCGATCCATTCCGGTGGTCTTCTTCATGGGGCCACCGGCTAGGCCCGTGCGCGCGTGCGGGCAAAAGGAAATTGCTTGTCGGCGGCCAAGCCACACTGCGTGGCCAATCGGCAACGCGGGCACCGCGATGATCATCGGCCCGCTTGTCGCCGTCGCCCCTCGCCCGTATCGCATCGCTCGCAATGACCCGAGCGCACGCGACCCGCGTTCCCGCAAGCGACGATCCCTTGCTGGCCTGCCTCGGCCTGACGCTGGGCTTTGCGCTGCTGTGCCTGTGGCGACTGTGGCTGCCCGGCGGGCCGTACTTCGATGAAATCCATTACCTTCCCGCAGCGCGCGAGCTGCTGACCGGGTTCGACTATCGCAACCCCGAGCATCCGCCGCTGGGCAAGGAGATCATCGCCGCGGGGATCTGGCTGCTGGGCGACAACCCGTGGGGTTGGCGGATCTTCTCCGCACTGGCGGGCACGCTCGCGCTGTTCGCCGGGATGCGCGCGCTGTGGCACGCGAGCCACAGCCGTGATGCCACGCTGGCCTATGGCGTGCTGCTGGCGACCGGCTTCCTGCTGTTCGTCCACGCGCAGATTGCGATGCTCGACATCTTCATGGCGGCGTTCTTCCTCACCGCGCTGTGGCTGTTCGCGAGCGCCTGCCGCCAGCGCCGCGAACCGCGCGCGCGACTGGACCTGATCACAAGCGGGATCGCGCTGGGCCTGTCGATGGCTGCCAAGTGGAACGCCGTACCGCTCGCCCCGCTGCTGGGCCTGTTCTTCCTCGCGATGCGGATCCATGCGGGCACCTCACGCCAGCGTTTCGCCGACGGGGACGCAAGCCCGGTGCGCGGCGTCTCGCTGGTCGAGGCGGCGCTGTGGCTCGGCGTGCTGCCGCTGGCGGTGTACTCGGCGACCTTCTGGCCCGCCTTCCAGGTCGAGAACGGGCCATTCGCGGGGATGGACCTGCTCGGCGCGCATCTGCACATGCTGGAATTGCAGGAGAGCGTGAAGGAAGCGCATCCCTACCAGTCGACCTGGGGCCAGTGGGTGCTGAACACCCGCGCGATCTGGTACCTGTACGAGGTCACCGACGGCGCGCAGCGCGGGGTGATGCTGATCGGCAATCCGCTGACCATGTGGCTTGGGCTCATCGGAGCCGCATGGTGCGCCTTCGCCGCGCTGTTCCGGCGCCGGGCCGACGCGGCCTTTGCGGTGACGCTCTACGCGGCGAGCATCGGCTTCTGGATCGTCGCAGCCAAGCCGATCCAGTTCTACTACCACTATTTCCTGCCCAGCTGCTTCCTGCTCGCCTGCCTCGCGCTACTGCTCGCGCGGCTGCGCGCGACGGGGTTCGGCTGGGCCTACTGGGTAGTGCTGGCGGGCAGCGTGGGCGTGTTCGTCTATTTCTACCCGATCCTGAGCGCCGCCGAGCTTTGGGGCGAGCAAGCGTTCAACCAGTGGATGTGGCTGGCTGGGTGGCGGTAGTCCGGAGCGGTTAGTCCGGCGTGTAATTCACCAGTTTGCGCACCGCCACGACCACCGAAGCAATCCAGAGCGTCAGCATCGAGGCGATGAAGACGACTCCGAAGACAACTCCAGCATCCGACATGCGGAAAATCAGCATTCCGAGCATCCCGATCAGCAGACCGGTAAGAGAGGCATAGACTGCTTTCACAAACAGCATTCTACCTCATACTCTCCCCCACACAAACCGGTTCGACAGCGCGTAATTCCAAACCGCACCGACCACGATCCCAGCCAGCGCGGCGAGCAGCCAGTAGGTGCCGCGCGCCTGCAGCAGGCTGGCCAGCGCGACATTGGCCAGCGCTCCGACCGAGCAGGCCACGCAGAACACCGCCCAGCCGCGCAGCACGGCGGGCACGCTGCGCAGGCGCTGGTCGCGGTAGGTCAGCCAGTTGTTGAGCCAGAAATTGAAGCTCATCGCGGCAAAGGTCGCCAGCGCCTGCGCGGCGGTGAAGCCGCTGCCCAGCATCCGGAAGACGAGCGCCAGCACGCTCAGATGGACCAGCACCCCCGCCCCGCCGACCGTGCCGAACAGCGCGAAACGCGTCGGCACGATCCGGCCCAGATGCCGCTCGTACAGGCCGACCAGGAATTCGAACGCGACTGCCCGGTCGAGCTTGCTTTCCCCCGCACGCCGCGCGGCGAAATGCATTGGCACCTCTGCCACCCGCAACCGCTCGGGCGAGCCTGACAGGATGTCGAGCAGCACCTTGAACCCGATCCCCGACAGGCGCGGGGCGAGTGCGCGCAGGCGGACGGTCTCCATCGCGAAGAAGCCGCTCATCGGGTCGCTCAGCTCGACCCCGGTGAGCATCCGGGCGAGCCGGTTGGCCAGCCGCGATCCGCGTTCGCGCCGCGCGCTGGGCAGGCCATCCGCGCTCGCCCCTTCGGCAAAGCGGGAGGCGACCACCAGGTCCGCCGCGCCGCTGCGCAGGTGTTCAAGCATGTCCGGGATCAGCGCGGGGTCGTGCTGCAGATCGGCATCCATCACCGCCACCACGGGCGCAGCGGTCGCGCACGCGCCCTCGATCACCGCCGAGGCAAGCCCGCGCCGCCCGATCCGCTGGATCACGCGCACGCGCGGATCGCTCCGGGCGATCTTGCGCAGCGCATCGGCGGTGCCGTCGGTGCTGTCGTCGTCGACGAAGATCGCTTCCCAGCGCAGTTCCGCCAGTTCCGCGTCGAGCCTTTCGATCAGCGGGACGATATTCTCGCGCTCGTTGAGCGTGGGCAGGATGACCGCGATTTCAAGCACTCAGGTGTGACCCCCAATGGCCTAAAAGTCAGGCGATCCGCGCCAGCCGCTCCAGCAGCCGACCGCGCGCGGCCATAGCATCGCCATGCCGCTCGGCAAGCAGGTAGCGCTCCAGCGCGGGGCCGAGCGCACCCAGCGCGGCGAGCGTTTGCGGCAGATCGCCCGCCTCGGGCTTCATCCCGCCATAGCCAAGCTCGCGCAGCAGCAGCACCTCGTAGGAGAGCAGCGCGGGCGCCCAGCCGCGTGCGGAGGGCGCATGGCAGATCGCATCGAGCAATCCGCCCAGCGCATCGTAGAGGCTGGGATAGGGATTGCGCTCGGGCAGGGTCGAGGCGGTCAGCGCCGTGACCCACAAAATCGCAGCGGCGGGCAGCGGCTCGTTCAGCCACGGCGCGCGGCTTGCCACCAGCTCGACCTTGCCGAAGGGCAGCTGGCTGGCCGAGCGCGCGCGGATATCCGCCTCCACGGAGTTGCCCGGGATCACCACGGGCCGCAGCCGCCGCCCCTGCCCGCCCGCGACATAGGCCGCGACCATCCCGGCCTCGTGCGTCAGCATGCGCGCGATGACCGCATTCTCGCCATGCGGGCGCGCGGCGAGAACGATCGCGGGGGCCTTCAGCTGCATGGATTACTGGCGTCCCTGCTGCGGCGGATTCGTGGTTGGATGGAGCGAGCGCCGAGCATCGGTGCGGACTAGCGGGTCGCTGCCGGTTTGGCGAGATTGTGCTGGCCTGAAGGTGGGTTGGGCCCCTGCCTGCGCAGGGGCGACGATCTGTTACGCGAAGCCTACCCCGCCATCGCCTCCTTCGACGCCTTGACCGCCATCGAGCGCGGGCGGGCCATCGACCAGTTGGCCTGCATGCGCACCTCCGGATTGGGCGCGCACCAGATTTCTCCGGTGGCGTCGATCGCGGTCACCCACAGCAGGTTGTGTTCCTGCCCGTAGTCGATGACGCCCAGCGCATAGCCGTCTCCCTTGCCCAGGACATGGAGCGGGATCGGGGGATCGAGTTGTGTGAACATGGCGCGACAACCTCTCTTGCAGCGAGAGAACGCGCGCGAGGGCCGGGCGCACCCGATCCAACATTTCATAAATTTCGATGCAAAAGCGGTGGCTTACCGCCAGCGGGCGGAGTTACTTGCCCTTGCCTTCCAGCGCATCGAGCCGCTTTGCCAGCGCCTCGTTCTCTTCGCGGGCCTTGGCGGCCATCGCCTTGACCGCCTCGAACTCCTCGCGGCTGACGAAGTCGAGCCCGCCGACCGTTTCCTTGATCCGCTCGCGCGCGCTCTGCTGCGCCTCGCGGGTCATCCCGGCAAAGGTGCCCGCGGCACCGTTCACCAGCTTCACGAAATCGGCGATCATGGGGTTCTGGCTCTGCATGGGGCGAGAGATGGCGCGTGGGCTCCGGTTTGTCCAGAGCCCCGCGCGCTCCGCCGTTAAAGATCGATCCGCTGGATCGCGCCGGTCGTGTCGGCTCCGTCGGCTTGGGGGTTGAGCTCACGTATCTCGTAATTGAGATACGCGGCGAAGCAGACCCAGGCGAGATAGGGCACCAGCAGCAGCGCCGCGATCTTCCGTACGCGCAGGAACAGGATCATCGTGATCAGGATCATCACCGCCATCGCGACGATCACGATCAGCGCATAGGTGATCTCGTGCTGGCCGAAGAACAGCGGGGTCCACGCGAGGTTGAGCGCGAACTGGACGATGAAGGCGGCGATCGCAATGCCCCGGCCCTTGGCGCCCCAGGCGGAGCAGACCAGCGCGAAGGCAAGGCCCATCATCACGTAAAGGATGCCCCACACGATCGGGAACAACGATGCATCGGGATAGAAATCGGGCTTGGCCAACGCGGCGAACCAAGGATCGCCCTCCCCCGTTCCAGCCAGCTGGCCCGAAAGGAAGCCAAGCAAAACAATGGCAGGAACGCAGAACAGCGCCCAGCGGATAAAGCTAGCGCGCAGCTGCGCGCGTGAGGCCAGCGTGGTCATCAAACCTCCAAACGGGGAATATCTGCGATTCGCCTTGCCGGGCGTATACCTTAACAACAAGCAAGTTGCAGACATTATACCGAATTGGCACGCGGGCCGCGTTTACCATTAACCGCGCGATGCGCTGATCAGGAATTCGACATTGCCCTTGGGCCCGGTGATCGGGCTTTCGACGATTCCCTGCACCTGCCAGCCGCTCGATTCGAGCCACGCGCGCGCCTCGTCGCACACCCGCGCATGCAGCGCCGGGTCGCGCACCACACCGCCCTTGCCGACTTCCTCGCGCCCGACCTCGAATTGCGGTTTGATGAGGGAGACGAGACGGCATTGCGGGGCGGCGAGTTCCAGCGGGCGTTCCAGCACCTTGGCCATGCCGATGAAGCTGGCATCGCACACCACCCAGTTGCAGAGGGCATCGATCTGTTCGGGGGTGAGGATGCGCGCGCTGGTCTGTTCGAGCACGGTCACGCGCTCGTCCTGCCGCAGCTTCCACGCGAGCTGGTTGGTCCCGCTGTCGACCGCGAACACGCGCGCCGCGCCGCGTTGCAGCAGCACGTCGGTAAACCCGCCGGTCGAGCTGCCGATATCCATTGCAACCGCGCCGGTCGGGTCGAGATCGAATGCGTCGAGCGCGTGGGCCAGCTTCATCCCGCCCCGGCTGACCCATGGATGATCGCGCCCGCGCACCTCCAGCTCGGCATCCTCGGCGAGTGGCTGGCCGGGCTTGGCGATCTTGGTCTCGCCTGCAAACACCACGCCCGCCATCACCAGCGCCTGCGCCCGCGCGCGGCTCTCCGCGAGGCCGCGGGACACCAGCAGCTGATCGACACGCATCTTCTTCGCCATGGCGGGCGTGATAATCATGGACCCGTCCGGCGTCCAAGCGCATTATCAGGGGCATGAGCAAACCCCGCGTCTTTTCCCCCGCCCGTATCGCCCTGGCCCTCTCGCTGCTGGCGGTGACCTGCTGCCAGACGCCAGAGCCTCCGCCACCCGCGCCGGTACCCGCTCCGCCGCCGCCCCCGGCTCCCACGCCGCAGCCCGTCCCGCCGCCGGCGGAGAACTGGATCGACCGCCCGCAGACGCCGGGCGACTGGAGCTATCTGGTCGAGCCTGGCGAAACGCTGGCAATCTTCGGCACGCCCGGCGCGACCAAGCTGGCCATCGTGTGCGAGGTCGCCACCCGCAAGATCGGCATCGTGCGCGCGACGTCGGCTGCCAAGCAGGGCGAGGTCGCGATGCGGATCAGCACCGAGACAGCCTCGCGCCCGATGATGGCGAAGCCCGCCTCGGGCTCGCCTGCACGGGTGCTGACGACGCTGGACGCGCGCGACCCGCTGCTCGACGCGATGGCGATCACGCGCGGGCGTTTCGCGGTGGAAGTGGAAGGCGAGCCCGGCCTCTACGTGCCCGCCTGGGCAGAAGTGACGCGGGTGATCGAGGATTGCCGCTAGGCGCACTGCGCTGCTGGCGAAGAACCGTCGATTTGGGCAAGGTGAGACAAGCCGGCCCGGCGCGGTTTACGCCGCGTCGCCGCTGTTTTCGCGAGCGTGCAAGTATGACGGGGAAAAACATATTTACAAGGCTTGTGCTGGCGAATCGCATGACTCAAAAAGGTGCTTGAGGGCGACGGCCCACGTCGCTTCTCGGCCCCCGGTGATACGGTGCGGGTCTTGGCTTACAAGCGCGAAAGGAGGTGATCCGATGTCTCATGGTTCAGCAGAGAGGTCGGCAAGTTTCCGCGCGGAGCACTATCGGTAAAGTCGCATACCCTTAGAGGCTTCGTGAGCGGCACTTCCTGGCCGCTGACCATGAAAGGGCAGTCTCTCCGACGGGCAGAGGCTGCCCTTTTCATTTGCTGCAGGCGCGTAACTTATGAAAAGTTTTTTGCCTCAATCGTGAAATTTTTTGCAAAACCCCTTGCCCCGGGCGGTGCACGCGCATAACCGCCTCGGCCAAGGAGATATGAGCCCTATGGCCGACGCGCCGATGACCGATTTCGCCCACCTGCCCCACCCCGCCCCCGTCCCGTCCGAGACGCGCGACGAGGCATTGGCGGACCCCGGATTCGGGTCGATCTTCACCGATCACATGGTGACGATTGCCTTCGACGCCGCCCGGGTAGAGCGCGGCGAGGATGGCTGGCACGATGCGAAGCTGTGCCCGCGCGAACCGATCCCGCTCGATCCCGCCGCCGCCGTGCTGCACTATGCTCAGGAAATCTTCGAAGGCATGAAGGCCTACCGCTGGGAGGATGATTCCGTCGCGCTGTTCCGGCCCGAACAGAACGCGCGCCGCCTCAACGCCAGCGCGCGCCGGATGGCGATGCCCGAACTGCCCGAGGAACTGTTCCTCGAATCGATCCGCCAGCTGGTCGCCAAGGACCGCGACTGGATGCCGACGGTCGAAGGCGGATCGCTCTACCTGCGGCCCTTCATGTTCGCGACCGAAGCCTTCCTCGGCGTGCGCCCGGCGCGCGAATATCTCTACTGCCTGATCGCCAGCCCGGTGGGCAGCTATTTCAAGTCGGGCGTGAAGCCGGTCGACGTGTGGGTCAGCCGCGATCACACGCGCGCGGCCCCCGGCGGCACCGGTGCGGCAAAGACCGGTGGCAACTACGCCGCCAGCCTCGTGCCGCTGGCCGAGGGGACGAAGCAGGGCTGCCAGCAGACCGTCTTCCTCGATGCAGTCGAGAAGAAATGGATCGAGGAACTGGGCGGGATGAACCTGTTCTTCGTGTTCAAGGATGGCAGTGCGATCACCCCGCCGCTGACCGGCACGATCCTGCCCGGCATCACCCGCGACAGCCTGATCCAGATGCTACGCGACGAAGGCCTGCAGGTGCGTGAGGAGCCCTATTCGATCGACCAGTGGCACGCCGATGCGGCCAAGGGCGACCTGATCGAGACCTTCGCCTGCGGCACCGCCGCGGTCGTCACCCCGGTGGGCAGCGTCAACGGGCCCGACGGCACATTCACCATCGGCACCGGAGGCACCGGCCAGCTGACGCAGAAGATGCGCGACCGTCTGGTCGGCGTGCAGATGGGCACCGCGCCCGATCCGCATGGCTGGGTGATGAAGCTGGACTGAGGTCGTGCGCCCGTCACAATGCCGATGCATGGTGAAACGGTGAAGTCGCTCGCTCCTCTTTGCACACTTGCTGCACTCTCGTGCACGATAGCAGCCACTTCACCGGTGCATGCGCAGGAGACGCCGCCGCTCGAAACCGAGGGCCCCACTCTGTACGAGATTGGGCAGACGGTGAAGGCCTTGGCATTCGACGGCAGGCGCTTTTTCGAATCAGAAGGCGGCTCCAGACCATTTCTTACCGCCTATTATGGTGGCGATGATTACGATTATCCCGTCTATGCATTCGCCCTGAAATACGACTGGATTTGCCAAGGGCCGCAGAGCGATCGGACCTGCGCAACCAGGATCGCCGCCCGCATGGTCCGCGCAGCCGAACTCCCCAACGAGCAGCGGCCGCGATGGGCAGCAACCGCGCTGCTAGGCGAGCTTCGCCGGCGGGGCGCGTTCAGCCGGGCTTCGATTGCCGAGCATCTGTCCGGCGCAGGCGCACAATGGCTGGAAGCCGACGTGTCATCGTGCCCGACGGCCCGCCATCTGATCCTCCCCAGACTACGTGCCGATTGGTTCCCGTTCGAAATCACGGACGCGCGTCCCGCTCTGCCGCCAATGCATGCCGATACCGTAACCGTCGAATATTCGTGGAATGGCGCGACCGCCCGGTACAGCGGACCTGTGGCCGAAGGGTCTCCGGCAGAATGGGCAAACCAGCTGGTCAGCGCACTCGAACCATGCTGGAAAGCCGCAGAGGCGACAGCACCGTGGAAGGTCGGACGCTAGATCAACATTCATGCCTGGCCCGCATGACCAGACGATTAGGGGAACTGACGCCCCAGGCAGAGGCAGCGTTACGCGCGGCTTTCCAAGGTCGGCGGAGGCACCTCGCCCTTTCGGCCCCCTGCAAGCCGCACAAGGTTTCGCCCCGCCTGCTTCGCTTCGTAGAGTGCGGCATCGGCGCGCTCGATGATTGCGGTGGGCGAGCGATCGGCGCGATTGCGCAGCGCCACGCCCATGCTGACGGTTACGGACCGGCGGCGGTCGCCGCCGGTTATCGAGCGCTTCGCTATTGCGCTGCGAACCTTGTCTGCCAGAGTCAGCGCCGCGTGTTCATCCATGTTTTCCAAGACGGCGATGAATTCCTCTCCGCCGAAGCGCGCCACGGTCCGCCCCTCGCCGGAGAGATCTTTCTCCAGAAGCCGGGCGACCTGCACCAGCGTGCGGTCGCCCGCGATATGACCGTAGGTATCGTTGAACCGCTTGAAGTGATCGACGTCGATCATCACCACCGCCAGCTCCGTGTCGGCAGCGAGCGAGGTTTCGAAGACGGTATGGAACACGCGCTCCAGGTGGCGGCGGTTGGGCAGACCGGTCAACTCATCCATGTCGGATAACGCCCGCAGTCGCTCGTTCGCCTCCATCAGCCTGCGCGAGGCGACTTGCGCGCGCAGTGCATAGAGAAAGTTGCGATCTTTCAAATGGGCGGTGCGCAGGGGCAGCAGCAGGCTCATCGCTCCGCTGGCACTGATGAAACCGACCAGGACGGCGGCCTCCTGCCCAAGCTCCGGGGTCGATGCCCACACGCCCCACAGGACTGCAATCGACAACGCGGCCATCAGCGCCAGCCATGGCAACCGCAGCGGAAGAACGACGACCGCCATCGCCAAAAGCAGGCCCGATGCCATCACATATTCCTGCATCTCGCGAATCGCGACATGCATTCCGAGATAGCCCGCCACGCCGACGAACGCCGGAATTGCAAGAAGCGTGCTCCAGCGCTGCGCTTGCCAGCTGCCATAGAATGCCGCTGCGATGGCCAGCAGATAGAGCGGAGCGACGAGTCCCAGCCGCAGGGGCAGCGCGGCCTCGAAAACCTGGGGCCCGGCCGCATAGTCGAGCAGCAGGCACCCGATACACCATATCAGCCCGATGGCGTTGAGAAACGCCAGCTCACGCCGGCGGCGGCCCATCTTGTGCGAATACCACATCTGCCTGAGCGGTTCGGGCCACGCACGAAAGGGCAGCCCCCTTTCGGCAGCATGCTCGATCTCCTCGTCGAGACTGGCGTGGATTCCCAGTTCAGGTCGCATCGCCCCATTGTAGCGGGGAACTGGTTAAGGCGTTGTTCGCGCTAGAGTCTCGAGCGCACGAGAAACCTTTTCGTGAAGGTCTCGCTGGGCCGCAGGACCAGAATCGACACCCCCGCCACCGCGATCGCGCCGCCCACGAGCAGGGGAACGCCAACAGGATCGCCCGTCAGCCACGCGCCCAGCGCCACTGTCATCAGCGGATGCAGCAGGGTGAAAGGCACGACCAGGTTGGCATCGTGATCCTTCAGCGCGTTGAAGTAGATCACATGAGCGTAGACCGACACCACCAGCCCGGCGAAGATCAGGCAGCCGAGCACCTGCCAGGGATGCGCTGCGAGCGGCGCGACCAGATCGCGCTCGGTCGCGAGCGAGAAAGGCAGCAGCACCACGAAAGATGCGAGCGCGGACCACGCCTGCAACGGCTTGCCCCCGACGTCGATCTTCTTGACGTAAACCGAGCCCAGCGCCCCGACGAGGCACGACAGCCCGATCCAGCCGAGCCCGGCCGAACTCTGAAGGCCCGAGGGGGATGAGATCGCGATCACCACCCCGCCGATCGCCAGCGCAATGCCGACCCCGCGCCGCCAGCCGACATCCTCGCCCAGCAGCACGATCGCCAGCAGCACGGTCATCGGTGCGCCCGACAGGCTGACGATCCCGGCGGTCGACGGATCGGCATAGGACAGGCCGATCGCGAACAGCGCGAAAGACCCGCCGCCGATGGCAAGCCCGACGGCAGCGACCAGCGGCCAGTTGCGCGGGAGCGGGCGCAGCAGCTGGAACAGCACCAGCAGGGTCAGCAGTGCGCGCAGCGCGGCGTAGAACAGCGGCGGCATTCCCAGATCGTCCACCGCGACCTTGCTGACCACCACGTTGAGCGCCCAGAGCAAATTCACGAGGATCAGCAGGAGAATCGTGCGGGCGGGCATGGTCGGCGCGTTAGCGGCAGGCAGGGTGCGGGGCAAATCGGCCTACCGCGGCAGGCGCACGCATAGCGGACCACCCGGCAGAGCGTGGGCGCGTTACTTCTTCGGAGACTTCGGTGCCTCGATCGCGGCCAGATCCTGCATCGCGCGCGAGTAGACATCCATCTCCCGGCGTTCCGCGTCCGTCACCACGCCATCCTCACCGTAACTCGCCGCCAGCAGGCCGACCGTCGCTTGTGCGCGGTCGAGCTTGCGCTTCTCGCGCTTGGTCAGCTGTCCGCTCTCGCGCAGCTTGTCGAACTCGCTGTCGGTCTTGCGCAGATCGCTCAGCACCGCGACGGCGTTCTCGTCCGGACCCGGCGCACTGCGCAGCTCCTGATAGGAGCCCGTATTGGGGAGCGCGACGCGGCCCATGCCGGTGTCGGCGCACGCGCCAAGCGCGAGAGCGAGCACCGGAGTGGCGGCAACCAGAAGGCGATGAGGCTTGTTCATGACTGTCTCCCTGCTGGCCGCGAAACTCAGCCCGGGCGCATGAATTGCTGATTAACCGCTAGCTTTCCGGGATGTTCGCTTCGATCTCTGCCAGCCACAGGTCGGCGACCGCATCGCTGGGTGCGCGCCAGTCGCCGCGCGGGCTCAGCGCCCCGCCCATCGAGACCTTGGGACCGTTGGGCATCGCGCTGCGCTTGAACTGGCTGAAGCCGAAGAAGCGGCGGCAGAACACGGCCAGCCACTTGCGGATCGTCGCGAGGTCGTATGCCTGCTTCGCCTCGTCGGGGAAGCCCAGCGGCCACTTTCCGCTCTCAGCGTCCTTCCACGCATGCCACGCCAGAAACGCGACATGGCTGGGCGACTGGCCGTGGCGGGCGATGTGGTGAAGGAAGAAATCGTGCAGCGCATAGGGGCCGATATGGTCCTCGGTGCTCTGGATCGCGCCGTCGGCCCCTGCGGGCACCAGTTCGGGGCTGATCTCGGTCCCCAGCACATCCTCCAGCACCTCGTTCAGGTCGTGGCTGAACTGGTCGGTCTCGATCATCCAGCGCATCAGGTACTGGATCAGCGTCTTGGGCACGCCCGAATTGACGCCGTAATGGCTCATCTGGTCGCCCACGCCGTAGGTGCACCAGCCCAGCGCCAGTTCGGACAGGTCGCCGGTGCCGATCACGAAGCCGCCGTGGTGGCCCGCCAGCCGGAACAGGTAATCGGTGCGCAGCCCCGCCTGCACGTTCTCGAACGTGGTGTCGTACACCTCCTTCCCGTCGGCGAAGGGGTGACCGATGTCTTTCAGCATAAGCTGCGCTGCGGGCACGATGTCGATCGTCTCGGCAGTGATCCCCGCCGCGTCCATCAGTTTGAGCGCATTGTCCTTCGTCCGGTCGGAGGTGCCGAAGCCGGGCATGGTATAGCCGCGGATGGTCTCGCGCGGCAGGCCCAGCCGGTCGCACGCAACGCACGCGACCAGCAGCGCGTGGGTCGAATCGAGCCCGCCCGAAATGCCGAGAACGAGGCTCTTCGGCCTGGTCGCCTCGATCCGCCGCATCAGCGCATCGACCTGGATGTTGACCGCCTCGTAGCAGTCCTCGTGCAGGGTATCGGGATCGTCGGGCACGAAGGGGAAGCGGCGCACCGGGCGCTTCAGGCCCCATCCGCCCACGGTCTCCGCGGCGCGCATATTGTGGGTGAAGCCCACGCGGCGATACCAGTCTTCGGGGCGGCCCGCCGCCTCGCTCGCATCGTGGAAGGTGCCGTTCTGGGTGCGGTTGTTGACGATCCGCTGCGTGTCGATGTCGATCACGCACAGCTCCGCGCCGCGATCGAACCGCACGCTTTCCTGCATCAGCTCGCCCAGCTCGTAGATCACGCCCTGCCCGTCCCACGCGAGGTCGGTGGTGCTCTCGCCGTGCCCGCTCGCCGAATAGGCATAGGCGCACATGCCCCGGCTGGAGCTGGAGGCGCAGTGCAGGTGGCGGTCGCTCGCGCGCCCGATGGTGACGGGCGAGGCAGACAGGTTGGCGAGGATCGTCGCCCCCGCCATCGCGGCCATCATGCCGGGTGGCTGCGGGGCCCAGAAATCCTCGCAGATCTCGATCCCGAAGACGAAGTCCGGCAGGTTGTCGGCAGCGAAGATCACATCGGTGCCGAAGGGCGCTTCGTGCCCTGCGATCGTCACGTCGAGCCCCTGGCAATTATGCCCGCGGGTAAACTGCCGCTTCTCGTAAAACTCGCGGTAATTGGGCAGGTAGCTTTTGGGGACGACACCCAGCAGCCGCCCGTTGGAGATCGCGAGCGCGCAGTTGTACAGCCGCGATCCGCGTCGCACGGGCGCGCCGATCACCAGCACCGGGGTCAGCCCGGCGCTTTCCTCGATAATCCGAGCGACCGCCGTTTCGGCCGCATCGATCACCGCGCTCTGCAGATGCAGATCGTCGATCGCGTAGCCGGTAACGCACAGTTCGGGATAGACCGCGAAGTCGACCCCCGCCTCGTGCGCGTCGCGCGCGATCTGGACGATGCTCTTGGCATTGCCGGAGACATCCGCCGGGCGCACACAGGGCGTGCAGGTCGCAACGCGCACGAAGCCGTGCGTGTGCAGGTCGAAGAAGGGGTGTGCGCTCTGGCCCATTGGTAGCTCAGCGTGTGCCCGGATGGCGCGCGCGGCACAAGGGCTCACACAAAGGGCGGCGCACCAAACCTCTCGCGTGCCGCCCGGTCGGGCGCGCTACGCCGTCAGCGGCAAGCGCGCCAGCGTCACGCGGCAGCCATGCTCGTCGACTTCGATGTCCTGCTCGGCCCCGGCCTGGTGCGCGAAGGTGCGCATCAGGCTCTTGCCCAGCCCGCCATCGGCATCGCTGTTGGCGGCGGTGCCCGCGCCATTGTCGCGCACTTCCAGCCGCCAGTCATTGGTCGACCCGGAGAGCACGATGGTCAGCTCCCCATCGCGGCCGTCGCCGAAGGCGTATTTGGCAGCATTGGTCAGCGCTTCGTTGAGGAACAGGCCGATCGCCACCGCCTGGTCGCGCGGCAGCGGGATCGGCGCGATCCGGCATTCGACCTTCACGTTATCGTCGAAGGACGCGTGGACCAGGTGGTCGACCACATCCTCCAGATAACTCGCCATGTCGATCGCGCCTTCCTTGCGGTCGGCCCCGTCCACCGCCAGCTGCGCGTAGGCGCGGCTGAAGGAGAACACGCGATTGGCTGCGGCTTCCAGTGCGGCGGCGGCGGCGGGATTGTCCTGCCGGCGTTTCTGCAATTCGATCATGCTCGCGACCAGCGCGAAGTTGTTCTTCGTGCGATGCTGCAGCTCGGCCATCAGCCAGCGCCGCCGTTCGAGCGATTCGTGCAGTTCGGCCTCGCGCACGCGGACCGCCGCGCGGAAGATCTCGGCGAGGACCAGCACCACGCAGGTCGACAGGAAGTTGATCAGCACGCGCGACTGATCGCTCGCCACCTCGAACGCAAACGACCCGTGGAACGGCAGCACGACGTACCATGCCCACAGGAAAGAGACGATCAGGCAGATGATCCCGGCCAACAACCGCCCGAACAGCGTGGCGATCAGCACCATCGGGTAAACCAGCGCGAAGGGGCCTGCGTTGGGAGCGACGATGTCGATCAGCGTGCGCAGGCCGATCATCGCCAGCGCCAGCGCAAGCCCGAAGAGCACTTGCGCGACAAGCGGTGGAAATTTCCGTGGCAGGAAATTGGCCGCGTCGACAGCGGTCAGCTTATGGTTGGGCAAATGCGTCCCTCTTCCGCGCCTATCCCACCAGATTCGGCGCTGACAATGCTATCCTACGCCCTAGCATCGAGTTTGCGCGGGCGCGATTGCGCCATGTTAGTTTTGCGAAAAAAACGTCAGGCAGCGAGAATGTCGCGCGGAGACGGCGCATCTTCGAGAAATTCGATCAGCCCGCGCTCCTCGCGCGCGAGCCACTTGGTCCGCCGGGGCAGTTGCAGCCCCTCGCGCCATTCGCCCTGCCGGTCCATCAGATCGAAGATCGCCGGGTGAATATAGCTCTTGCGGGTGATAGCCGGGGTGTTGCCCAGCCTTTCGGCGACCGTTTCCGTCACGGTCTTGATGGTCAGATCATCCTTCGCCCCCGCCAGCAGTCCGAATGCCATCGCGCTGGCATGCCAGGTGCGGAAGTTCTTGGCGCTGAAATCCTCGCCCATGGTCTCGCGCAGATAGGCGTTGACGTGGCTGGAGGTGACATCGCGCACGGCATCTGCGGCAGGATCGACGAAGGAGAACAGGTCCTGCCCGTCCAGATCCTGCATCTGCCGAACGATCTTCGCCAGATGCGTGTCGGTCAGTTCCAGATCGCGGTGCTTGCCCGACTTGGCGCGGAAGCGGAACCGCAGCGTCTTGCCGCGCACGGTCACGTGATGGCTCTTGATCGTGGTCGCGCCGAAGCTGCCGTTGTCGCGCGCATAGGTATCGTTCCCGATCCGGATCGCGCCCAGATCGAGCAGCCGGACAACCCCGGCCAGCGCGCGCGCCAGCCCCAGATCGCGCGCACCCAGATCGTCGACCACCCGCTTCCTCAATAGCGGCAGGCGTGCACCGAAGGCCAGACAGCGGTCGAACTTCTCGCTCTCCCGGCTGGCGCGAAATTGCGGGTGATAGCGATATTGCTTGCGCCCCTTCGTGTCGTATCCGGTGGCAAGGATGTGCCCGTTGGGCGCGGGGCAGAACCAGCAATCGCTATAGGCGGGCGGCAGAGCGATCGCATTCAGACGTTCGCGCTCTGCCGCGTCGCGGATCAGCTCGCCATCGGGGTCGTAATAGGCCCAACCGCGCCCGGCACCCTTGCGGGTGATGCCGGGCAGGCTGTCGTCGACGAAAATGAGCTTTTCCATGAGGTTACATCCGCAGGAGGTGTTGTTGGAACGACTCCCTCACCGCGCGGCGGTTCCCGGCGATCGCCGTTCGCAGCCAGCGCGGCTGCGGAAGCGATAGGAAACTTTGCGCGCTGCGCAGATCATCTTGCCGGCGCAGGCGGTGCGCCGCGCTTGCGCTCGCCTGCGCAGAGCCCACCTTGTCGCCATCGATGCCTGCCCCATTTGCGATAAGGAATTGCCCGATGAGCGAATATACGCCCCCCAAAGTCTGGACCCACGATGCGGAGAACGGCGGAAAGTTCGCCAATATCAACCGCCCCACCGCCGGTGCGCGCGAGCAGCGCGAGCTGCCCAAGGGCGACAACCCGTTCCAGCTCTACTCGCTCGCAACGCCCAACGGGGTGAAGGCCTCGATCATGCTGGAGGAGCTGCTGGAGGCGGGCCATCCGGCGGAATACGACGCCTACACGATCAATATCGGCGATGGCGACCAGTTTGGCTCCGGCTTCGTCGCGATCAATCCCAATTCCAAGATTCCCGCGCTGGTCGACCGGACCGGGGTTGAAGCGATCCGGGTGTTCGAGAGCGGCGCGATCCTGCTCCACCTCGCGGAGAAATTCCGCGCCTTCCAGCCCACCGGGCAGGGACGTGCGGAAATGCTCAGCTGGCTGTTCTGGCAGATCGGCAGCGCGCCCTTCATCGGCGGCGGGTTCGGCCATTTCTACGCCTATGCGCCCGAGAAGTTCGAATATCCGATCAACCGCTACGCGATGGAGACCAAGCGGCTCTTCAGCGTCGCCGACCAGCGGCTGGGCGAGAGCCGCTTCCTCGCGGGCGAGGATTACACGATTGCCGATATCGCCACCTTCGCCTGGCTCGCGCCCTTCGTGGAAGGCAATATCTACAACGACGCGAAGACCTTCCTCTCGATCGACGAATACGCCAACGTTGCGCGCTGGGTCGAGGAAATCGCCGCCCGCCCGGCGGTGCAGCGCGGCCGGATCGTCACCAAGGTGTGGGGCGATGAGGATTCGCAGCTGCGCGAACGCCACTCGGCAGCGGACTTCGAGGGCAAGGTGCTGAAACCCAGCAAGCCGGAGTAGGCGGGTTTGGCGTCACCCCGGGCTTGACCCGGGGTCGGTGCTTCTTCTGTCGGACTTCAAGGGAGCACCACCCCGGATCAAGTCCGGGGTGACGTACAGGGATAGGGTGCCCCCTACCCCAACCTCTCTGCCAACCGCTGCATAAACGCCGCGCCCTTCTCCAGCTCCGACAGCGCGATCCACTCATCGGGCTGGTGCGCCTGTTCGATCGAACCCGGCCCGCAGATCACCGTCGGGAATCCCGCCGCCTGAAACTGTCCGCCCTCGGCCGCGAAGGCGACCTGACCGGGCGCGCCGTTCTCACCCGTCAGCGCGCGGACGAAGGCAACCGCGTCCTCGCTGCCCTGCGGCGTCATCGGCGGGGTGCCCGCGTGCTGCTCCACCTGCACGCCAGCGTTGGGAAACCGTCCCTTCAACTCTGCATCCAGCGCCTCGCATCGCGCCTTGAACGGCGCGAGGATCGCCGCGGCATCCTCGCCCGGCGGGCAGCGCAGGTCGAACTGGAAGCGTGCGTGCCCGGCAAGGATGTTCGACGCGGTGCCACCCTCCATCACGCCGATGGTCAGCGTTGCCTGCGGCGGGTCGAAGCCGTTGTCCGGGGCCGCCCGCGCACGCAATTCCTCCGCCAGCGCCAGCAGCTCGTGCATCAGCCCGACCGCGACGGCGTTGGCTGAAATCCCGTGATCGACCAACGAGGAATGTGCTGCGTGTCCGCGCACGCTGACCTCGTGCACCGCGATCCCCTTGTGCCCGGTGATGATGCCCATCAGGCTCGGCTCGCCCACGATGGCGAGGCGCGGGGACGGGATATCCTGCGCCATCCGCGCGATCATCGCAGGCGCGCCCTGGCAGCCGACCTCCTCGTCATAGCTCAGCGCCAGATGCACCGGCAGCTTGCCCGCGACGAAGCGCGGCACGAAGGCGAGCGCGAGGGCGATGAACCCCTTCATGTCCGCCACGCCGCGCCCGAAAAGTTTCCCGTCCGCCTCGCGCACGGTCCACGGATCGCTTGACCAGTCCTGCCCGCCGACAGGGACCACATCGGTGTGTCCCGACAGGATCACCCCGCCTTCGACCTTCGGCCCGCAGATTGCGAACAGGTTCGCCTTGCGCCCGTCTTGGTTGGGCACCCGCTGCGATTCGACGCCGTGGCGGGCGAGATACGCCTCGACCCATTCGATCAGCGCGAGATTGCTGTTGCGAGAGGTCGTGTCGAACCCGATCAGCGTGTCGAGGATTTGGCGGGCAGTGGCGAGATCGGTCATCGTCACGGCTTACCGTGCCCGCTGCACCATGGCACCCCTTCACATTGCCGTTCGCAACGCTATAGGGGCGCACTCGCCTGCTGATGGGGTGTAGCCAAGCGGTAAGGCACCGGTTTTTGGTACCGGCATGCGCAGGTTCGAATCCTGCCACCCCAGCCAGGCTTTTGCGACGCCAAAGCGCCCTATCGCTTGGCCGCTAAGCGTCTTCCAGTGATTCGATCTGCTCGCCCAGCGCGAGCCATTCGGCTTCGGCCTTCGCCAACCTCTCGCTCACCTCGGCGCGCCGGATTAGCAGGTCGTCCATCGCAATGTCTGCAAGGTGCGCGGGCGCGCTGGCAGGATCGCACATTGCCTCGTCGATTTGCGACAGGCTCGCTTCCAGCTTGGTCATCGCTTTCTCGGCGGATGCCAGTTCGGACTTGAGGAAGCGAGCCTTCGCCCGGGTCTTGCCGGGGTTGGCCGGGGCAGGCTTTGCCGCGCCCGAGCCGGACGGCTGCTTCGGCTGGTTACGGCCCATCACGAAGTCGATGTAGTCGTCCATGCTGCCCGAATATTCCTTGGCGGTGCCGCCATCGACCAGCATCAGGCGATCCGCCGTCAGCTCGACCATGTGGCGGTCGTGGCTGATCAGGATGACCGCGCCCGAATAGTCGTTCAGCGCCTGCACCAGCGCTTCGCGCGCATCGACGTCGAGGTGGTTGGTCGGCTCGTCGAGGATCAGCAGATGCGGCGCGTCGCGGGTGATCAGCGCCAGCGCCAGCCGCGCACGCTCCCCGCCAGAAAGCTTCTCCACCTTCTGCGTCGCGCGCGGGCCGGAGAAGCCGAAGCGGCCCAGCTGTGCGCGCACCGCGGCGGGCGTCTTGCCCTCCATCGCGCGCGACATCAGCTCCAGCGGCGTTTCGTCGCTGGCGAGCTCTTCCACCTGGTACTGGGTGAAATAGCCGACCTTCAGCTTGCCGGGCGCGTTCATCGCGCCTTCGACCGGGTCGAGCTGCGAGGACAGCAGGCGCGCGAGCGTGGTCTTGCCGTTTCCGTTGCGCCCCAGCAGCCCGATCCGATCGTCTGCGTCGATCCGCATGTTGAGCCGCTTGAGGATCGGCGGGGCCTCCCCATAGGCGACCGCCGCCCCGTCGAGCGTGATCATCGGAGAGCGCAATTCGCCGGGCGAGGGAAACTCGAAGCTGAGCGAGGGGTCTTCCATCAGCGCGGCGATCGGCTGCATCTTGGCGAGCATTTTCGCGCGCGCCTGCGCCTGTTTGGCGGTGGACGCGCGGGCGCTGTTGCGCGCGACATAGTCCTGCAGGCGCGCACGCTGCGCATCCTGCGCGGCCTTGGCCGACTCCAGCTGCGCCGCGCGCTCGGCCCGCTGCTTCTCGAACGCGTCGTAGCCGCCGCTATAGATCGTCAGCTGGCCGCCCTGCAGGTGAAGGATGTGGTCGACCACATTGTTCAGCAGATCGCGTTCGTGGCTGATGACCAGCAGGGTGGCGGGGTAGGACTTGAGGAAGTTCTCCAGCCACAGCGTCGCTTCGAGATCGAGGTGGTTGGACGGCTCGTCGAGCAGCAGAATGTCGGGTTCGGAGAACAGCAGCGCACCCAGCGCGACGCGCATCTTCCACCCGCCCGAGAAGCTGGAGAGCGGGCGGTGCTGCATCTCTTCATCGAAGCCCAGCCCGCTGAGGATCTTCGCCGCGCGCGCGGGCGCGGTATAGGCGTCGATCGCCAGCAGTCGCTCGTGCACTTCGCCAAGCCGATTGACATCGGTGCAGGTGTCCGCCTCTTGGAGCAGACTGGCGCGCTCGACATCGGCGGCAAGCACGGCTTCTTCCGGCGTGATCGCGCCATCGGGTGCTTCCTGTGCGATATAGCCGACGCGTGCCTTGGACGGCTTGCCGATCGATCCGTCGTCGGGCTCGATCTCGCCGATCAGGGTCTTCATCAGGGTCGACTTGCCTGCCCCGTTGCGGCCGATCAGCCCGACCCGCGCGCCCTGCGGAATCGTCGCGCTGGCGCGTTCGAGAATGGGCCGGCCGCCAAGCCGGACAGTGATACCGTCGATCGTAAGCATCGCGGGCCCATAGCAGCACTGTCGCCCGGCCCCAATGACCGGAATCGCGGTTGGGCTGGAATTCGGGACTTTCTGGCCGAGCTAGCGCTCGTGCTGGCGGATCACCTCCAGAAACGCGTCCCCATAGGCCTCAAGCTTCTTCGCCCCTATGCCGGGCAATTCGCCCAGCAGGGCGCGGGTCTGCGGGCGCAGGCCGGCCATGTCGCGCAGCACCGAATCGTGGAAGATGACGTAGGGCGGAATCTGGTTTTCCTTCGCGATGTCGCGCCGCAGCGCGCGCAGCGCGTCGAACAGAGGATCGTCCACGGGGTTGAGCGCCTGACCCGAGCCTGCCCGGCTGCCGCGCTTTCCGCCTGCCCGCTTGGGCGGAATGACCAGATCGAGCGGTTGTTCACCCTTGAGAAAACCCCGCGCCTCGGGGCCCAGCATCATCCCGCCATGCTCGGTCGGCAGCAGCGCGCCGCGCACCAGCAGTGCGCGATGGACTGGCTTGAGCAGCGCGGCTTCCTCCCCCTCGACGATCCCGAAGACCGACAGCTTGTCGTGCCCCTGCGACCGGCTGCGTTCGCTCGACTGGCCGGTGAGGATGCTTTCGACATAGCCCGCGCCGTACATCTGCCGCGTGCGCGCGACGGCAGAGAGGTATTTCTGCGCCACCACCGTCGCGTCGATCGCCTTGGGAGGGTTCAGGCAGTTGTCGCAATTGCCGCAGGTCTCGGGCGGGTTCTCGCCGAAATGGCGCAGCAGGATCGCGCGGCGGCATCCGGCAGTCTCGACCAGCGCGCCAAGCGCCGCGAGCCGCGTGCGCTCGCCCTGCTGGCGGGCCTCGCCGACCTCGCCGATGCGCATGCGTGCCTTGGCGAAATCGTCCGCACCCCAGAATAGCTCCGCGGATGCCGGGTCGCCATCGCGCCCGGCGCGGCCGGTTTCCTGGTAATAGGACTCGATCGACTTGGGCAGGCCCGCATGCGCGACGAAGCGCACGTCGGGCTTGTCGATTCCCATCCCGAAGGCGACCGTGGCGCAGATCACCATGTTCTCGCTCGCGACGAACGCCGCTTGGTTCGCCGCGCGTACCTCAGCCGGCAGGCCCGCATGGTAGCAGCGCACTTCGCGTTTTCCGTCGGATAAGGACTCGGCCAGCCGCTCGGTCGCGGCGCGGGTCTGCGCGTAGACGATGCCGGGGCCGGGGTTCTCCGCGAGCAGGCGTCGCAGCTGCTGCGTCAGCGAGTCTCGCGGACGAATGGTGTAGCGGATGTTGGGCCGGTCGAACCCCGCGACGATGAGGCCGTCGGGCGCGATCCCCAGTTGGGTCAGGATGTCGGACCGGGTGTGCGCATCCGCCGTCGCGGTCAGCGCGAGGCGCGGCACGTCCGCGAATTGGTCCATCAGCGGGCGCAGCAGGCGATAGTCGGGCCGGAAATCGTGCCCCCATTCGGACACGCAATGCGCCTCGTCGATCGCGAACAGAGAAATGCGGCACTGCGACAGCAGATCGCGGAAATGGCCCTGGCTCGCGCGTTCGGGCGCGACGTACAGCAGGTCGAGCTCGCCAGCGCGCAGGCGCTGGACCGTTTCTGCGCGGTTTTCGTCAGCGCTGGTCAGCGTGGCCGCGCGAATCCCGTTGGCGCTGGCGCTGCGCAACTGGTCGTGCATAAGCGCGATCAGCGGGCTGATGACCACGCAGGTCCCCTCCAGCATGGTCGCGGGCAGCTGGTAGGTCAGCGATTTGCCCGCGCCTGTGGGCATCACCGCGAGCGTCGACTGGCCCGCCATGACGCGGTCCACGACCTGCTGCTGGACACCCCGGAACGACCGGAATCCGAAAACTTCGTGCAGCTTGTCCAGCAAGTGCGGAGCATCGGCTGCGCTCGGGACGGAGTTACGCGGTTGGGCGGTCATGGCGGCGGCCATGCCAGATCGGCCGGAGCCAGAGAAGCACCTGCCCCGCGACACCCCCGAATTGATCTTGCGCAATGCCCGCGCGCCGCAGCCGCGCTAGCGCCACCCGAAACGAGCGATCCAGGGATACAGCAATGCGCGATTTCGATATCATCGTGGTCGGGGCCGGGCCCGCCGGACTTGCCTTTGCCCGTGGGCTGGAGGGCAGCGGGCTGACCGTCGCGCTGGTCGAACGGCAGCCGGCAGAGGTGCTGGCGGAGCCGCCGGTCGATGGGCGGGAAATCGCGCTCACCCACCGATCGGTCGCCACGCTGGAGCGGCTCGGTGCGTGGAACAGGATCGCGCCCGACCAGATCTTCGCGCTGCGGGCCGCACGGGTCTATAATGGCCGCTCTCCGCTCGCGCTCGGCTTCGATGCCGACGGCGGGCCTCAGGACCGGCTGGGGTGTCTCGTCTCCAACCATCTGATCCGCCAGAGCCTGTTCGACGCGATGGAGGGGCAGGATGGAGTCACCCTGCTCGCGGGTACCGGGGTCGAACATGTCCATGCCGATCGCGCAGGTGCGCGGGTGACGCTGGCCGACGGACGCACACTCACCGCGCGGCTGCTGGTCGCCGCCGATTCGCGCTTTTCCGCGGTTCGCGAACAGCTGGGCATTTCTGCGGAGATCAATCGGCTGGGCAAGTCGATGCTGGTCGTGCGGCTCTCGCACGAGAAGCCCAATCACGGCATTGCGACCGAATGGTTCGATCATCGCCAGACGATCGCGATGCTGCCGCTGGGCGAGCATATGTCGTCCGCCGTGCTGACCCTGAAGAGCGCCACGATAGAGCGGATCGCGGCCTATCAGCCCGAAATTCTCGCTGCCGAGATCGAGGACCGGTTCGACCGTCGCCTCGGCACGATGCGCTTCGTCTCCGGACCGCACGTCTATCCGCTGGCAACCACCTATGCGCGCCACTTCGTCAGCGACAGTTCAGCCTTGATCGGCGATGCGGCGGTTGGAATGCATCCGGTCACTGCACACGGCTTCAACCTCGGCCTGCAATCGGCGGCCACGCTCGCCAGGCTGGTGCGCGGTGCGGCGCAAAAGGACCGGCCCATCGCATCGCCACTGTTGCTGCGACGCTACGAAACGCGCCATCGGCTGGCCACCAGGCCGCTTTATAGTGGCACCAACCTGCTGGTGCACCTATATACTGCAGAGAGCCCCCGCGCGCATGTCGCACGGCGGGCCGCACTGGAGGCGGCGGCGCATTTCGCCCCTCTCAACACCGCGATTTCGCGGATGCTGTTGCGACACTGACCATGGCAAGTGCCACCATCGCCCCACGGAAGATCGACAAGACAATGCTGTTAGCCCCTGCCCCCGGATCGGAAGACAAGGAAATGCTGCGTCAGGCAGCAATGCTGACGCGCGACCTGCATACGCCCAACCCGGTGATGTACTGGGGCGATTGCTTCGGATCGGCGGCGATCGGCTATGCCGCGCTGCTCGGCGCGATTGCCAGCGGGAATGCCTGGCTGACCGCCGCGCTCGTGCTGGTCTCGATCCTGACGCTGTATCGAGCGGCGCTGTTCATTCACGAGATCACCCATCTCGACCATCGCAAGCTGCCCGGCTTCCGCCTCGCGTGGAATATCGCGATCGGTGCGCCGCTGATGCTGCCCTCGTTCCTCTACGAAGGCATCCACGCGGTCCACCACTCGCGTGCGCATTACGGGACGGAGCGCGATCCCGAATATCTCCCGCTCGCGCACATGCGCCCGTGGACGCTGCCGCTGTTCACCATCGGCGCGGTCGCGATGCCCGCGCTGATGTTCCTGCGCTTCGGTATTCTCGGCCCGCTGTCGTGGGTGATCCCGCCGCTGCGGCGCGTGATCGTCGAGCGGTTCTCCGCGCTCGAAGTGAACCCGGCCTACCACCGCCCCACGCCCGAGGGTGACTTCGCACGCCGCTGGAAGGTGCAGGAGGCTGCGGCCAGCGTGGTCGCGGTCACCATCCTTGCGACCACCGCGCTCGGCATTCTGCCGCTGCGTGCCTTCGCGCTGTATTGCGCGGTCGTCGCGGGCGTTGCGCTGCTCAACCAGACGCGCACGTTGGTCGCGCATCTGTGGGAGAATGATGGCGAGCAATTGTCGCTGACCGATCAGTATCGCGACAGCACCAACGTGCCCGCCGCCTTCCCCGGCGTGCTGTGGGCACCGGTCGGCCTGCGCTTCCACGCGCTGCACCACCTGCTGCCCCGCCTGCCCTACCATTCGCTGCCCGAGGCGCACCGCCGCCTGAGCGCCGCGCTGCCCGAGACTTCGGCCTATCCGCAGGCCAATTACGGCTCTCTCGGCACGCTGCTCAAGCGGCTCGGCATGGCATCGCTGCGCCGCCACTAGGCGCGCACCGCTACCCCTCGATCAGGACGAAGGGCGCCCAGGCAAACGGGCTGTCCGCGCCTTCTATCTTGCTGTCCTTGCGCAGGGTCCGGATCGCTTCGCGCAGCGCGTCGGTCTTGGACATGCCCTTGCGGTAATTGAGCACCGCCTGCGAGCTGACGAAGGCGGCAATGTCGTCGCGCACCTTCCAATGGGACACCAACAGATCGCGCGCGCCCGCCTGCCGGAAGGCCTGCGCAAGGCCGGAGAATGCGGGCAGCCCGCCGCCCATCCCCGCCGCGCTGTCGCACGATGACAGGATGATCCATTCCGCCCGCATGTCGAGCTGGGCGATCTCGCTTGCGGTCAGCACGCCGTCGTCTTCCCCGGTGTCGCCCTGCGCATCGCCGGGCGAAAGCACCAGCGCGGGCTCCGCAATCCCCTCGATCTCGCCCGCGACGATGCCGTGGGTCGCGATCACCACGATCTCCGCGCGGGCGGTCGCTTCCTGCCGGATCGCCGCCTCGCTCGCATCCGGGCCGATATAGAGGCGCTGGCTGCGCCACGGAGCGGATGCCGCGATCGAGCGGATCTCCTGCGCGGTGCCCGGCAGCGCGGGCAGCGCGGCAAGAG
This sequence comes from Citromicrobium bathyomarinum, assembly GCA_001306305.2. Taxonomy (NCBI): domain Bacteria; kingdom Pseudomonadati; phylum Pseudomonadota; class Alphaproteobacteria; order Sphingomonadales; family Sphingomonadaceae; genus Citromicrobium; species Citromicrobium bathyomarinum. The sequence continues at coordinate 2,965,599 of CP155577.1, forward strand.
CGTTCACGTCGATCGCGGTGCGCGAGAAATAGTCGGCGATCCGCGCGGGCGCGCCATCGGGCGAGAGCGTGGCGGTGGCCAGGGCTGGGACCGTCCGGGTGAACGGGGACGGCGCGGCAAAGGCGACCAGGCTCAGCGGGCCCTGATCCGGCTTCCGCTCCTCCGGCTCCCACGCAGACAGGCCGGACAGGTAGCTGAGCGAAAAACGGTCGAGCAGCCAGCCGTTCCCGGCATCCCCACCCCACCCCTGCAACAGCGAGAAGGGGAGCGAAGCGAGCGGACCGTTGGCGTAGATCTTGAGCGAGAGAGTCTCGCCCAGCTGCGCCATGACCTCCGCCGGAAACAGCGCCTGCCCGAGCTTGCGCGAGGCTGCTTCGTCGAACGATCCCACCCGCACGCTGCTGCCCAGCGCATTGGCCAGATCGACCACATCCTTGCGCGTCGCGGACAGCTGGATCGTCCGCGCGCCCGAGGGTCTGACCAGCAGCGCGTAGGTGCCGTAATAGATCGGGGTGACCGCCAGCACGGCCTGGCCATCGCCCAGCCGCGCCTGCATGTCTGCGATAGAGGGTTCGGGCAGCACCCGCGCCGCCGCCCATTGCGGGAAGCGCTGCTGCAGGCTTTGTTCGATCTGCTCGCCGGCCGATTGCGCCTGCGCAAAGTCCTGCCGCAGAGCGTCCGTCGGCTGCCCCTGCGCGATCGCCAGCAACAGCGCCCCGTCCGCCCGGTCGAGCGTCTGGCGCGCCTCGTCCAGTTCGCGCAGTCCGGCGGCGAGGTCGGGATTTTCGTCGCGCAATTTCGCGGCCCTGCGGCCCGTCGCACGGGCGAGGTTGGCATCGCTGACCAGCGCCATGGCGGACAGCATCAGAGCCGGGTCGTCCTGCTGCGCGGCGATTTCCATCACCAGATCGATCGCCGCCAGGTGGCGCACCGGCAGCGCCGCGCCGTCCTCCAGCTTCACGAACCGGCGGGTCGCCTCGATAACGTGCCCCGCAGCGGCCACCAGCGCCTCCGGATCATCCCCCTGCGCATAGGTGCGCAACAGCGTGGCGAGCGCGATTTCGAAGGCATCGGTCGACTCGCTCGCGCGAACCGCATCGTCGAACTGACGCGCAGCAGCCAGCGCTGCATCCCGGTCGCCCGTCAGCATCCGCGCGCGGACCAGATCGGGGATGACCCGCCCCAGCGCCTCCACATCGCTACTGTCCTCGCCCAGCCGCGTGCGCCCTTCCTCGAGCAACCCGGACGCTTCGGCCGGTTTGCCCAGCGCGAGCGAGGCCTGCCCATTGTAGGCAAGCGCCATGATCGGGAAGGCGCTGGCCGGCCCCTGATAGCGCGCCATCAGCGCCTCAGCCTCGGTGAACAGCGGCTGCACTTCCTCGTAACGCTGCCGTTCGAGCAGGATCGTGCCCAGATTGTGGATGCCGTAGCCGAAGATCAGCGTGTCCGCGCCCTCATGCTCTCGCTTGAGCTCCAGCGCACGGGTCAGGAACTGCGTCGCCTCGACCGGCCTGCCCGAATTGGCGAGGATGATCCCCAGCATCTCGAACGCGCGGGCGTAGGTCGGGTCGGACGGGTCGACATGGGCGATCGCCCCGTCGACGGCGGTGCGCGCGAAGCTCTCCGCCTCGTCCATCCGGCCCGCGCGGCGCAGCGTCTGGGCATAGCTGTAATAGCTGGCGATGGTGTCGGGGTGATCGGCCCCAAGCGCGGCCTCGCGCGTGTCGAGGCTGGCCTTCTGGTAATCGACCGCCTCCTGCGTGCGCCCGATGCGCAGGGCCGTCTGCGAGAGCGAGAATTCGAGATTGGATTTCGCCGTGAAGAACCCCGCGCTCTGCCCCTCCGGGTCCAGCCGCAGAAACCCGGCATAAGTCTTCTCCACCATGGCGAGGCCACGTTCCGGCTCCCCCTTCTGGGTCAGCAGCAGCCCGATCAGCGCGGCCCCCTCGGCCATCTTGGCCGGGTATGCTTCGAGGTAGGGCTGTGCACCCGCAACCCCTGCTTCGGCCATGGCGAGCGCTTCGTCGATCTCGCCCTGCCGATAGAGCTGGGAGGCGATGCTGATCTTGGTGATATGCGCCAGCGGGTGTGGCGATCCGTCGGCCAGCAGCGTGCGCTGCGCGGCCTCCTGCAGCGCCTGCCAGGCGGCGATGATCTGCGCCCTGCCCTCCGCATCCTGCGCACCATTCGTCTGGAGATCGGTCGCGCGGTCTTCGAGCGCTTGCAGCTGCGCATATTGCGACAGGTCGGTCGAGTAGGGATTACCGCCCTCCTGCGCCAGCAGCGGTGCCGCCGGGGCCAGCACCAGCAGGCAGGCCGACGCCAGCATCGCCGCTCTAGTCGAATACGATGTGATAGCGCGCATCGCGTGCCCCCGAGTTGACCAGTTCTATCCGGTAGCGCTGCGTATAGGCCGGGATAAAGCGGCACTCGCGCGCGTGGGCGGGCGATTGTTCGCACACCATGTTTCCATCCGCCCGCGCGATCCGCAGGCGCAGTCCGGTTCGCGGTGCGGTTCCCGCTGCCACGCTGACCGGCTTGCCGCCCAGCATCACCTGCTCGGTGCGCAGCTTGCCTCCGGGCGCAAGCCTGCCACTGATATAGGCCGGGCCGAGTACCCGCCCGCGCATCGGTCGCTGTTCGGGCGGCAGGGCGCTGCGCCACGCCTGCAGCGCCGCTTCGCCGGGCGGATCGAATGGCCGCGCCCCGGCCAGTTCGATCGCGCGGACATGCTCTGCCAGCCGCTCCATCTGGTTCGCTGCGAAGGCCGTGTCGGCTTCGATCAGGTCATTGGCGAGCCGTTCCGTGCTGGTCATGCCACCGCTCGGCGCGGGAGCGACGCCAGATGGAGCAGGCTCGGGCGGGACGGCGCAGCTGGCAAGACCCACCGCCATGACGATGGCCGCTGCCGGAGCGGGCCACGCCCGCAGATATCCGCCACGCACCGCCATCACGCGTCTCGCATGTCCGCCGCCGGGGCGAGAATGAAGGTCGCGCCGGAATGTGTCGGCGCGACGCGCAGGGAAAGCTGATGGCGCTCCGCAATCGCGCGCGCCAGTGCCAGTCCCATCCCGCTGCCTTGAATGTCCGGATCCGTATCCCTGCCGCGATAGAAGCGTTCGAACACCTTCTCCCGCTCGGCCTGCGCGATGCCGGGGCCTTCGTCCGTCACGACAAGCCGCGGGCCGGGTTCCAGCGTCACCCGGATCGCGCCGCCGGGGCGATTATACTTGAATGCATTGTCGAGCAGGTTGGTCACGATCCGGCCAAGCTGCGCTTCATCCCCCGGCACAATCACCCCTCCCGCGACGTCCCATTCGAAACGATAGCCCGCTTCGTCGGCACTGTCTTGATACAATTCGCAGATCTGGCGCACGCTCGCGCTGAAATCGACCGGCTTCATCCCGCGCGTGTCGCCGGTCTGCGCCTTGCTGGAGGCGATATCGAGCAGCGCCTCCAGCATCGCGACCAGCCGTTTGATGTCCCCGCGCGCCTCGACGAGATTGGCGCGCGCAGCAAGCGCGGGATCCTGCGCGATGGCCTTCTGGATGCGGCTGTCGAGATGCATCAGCGGCGTGCGGATTTCGTGGGCGATCTGTTCCGAGGTCTCGCGATAGGCGAGCATCAGCTGGCGCGCGCGTTTGACCGCCTGCGAGGCCTGGCTGGCGATCTGGTCGATCTCGTCGGGCCGCTCGGGCGCGGCCAGCCGGTCGAGCGCGGGCTCGTCGCTGCGGCGAAAGGCCTCGCCCACCCGCGCGACCTTTGCCCGCACCCGCACGTTCGCGGCTTGTGCGAACAGCGCGATGCAGCCGACGAACACCGCCCCGCCAAGCAGGAAGACCAGCCCCACCCGGGTTAACAGAAAGGCGCGATCGGGCGGTTCATGGGCGACCAGTAGCGCAAGGTCTTCGGAGATCAGCGTCGCGCGGGCATAGGCCTGCGTGCGGCTGCCGATCGCAATCGTTCCGCTTTCGGAGATCTGCGGATCGAGATCGGGCCAGCGCGCCAGATCGCCCGCGATCGGGTTTCCGGACCGGTCGGCGAGCAGATAGTGCGCGCGCCCGGCGTCGATCGGGACCATCGCCAGCCGGTCGGCAATGCGCTGTTCCAGCTCGGCCTGCCCACCGCTCGCGTAGATATCGACCAGACCGGTCAGATCGACATCCACCCCTTCACGCGTCGAGGCGGCGAAGCTGTCGCGGATGGTCTGGTCGGTGATCCACCACAGGCCCGCCAGCAGCACTGCCGACAGCACTGCCGAGAGCAGCACGATGCGGGTGAAGATGGAGCGCGGGGCGACTATTGGCCGCGCCCCTGCAACAGGCGGTATCCGGTGCCCCACACGGTTTCGAGTGCAGGACTGTCGAACCCCTCCTCAAGCTTGCGCCGCAGGCGACCGATATTGACGTCGACCACATTGGTCTGCGGATCGAACGACATGTTCCACACATCGCGCAGCAGCATCTCGCGGGTCACAACCTCGCCCGCGTTTTCCATGAAATAGCGGAACAGCTCGAACTCGCGGGGGCTGAGCGGAATGTGCCGGTTGTCGCGAAACGCGGTGCGCGCCTTCACGTGGCATTCGAAGGCACCGAACAGGATCACCGCGCTGTGTTCGCGCCCCGACGCGCGCCGGTGCAGCGCGCGCACCCGCGCGACCAGCTCGATCGCCTCGAACGGCTTGGCGAGGTAATCGTCGGCCCCTGCCTCCAGCCCCTCGGCCCGCTCGCTCGTCCGGCCGAGCGCGCTCAGCATCAGGATCGGCGTGCTGATCGCGCTGCCGCGCAGGCGGCGGATGATGTCCAGCCCGTCGGCATCGCCCAGCATCCGGTCCATCACGATCACGTCGAAGGATTCGAGCCCCGCCCGCTTGAGGCCGTCCGCGCCATTGGTCTCGACCGCGATCGTGTCGCCTTCGCGGCGGACGATGTCTTCCATCTCGCGGGCCGCGCGCGGATCGTCTTCGACGTAGAGTATCTTCATATCGCCGCTTCCTTCCCTCCCCCTCGACCCACATAGCCGCGCCGAAGCCACCATTTGTCCCGGTTTTTCGCCGGGCTTCAAGACGAATAGCGCCCGGCACTCTCTCGCGACTAGCAAGCCGCGCGGCCATATTCCCGTGACGATCGCTGTTAGGGTCTCCCCCAGCCAACCCTCCGCCCCTCGCGCAGCCACCACCTAACAGCGATCGTCATCGAACTATCAGCAATCGTGCATACTGGCCGGACCGCCAGCGGCGTAGGCTGCCTGCCATTGTTTGTGGGAGGGGCCCGATGCATTCGAGAATTGGCTGTGTCGCCACGCTGGCCGCAATGTCGGCCACGATCCCGGCCCCTGCCGCCGCGCGGGACCATACGCCTGAAGAAATCGCCAGAATCATGGCCGACTGCGCGCATGTCGTGGAGGTTGCCGAGTCCAGCGGTGCGGCGTTCGCCCATTCGTCCGGCGACTGGAAGAAGTGGCTGGTCGACTATTCCCGCGCGCACGGCGTCTCCGCCACCCGGCAGATCGATCTGGTCCAGGCCAGATATCGCAAGCGCGCGAGGGTGCTGGGCGGCGACGAGGCGCATAAGGACATGCTGCGCAGAGCCCGCTCGTGCGACAAGCGGCTGGCGGGCCTGTGATGCTGGCCCGGATCAAGACCGCCTGCCTCACGCTGGGCGCTGCGCTGAGTATTGCTCTTGCGGTATCGGCCCCAACGCCGACGCTCGCGCAGACGGCGGGCACCCTCCAGCAGAGCATCGCAAGCTGCGATCGCGGCGACCAGGCAGCGTGCCTCGCCGCAGGGCTCGCGCTGTCCGACGTGGAGAACCGCGCCTACGATCCCTTCCTCGCCTTGCGCTTCCTCCAGCAGGCCTGCGCCGCCAACCAGACGGCGGCCTGCGGACGGCTGGCGCTGATCTTCTTCGCGGGCGAAGGCGACGTCGAGCGCGATCTGCCCAGCGCGGGCAATTTCGCCACTCGCGCATGCGCCGGAAACGACCGGGACGGGTGCGAGGTTGCCGAAGCCGTGTTTGCGGAGCCCGGATCGCCGCAGTTCGATGCCGAGAAGGCGCTGCGCTATCGCCGCGCCAACTGCACCTTCGGCAATCGCCGCTCGTGCATCGACCTTGCCCGCATCCTCTACGCGATGGACGATGCGCTGCCTGCCGAACAGATCGCGCTGGCCGCCTGCGTGCCCGGCGATCCGGCGAGCGCGCAGGTCTGCGCCTTCGGCCAGCGGCTGCAATCGCTGCGCCGCAAGGCGGAGGCCGCGCGTGAGGCCGCGATCCAGGCCGCGCGTAATGCGCAGGCGCGCGAACAGGCGGTGTTCGACCAGTATATGGGCCGCCGCGACTACGACGGCGCGCTGTACTATTCGCTCTATCACCTGCGCTCGAAAAGCCACGCTGAGACGGCGATCATGGCGGCGGCGCGCGCGGGTGCGCTCTCGACCATTTTCCGGGACCATTTCTACGTCCTCGAATACTGGTTCCCCTCGGGCCCCGTGGCGCAGATCGCCGCCTCGCAGATCGCGCAGATCGGGCAGGCCAATGATTGCGGCATCTGGAACTGCACCAATACGCCCGGTGCCAGCTCCGCCCGGTGGCGCGCGGCGGGCGGATCGAGCGGCTCGTCCTATTCGCGCAGCTCGGGCTCGTCGTTCCAGCCGGTCCGCACGCCGAGCAGCGCGGAAATCGCCAAGCAGACCCGCGACAAATACCGTTCGTACAATTGCACCGGCTCCCGGAGGCTCTCCAGCAGCCATCCGGTCTGCCAGTAAATGAGGGAGTTACCGATGAAGGTTCTTGCACTTACCGCCACGCTGTTTGCCGGCCTTGCCGCGTTCGCTCTTGCACCGGCCATGGCGCAGGTCGAGGCAGGCGGAGACAGCAACGCGATGGCTGGGCAGGCCGCCTATAACGCGGGCGACTTCGCCACCGCACGCGCGAAATACGAAGTCGGCTGCTTCACCGAAAACAACAGCGCCGCGTGCACCAATCTGGGTGCGATGGCGACCAAGGGCGAAGGCGGGGCCGCCGATCTGACGACCGCCCGCCGCGCCTACAAGATCGGCTGCACCAAGGGTCAGGCAGAGGCCTGCGAGAACTATGGTTCGATGCTGATCAACGGGCGCGGCGGGGCAAAGGATTACGCAGGCGCGATCACACCGTTGAGCACTGCGTGCGATGCCAGCTTTGCCACCTCATGCTACGACTTGGGCGCGACCTATTATTTCGGTCGTGTGGGGAGCGGACCGGACTACGCCAAAGCCCGTGAGTACTTCACCAAGGCATGCCCGGGCCAGGCTGCGGACGGCTGCTATGCACTGGCGATCCTGCAGCGCGATGGCGGCGGCGGGCCGGTCGATGCCGCAGGAGCGGCAAAGTCCTTCAAGCTGTCGTGCGAGGCGGGCAAGTCCGACGGGTGCCTCGATTACGGCGTTGCGCAATATAACGGAGCAGGCATTCCACAGGATTTGGCGGGTGCGCGCAGCAGCTTCAGCCAGGCATGCAACACCGGCAATGCGGGTGCGTGCATGAATGCAGGGATGATGGCGCGCGACGGACAGGGCGGCGCGGCCGATCCGGCGGCGGCCAAGCGGCTGTTCGGCCTGGGCTGCAAGCTGGGCATTCAGGACGGCTGCACCATGGCCGCCCAGATCGGCGGCTGATGATTCTCTCCGGCGTGCGGCCTGCGGCGATGCTGGCAGTGGCGGGCGCGGCGGCAGCGGCCATCGCTCAGCCCGCCGCCCAGCCCGAGGACGGCCCCTCGGACGAGCAGGTGTGCGAGTTCCGCTATACCGAGATCACGCTCAACGCCTTGTCCGGACCCGCCTCGCGCGAGGTCAGCGAGGACGAGCTTGCCTGGGCACGGCAGCAGGACGAGCGCAAGGCGCGCGGGGAACCCTGCGCCCTGCCCGAGGATACCGCCGCCGCATTCAGGGAAGCGACCACGCTCAACGCAGCGTTCGAGGCGGGCACGCGGCTGGCCCTATCCCCGCAAACCACCGGCGAGCGGCTGATCTGCGCGGCCGTGTGGAACCGCTGGAACTATGCCGTCGAAAGCGCGCCGGGCGAGGAATTGCGCCAAACCCTGCGCCCCGAACTCTCCGCCGCCAACGCCGCCGACCGCGAGGGGTTCTGGCGCAAACGGGCAGGCAAGGCGTCGAAGCGCGGGGATGACCGGGTCGAGGCAGAGGAGAAGGCCGACGATCTCTACGCCGCCTACGCCAATGGCGAGGAACGCGGCGCGGACCGGCTGATGGAGTGGCTGGCGATATGTCGATAGCATGCGTCCGCAACGCTGCGATCACGGCAGGCCTGTGTCTGGCCCTCGTATCGGGCGCCCATGCGGCGCCCGACGACCCAACACCGGAGACCCGCAGCGAACAGCAGGTCCGGCAGGACCGCGAAAACGCCGACCGGCTGATCGCAGGCGGTGCCGCGCCAACCGCCCGCCCGCTGTTGCGCTCGCTATGCTTCGACGATGCGGACGATGTTTCGTGCCAGAATTACGGCGTCATGGCGATGACCGGCGAAGGCGGCGCGCCCGACCAGGCAGACGGCCGCGCAGCCTTTGCCCGCGGGTGCGATCTGAACCTGCTCGCCGCGTGCCAGAACCTAGCCGATGCGCTGGTCGCGGGCGAAGGCGGCCCGGTCGAGGATGTCCGCGCGCTCGCGCTCTATCTCGGGCTTTGCCAGCGCGGCTACGGCGGGCGCAACTGCCACCGCGCCGCGATGATGGTGGAAGACGGGCGCGGGATGACGCAGCCGGACAGGGTCAAGGCGCTGGAGGGTTACGCCGCCGGATGCGCGAAGCGGTTCCGCCCATCGTGCACGCGCGAAGCCGAACTGCGTCAGGAAATCGAGCGCGATGGCGCGAACATCGAAACGGAGGGACAATGACCGCATCCAGATCTCACATCGCTGCAGCTCTGGCGGGCGCGATGCTTGCCGTCGCCACCCCTACCAGCGCGCAGGTTGCCGAGCGAGAGATCCCGGCCGAGTATCCGGTCTACGAATTCGTGTGCCCGGACGGCGGATACCAGAGCGGCTGCGATGCCAGCGACATAGAGCGCGCGGTCGACCTGGAAGGGGTGCAGGCGGCGGACTTCGCCCAGCGGTGCCTTTATCGCACTGAGGCCGAATGCAGCGTGATCGCGAGCGGTCAGGTCAACCGCGCAACGGGCGATCCGGCGCTGCACTGGCAGATCCTCGGCCTGCAACCCTCCGACGGGCCATACGCCGAAATGCTCGTCCTCGGCGAGATCGGCGGGCCCCTTCCCTCGACGCTGATCAGCCAGCAGGTCGATGGCTATTTCGACCCGCCGGTCGCCGCGCGGGACGGGGATGGCAGGTTCATCCTGCACGTGCCCGCGCGCAATCGCAGGCTCGGCAATGCGGACCTGATGCTGTTCACCAGCGGAGATGGCTGGAACTGGACCAGCGCCGAAGAGGTCATGCGCCAGGTCGATCGGCTGCTTCCGCAAAGGTTCTGGATCGCCTCCCCGGTCGGCTTCAATTTTCGGGAAGGCAGCGCGTTCGCGCTGGTCCGCCGCGACAGCGATGCGGGCTGCTGCGCCACAGGCGGCGTGGTGAATGTCGACTTCGAGCAGACCGACCACAGCCTGAATGTCAGCCGGGTGAGCTTCACACGGACGCAGCCGGTCGGCGAGGTGCATGAAGCCTTTCCCGAAGACCCCTCGGGAATGGTCGAGGACGACGCGGGATGATCGCACGAGGCGGGGCGGCGCGAGGGTCGGCAATGTGGGCGGCGCGCAGTGCCCTGCCACTGCTTGCGATCGGTATCGCGGCTAGCCTTGCCACCGCCGCCCCTGCCCAGACCGCCCCGACCGAGAATCTCGCGGCTGGCGAGCTCACCGCCGGTGACCTCGTGGACGATCGCCTTTCGCCCGAAGCCCTCACCGCCGACTGCGACACCCGGCGCGATGCGGATTCGTGCATGGCGATGGCGATGAAGAGCTACGAGGGGCGCGGGGTGGCGATGGATCGCCGGCTCTCGCGCCGCTTCTCCGCCAAGGCGTGCGCGCTGGGTCAGGTGCTGGGGTGCAACATGCTCGCCGCGCTGCTGGAAGACGGCGCGGGCGGGCCGAACGATCTGGAAGGGGCGGCGCGCAATTACCGGCGCGCGTGCGATCAGGGCTATGACGGGGCCTGCTTCAACCTCGGCCAGCTGCGCTATAACAATTACGCTGGGAATCCCGCACACCTCGCCGAAGCGCGGGCAATGTTCGCCAGAGGGTGCGAAGCCGGGTTTGCGCAGTCGTGCAACAACAGCGCGGTGATGCTGAAATTCGGCGAAGGCGGCCCTGCAGACCTGCCCGCTGCACGCGCGCTGTTCGAACAGGCATGCGCGGCGCGCGAGGCCAATGCCTGCGGCAATCTGGGCGCCATGCTGCTGCTCGGCGAAGGCGGCCCGGCGGACCGAAAACGCGCGGTGCCGCTGCTTTCCTCGGCCTGCAAATCGGGGGTCGACTTGGCGTGCGACCTCGCGGCGTCGCCTGATTCCGGGGCGAAGTGAGCCGGGGAGCCGGAGCAAAGCCCCGGCCCCGCCGCTACCTCTCGCTGCCGCCGCCCAGCGCCACGAACAGCGTGGCGCGGTTCTGCAGCCATGCCCGCTCGGTCGCCAGCAGCTGCTGGCGCGCGCTGAACAGGTTGCGTTCGGCATCGAGCACTTCGAGATAGTCCGCCACGCCCTCGCGATAGCGCAGGCGGGCAAGGCGGGCGATCCGCTCTTGCGCCTCGACCGCGCGTTCCAGCGTCGCGACCTGCTCGGCCAGCCAGCGGCGTCCGGCGAGCGCGTCGGACACTTCGCGAAACGCGGTCTGCACCGTCTTGTCGTAGGTCGCGACCTGCTCCACCTCCAGCGCCTTGGCGAGGTCGAGATCGGCCTCACGCGCACCCCAGTCGAAGATCGGCAGCGAGATCGTCGGCCCGAAGCTCCAGCCGAAGCCGCTGCCCGAAAACAGATCGTCGAGGCTGTCGGAGGCGAACCCGGCATTGCCGGTCAGCGAGATGGTCGGGAAGAAGGCCGCGCGCGCCGCGCCGATATTGGCCCGCGCCGCGCGCAGCTGCTCCTCCGCCGCGATGATGTCAGGCCGTACAAGCAGCAGGTCGGACAGCAGACCGGCGGCAAGGCGGCGATCATCGGCCTGGCTCTCCAACGGCAGGCCGTCGGGCAAAGCGTCGGGCACCGTCCCGCCGACCAGCACGCCCAGCTGGTTGCGCAGCTGTGCCAGCGCCAGCTGCTCGCTCGCAAGCTGCTGTTCGGCCTGCGTCAGCAGGGTTTCCGCCTGTCGAAATGGGAGCGCGGAGGTGACCCCGTTATCGAGCCGCAGCTTGGCGATCCGCAGCCCTTCGCGGCGGCTTTCGGCCGTCGCTTCGGCCAGCGCGATCTGCTCCTGCGTCTCGACGATCTCGTAATAGGTCGTTGCGGTGTCCGCGATGAGCGACAGGTAGAAGGCCCGCTGCGATGCGACCGAAGACAGGTACTCGGCCCGCGCCGCATTGCTCAGGCTGGCAACGCGGCCCCAGAAATCGAGCTCGAAGCTGCTGACGCCGACGCCCACGTCGAAGCGATTAAAGGTGACCGAGTCGGGCGCGCCTTCGACATCGCCCGTGTCGAGCGAGGGATTGACGCCCAGCTGCTGCCGGGTGCGCGTGCCGCTGGCATTGGCGACCACGGTCGGCAGCTGGCGGCTGTCCTGAATGCGGTAGCGTGCGCGCGCCTGCTCGATCCGCGCGGTCGCAGCCAGCAGATCGCGATTGTTCTCCAGCGCGGTGCCGATCAGCTGGACGAGCCGCGGGTCGTTGAACCACTCGCGGTAGCTTAGCTGCGATGCCACAACGCTGCCATCGGGCCGGTAGTCCGGATCGAAGGCGGGCGCGGTCGCGGCTTCGGGCCGGACATGCTCGGGCGCCATGCTGGCACACCCGGCCAGCGCGGTCGATACGAGTGCGAGAGCCATGAAGCGTTTCATCAGGCTTTCTCCCCTTCTGCCTCAGGGCCGGATTTGCTGTCTTCGGGATCGTCCAGATGCCCGGCGGCCTGCGGTTGCTTGCGGCTGATTTTGCGCCGGACCAGCAGGTAGAGCATCGGGATCAGGAAGATGCCCAGCACGGTCGCCGCGATCATGCCGCCCATCACCCCGGTGCCGACCGCGATCCGACTGGCCGCGCCCGCTCCGCTGGCGAGCACCAGCGGGACCATGCCCATGGTGAAGGCGAGCGAGGTCATGATGATCGGCCGCAGGCGCAGTTTGGCAGCGGCCTTGACCGCGTCGATCCGCCTCAGGCCACGCTGTTCCTCCTCGATCGCGAATTCGACGATCAGGATCGCGTTCTTCGCGGCAAGGCCGATGATGGTGATGAGCCCGACGTTGAAATAGACGTCTGCCGACAGCCCTCGAAACATCGAGAACAGCACTGCGCCCAGCACGCCCATCGGCACGATCAGCAGCACCGCCAGCGGCACCGCCCAGCTTTCGTACAGCGCGGCGAGCACCAGGAACACGATCACCACCGACAGGCCCAGCAGCAGGCCGATCTGGCCGCCCGCCTGCTTTTCCTCGTAGGAAATGCCGGTCCATTCGTAGCCGATGCCCTGCGGCAGCTGTTCGGCCATCTGCTCCATCGCGGTCAGCGCGGCGCCCGAGGATTTGCCCGGAGCGGCCATCCCCGACAGGGTCATCGCCGGATAGCCGTTGTAGCGCGACAGGCTCTGCGGCGAGGCGGACCACTTGGCACTGGCGAAGGCGCTGAACGGCACCAGTTCGCCCTGATCGTTGGGAATGCGTAGCGCGAGCACGTCTTCGGGCGTCATGCGATAGGGCGCATCCGCCTGCACCAGCACCTGAAGCACGCGGCCCTGCCGGTTGAAGTCGTTCGCATAGGCGGACCCGAAGGTGATCGAGAGCGCGGCGTTCACATCGTTCAGCGAGAGACCGAGCGCGCGGGCCTGGACGCGGTCGATATCGATCTCGACCTCGGGGCTGGGCCCCTGATCCTCGGGCCGCAGGTTGGCGATGACGTCGCTCTGCGAAGCCATCCCCAGCAGCTGGTCGCGCGCCGCTGTCAGCGCCTCGCGCCCGACCCCGCCACGGTCCTGCAGCTTGAGCGTGAAACCACTCGCCTCACCCAGCGACTGGATCGCAGGCGGCTGGATGACGAAGGCCAGCGCGCCTTCGACCTGGCTGAACACGCCAGTTGCATCCTCCAGCATCGCCCCTGCGCTGCTGCCCTTGCCGGTGCGTTCGCTCCACGGCTTGAACGATGCGAACATGATCGCGTTGTTCTGGCCCTGGCCGAAGAAGCTGAAGCCGCGCACGACGACCAGGTTCGCCACCTCGTCGCGCTGCATCCAGTAATCGGCAATCGGCTCCAGCGCTTCGTCGGTCCGCTCCTGCGTTGCCCCGGGAGGGGCCTGCACGGCGGTGATCAGATAACCCTGGTCTTCCGTCGGCAGGAACGCCGTCGGCAGGCGCATGAACAGGAGCACGGTGACAAGCGCCAGCGCCAGGAACACCGCGAGCGCACGGAACGGGCGGGACAGGATGCGGTCGTTGGCTCGGCCGTATTTCTCCTGCATCCGAGCGAACCAGCGGTTGAAGCGGGCGAAGAAGCGGGCGGATTTGCCCCGCGCACGTGCCAGCCGGCCACGCCAGCCGGGCTGCGCCTCGGCCTCTTCATCGACCTCGATCTCGGTGGCGTGGTCGTGTCCCTTCTCGATCGGCTTGAGGAAGGTCGCGCACAAAGCCGGGGTCAACGACAGGGCGAGGAAGGCGGAGAAGAAGATCGCGATCGCCAGTGTGACGGAGAACTGGCGATAGATTCCGCCCGTCGATCCCGGGAAGAACGCCATCGGCAGGAACACCGCAACCAGCACCAGCGTGATCCCGATGATCGCGCCGCTGATCTGGCCCATCGCCTTGCGCGTGGCCTGCACCGGCGGCAGGCCTTCCTCGCGCATGATCCGCTCGACATTCTCGATCACCACGATCGCGTCGTCGACCAGGATGCCGATCGCCAGCACCATGCCGAACAGCGACAGAACGTTGATCGAAAAGCCGAACAGCCACAGACCCAGACACGCACCAGCAAGGGCGATCGGCACGACCAGCGTCGGGATCAGCGTCGCGCGCCAGTTCTGCAGGAACAGGAACATGACGAGGAAGACGAGGAACATCGCCTCGACCAGCGTCTTGACCACTTCCTCGACCGAGGCTTCGACGAACGGCGTGGTGTCGTAGGGGATCGACCAGGTGACATCGCCCGGCAGGCCCGGCGCGATCTCTTCCAGTCGCTCCTTCACGCCCTCCGCTGCGGCAAGCGCGTTGGCACCGGTCGCCAGCTGGACCGCCATGCCCGCCATCGGCTTGCCGTTGAGCGCGGTCGAGCTGGCATAGGTCTGCGCGCCGATCTCGACCCGCGCGACCTCGCCCAGCCGCACCACTGCCGCGCCGTTGCTGGCGCGCAGGATGATGTTCTCGAACTCTTCGGCCGTGGTGAAGCGGCCATCGGTGGAGATGGTGGCGGTGATCTGCTGCCCGTCGGCCAGCGGCTGGGCGCCGATCGAACCGCCCGCCGTCTGAGCGTTCTGCTCGCGGATCGCGGCGAGAACGGCAGAGGGCGAGAGCTTGTAGGAGGCCAGCGCGTCCGGATCGAGCCAGATGCGCATCGCATATTCCGACCCGAACAGCTGGACATCGCCCACGCCGTTCACACGGCGCAGTTCGTCGACCACCTGGGTGGAGGCGATATTGCCCAGATCATTGGTGTCGTACTGCCCTCCCTTGGAGGTCAGCGCGACGATCATCAGAAAGCCGGAATTGGCCTGCCGCACGGTGATGCCCTGTCGGCGAACCTCTTCGGGCAGACGCGCCTCGACCGTGCTCAGCCGGTTCTGTACCTCGGTCTGCGCAATATCGATGTCGGTCCCGGCCTCGAAGGTCACGGTGATGGTCGCGGTGCCGTTCGAGATGCTCGACGAGGACATGTAGAGGAAGCCGTCGACCCCGTTGAGCTGCTGCTCGATCACCTGGGTGACGTTTTCTTCCAGAGTCTCGGCATCGGCGCCGGGATAGACCACGCTGATCGTCAGCGAAGGCGGCGCGACTTCGGGATACTGCTCGATCGGGAGCGCGCGCAGCGCGAGGAAGCCTGCCAGCAGGATACCGAGCGAGACGACCCATGCGAAGATGGGCCGGTCGATGAAGAAGCGTGACATTGGTTACTCGGCTCCGCTGGTACGGGCAGGCTGCTGCTTGGCGGCGGGCTTCTTGGCGGCGGGCTTGCCGCCCGCGGCCTTGTTGGCGATCTTCACCGGCGCGCCGGGGCGGATCTTCTGCAGATTGGTGACAATCACCTTGTCGCCGGGCTTGAGCCCGCTTTCGATGATCCAGTTGCCGTCGACCATCGCGCCCAGCTGGACGGGGCGCACGGTCGCCTGACCCTCGCCATTGACCACGAACACGCTTCCGCCATCCTCGGTCAGCGAAACCGCGCGCTGCGGCACCACCAGCCCGTCGGGCACCTGACCGGCATAGATCTGCGCGCGCACGAACTCACCGGGCAGCAGCAGGCGGTCGGGATTGGGGAATTCGGCGCGCAGTTCGACCGTACCGGTCTCCTGGTCGACCGAGAAGGCAAGGAAGTCGATATAGCCGGGAATGGGGTATTCGGTTCCGTCGGAGAAGGTCAGGCGTACTTCGACCCGATCATTGTCGTCCAGATCGACCTGCCCGCCGGTGATTGCCCGACGCAGCTTGAGCACCTCGCTCGCGGCCTGGGCGAAGCTGACATAGACCGGCGAGATCTGCTCGATCCGCGTCATCAGCGTGCCCTCGCCCTGGCTGACCAGCGCGCCTTCGGTCACCTGCGCCCGGCCCGCCCGGCCGGAGATCGGCGCGCGGACGGTGGTGTAACCGAGCTGGAGCGAGGATGATTCGAGCTGGGCGCGGATCTGCGCGACATTGGCATCGGCCTCACGCGCGGCGGCCAGTGCGGCGTCGTATTCCTGCCCGCTGATCGCGTTCTCTTCCACCAGCGGACGATAGCGTTCGACCACCGCACGCGCATTGGCTGCGGTCGCCCGTGCGCGGGTCAGCGCGGCCTGGGTCTGCGCATAGCTCGCGCGCAGTTCACGCGGGTCGATGCGGAACAGCGGCTGGCCGGCGCGCACGTCCGTCCCTTCCTCATACAAGCGCTGCTGCACGATCCCGGTTACCCGCGCGCGCACCTCTGCCGTGCGGACCGGTTCGACCCGGCCGGGCAGTTCGATGACGTTGGGGATGCTCTGGCGCTTCACGGTGATCGTCTGGACCGGGACCGCCTGGGGCGCGGGCGCTTCTTCGTTAGAGGAGCATGCGGTGAGCATGAGGCAGGCCGCCAGGCCCGCGAGGATCGGCTTCATGGGGGAACGCCTTCTTACTTAGTCAGCTTTTGTGCAGGTGCGAAGGTGTAATAGTGATTACACCCTTGCAACGCAACCCGCCTTGCTAGAGTTTTGAGCGCGGAGGCCAAAAGCTTGAAATGACGACCTGTGTTAGCGATTTCTGCCGTCTGGACCGCCGCAAGCGGGCGATCGTCGATGCTGCGCGTACGCTTTTCATCGAGCAAGGTTACGAGCGTACGACCGTGGGCGATATCGTCGAGAAGGCCGGAGGCTCGCTGTCAACCGTATACAAGGTTTTCGGCAGCAAGGACGGACTGCTTGAAGCGGTGGTGTTCGAAAAAGGCGGTTCGGGCGAGGCGATCATCAATCGCACCATGTCGCAAGGTGGCTCACCCGCTGCGGTTCTGCATCGGCTGACGGAGGAACTGCGGGCGTACTTCCTCGACCCGGAAATGGTCGCACTGGTGCGTATCGTGATCTCCCGGAGCATCGAAGACCGGAATTTTGCGCAACTCTTCTACGAACGTACCGCCACCCGCACCGACCGCGCGCTGGCGCGGATGTTCGCCCAGTGGCAGCAGGATGGGGTGGAGATGGTCGGCGATCCGGAGATGCTGGCCGAGATCTTCCTGGATCTGATCGTGAGCGATCTTCACGTCGAGGCCATTCTCCACGGCAGCGAGCGGACCCATACGCCCGAACGGGTCCGCGCCAGGACCGAGTTTTTCCTCGCCGGAACCAACCTGGCGGATCGCTGAGGCACCCCCCCGCCCGGCGCGCGCCGCGATAACTACATGCATTCGATCCGGTAGGACCGGGCCATCAGGCTCTCCGCCCCGCAGCTTTGCGCCCGGCATACGCAGCGCGGGTCCACCAGCCGTTTGTGCAGTCGTTCAAACACGGCGGCGTACCAGGCGAACAATGTCGGCTGCGGCGCGATCGAATCGTCCGCCTGGCGGCGATCGATCGTGAAGCCCCAGCTCCCATCGCTCGCGAACCGGCCCGCGCCCACGAAGGTCCACGCATGGCGACGAATCGCGGTCAGCAGCAGTGGCGCAGCGACCCACGCCGGGCTCAGCTCCAGCAGCCGCACCGCCGGCCGGGGAATGCGATGGGCGATGATGTAGTCCGCTGTCCTGCGCCCCGCCTCCTCCGCGATCCCGAAGCACGCAACCGGATCCCACACCGCCATCCAGCGATGCAGCCGCAGCGCCTCTATCTCGGGAATCATGCAGGTGCCGCCCGGCACGGCGTCGATCTGCGCATGCGCGAGTACTGTGTCGCAGGCGACCGGCCCGAAATCCTCGCGCATCACCTCGGCCAGGTGGATCACCGCGTGCGGGCCGATCAGCGCGGGAGCCGCCTCGTCGGCAAGCCCGGCGGCGTCCCGCGCGGCCAGGGCCGACTCAGGGGACATCGATCCGGTCCGGGTGGCGTTCGGCAGCGCGGCTTTCGCCCCGCTCCTTCATCTGCTTTCGCACCGCTTCACGCCGGGCGGCGGCCTGCGCAGCGCGATCGGCACTGCTCTGCCAGTCGGTCGCCGCATCGGCCGCAGCCTCGCGGCTCTCGTCGAAGTGCCAGTCGACCTTCTTGCGCGTCTGCGGGCCCCAATACCCCGCCTTGCCCAAATCGTAGAAGCTGCGTTTGAAGCCCGCGCGCAGGAAGGCGTAGAGGCAGCCGAGCAGATAGCGCCGCCGAAAGCCCGTCCCGCGCCAGGGATAGTGGAACAGCGCCTTTTGCATGTAGAACCGGCGGTAGTTCTTCATCACTCCGTTGAGCAGCTCGCCCCGCTCCATCGCGGCGGGCTTCATGATCGGGGTGACGAAATTGTACTTGCTGAAATCGTGGATCTCGACCTGGTCCCTGATCTCCTCGAACAGCGGGGTGAACGGCCAGGGGGTGTACATCGCCCAGTTGGCGAGATCGGGCTGCCAGTCCCACGCCATCTTGTAGGTTTCTTCGAGAGTTTCGGGTGTCTCGTTATCCAGCCCGACGATGAACTGCGCTTCGACGAAGATGTCCGCCTCGCGCAGCAGGCGGATCGCCTGCTTGTTCTCCTCGACCTTGGTTTCCTTGTTGAACCGGTCGAGCTTCATCTGCGCGGCGGCTTCGGTACCCAGGCTGACATGGACCAGCCCAGCCTTGCGGTAGAAGGACAGCAATTCGCGGTCGCGATAGATGTCGGTGACGCGGGTGTTGATCCCCCACTTGACCTTGGCGGGCAGGCCGCGGTCGATCAGCTCCTGGCAGAACTCGATGAATTTCTTGCGGTTGATGGTCGGTTCCTCGTCCGCGAGGATGAAGAAGCCGACCCCGTGCCGCTCGTGCAGCTGCTCGATCTCGTCGACCACGTCCTTGGGGTCGCGAATCCGGTAGTCGCGCCAGAACTTCCACTGCGAGCAGAACGAGCAGGTGAATGGACACCCGCGCGCGAGATTGGGAATCGCAACGCGGGTGCCCAAGGGCAGATATTTGTACAAATTCCAGTCGAGCACATCCCAGTCGGGGGTCAGCGTGCTCATGTCCTTCACCGTATCGGCGGCTGGCGTCGCGACGATTCGCTCTCCGTCGCGGAAGGCGAGCCCCTTGATACCTTCGCGATCCTGCCGCCAGCGACCGTCACGGATGGCGCCGAACAGGTCGAGCGCGATCTCCTCCCCCTCCCCGCGCACGATCACGTCGATATGCGGGGCCTCGGTCAGCACCTGCCGGTACATGAAGGTCGCGTGTACGCCACCGAGCACGCGCACCGCGTCGGGGATCGTGAGCGCGGCAAGCTCCAGCACGCGCTCGGCAGCGTAGATGGATGGGGTGATCGCGGTGGTACCGACGACGTCGGGCTGCAGCTGCGCCATGCGGCGGGCAAGCTCCTCGTCGTCGACCTCTTCGGTCATCGCGTCGATGAAGTGGATGTCGGTGAAGCCCGCGCGCTTCAGCGGGCCGGAGAGATAGGCGACCCAGGCCGGCGGCCAGGTGCCGGCAATCTCGGCCCCGCCCGATCTGTAGTTCGGATGGACGAACAGAATTCTCACCGGCACTCTCCCCTGCGCACGCTCTGATGGCTGCGACCCGGGGCCACCATCGGCTCCGCTGGGCACAGGGGCATTGATCCAGATCAAGGCAGCGCGGCGGGCCTGCGGCTAGTCCGATTCCCAAGAGGAAAGGACTACCCCATGAACTTCCCCGACCTGTTCGACGCATTCGACGCCGCCGTGCTGCCCCCGGGGCTGCCCGATGCGGTGATCCTGCGGCTGCGCCACGACACTGTCGCAAGGGAGCTGGCGGCAGGCGAGCAGCTCGATCTCGATCCCGCGCGGGCATACTTCGCCTTTCTGGGCGCAGGTGCATGCAAGCTGGCAGCCTTCGTTTCCAGCGCGCGCGAGCAGATCGTCAGCTTCCATTTCACCGGCGACGTCGTTCACGTGCCCGCGCAGGGCCGTTACGGCTTCACGCTGACCGCGCTGACCGACGCGCAACTGCTGGTGATCCCGGCGGAAAGCCTGAACCGCTCCGGCCCGGATAGCTGCGGCATGCTGCGGCTTGCCTCGCGCGAGACGGAGAATGCACTGGCGCGCAGCCGGGAAACCTCGATCATCCTCGGTCGACGCTCCGCACAGGAGCGGGTGGCATCCTTCATCCTCGCCATCTGGGACCGGCTTGGCGCGGATTCGCGAGGCGAGGGGTGGATCGACCTGCCGATGTCGCGCGGCGAGATCGCGGACAGCCTGGGCCTGACCATCGAAACCGTCAGCCGCCAGTTCAGCGAGCTGCGCGATCTCGGCCTGATCGAGACCGAGGGGCGATCCGCCCTGCGGGTGATCGACCTGCCCGGCCTGTCGCGCTGCGCGGGACAACTGCCGGTTGCGGCATAATTTCACGAAATTGATCTCGATCAATGCGTTCAAATCCGGGCGGTCCTAACCGGCCCGCAAACGGAAGGGGCAATTAATGCAAATTGAGGCAGCACTCGCGAGGGCCGGACTGTGGTTCGTCCTTCTCCTCCTGTCATTGGCCGTGGCAGTCTCCGCCAAGGACGCCGGTTTTGCCGCGCACGCGGTGATCATCGGGATCGTCTCGTTCGCGATGATCTGGATAACCGCGGGCCGGTTCGATCCGGTCGGCGGCGGTCGCACGTTCTTCAAGATGCCCGAATCGCCGTCTCAATATGACGACGAGATCGTGCGCTGGGGTGCGATCGCAACGATGTTCTGGGGCGTTGTCGGCCTGCTCGCAGGCGTGTTCATCGCCTCGCAGATGGCCTTCCCCTGGCTCAACGTCGAACCCTACCTCAATTTCGGACGTCTGCGTCCGCTGCATACGTCGGCGGTGATCTTCGCCTTCGGCGGCAACGCGCTGCTCGCGACCAGCTTCTACGTGGTCCAGCGCACCTGCCGGACGCAGCTGGCACTGCCCAGCCTCGCCCGGTTCGTGTTCTGGGGCTACCAGCTGTTCATCGTGCTCGCCGCGACCGGCTATCTGCTGGGTGTCACCCAGTCGAAGGAATATGCCGAGCCGGAATGGTACGTCGACCTGTGGCTGACGATCGTCTGGGTCGCCTATCTCGCGGTGTTCGTCGCCACGCTGCTCAAGCGCAACGAACCGCATATCTACGTCGCCAACTGGTTCTACCTCGCCTTCATCGTGACAATCGCGATGCTGCACGTGGTCAACAACCTGGCGGTGCCGATCAGCTTCCTGGGTTCGCGCAGCTACAGCGCCTTCTCGGGCGTGCAGGATGCGCTGACCCAGTGGTGGTACGGCCATAACGCGGTCGGATTCTTCCTCACCGCGGGCTTCCTCGCGATGATGTACTACTTCGTGCCCAAGCAGGCCGAACGTCCGATCTACAGCTATCGCCTGTCGATCATCCACTTCTGGTCGCTGATCTTCCTCTACATCTGGGCGGGTCCGCACCACCTCCACTACACCGCGCTGCCCGACTGGGCGCAGACGCTGGGGATGGTGTTCTCGATCATGCTGTGGATGCCCAGCTGGGGCGGGATGATCAACGGCCTGATGACCCTCAACGGGGCATGGGACAAGGTCCGCACCGATCCGATCATCCGGATGATGGTGATGGCGCTCGCCTTCTACGGAATGAGCACCTTCGAAGGCCCGATGCTGTCGATCAAGAGCGTCAACAGCCTGTCGCACTACACCGACTGGACCATCGGCCACGTCCACTCCGGCGCGCTGGGATGGAACGGGATGATCACCTTCGCCTGCCTGTACTACCTGTTCCCGCGGCTCTGGGGTCGTGAGCGGATGTACAGCCTGCGGATGATCAACTGGCACTTCTGGCTCGCGACGCTGGGGATCGTCTTCTACGCCGCCAGCATGTGGGTGGCGGGCATCACCCAAGGCCTGATGTGGCGCGAATACGGGCCCGACGGCTACCTGGTGAACAGCTTCGCCGACACGGTCGCCGCGCTCCATCCGATGTTCATCATGCGGATGACCGGCGGGCTGCTGTACCTCTCGGGTGCACTGGTGATGAGCTACAACGTCTGGATGACGCTGGCAGGCAAGCTGCGCGACGAAGCGCCGATGACCAGCCCCAGCTACGACCCCGCCAAAGACAAGCCGATCGTCGGATCGCGGCCCGCCGCCCATCCCGACAGCGTGCCGGCCGAATAGGAACCTGCGATGAGCCTGACCGAAAAACACAAGAAGCTGGAACGCAACATCACGCTGCTCGCCGTGGCTACCTTCGTGACGGTGGCGATCGGCGGGGTGGTGGAGATCGCACCGCTCTTCTGGATCGACAACACGATCGAGGAAGTCGACGGCGTGCGCCCCTACAGCCCGCTCGAACAGGCGGGGCGCGACATCTACATCCGCGAAGGGTGCTATTCGTGCCACAGCCAGATGATCCGCCCCTTCCGCGACGAAGTCGAACGCTACGGCCACTACAGCCTCGCGGCGGAAAGCATGTACGACCACCCCTTCCAGTGGGGATCGAAGCGGACCGGGCCGGATCTCGCCCGCGTGGGTGGCCGCTATTCGGACGAATGGCACATCCAGCACCTGGAGAACCCGCAGAGCGTGGTGCCCGAGAGCATCATGCCCAAATACGGCTTCCTGAAAGAGCGTGACCTCAAGGTCGCCGATGCGAAGGCTATGCTCAAGGCGCTCAAGACCGTGGGCGTGCCCTATAGCGACCGCGATCTGGAGCAGGCCGAGGCCGATCTCTACGCGCAGGCCGATCCCGACATTGCCGCGGGCGACCTGGCAGAGCGCTATCCCAAGGCGCAGATCCGCGACTTCGACGGCAACCCCGACCGGGTGACCGAGATGGATGCGCTGATCGCCTACCTTCAGATGCTCGGCACGCTGGTCGATTTCGAAAGCGCCGCACCGTTCGAAGAGCTCGCTCAGGAGAAAGGCCGATGACCTTCTACGAAGAGCTGCGTCACTTCGCGGACAGCTTCGGCCTGATGGCCATGCTGCTGTTCTACCTTCTCCTGTGCCTGTGGCCGTTCCGGCCCGGCGCCAAGCGCCGCATCAACAAGGCAGCCCATTCGATTTTCGAGGATCAGACCGATGGCAAATAAGCGCATCGACGAACCCACCGGCACCGAAACCGTCGGCCATGAGTGGGACGGTATCGAGGAGCTTAACACGCCCCTGCCCCGCTGGTGGCTGTGGACCTTCTACCTCACGATCATCTTCGCGATCATCTACGTCATCCTCTATCCGGCATGGCCGATGGTCGACAAGGCGACCGAGGGCGTGCTCGGCTGGTCGAGCCGCGGCCAGCTGGCCGAAAAGATGAGCGCTGCCGAGCAGGCCCAGCAGGGCTTCCGTGATCAGCTGGCGAATATCCCGATCGAACGCCTGCCGGACGACAGCGCGCTGATGGCGCGGGCAGTCGCCGGCGGACAGGCGGCCTTCAAGGTCCATTGCACCCAGTGCCACGGCTCGGGCGGTGCGGGCGACCAGCAGCTGGGCTACCCCAACCTCAACGACGATGCCTGGCTGTGGGGCGGTGACCTGAAGGCGATCGAGTACACGATCACCCACGGGATTCGCTGGCCGGACGACGACGAGACCCGCTTCAGCCAGATGCCTCCGTTCGAAGGCGCGCTGGACGATGCCCAGATCAATGCAGTGATCGACCACGTCCTCTCGCTCAGCGGCAAGGCCCAGCCCAACGCCGCCGGAGCGCAGATCTTCGGCGATAACTGCGCCGCCTGCCACGGCCCGCAGGGTAAGGGCGGACGCGATGTGGGCGCGCCCAACCTGAGCGATGCGATCTGGCTGCGCGGCAGCGAACGCTCGGCCCTGCAGCGTCAGATCCTCAATCCTCGCATGGGCGTGATGCCCGCCTGGGGCGAGAGGCTCGATCCGGTGACGATCAAGATGCTCGCCGCCTATGTCCATTCGCTCGGGGGAGGCGAAGACTTCGTAGAGGTCGCGGAAGATCCCGAGGTGGAGGTCGATGAATAGCCCTGAGAACTCTAACAAGGACCGCGACTGGTCGGTCGTGCTGAAAGACGGGGTCGCCAAGACCAACGAGCCCGTCTCCAGCGCCACCGCCTCGACCGGAGCGCCCACCCACCGGCACGAACCGCACGAGCCGCCGCGCACGCAGATGCCCGAAAAGCTCTACGAGAAGCGCAAGGCGGTTCATAACAAGCGGATCGACGGGCCTTTCCGCCGCTTCAAGTGGTTCGTGATGTTCGTCACCCTGGCGATCTATTACGTCACCCCGTGGATCCGCTGGGATCGCGGGCCCTTCGCCCCCGATCAGGCGGTGCTGGTCGATCTGGCCAACCGCCGCTTCTACATGTTCGGGATCGAGATCTGGCCGCACGAATTCTACTTCGTCGCGGGTCTGCTGATCATGGCCGGGATCGGGCTGTTCCTGGTCACCAGCGCGGTCGGCCGTGCGTGGTGCGGCTATGCCTGCCCGCAGACCGTATGGACCGACCTGTTCCAGCATATCGACCGCTTCGTCGACGGCGATCGCAACGCGCGTGCCCGGCTCGACAAGGCTCCCTGGGGGCCAAAGAAGATCGCGCGGCGCGCGTTCAAATGGTCGATCTACCTCCTCATCAGCCTGGCGACGGGCGGGGCGTGGATTCTCTACTTCGCCGATGCGCCGACGCTGTTTCAGGACTTCTTCACGCTGCAGGCGCCGATGGTCGCCTACGCGACCGTGGGTATCCTCACGCTGACCACCTTCACGCTGGGCGGCTTCATGCGCGAACAGGTGTGCATCTACATGTGCCCCTGGCCGCGTATCCAGAGCGCGATGCTCGACGAGAAATCGCTGATCGTCACCTATAAGGACTGGCGCGGAGAGCCACGTGGCAGCCTGAAGAAGGCGAAGAAGGACCCCGAGCATTTCGGCGACTGCATCGACTGCAACCAGTGCGTCGCGGTGTGTCCCACGGGGATCGACATCCGCGAGGGGCCGCAGATCGGCTGCATCACCTGCGCGCTGTGCATCGATGCGTGCGACCGGGTGATGAAGGATATTGGCCGCCCGCGCGGGCTGATCGACTACGCCACGCTGGAGGACTGCCGCGAGGAAGCGCTGGGCCACCCCGCAAAGCCCGTCTGGAAGACGCTGCTGCGCCCGCGCACCCTGATCTACTTCGGTGTGTGGGGCGCGATCGGTGCCGCCCTGCTGTTCGCGCTGGGCACGCGTACTCACACCGATCTGACAGTCTCGCCAGACCGCAATCCGCCGTACATGCTGATGAGCGACGGATCGATCCGCAATTCCTACACGCTGAAGCTGCGCAATATGGAAAGCCGCCCGCGCGAGATGGTTGTCGCGATCGAAGGGCTGCCGGGCGGGAAGATGTGGACCGACACCATCGGCGCCGATGAAGCCGCCGCCACGCAGAGCTTCAACGTACCCGCCGACCAGATCCGCACCGTGCGGGCCTATGTCGTCGCACCCAAGGATGCGACCTCGCGCGAGTTCACCTTCCGGCTGACCTCGCAGGACGAGCAGCGCGAAACCGACACCGTCGAAACCCGCTTCGACGCCCCTGCAGGAGGATCATGATGCGCGAATTTACCGGCAAGCACATGGCGGGCGTGATGGTCGCCGGCTTCGGCATCGTGGTCGCGGTCAATTTCTACATGGCCTCGCTCGCCACCAACGGCTTCGGCGGTGTGGTGGTCGAAAATTCCTACGTCGCCAGCCAGAAATATAACGGATGGCTGGCGGAGGCCGCGCGGCAGGAAGCGACCGGGTGGCAGCTCGACGCGAGCCGCACGGAGGATGGGCTGGTGGTGGTCGAGACGCAGAACGCGCCCGAGACCGCGATGCTGACCGCGGTCGCGCGCCACCCGCTGGGGAAGAAGACCACCCGCACCCTCGCCTTCACCCGGCAAGATGATGGCCGCTTCATCGCGAACCAGCCGCTCGACGCGGGACGCTGGACGCTGCGGATGACCCTCTCCGACGGGGATCGCAAACGGGTGATCGAGGCACCGCTGTCGTGAACACCTCCGTCGACGCGCCGCCAACCGTGCCGACCGCGCCCAGCGCGGCGGATGCCCCGACCAGCCTGCAGACGACGCGGCTGACCGTGCCGGGGATGCGCTGCGCCGGGTGCATCTCCAAGGTGGAGCGCGGGCTGCTGGCGCTCGACGGCGTATCCGCAGCGCGGGTCAACCTCTCGGCCAAGCGGGTGACGGTCGATCACTCGGAAACGCTCGACGATCTGGCGCTGGTCGACGCGCTGGAGCGGATCGGGTTCGAAGCGCAGGCGATCGAAAGTCCCACCGCCCAGCCCGCCCCGCCCGACCGCGAACTGACCAAGGCGCTGGCGGTGGCAGGCTTCGGCATGATGAACATCATGCTGCTGTCGGTCAGCGTATGGTCCGGAGCCGACGGCGCCACGCGCGAGCTGTTCCACTGGCTTTCCGCGCTGATCGCGCTGCCGGTGATCGCCTATGCCGGGCGGCCCTTCTTCGGCTCTGCGCTCACCGCGCTGCGCCACGGGCGGACCAATATGGATGTGCCGATCTCGATCGGCGTACTGCTCGCCACCGGGCTCAGCCTCTACGAGACCGCGACCGGGGGCGAGAACGCCTTTTTCGACGGCGCGACCATGCTGCTGTTCTTCCTGCTCGCGGGCCGCGCGCTCGATGCCGCGATGCGCAACCGCACGCGCGCAGGCATCGCCTCTCTGCTGAGCCGGATGGGCCGCCACGCGACAATCCTGCTGCCCGACGGATCGACCCGCCGGCTGAGTGCCGAAGAGCTGGAACCGGGGATGACCATGCTGGTCGCCGCAGGCGATGCGCTGGCCGCCGACGGCACGATCGAGGCCGGGACCAGCGCGATCGATAACGCCATGCTGACCGGCGAGAGCACGCCGGAGGATGTCTCCATCGGGCAGAGCGTCCATGCGGGCGCGGTCAATCTGCTCGCGCCGATCCGGGTGCGGATCACCGCCGCCGCGCAGGACACCGCGATCGCGGAGATCGCGCGGCTGATGGACGAGGCCGGGCAATCGCGCAGCCGCTATGTGCGGATCGCGGACCGTGCCTCGCGCCTCTATGCCCCGGTGGTCCACACGCTCGCCCTGCTCGCCTTCGTCGGCTGGATGATCGCAGGCGCAGGCTGGCACCAGTCGCTGGTGATCGCCATCGCGGTGCTGATCATCACCTGTCCGTGCGCAATGGGGCTGGCCGTGCCCGCCGCGCAGGTCGTCGCATCGGGCGCGCTGCTGAAGAAGGGCCTGCTGGTGAAGGACGGCAGCGCGCTGGAACGGCTGGCAGAGGCCGATATCGCGGTGTTCGACAAGACCGGCACTCTGACCCTGGGAGAGCCCGTTGCAGAGCTTGCGCATGTCGATGAGCATGCCCTGCCTGTCGCGCTCGCGCTCGCGCTGTCGAGCCACCATCCGCTCAGCCGCGCGCTGACCAAGGCGCTCACCGCGCAGGGCGTGAAGCCTGCGGCCATCAGCCAACCCGAAGAGATCGCGGGCGAAGGCGTGTTCGCCATGTTCGACGGGCAGCGCGTCAGCCTGACCCGTCCGCTGGGCGATGGCGGCGCGACCGCGACCGAATTGCGGATCGCCAGACAGTGCTGGACCATCCCCTTCCACGACGCGCTGCGTCCCGATGCGGCCGACGCCATTGTGCGGATCGCGGCGGCGGGGCTCGATAGCCGGATCATCTCCGGCGATGCGGACACGGTCGTCTCCGGCGTCGCGGCGGACCTCGGCATCAGCGGGCACGGGCGCGTCTCCCCCCAGGCGAAGCTGGCCGAGCTGGAGCGTCTGAAGGCCGAGGGTAAACGACCGCTGATGGTCGGCGACGGGCTGAACGACGGGCCGGCGCTGGCCGCCGCCCATGTCTCGATCGCGCCGGGTACGGCCAGCGACGTGAGCCAGCAGGCCGCCGACGCTGTGTTCGTGGGCGAGCGGCTGATGCCGGTCGCGCTCGCGGTGGTCGCCGCGCAGCGCACGATGCGGGTCGTGCGGCAGAACTTCGGCTTCGCGATCGCCTACAACATGCTCGCCATTCCGCTGGCGCTGGCCGGGCTCGTGACCCCGTTGATCGCGGCGATCGCCATGTCGATCAGCTCGCTGGTGGTGGTTGCCAATTCGCTTCGGCTGGCACGGGCAGCGCGATGAGCGGGCTCACCTTCCTGATCCCGATCGCACTGGCGATGGGGGGCATCGGCCTTGCCGCGTTCTTCTGGGCGGTGGGCAATGGCCAGTACGACGACATGGACGGGGCGGCGAACCGCATTCTGATCGACGAGGAACCCGGCGATCAGGATCGCGGCAATGGGGAGCGCACCGATGATCAGGCCTGACTGGCTGCTCCTGATCGGCCTCGCCCCGATGATGCTCGGCCCTCTGCCCGGCGGCGGCGATTCGATCACCGCGCAGCTGTGCAGCGGCGGCGTGATCCGGATTCCGGTCGATGGAGATGAGCCAGATCAGGTGCCCGAGCAGCCCTGCTTCAAAGCGTGTCACGCGGGCAATTGCCGCAAACGCTCGGACAAGGGCGACACTCTCGAACTCGAGTAAAGGAGAACGCGGATGCCGCCGTGGCTTTTGCCTGCGCTGATGGGCTCGCTTGCGACGACCAGCCTGATCGCGGGTATCTGGCTGCTGCTGCATCTGCCGGATGTGGCGCGGATTTTCGCTGGCGCTGGGCGCGGCGTGATTATTCGCAATTCGGGCAGGAAATATGCCTCTCACGGGGCCGTATGGCTCGCGCTGATCCTGTTCCACGGCGGATGGATCGCCTGTCTGGCGCTGTGGATCTTCGTGATCGGCAGCGATAGCGCTGCTTGAGCGGACCGGCCACGCGGGCCGGTCCGCACCAGTCTTCCTCACACAGCCGAGCTGAACTGGCGCGCCGACACCGTGCGATAGGGATCGAACAGCGCCGCGATGGTGCGCGCATAGGGCAGGCCGTCGGGCTCGATCGAGAGCCACTCGCGATCGATATGCGCCAGCCCGCGATCGATGAAGGGCGTCAGTCGCGGGGTCACTTCGGCCAGCAGGCGCGAACCCACGCGGCTGCGCCCGTCGCACAGCAGCCGCTCGATGATAGCCCCGCGATAGCGGTCGTCGGCAGAGCGGTGGATGCCGCGGGTCACGGTCAGCTGACCATCGCCCGCCTTCATCCGGTAGCGGCCGGAATTCTTCTCGTTCTGCGCGAGCAGGCCGGGGAAGCTGCTGATCGCCGAGGCGCCCAGCCCGATCAGCACATCGCTGGGGTCATCGGTGAAGCCCTGAAAATTACGCCGCACCCGGCCACTGGTGGCCGCCGCCGCTAGCGGATCGCTGCCCGCCTTGGCAAAGTGATCGAAGCCCACGGGCACATAGCCATGGGTAAGGAAATAACCGAAGCCTGCCGAGGCCATCGCGAAGCGCTGATCCCGGTCGGGCAGGTTGGTCGCATCGATCACGCGCTGCCGCGCGACGATATGCGGCACATGCGCATATCCGAACAGCGCGACCCGGTCCGCACCCAGCACGCGGGTGCGGTGCATCGAATCCTCCAGATCATCGAGCGTCTGGCCCGGCAGGCCGTACATCAGATCGAAGTTGATCGAGCTGACGCCCGCCTCGCGCAGCCAGTCGACCGTCTGCACGATCAGCTCTTCGGGCTGGACCCGGCCGATCGCCTGCTGGCAATGCTCAGCAAAGGTCTGCACGCCCAGACTGGCCCGCTCCACCCCCACGGCGGCGAGCACCTGCGCCCATTCGCGGCTCATCGTGCGCGGGTCGAGTTCAATCGAGAAGACCGGATCGTCGATCTCGAACTGGATCGTCAGCGCATCGATCAGGCGCAGGAATTCGACCGGCGCGATCGCATTGGGGCTGCCCCCGCCAAAGGCGATCCGGCGCACGCGAGTGCCCCGGGGCAGCAGCGCGGCGACCGTCTCGATCTCGCGATGAAGCGCGCGCAGGTAGCTTTCGAGCCGCTTGCGCTTGTTCGCCTTGCCCGTGTTGCAACCGCAGTAGAAGCAGATCTGCTCGCAGAACGGGATATGGAGGTAGAGCGATACGTCCCCCTCCGTCCGCTCCAGCGCGGTGCGATAATGGCAGGCCGGCAGGACGTCGAAGTCCGCCGCGGTCGGATAGCTGGTGTAACGCGGCACGGGCGTTTCCAGCAGTTCGGGATGATAAGGCCACATGGCGGTGCAGCCTAGTCATACGCGGCAATGCGTCTTTGCGCTGGATCAATTTTGCGCGGAATTCCGACGAATTGTCATTCTTGATCTGGGTCAATGCAGCGCAGCGCCGACGGGCCCATCTCTCCCCTCGCCGCCCGGACGGGGCGGCTGACATGGAATGCAAGAAGGATCGAAGAGATGAAGCGTCTGTTTGCCGCAATGCTTGTTGGAACCGCCATGCTGGCCACGCCTGCCGCGGCTCAGGATGAACAGGGCAACATCCAGGTGAAGCTGCTGGGCACCGTCGTGATGCCGGACGGGGCGATCAGCGCCGTCAATGTCGACACGGTCGGCCTGCCGGGCGACACCCAGACCGAGGCCAACGACAATGTCGTGCCCACGCTGGCCGTCGAATATTTCGTGTCGAAGAATTTCTCGATCGAGACGATCTGCTGCATGACACAGCATGATGTCGACGCGGTATCGGGCCTGCCGGGTGCCGAGCTTGTCGCCGATGCGAAGCTGATCCCTGCCACCGTAACCGCCAAGGGTCATTTCGACCTCGGCCCGGTAAAACCCTATGTCGGCGCGGGCGTAACCTACTTCCTGTGGGTCGATGTCGATCCGGGCGAAGCCACGCTGCCGCTGGGCGTGACCGAAACCGACCTGTCGAACGAATTCGGCTTCGTGCTGCAGGCCGGGATGGACGTGCCGCTGGGCGATAGCGGGTTCGGCCTGACGCTGGATGCGAAGAAGTACTTCGTCGACACCACCGCCAGCTGGTACGCGGGCGACACGCTAGCCATCCAGACCGAGCACGATCTCGACCCGTGGGTGCTGAGCGCAGGCGTCAGCTACCGCTTCTGACCGATCGGCAGGGAGGACCGGCCTGATGACTCATACCGACTTCAAGGACTGGCCCGCCCTGGCCGCCAACCTCATCCCGGCGATCAAGCAGCTGCATCGCGGCGCGCCGGAGGTGATGAAGGGCTTTCGCGACATGGGGGCAGCGGCGCATGGCGCCGGTGCCCTCGACGCGAAGACCAAGGAACTGCTGGCGGTCGCGATCTCGGTCGCAGTGCGCTGCGACCCGTGCATCGCCTACCACGTGGATGGCGCGCGCAAGCACGGTGCCACGCGCGAAGAGATTGCCGAGACGCTGGGGCTTGCGATCTACATGGGTGCAGGACCCAGCGCGATGTACGCGGCGCAGGCGCTGGAGGCCTACGACCAGTTCGTGGACGAGGCGGGCGGCGGCGAATAGCCGGGACGGCTAGCTGGCCAGATCTTCCAGCGCTTCGCGGTCTTCGATCGCGACTTCGCGGCGGTTGGGCAGCGAGACGACACCGGCTTTCTTGAGCTTGGTGAATTCCCGGCTGACGGTTTCGATCGTCAGCCCCAGCACGTCCGCAATCTGCCCGCGGCTCAGCCGCAGGGCGAAGGCACCCGGCTGCGTGCCGACCTCTTCCTCGACCGGAAATCTGGTCGACAGGTCGAGCAGGAAGGTCGCCACGCGCTGTTCCGCCGTCATCCGGCCGAGCAGCAGCATCCATTTGCGCGTCCGGTCCAGCTCGGCCAGCGTGCGCTCCAGCAGCTTGTGCTCAAGCTTGGGATGTTCGCGCGCGAAGCGGTCGAAATCGGCGCGGCGGAACACGCAGACCAGCACATCGGTCAGTGCCTCGACCGAATAGGGGGTCGACTGGCCGAACGGGCGACCGATGAAATCGGCGGGAAAGGCGAGGCCGAGGATCTGCTCCTTGCCGTCGGCGGTGCTGGTCGAAAGCTTCAGCATCCCTTCCACGACATTGGCGACGACGACCGCATCATCCCCCTCCCACAGCAGGTTTTCACCCGCGCTGAGATGGCGGCGCTGGCCGATCGCATTGAGCGCGATGATCTCTTCATTGTCGAGATCGCCGCAGATCGCGCGGTTGCGAACCGTGCAGGCGTCGCAGAAATTCGCGGTGCGGGAGAGGAACGGTTCATTCATTGCTGCTCAGCGCCATAACCGGTTTGGCGATGCGGGTGAAGGCTCGCAATGTAAGACCGTGACTAGGCACAGGTTTTGTGCCGCGCAGTCAGCGATCCTGCCCCAAACCCAGCGTCACGAACCGCTCCAGCAGCCACGATGTCGCCGGGCCCGGGGCCGCATCGGCGCGATGGATTGCGGAAAAGCGGAAAGGCCCTCCGGTATCGTCGGGCATGGCCAGCCTGACCAGCGTGCCCGCGACCAGATCGCCCTCGATCATCGGCAGCGGCATGTTGCCCCACCCGATCCCTTCACGCAGCAGCGCGTGTTTCGCGCCGAGGTCCGCCAGCCGCCATGTATGTGGGGACTGGACCGCAAAGTCGCGCCCCTGCGTCAGCGGAGAGCGGTCGGTCAGCACCAGCTGGATATGGTCGCGCCCTGCCCCCGGCTTCAGCTTGGTTGCGCGGGCCAGCGGATGGTCGGGCGCGGCCACCGGCACCAGCAGGACCGAGCCTGCCTCCACCCGGTCGAGCCCTTCGATCCCGGCGGCGACCGGCCCGGCAATCCCCAGCCCTGCCTTGCCATCGAGCACCAGCGCGGCGACCGCGCCCAGAGCCTCGACATGCAGGCGTAGCGGCACGGTGGGAAATTCGCTGGCAAAGCCGCGCAGCACCTGCGCCAGCCGCTCGGCAGGCAGCATCACATCGACCGCCAGGCTGACCTCCGCCTCCAGCCCTTCGAGCAGGCCCTTGGCCCGCGCGCGCAATCCGGCGAGCCCGGCGGCGACCACGCGCGCGTCGGCCAGGATCGCCTCGCCTTCCTTGGTCAGCACCGGTTTCTTCGTGCCCTCGCGCGTAAACAGCGTGAGGCCGAGTTGCGCCTCGAGATTGCTCACCCCGTAGCTGATGACCGACACCGCCCGGTTCAGCCGCCGTCCGGCGGCGGCAAAGCTGCCCTCCTCGACCACGGCGAGGAAGATCTGCAGCTGGTCGAGCGTGGGGGAGCCAGGTTCGGACATTTCGACTTTCTCGAACAATTGGATCTAACTTATCCCACTTAGCAGCAGGGGTGCGCAAGCCTAAATCGGAGCCAACGCAGCGGAACCGGCACCTGCCGATATCCGCCAAAGGCAAGGAGAATCGCAATGATCGAACTGCGTCCTTTCGATAGTCTCGGTGGCGAAAACCACGGCTGGCTCGATGCCAAGCATCACTTTTCTTTCGCCAACTACCACGATCCCGCGCGCGTCCACTGGGGCAATCTGCGGGTGTGGAACGACGATACGATCCAGCCGCACACCGGCTTCCCGCCGCACCCGCACCGCGACATGGAAATCATCACCTATGTCCGCAAAGGCGCGATCACGCACGAGGACAGCCTGGGCAACAAGGGCCGCACCGAAGCGGGCGACGTTCAGGTGATGAGCGCGGGCACCGGCATCCGCCATTCCGAATACAACCGCGAGGACGAGGTGACGCAGATCTTCCAGATCTGGATCATCCCGACCAGCGAAGGCGATGCCCCGCAATGGGGTGCCAAGCCCTTCCCCAAGGGCGACCGCGCAGGCCAGTTCGTGACGCTTGCCAGCGGTTACGAGGAAGACGCCGACGCCCTGCCGATCCGCACCGATGCGCGGGTGGTGGGTGCGACGATCCCTGCGGGGGAAACGGTGGAATACCCGCTCGGTGCCAACCGCAAGGCCTACCTCGTGCCCGCAACCGGCGCCGTCGAGATCGACGGGCAGACCGTCAACGCACGCGACGGCGCGGCGATCAGCGATCTCGATGTGCTGCGGATCACCGCCAGGGAAGACAGCGAAATCGTCCTCGTCGACGCGGCCTGAAACCTCTCCCAAGAAAAGGAACACCCCATGACCAATATCCTGCATGTCACCGCCAGCATCCGCAGCGAAGAATCCGTCTCGCGCAAGCTCGGCAACAAGCTGGTCGAGAAGATCGGCCAAGGCACCGACGCCAGCATCGTGACCCG
Source organism: Citromicrobium bathyomarinum (assembly GCA_001306305.2). NCBI lineage: Bacteria > Pseudomonadati > Pseudomonadota > Alphaproteobacteria > Sphingomonadales > Sphingomonadaceae > Citromicrobium > Citromicrobium bathyomarinum. The sequence continues at coordinate 2,999,564 of CP155577.1, forward strand.
CGATCTGGCGGCCAACGACCTGCCGCTGATCGACGCGGACCGCTTCGCCGCCAACCTGACCCCGCCCGCCGAGCGTGACGAGAAGCAGCAGGCGCTGGCAGACGTCGCCGACGCGCTGATCGCGGAGCTGCAGGCCGCCGATACGCTGGTGCTCAGCCTGCCGGTGTACAACTTCACCATGCCCTCCACGCTCAAGGCATGGGCCGATCTGGTCGCACGCGCCGGGACCACGTTCCGCTATACCGAAAGCGGCCCGGAAGGCATGCTGAGCGGCAAGAAGGCCTATGTCGTGATCGCCAGCGGCGGCACGCCGATCGGCAGCGAGATCGACTTCCTCACGCCCTGGCTGCGCCACTTCCTCGGCTTCCTCGGGATCACCGATGTCGAGATCATTGCCGCCGATGGCATCATGGGGATCGATGGCGAGCAGAAGATCGAAGCGGCCGCACAGACCATCGAGACGCTCGCGGCCTGACGGCAAGCGCCTGAACGCTAACGTCCGCCGGGGTGCAGCAATGCGCTCCGGCGGATGATTATGTCCGATCTGCCTTCGTGGTGCCGACTTGCTGTTCCTGAGGGACATTCGGCACAAGGATCAGCACGCCCTGCTCCACCCGCCACTGTGCCAGCCGGCTGAGCAGGTTCATCCCGATCACATTGGTCTCGCCGATATTGGGCGCGAGCACCGCGTCGAGCCCGAAGGCGGCGACATTGCCGAAGCGCAATTCCTCGATCGTGGTCGTGCCGACCGAGATCGTGCCGTTGGCGGTGGTCATCATCACCGGCAGGCGATCGCGCCGCTCCTCCAGCCCCGCCGCGCGTGCGGTCGGCTCCGAAATCGCGGTCAGCGTTGCGCCGGTATCCACCAGGAAACGCGCGGGCACACCATTGACCTCTGCATTGAGCCAGTAATGCCCGTCCGGCGACAGCTCCACGCGGGTTTCCCCGCCGACCACGCTCTGTTCGGGCAGGCCGACTTCCGACATCGCGACGTCGAACCGCGGGTCGAGCCGGGCGAGCTGGAGCACGATCAGCACCAGCACTCCGCACAGCACCAGCGTGCTGCCGGTGCTGACTATCCGCCCGATCAGGAGATCGCGCCGGGCGAGCGCAGCGCCCAGCCAGCCGATCAGCATCGCGGCAACCGCGATGATCAGCAGGCCGCTTTGCGGAATGCTGCCGATACTGGCGGCCAGCCGGTCGAACACAGGGGCGAAGTCCATCATCGCAATATAGGGCACACTCGCGTGCTAATCCATGAACAGGATGGCGATTGCCGCTTGCTTTCCCCGCTGGCGAGGACGAGCGCTCAGGGCGCGCTGCGCGGGATGCTGGCTTCGGCGAGGACGACGCTGAAGCGCTCCTCCCGGTCCAGCCAGCGCCCCACCGGCGTCCACTCGCCCGCCAGCAGCTGCTTGTCCGCGCTGCGGCGGTCGAACTTGTGGCTGTTCTCGGTGTGGATCGTCTCGCCCGCCTTCATCGCGAACTCCTCGCCTGCGATTTCGAAGGTTATGTCCTCCTGCGCGACAAGATGCATCTCGATCCGCGCGAACTGGTCGTTCCAGCGTGCGGCATGTTCGAGCTTGTCGACCGGAATTGTCCCGCCCAGCTCACGGTTGATCCGCCGCGCGAGGTTGAGGTTGAACTCGGCCGTCACCCGCCCCGCATCGTCGTATGCGGCTTCGAGCACGCGCGTGTCCTTGATCAGGTCCATCCCGACCAGCAGCATGGAACCTTCGCCAAGCGTCTCGCGCATGGTGCGCAGCAGATCGGTCGCGGTGCGCGCAACCATGTTGCCGATGGTGCCTCCGGGGAAGAAGCCGAGCTTGGGCATCTCCGCCACTTCCTCGGGCAGTTCGACCCGGCGCATGAAATCGGCCTCCACCGGGAAGACCGGCAGGCCGGGGAACTTGGCCGACAGATCGGCGGCAGCGGCGCGCAGGAAATCGCCTGCAATATCCAGCGGCACATAGGCCGCAGGGTCGATTGCGCTGAGCAGAGCGGGCGTCTTCACCGACGATCCGCTGCCGAACTCGACCACGGCGCGCCCCGGCCCGATCGCCTCGGCGAAGTCCGCCCCGCGCTCCTGCAGAATCTGCGTCTCGGCGCGTGCCGGGTAATATTCCGGCACTTGGGTGATGTCTTCGTAGAGCTGCGATCCGGCATCGTCGTAGAGCCAGCGTGCGGGGATCGCCTTTTGCCCCTCGCGCAGGCCCGACAACACGTCGGAGCGAAACGCACGGTCGACGCCAGACTCGTCGAGGTCGACGAGCTTGAGCCCGGTTTGATCGGTCATCAGATGTCCTTCGCGAGCCTGAGGCCGGTGAACTGCCAGCGCTGGTGCGGGTAGAAGAAGTTGCGATAGGAGGCGCGCGAATGGTCGCGCGCGGTCGCGCAGCTCGCGCCCTTGAGGACGAACTGCCCGCTCATGAACTTGCCATTGTACTCGCCCACCGCGCCCTCTGCGGGCTGGAAGCGCGGGTATGGCAGATAGGCGCTGCGGGTGAACTGCCAGCAGTCGCCGAACAGGCCGGGCGAACCAATCGGGTGCACCGGCCCTGCGGCGTCGAGCTGGTTGCCCTCGTCCGGCTCGTGCGCGGGAGCTTCCTCGGCATGCTGTCCGCGCGCGACCGCTTCCCATTCGAACTCGGTCGGCAGGCGATGGCCCGCCCACGAAGCGAAGGCATCGGCCTCGTAATAGGAGATGTGCGTGACCGGCGCATGCGGGTCGCGCGGCTGCCACCCGGCGAGCGTGAAGTGCTCCGCCCCGTTATCGCCATCGCGCCAGTAGAGTGGTGCGGAGATGCGGCTCTCCTGCACCCAGGCCCACCCGTCGCTGAGCCACAGCGCGGCATTTTCATACCCGCCATCGGCGATGAACGCGTCCCACTCGGCATTGGTGACCAGCGTGTCGGCCAGCGCGAAGGGTTCGAGCAGCACGCGGTGGCGCGGGCCTTCGCAATCGAAGGAAAAACCCTCCCCCTTGTGGCCGACCGCGCCGATCCCGCCGGGATGCTCGGTCCAGCCACGCTCGCGCGCCTCGGCCGCGGGCAGCTGCGCGTCGAACATCGCGGGGCCCAGCGGGTTCTGGAACAGCGCGTGCTTGATGTCGGTCAGCAGCAATTCCTGATGCTGCTGTTCGTGCGCGACGCCCAGCTCGATCAGCGGCGCGAGGTCGGGATCGCCCAGCAGCTCGCCCATCGCCTGCGTGACGGCGGCCCGCCAGTCGAGCACTTCGTCGACACTCGGGCGAGACAGCATGCCGCGCGAAAAACGCCCGATCCGCTCGCCCTCGGCTTCGTAATAGGAATTGAACAGGAACGGCCAGCGCTCGTCATGCAGCTGGTAGCCGGGCACATGGTCGCGCAGCAGGAAGGTTTCCCAGAACCACGTCGTGTGCGCGAGATGCCACTTGGCGGGCGAGGCGTCTTCCATCGACTGGATGGTCGCGTCGCTCTCGCTCAGCGGCGCGGCGAGCGCCTCGGTCAGCGCGCGGGTTGCAAGGAAGCGTTCTTCGAGCGGGCTCTCGCCGCTCGATGTTCGCAGTCTGGTTGAAGCCACGGATTCTCTCCCACCTGGCGAGCAATCCTGTCCCACCCTAGGGAAAGGAATGCAGCAGGGGAAACCCGGTTTCCGAATTTATCCTTTGTGTGGTCGCGACGTCTGTCTTTGACCGCGCTAGCGAACCTTGAACCTACGCCGCCGCAGCCGCGCGATCGACCTGCGGCTGGAGCATTTCGGCGATCGAGAACGCCAGCTCCAGCGCCTGCGCCGCGTTGAGGCGCGGGTCGCAATGCGTGTGGTAGCGGCTCGACAGCTCGTCGTCGGTGATCGCGACTGCGCCGCCGACGCACTCGGTCACGTTCTGCCCGGTCATCTCCAGATGGACCCCGCCCGGATAGCTTCCCTCGGCCCGGTGGACCGCGAAGACATCCGCCAGCTCCGCCTTGATCCGGTCGAAGGGCCGCGTCTTGTAGCCACTTTCCGACTTGACCACGTTGCCGTGCATCGGGTCGCTCGACCACACCACCGGGTGCCCTTCGCGGCGCACCGCGCGGATCAGCTGCGGCAGATGCGCCTCCACCTTGTCGTGCCCGAAGCGGGTGATCAGGACCATCCGCCCGCTCTCGCGGTTCGGGTTGAGCGTATCGAGCAGCCGCAGCAGCACATCGGGATCGAGGCTCGGCCCGCACTTCACCCCGATCGGATTGCGGATGCCGCGCATGAACTCGACATGCGCACTTCCTTCGAACCGCGTGCGGTCGCCGATCCACAGCATGTGCGCGCTGGAATCGTACCACTGCCCGCTGTTCGAATCGCGCCGCGTCATCGCCTGTTCGTAAGGCAGCAGCAGCGCTTCGTGGCTGGTGTAGAAATTGGTGCCCTGCAACTGCGGCAGTTCGCTCGGGTCGATCCCGCAGGCGGCCATGAAGTCGAGCGCTTCGGTGATCCGGTCGGCCATGGCGGAGAATTTCTCCGACCATTGCGAGCGGCCCATGAAGTCCAGCGTCCAGTCGTGCACCTGCCGCAGGTTGGCATAGCCACCGCCCGCATAGGCGCGCAGCAGATTGAGCGTGGAGGACGCCTGGTAATAGGCGCGCACCATGCGTTGCGGATCGTTGCGCCGCGATTCGGGCGTGAACTCGATCCCGTTGACGTTGTCGCCGAAATAGCTCGGCAGGGTGACATCGCCCTGCGTCTCTGTATCGCTGGAGCGCGGCTTGGCGAACTGGCCCGCCATCCGGCCGACCTTCACCACCGGCAGCGACCCGGCATAGGTCAGCACCACCGCCATCTGCAGGATCACGCGGAAGGTATCGCGGATCGTGTCGGGCGCGAATTCGGCGAAGCTTTCCGCGCAATCGCCGCCTTGCAGCAGGAACGCCTGCCCTGCCTCGACCCGCGCCAGCTCGCCGCGCAGCGCATCGGATTCGCCCGCAAAGACGAGCGAGGGGCACGCGGCCAGTTCGCTCTCGGCTCGCGCCAGCGCGTCTGCATCTTCATAGGCGGGCAGGTGCTTCGCCTCGAAATTCGTCCAGCTATCGGGGCTCCATTGGGAAGCCATGGCACTATGCTCTTTTTGGTTCGATCGGTTCGCGTATGCAAAACGACTGGCAATTGCGTTGCGCGCACGCAAGCCTAATTGTTCTTTGCCGGCTGTCGATCTGCCTTTGCGAAAGCATCACTCGGGCAGATCGGTGCCCTCCGGAATGATCGCGATCTCCAGCGGTTTGCGCGCTTCGAGATATTTCGCCGCGAGGGCCTTCATCCGATCCGGCGTGGTCATCGAGTAATCGTCCAGCAGCGTGCGGATCACCCCGATGCGCGAGGGATCGCGGGTGGAGCCGCGCAGCTGCCACATCCAGAAGCCATTGCCGGTGGTCGCGCGCAGGATCGTCTGGCGCAGCGGCTCGGTCACGCGGGCAAGCTCGTCCGCGGTCGGGCCGGTGGTCGCCAGGTCGCGCGCGATCTCGTCCGCCGCCGCGTAGAACGCGGGGATATCGTCCGGGCGCAGCTGGGCGAGCGCGATGATCGTGCCGCCGCCGACATCGTCGTTGGGCCAGTCCACCCGCACCTGCGGCGCGTAGCTGGCACCTGCACGCTCGCGCATCTCGTCGAACAGACGGTTCATCATCAGCTGGCCGAGGATTTCGAGCTGCCGCCCCTCGCGCACCTGCGCAAGGCCGCTGCCCGCCGGCCAGGCGACCACTGCAGCGGCCTGGTTGGCATCGCCGCGATGGTACAGCACCTTGCGCGCGCCAGCCTCCGGCGCCTCGGGATTTGCAGCGAGGGTCGCGGGATCGATGGCCTCGCGCGGGGGCAGTGCGCCGAAGCTGTTCTTCAGCGCTTCGATCGCCTGTTCACGCTCGAAATCGCCGAAGATCAGCACTTCGATGGGGCCCTTTTTCAACAGCGGCTCCCACACCTTGCGGAAGCCTTCGGGCGTAGTGCCCTCGACCATCTCCGGGCTCGGCGTCGCGAATCGCGGATCGCCGTTGCGGATGAGCGTTTCGAGATCGCGGTTGAGCAGGCCGGCAGGACTGGTCGCATAGGTATCGTAGGAAATGCGCGCCGCCGCCTTGGCGCGGATCACCGGCCGCGCGTCCCACTCGGGCTGCGCCAGCTTGGCCGCGAACAGATAGAGCTGGTCGGCCAGATCCGCCGCGCGGGTATCGGCGGAGAAGGTGAAGTTGGCGAGATCGACGGTGAAGTTGAACCCGAACTTGCGCCCCGTCGCCAGCCGGTCGAGATCTTCCTGGTCGAGCCCGGCAAGCCCCGAACTGATCAGCGCGGTTTCGCCGAGCGGGATGTAGGCTGCGCTATCCTTGTCGAACGCGCGGATACCCGCGCCCCAGTGGACATTGACCGCGACCCGGCCCGGCTCCGCCTGGTTGGACCACAGCAACGCGGTGACGCCGTTGGACAGCTCAACCCGCTCGATATCGAGCACGCCGAGCGGGCCCTCTTCCACGACTGCACCCGGCGTGCCGATCTTGGGCAGATCGTCGAAAGAGACCGTGCTGGCGGCGATGCGCGCGGACCCATCCGCCGCGACCGGCGCGGCCAGCGCCTGGCGCAGCTGCTCGGCGGTGGCTTCGCCTTCCTGCGGGGTTACATAGGTGCCGCGGATCACCTCACCATCGAACAGCTTGCGCGTGCGCTCGAGGATCGCCTGCGGGGTCACCCGTTCACGCATCCCGCGAAAAATATCGAGCACTGTCTGCGGCGAGGCGACGGTTTCGCGGATGTCGACCGCGTTGACCAGCGTATCCGCGATCTGCGCGCCCGGTTCGACATCGGCTTCCTCCACTCCGGCCACGAAAGCGACCTCGAATTCCGAAATCTCGCGGGCGAGTTCTTCCTCGGTCGGCGGATTGGTGGTCGCATCGGCGATCACCGCGCGCACGTCTTCCAGCGCGGCCTGCCAGTCCTGCGTCAAAGGTGCGAAGCTGACGAAGGTCGCGTCGGCACTGCGGCTGACGTCCTCCTGCTGAACCTGCGCGTAGAGATAGTCGCCGCCGCCGCGCGCGCGCGCTTCGAGCCGCCGGTTGATCAGGGACTGGGCGAGCGAATCCATCAGGATGCCCTCGTTATAGGCAATCGTATCCTGCACCGGACGCCACGGACGCATCACCCCATAGGTGAGCGAACGCGGCAGATCGGGTTCGACGATCACGGTCGTCTCGCCCACCGGATTGGCGGGATCTGCCCCCGCCGGAGCCTTCGGGTCGCCGAAATCGGGCGCGGATGCGTCCTTCCCGTCGACCTGCCAGTCGCCGAAATACTTCTCGATCAGGCTGGCGAGCGCGACCGGGTCCGCATCGCCCGCGACCGCGATCACGGTCTTCTGCGGGCGATACCAGCGCTTGTAGAACGCCCCGACCGTATCGGCATTGGCGGCGAGCAGCGTCTCCTCGGTCCCGATCGGGGTCCGGTCGGCGAGGCGCTGGCCGTTGAAGAAGGTTTCACGGCTGGTGGTCGCCACCCGTTCGCCCGCGCCACCGCCACGCTCGCGCTTTTCGGCGAGCACGATCGGCACTTCGGTGCGCACGTTGACCTCGTTGATGACCGGGGCCTGCACCATGCCCGACAGCAGGCGGAACGCCTCGTCCAGCTTGGCGGGAGAGGCTTCGGGCAGGTCGAGCTGGTAGACCGTCTGCGTCGGGCTGGTCACCGCATTGGTATCATTGCCGAAGGTCGCGCCCAGCCGCTGCCAGGTGGGGATCGTCTCGCCCACATCGAGGTAGCGCGACTGGCGGAACAGCAGATGTTCGAGCAGGTGGGCAAAGCCGCGCTCCTGATCGGTCTCGTAGAGCGATCCCGCGTCGATACGGATGCGGATCGAGACCTGATCGGGCGGCACGCCGTTCTTGCGGGTGGCATAGCGCAGGCCATTGTCGAGCACGCCGAAGCGCCACTGGCGATCGACCGGGACATTGCTGCCCTCGTACAGCCACGGGGTTTCATCGGGCGACTGGAGCGTGGCGGCGGTCGCCTGCGGCTCGTCGGTCGCCGGGGTCAGCGTGGCGGGGGTCTGCCCCGACGCTTTCTTCTGCGTATGCGCGGTGTCCCGCAGCCCGGCGTTCTTCTGCGGGGAGGCCTGCGCCTGTTCGGCCTGCGGTGTGCCCGCGGCCATATCGGGCGCGTCCGGCATTCCCGGGCTCGCGCACGCCGCCGCCAGAAGGGGAAGAAGCAGGGCGAGGCGGCTGAGACCGGAGGAAACGGAGTGCATGTGCGTGCCTATAGGGAGGAAAGGCGTGAAGGCCTAATGAACAAAATGGCAGTCATGCGACGGAATTTGCCGACTGCCCCCTGATGGGGACGCGCCATTGCTTGCCGCGTTCCCGCCCCGCCCCTACATCGGGGGCGATATGTATATTGAAACCGAAACCACACCCAATCCCGCCACGCTCAAGTTCCTGCCCCAGCGGCAGGTCATGCCGCAGGGCACGCGCGACTTTGCCAATCCGGAAGATGCCGAGGCAAGCCCGCTGGCGCAGGCGCTGTTCGACACCGGCGAAGTGACCGGCGTGTTCTTCGGCTCCGACTTCGTCTCCGTGACCAAGGGCGAAGGCACGCAGTGGACCGAATTGAAGCCGCAGATCGTCGCCGTACTGCTCGACCATTTCGTCTCCGAAGCGCCGCTGTTCCACGGCGGCAGCGCGGCTGGCATCGAGGTCCCGGCTGAGGATACGCTGACGGTGGAAGAGGACCCGGCCGATGCCGACATCGTCGACCAGATCAAGGAACTGCTGGAAACGCGCATTCGCCCCGCGGTCGCGGGCGACGGCGGGGACATCGCCTATCGCGGCTACCGCGACGGGGTGGTCCATCTCCAGCTGCAGGGCGCATGCGACGGCTGCCCCTCCTCCACCGCCACGCTCAAGCACGGGATCGAGGGCCTGCTGAAACATTACGTGCCCGAAGTCGTTGAGGTGCGGGCGGCCTGATCGGCCCCTCCCCCTCCCCGGACCTCGAAAGAAAAGAAGATTCCATGACCAAGCAGTTCCACGGCCACGAATTGTCGCACGAAGCGCTCGAACAGCTGTTCCTCGAAGCGCGCAGCTATAATGGCTGGCTCGACAAGGAGGTGTCCGAGGATCAAATCCGGCACATCTACGACCTGCTGAAGATGGGCCCGACCTCCGCCAACCAGCAGTCCGCCCGCTTCGTATGGTGCAAGTCGCAGGATGCGAAGGATCGCCTCGCCAAGCATGCGAGCGAGGGCAATGTCGATAAGATCAAGACCGCGCCGGTCTGCGTCATCATCGGCTACGACATCGATTTCCATGAGCACCTGCCGGAACTGTTCCCGCATACCGACGCGAAGAGCTGGTTCGAAGGCGATGTCGAGGGGCGGATCACACAGGCCAAGCGCAACTCCGCGTTGCAGGGTGCCTATCTGATGCTGGCGGCGCGCGCGCTGGGCCTCGATTGCGGGCCAATGTCGGGGCTCGACCTCGACAAGGTGACCGAAGACTTCTTCGCCGACCAGCCGCAATACCGGGCGGACTGGATCTGCTCGATCGGCTATGGCGACAAGGACTCGATTTTCGATCGCAGCCCGCGACCCGAATTCGAAAAATTCAACCGCATCGACTAGGGTCTTCGACCCAGGGTCGGATGGCGCGGGCCGGAGCACGGTCGCGCGCGTTGCAGGGGGCAGACGATTACTGTTGCGCGTACACTGGTGATCGACTGCGCCACCCCGGCGTGTTCGGTTGCGCTGTTTGAAGATGAAGAGCTGATCTCGGGCACGTTCGAGGTGCTCGGTCGGGGCCACGCCGAACGCCTGGTGCCGATGATCGCCGACCTGCCCGAACGCGGGCGGGCATCCAGCATCGCGGTCGCGCGCGGTCCGGGTAGTTTTACCGGTGTGCGGATCGGCCTCGCGGTGGCGCGCAGCCTCGCCTTTGCGTGGGGCGCGACGCTGCAGGGCTATTCCACGATGGCGCTGGTCGCGGCGATGGCGCGGCAGCAGGCGGGCGCGCAGGTGCTGACCGTCGCGATGGAAGGCGGGCACGGAGAATGGTTCGTGCAGGGCTTTGCAGAAGACGGCTCGCCACAGGCAGAGCCCGTCTCGATGCGGCCCGAAGATGCAGTCGCCAGCTTCCCTGCGTCGCTGGTTGCAGGCAGCGTGGCCGACCGCTTCGTGGAGCTGGCGGGTTCCGGCACCGCGATCCAGACCTACAGCGATGCCCGCGCCTTTCCCGCGCTGGACCAGCACGCGCTCTCGCTCGAAACCGCACCGATCTATGGCCGCGCGCCCGATGCGCGGATGCCGTCATGAGCGCGGACGGTGTCAGCGAAGCCGCGATCGACGCGATCATGCGGATTATGGACGCAGCGTTCGACCCGCAGTGGGGCGAGGCGTGGAACCGATCGCAGGTCGCCTCCGCGCTGATCCTCTCGCATACTCACGCAAGCCTGCTTGGCCTCGACGGCACCGTGCCCGCCGATCCGGACGAAGCGGTCGGGTTCGCGATCGTGCGCGCAGCACCGGGCGAAGAGGAAATCCTGCTGATCGCGGTCGAGCCCGCTGCGCGGCGCTGCGGCGTGGGCCGTGCGCTGATCGCAATGCTGGCCGCCAATGCAAGGCTGCGCGGTGCGGAACGCCTGTTTCTGGAAATGCGGGAGAACAATCCGGCCCGTTCGCTGTACGAAAGCAATGGCTTCGCACCGATAGGCAGGCGCAAGAATTACTATCGCCTCGGTGACGGTGCACGAATGGACGCGATTACCTTCGGGTTGGACCTCACCGACAAGTAGTTAATACTATCTGCAGACGCTTGAGAAAAAGCAGTCGCGAGCATTGCATTTGGCAAGTGAATCGCACAAGGGGAAATGCGTATGCGGCCCCTCCCCCTCCCACCTCGCATACGAAAACCCTAGAGGACTTAATGGACGAGCAAGAAATGGAAATGACGCAAACGCTTATCGCGTTTACGTCCAACATCGTGGAAGCCTACGTCAGCAACAATTCGGCTGAACTCGACGAAGTGCCGGTGCTGATCAACAATGTCTATTCGGCTCTCAGCAGCCTCGGCGGCGGTGCTACCCAGGAAGAAGAGCGGCCCGAACCTGCAGTTTCGGTGCGCGCCTCGGTCAAGCCCGATTACCTCGTGTGCCTAGAAGACGGCAAGAAGCTCAAGATGCTCAAGCGCTACCTGCGCACGAACTACGACATGAGCCCCGAGGAATATCGCGAGCGCTGGAACCTGCCGAGCGACTATCCGATGGTTGCCCCCAACTACGCGGAAAAGCGCCGCGAGCTGGCGAAAAAGATCGGCCTGGGCCGCACGCCCGGCCAGAAGCGCGGTCGTCGCAAGAAAACTGCCGAATAAGGCAATCCGCCCGCCGGTCGATCTTGCGAAAAGGTCGACCGGCGAGGCCTGATCGGGGCCTAATCGGGGCTGGAGCGGGGCTTGAGCGGGCCGCGCACCCCGCCTATGCCTCCGGTGAAAGCCCGAGGAACCCCCAGTGCCCCACAAAATCGATCTCGAACAATTGTGTGCCGACAAGGGCCTGCGCATCACCGAACAGCGCAAGGTCATCGCACGCGTGCTGTCTGACAGCGAGGACCACCCCGATGTGGAGCAGCTGCACGAGCGCGCGTCCAAGATCGACCCCGGCATTTCGATCGCGACCGTCTATCGCACGGTGCGCCTGTTCGAAGAGGCCGGCGTGCTCGACCGGCACGATTTCGGCGATGGCCGCTCCCGCTATGAACCCGCGCCCGAATCGCACCACGATCACCTGATCGACGTCGAAAGCGGCAAGGTGGTCGAATTCGTCGACCCCGAGTTGGAGGCGCTGCAAAAGCAGATCGCCGAGAAGCTGGGCTATCGCCTCGTCGATCACCGGATGGAATTGTATGGCGTCCGCCTCGAACGCGACAACTGATACCCGGTCCGACTGGGAGACCCGGCAGGCCGCCGCGCGGGGCGAGAAGACGCCGATCTCCTTCATGGGCTGGGTCCGGCTATGGACCCGCACCATCGCACTTGTGTTGCTGATGATGCTGTTTGTGGTGCCGCTCTACGTCACCCGCATCTTCACCTACGGATCGCCCTGGCCCAAGTGGTATCTGGCGATTGCCGCGTGGATCGTCGGTGCGCGGGTCGAGCGCCACGGCACGCCGCTGCGCCGCGACGTGTTCTTCGTGGCCAACCATGTCAGCTGGGTCGACATCCTCGCGCTGGCAGGCGCGAGCGGCACCGCCTTCGTCGCCAAGGCGGAACTGGCCAAGGCGCCGCTGGTGGGCTGGCTGTGTTCCTTGAACCGCACCGTGTTCGTCCAGCGCGAGGACCGGCTGCGGGTGGCGGACCAGATCAACGCGCTGCGCGAGGCGCTGATGGACAACTGGTCGGTCACCGTCTTCCCCGAAGGCACCACCACGGATGGGCATTCGCTGCTGCCCTTCAAATCCTCGATGCTCAGCGTGCTGGAGCCGCCGCCGCCCGGCGTGCTGGTCCAGCCGGTGGTGCTCGATTACGGCGCGATGGCCGAATGGATCGGCTGGATCGGCGAGGAAGACGGGCTCAACAATTACAAGCGGGTGATGGCACGCAAGGGCACCTTCCCGGTCAAGCTGTTCTTCCTCGAACCCTTCAGCCCGATCGAATATCGCGGGCGCAAGGCGATCGCCGCCGAAGCACGGGTACGGATCGAGGAGTGCTTGCGCGAAACGATGGGCCACGAATTGCGCCCCTTCGACCACGACGTCGCACCGATCCGCTACAGCAAGGCGAAGCTGCCGCCGGTGGGGGCACCGGCAGCGGATGAGACGCCGCCCGCCTCATGATGTCGATCTCGCGGGCCTTTGTCGGTTTGGGCGCGCTCTCGATGGTCGGTTGCACACCATGGGCCCAGATCGGGATTGATCGGCTGACGGAACGCCTTGAGCGCGGGCCGGCACGAATGGAATGCTACACCTCGGCTTGGGCCAAGAGCCAAGAGTTCGATCAACCAAAACCGTCGGTCTTGGATGGCGCTCACCTTCGCCTTGATCCTCACCGGGCCTTGTGGAAGCAATCCGATGATGCCGTGATCGCTTTTGCGAGGACCACTTTCGCTGGGTATCTCTGGGAATTCTCAGTTACAGAGTTCGGACCATCTCACGCCTATGCCTCGGATCGCTATTACTGCTCGAAGGCAGCAATCCCTGTGAACCAGACGCCGCCACCGCTTGGCCAGATGACGGACGAGGGTACGGCGATGGATGGAGAGTTTCGCGAAATAGCGAATCCCTTCGATCAGCCCCCTCCTTGATCGCGCACGCCCTGCGCCGCTATAGACTGACCCTCCCATGAAACCCACCAATACTCCCAAGACCTACCGGGTCAAAAGCTTCGGCTGCCAGATGAACGTCTATGATGGCGAGCGTATGGGCGAGCTGCTTGCCGCGCAGGGCATTACGCCCGCGCCCGAGGGTGAGGAGGCGGATCTGGTGGTGCTCAACACTTGCCATATTCGCGAGAAGGCGACGGAGAAGGTTTACTCCGACATCGGTCGGTTGCGGCGCGAGGACGGGTCGAGCCCGCTGATCGCGGTCGCTGGCTGCGTCGCGCAGGCAGAAGGCAGGGAGATCATGACCCGCGCGCCCGCCGTCTCGATGGTGGTCGGCCCGCAAGCCTACCAGAACCTGCCCGCGATGCTGGAGCGCGCGGTCTCCGGCAAGCGAACGACCGAGATGGATCTTGCGGCGGAAGCGAAGTTCGCCGGCCTCCCCCAGCGCCGCACCGCGCCTGCGGCGGCGTTCCTCACCATCCAGGAAGGCTGCGACAAGTTCTGCACCTATTGTGTCGTGCCCTATACCCGCGGCGCGGAAATCAGCCGTCCGTTCGCCGAGCTGGTCGCCGAAGCGCAGCGGCTGGTCGAAGGCGGCGCGCGCGAGATTACGCTGCTGGGCCAGAACGTCAGCGCGTGGAGCGGCGAGGATGCCAAGGGCCACCGCACCGGCCTCGCCGGGCTGGTCCGCGAGCTGGCGAAAATCGACGGGCTCGCGCGCATCCGCTACACCACCAGCCACCCGGCTGATATGGATGAAGAGATCATCGCCGCGCATGGCGAGCTCGACAAGCTGATGCCCTATCTCCACCTGCCGGTGCAGGCGGGCAACAACCGCGTGCTCAAGGCGATGAACCGCAGCCACACGGTCGAAAGCTACCTCCAGCTGCTCGAACGCTTCCGCGCGGCGCGGCCCGATCTTGCGCTGAGCGGCGATTTCATCGTCGGCTTCCCGGGGGAGACCGAGGCAGAGTTCGAGGATACGCTGAAGGTGGTGGACGAAGTCCGCTACGCACAGGCGTTCAGCTTCAAATATTCGCCCCGCCCCGGCACGCCCGCTGCCGGCATGGACGGGCAGATTGCTCCGGACGTGATGAAGGACCGGCTAGCCCGGTTGCAGGACCGCCTCAACCGCGACCAGCACGCGTTCAACACCGCCAGCGTCGGCAAAACCTGCGAAGTGCTGGTGGAGCGCAAGGGCAAGCTACCGGGCCAGTGGCTCGGCAAGTCGCCATGGCTGCAATCGGTGTTCTTCGAGCGCGAGGACACGCAGGTCGGCGATCTGGTGCAGGTCAGGCTGGAAGAGGCCGGGCCGAACTCGCTACGCGGCGAATTGCGCGAGCCCGCGCTGGCCTGATGCCTCTTGCGGGCCTGCTCAGTCCGCGCCGCTCTCGCCAAAACCCCGTTCCAACCGTCGATACATCGTCCACGTCGCATCGTGGATTTGCGCATCGTCGGCCGTGGCGGGCAGGCGATAGACCGCCTCGAGATAGGCGCGGTCGAAAATGGTCAGGCCTTCTGGCGCTTCGAGATCGTCGTCGAACAGCGACAGGATCGTGGGGATGCCGGTAACCCCGCCCCCCGTGGTGTCATTGATCGAGACGAAGGTGCGCATCGCAGCGTAATCGGCAAGCTGCTGCAGCGTCTTGCCCGGCACGCGCTCGCTGTCGATCACGATGATCGCGCCGGTCATCTCGACGCGCACCTGGTTGGTCAGCCGCGAGCTCGAATACTGGCTGTTCAACGGCACTTCGATGTTGTTGATCTTGTAGGAGGTGAACTCGCGCCCGTCCTTGCCCTTCACATGCGTGCCATGCCAGGCCTGCACCGCGCCATTGCCGAGCTTGATCCGCTCGTATTCGTAATCGCGCAGGGTCGCGAACAGCTTGGGCTCTGCCTCGCGCAAGTCATCGAGGTTTTTCGCGCCGTCGCGCACGAAAGCGACAAGCACGTTGACCAGGCACCCATCGCCGCCGACGGGAACGTCGATTTCACGCGCGGTCTCTTCCATGCGCGCGATCAGGGTGCGGGCATAGTCGGCCTTCATGCCCATCACACCGAAGCAGACTTGCGAGTAGAATTTGGAAATCGGCTTGTCATAGCGGGCCCGGC
Source organism: Citromicrobium bathyomarinum (assembly GCA_001306305.2). Taxonomy (NCBI): domain Bacteria; kingdom Pseudomonadati; phylum Pseudomonadota; class Alphaproteobacteria; order Sphingomonadales; family Sphingomonadaceae; genus Citromicrobium; species Citromicrobium bathyomarinum. The sequence continues at coordinate 3,014,966 of CP155577.1, forward strand.
GGGTGATCGCGCGGGTCATAGTTTCGACCGCTTGCTCGCGTTCGCGGACGCCTTCGACCACGATATCGTCGATCGGATCGGGTGTGGTTTCCTGTGCCGCGAGTGGCATGGAAAGCAGCAGAGGGCTGACGATCAGCGCGGCGTACGTCTTGCAAGGCATGGCAACGACTCCTTTGATCGCCGCCAGCATGCCCTGTTTTTCCAATTCAGCCCAGCCGCTCTTGCGCCTGCGAAGACGCCCAAGGGCAACCACGCTCGCAGCTTCGAGCGCGAGACCACGCAGATCGGCGATCTGGTTCAGGTCCCGCAGGAAGAGGCCGGGCCGAACCCGCTGCGCGGCGAACCGCTTGCACAGCCGCCGGCCTTGGCCCGAACCCGCGCGCTAGTCGTCGTAGCCGTCGATGTCGGGCAGGCCTTCCAGCTTGCGATACATGGTCCAGGTCGCGTCGTGGATCTGGCTGTCGTTCGCGGTGGCCGGAAGGCGATAGACCGTCTCCAGATAGGCGCGGTCGAAGGTCGTCATCCCGTCGGGCGCGTCGGTCCCCTCTTCGAACAGCGAGAGGATCGTCGGGATGCCGCTGGCCCCGCCGGTGGAGGTATCGTCGATCGACACGAACGCGCGCATCGATGCGTAGTCGGCCAGCTGCTGCAGCGTCTTGCCCGGCACCCGGTTGCTGTCGATGATGACGATCGCACCGGTCATGTCCACGCGCACCTGCTTGGACAGGCGCGAGGAGGAGTACTGGTTGTTGAGCGGCGCGTCGCCCATCCCGCTATCGGTAAAATCGCGCCCGTCCTTGCCCTTCAGCTGCGTGCCGTGCCACGCGCGCACCGCGCCGTTGCCGCGCTTGATCCGGTCGTATTCGTAGTCGAGCAGCGTCGCGAACAGCTTGGGCTCGGCCTTGCGCAGTTCGTCCAGCTCCTGCTCGCCGTCCTTCACGAAGGCGATCAGGATATTGGGCTGGCACCCCTCGCCGCCGACCGGCAGGTCCACGCTGCGCGCGTTCTCTTCCATCCGCGCGATAAGCGTGCGGGCGTAGTCCGGGGTCATCCCGATCACCCCGATGCAGACCTGCGAGTAGAATTTGGAAACCGGCTTGTCGACCCGCGCCCGGCGCGTGATCTGGCGGGTCATCGCCTGGACCTGTTCTTCCTTCTCGCGGATACCCTCGACGATGATCTCCATCCCCTGGGCGGACGCGTCGGGCTCGGCCTCTTGCGCAGGCTCCTGCGCGGCAACCGGCGAAACGAAAGCAACAGCCAGACCGAAGGCTGCGAGCGGGAAGAGGCGGCGCATGTTCAGGACTCCAAGCGGGGGTGCCGCATGCAGTACCAGCCAAGCCGCTGCTTACAAAGACTGAGGGCGCGCCCTTTCGACGAACGACGCCCGGCGCTCCGCGAAGGGAGCGCCGGGCGCGCATACTGGCATTCACATCACCAGAAGAAGCGGTCGTACACCACCAGCACGCGGCCGTTGCGGGTGTCGATCAGCAGCACATCATTGCCGTAGCGGATGTAGCGCTGGTAGCCGTAGCGCGGCTGCGGCAGGTAGTAGTCGTAAGGGTCGACCCAGTAGCGCGAGCCCCAGAACAGGTTCGAGTTGAGCCGCCCGCCGACCCGCACCGGGCGATAGGCGAGCCCACGCGGGGCGTAATAGGAACCCCGGCGGAAGGCGTTACGCTCGGCCTGCCGGTACGCGCGCCAGTCGCGGTAATCGCGGCGCGCCTGGCGATAGTCGCGGCGGTCCTCGCGCCGGTCTTCCCGCCAGTCGCGGCGGTCCTCGCGCTGGTCCCGACGCCATTCGCGGCGGTCGTCGCGGCGATCCTGACGCGCATCGCGCCGGTCATCGCGCCATTCTTCACGCCGGTCCTCGCGCGCCTCGCGGCGGTCGTCACGCCGGTCGTCGCGGCGCTGCTGCGCGGCATAGGCTTCGCGCGATTCGAGCCGCGCATTCCAGGCCGCCTGTTCGGCGGGGCTACGCTGCTGGGCACTGGCAGCGGTGGGCAGGACCAGTCCTGCGGCAACCGCCATGATCACAAGATTTCGCATTCCGTGTTAGTGGACAGAAGGTTCTAGAAGGGGTGTTGCCGGGATTAACCGGGATCTTGTGGGATCGTGAGGGCCGGTAAACGGCTCAATTTTGGGCTTCGTCATGGGTCCTCCCAAAAATTGGCGTTCGGCGGGACTGTCTAGAGTGGCAGTCCAATTAGACGATGAAATGGCGGTCGAGAGGCCCTTGGACGGTTCTTAGAGGGTGTTTCCTGACATTCGCCTTAAGAGCGCCTTAAGCGCGGATTAGCGCCACTTAAGATGGGCCTTGGGTGCCGCGATCGGCCCTTCGAGGCAGTGGAATCGATCTGGCGAACCGGGCTGAAGGTCGCCCAGTTAGGCCTTTCGCGGCCAGAACTGGGTTGTTGCTGATATTATTAGTGAATTTGGCGCGGTGCTATGGTCAGTGGCCTTATGGCTCAGCCGAGAACTGGGCGGGTTTCTGCGCTCACCTTGCTAAGGCAACTGGGCAGCAATCACGCAGGTCAGTTAGTAGATCGCTCGTTTGTCGATGGCACTGGTGCCCAATGTATCCAAACTCCCGCGAGAGACTATCTCCAAAACGCCCAAACAATTGAAATCGGAGCGGCCCTCAACTCCGTTTTCCGCCATAAAACGATGGATGAAGCCCTCATCCCAGGCGCCGTTTTCCCGGACGTTGTTGCTTGTCAAAATTGAGCCGCGCCTGGAGATTTTCTCTATGTCCCCAAGCACCATATCATAGCAGCTGTAGCCATCATCGACCGGCAATGGGAGGATGACCGAGGGCAGGTCTTCCGAAAATTCTGACGATACGGAGAAGTTTGAAACTCCTGTCCTGTTCTCAGCCAAATAAACGCAATCGTATCCCTTACTCTCTCGCCAGCATCGGGCAGCGCCTCTCGCGCCCGAATCTAATACGGGACCGCGCGCAAAAAGGCTACCATCCGGCATTTTCTCCCAACTTAAGTCGAAATAATCGATGTCCTGCTTACGCTCTACCCCGTCGCCACAGCTGGGCAGCAGTGCCAAAAATACTAGCGGCAGCAGTAATCGACGCATGCAGGTTAGAGCCTCCCCACCTTTGCGATGACGCGACCGATGATCTGGAGCTCTTCATCAGCGGCGAAGTCATCCGACACCAAGGGATTGTCGGACATGATGGTGACGCCTTCGCCGGTTGGGCGCAAACGCTTGATCATGCCGAAGTCGCCCATCGCGCAGGCCCATACGCAGTCGTCTGCGGTGAGTGTCCTGTCAGCCAGATTGATCAGGATCGGCTCCCCATCGCGAATGGTCGGATGCATCGAGTCGCCGCGTCCCGCTGCCCATACGAGATCCTCAGGGCGAGCATCTGTAAAGCTCCTGAGCCAAGCACGGGGAAAGAGACGCTTGGCCAGCTCCACCGGCCCACTGACATCGCTGCTGCCCATGCCGTAACGCATATCGATTTGGGCGACTTCGACGAGATCGTCCTTCTCCGCCTCGACGGGCGCCGACATGGTCATCACATCGTCGGTCCATCCGGGGAATTTTGGGAATGCGTCGCGCAGTTTCTCTAGCGTGCTCTGGCTGAGCCGAGCTTCGGCCCTTCCCGAGGCAGGCCGCTGCACTGTCTTGGCATCAACCTTCGCCTTTTTTGCGACCTGCGCAGCTGAGACGCCGGCATATTCGATCAACGCCCGGATAAGCGCGGTATCCTGCTCAAATCCCGTCATGGCTAAGCGCTATCAGCCCACGCGGGGAACTAGCAGCGGAAAAATATCCGTTGTCATGGGGAAATAATTCCCTTAGCAATGCTGATTATGAACCAGCAGTCGATCATTCGAGACATCGAGAAGCGAGCGCGGGAGCGTCGCATCTCGATCTCCGCGTTGTGTCGCCGGGCGGGCATCCACCCGGACACATTCCGTAACTGGCGCAAGACGCCGGGGAATCCTGAGCCGGTCGGGGCCAACCTGCATCTGGTCGAGCGGCTCTATGTGGAGCTTCGCAAGATCGATGCCGAAGATGCCAAGCGCGTCGCGAAGAACGGCGGGGTGGCGGCATGAGCGCGTCTCAGACATTCCCAACCGAAGTCCTCGCAACCGTCGGGGCGCGCGGTGAGATCGAAGTCCTCGGACGCGCCTACTGGTCGCGTGACCTGTCTCGTTTCGCCGGGTGGACGGTGCGGGTGATGGTGCCCAAGGCTGAGGACGACGCCATCCAGGTGTGGCGTGGGACGCACTTCCTCGCCTCCGCCGATCGCATGGTCGATGTTGGCTTCGCCGCCCACGGCGCGATGCGACAGGCACTTGCACAGTCGGTCGAGGTCTCGCGGCGGGTGCGGGACGAAAGGCGGTCACTGGTCGTTCGCCGACGCGCCGAGCTTCTGGTGGAGCTGCTGGATCAAACCGTTGAGAACCGCAGCCTTGCGGTGCTCGCCATCGGCCATCTGTTGCCGGTGCATCCGATCAAGTGCCTCAAGGCGCTTCTGCTCAAAGTCCGGAACGTATTCGTCCAGCACGATCTCGGTGGCGATGGCGAGGGTGCCAAGCGCGCTGAGCTGCGCCTCCATCTTGCGGAGCGCCTCTTCGAGCTGGCTGACGCGGTCTTCGAGGATCATCCCGATTTCCCTTCGATAAGTGCGATGCGTGAAGCCGCCGAACGCGACATCGCCGAGGAAGCTAATCGCGCCACCGATGCCGGTCATCGTCTATGTGGAGCGGCCAAATGAACGCTCCTGCGCCCAAGTCGGTGCTGGAGAGCGCCAAGGCCGTGGTCCTCGATCCGAACACGATCGACGTGTTCGACCGGATCGGCTTCTATTTCCCTGACAAGGCAGCCGCGTTCGGCAGGTTGATGGCGATCGACGGCCAGCGCGATCCGATCAAGGTCTCAGCACAGCCCGAGGGAAGCGAGTTCCCCTGGCGGCTGCATGTGGGCCTGCACCGGACGATGGGCGCGCGGATCGAAGGGATCGGCATCCACGCGCTGGTGGTCGACGGCACACCTGCCGAGCTGGAGCAGCTGGAGGCGAGCGAGAACCTGCACCGCAGGACGCCGCCGCCGATCGAGCGGGCCAAGTTCACCGCCGCACTGGTGCGCGCCGCGCAGGAGCGGATCGCGCGCGAGCATGGCGATGTTTCGCAGCAGGAGCTGGCGATCAAGGCTCGCTGGGCGCGGGTCAAGCACGGCGAAGAGGACCTTGAGAAGGCGCTCAATGCCGAGGCCGACGATACGCATGCCACGATGGCACACGTATATGGATGGGAGGAATCGGTCGGCGATGCGCTGAGCATTTCGCGCCGTACAATCCATCGCGATCTGGCGCTTTATCGGCTGGTGGTCGAGCCGTTTCCCCGGCTGGCGGAGCCGCTCTCGCAGCATCCGGTGGTGGGCGAGAATGCCAGCCAGCTGAAGAAGATCGCCGAGGTCAAAGACGAAGCCGCACGGCGGCGGGTGATCGAGGCGCTTCTCGAAAATCCGCAGAGCAAGGTCGAGGACGCGCTGGTCGCTGCCGAGATCGCCCCGCGCGGACCGGATGCCACGCCCGCGCCGCAGCAGAAGTTCGTCAATCAGATCCTCGGCGGCTGGAGCCGCCTCAGCATCGGCCAGAAGCGCAGGTTCCTGCCCAGCTTCGTCGAGCAGCTGACCCCCGACATGAAAGCGCAGCTGCGCGAGCTGCTGGATGAGGAGCAAGGCTGATGGGTCTTTTCCGCAAGCAGAGGGCGATCGACGCCGAGCTGTGGCAGCCGGGCGATATGGCGGAGTGCCTCAACGATGAGGGCTGGTGGCGGGTCGATGGTGAACCGGGCGTAGGTCCGCGTCGTGGAGAGGTCCGCCTCGTGAGCAAAGTCGTTACCGACTATTGCGAGGCGATCGACGGGCTGGCGCTGTTTCTCCACTTCGAGCGCTACAAGGGCGGGTTCTACGCCCCCTGTTTCCGCAAGATTTGCCCCAGCGCGGACGACCAGATCGCGGCGGAGAGCGCCTTCACCAACCTGATCCGCAGGCAGCACGTGCGCTCACCTGTCCGGGTGGCCCCGTGATGGGACGGCATGCGGCCAAGGAAGCTGCGCAGAAGGCGCGCCGTGAGCAACTCTCGCGCCTGCGCTGCACTCGCCCCCTGACGCCCGAGGAGCGCGCCGAAGAGGCGCTGCTGGAGCGTCGTCTGGCGGGCAGGCTGTGGGCGCGCGAGCAGGCCGAAACCGAGGCGCGCATCGCGCGCAAGCTGGAGCGGGGAGACGCGTGATGGCCCGGCAATCGCTCGCTGAGAAATATCGCCAGCACAGGCGCGAGTTCGTCCTCGCGCAGGAGCTTGGCTGCACGCCGATCGAGGCGCGCTTCGCGCTTCGCCGCCGCGACAAGGGAGCCACCGGCACGCGCAAGGTCGAGACGGCCCCACCGCAGCGGCTGCGCGATCTTCCCGACGAATCCTGGATGATGAGGGACTAAGCCGATGTCGAACCTCAAACCCGCCCCGATCGGGCTGACCGAAAGCGTGGTCGCCAAAACGGTCGGCGACCGGCCTGCCTACGGCAAGGGCCTGATCAACGTGCCCCTCGCGCCCTACGCCAAATGTGACGCGTGCGGGCAGCTGCGCACGGTGCCGTGCAACTATTCGGCCTGCCCGATTGCAAGCGGGGAGACCAGCGATGCTTAAGGCGGCTGTTCTTCCTCGCCCCAGCGCGCGCGAGATCCCTTTCGATCTGCGCAAGGCCAATGTCGACGGCGCGATTGCGCACCTGCGGCGGCGCGGCGTCCTGGTCGACGTGGTCGATCGTACCGCGCTGATCCGCCGATACCGCGTCACCGGCAAGCGCGATCCGCGCCTTGCCGAAGAGGTGATCGAGCTGGCCTGCGAAAGCGGGTTCGAGGTGATCCGGTGAAGGGCGCGGCATTCGACACGGTGCGGCGCGATCTGCGCGAGCGCGGCCTGCTGGGCAGCGACAACCGCCTGACCGAAGCGGGCCACCGGCGCGCGGTCGCGATGCTTGGCGAGCTGCGCAACGCGGAAGCGCCGAGCGAGCCGCCAGCGTCTCGGGTGCGCTGGAACCACACATTCCGGCAGCGGAGGCGCTGACGATGGCTGCATTTGGCCACATTGCTAGCGATCCCGCCATCGACGAAGAGATTGCAGCTGGCGCCTGGGTGATCTTCAACTTGTCGGGTGGCAAGGATTGCGGCGCGGTCTCGTCGCGCACCATGCGCTACCTTGACGGCTTGGGGCACCCGCGCGCGCGTCGCTTCGCCATCCACGCCGATCTCGGGCGCGCCGAGCACACATTCAATCCCTCTCAGGTTGAGGCTCAAGCGCGGGCACTCGGGTTACGGCTGGACGTGGTTCGCGCAAAGAGCGGAGATCTCGTCGACCGCTTTGAGAACCGCTGGACGCGGGGGCTTCAAGCCTACGTCGATCTGCGCCTCTTCAATCTGCGCGGGCCATGGTCTTCGCCGAGTCTAAAGTTCTGCCAATCGGAGAAGAAAATTCAGGTGATGGGGCCGCATCTCGCAAGGGAATTGCGGGGCCACACAATAATCAATGTCGTTGGCATTCGGCGAGAAGAGAGCCCCGCGCGCGCCAAGACGGAAGTCGCGAAGCTGGACACTCGCTTCGCCAAGCCGGGCAATAAACACGGTACGAAGATGATGCTGTGGCACCCCGGCGTGGAGCTGCTTGAAGACGAAGTCTTCGATATCAACCGTCGCGACGCCATCCCCCTTTCGCCAATCTACGGTCGCGGTGCCACGCGGCATAGCTGCGCGCTGTGCACCATGGGATCACTCAACGACCTTGCCATCGGTGCAGAAGCGCACCCGTGGCTCTATCGGCACTACGTGAGCATGGAGGCGACGACGACGTTCTCGTTCCAGTCTCGTCGATGGCTCGCTGACATCCGCCCCGAATTGCTATCGGCTGGCCTTTTGGCCGACATCGACCGGGCGAAGGCCTTGTCCACCGAGCGCCGGGAGATAGAGGCCGCGCTCCCCGCACGGCACCGCTTCGTCAAGGGTTGGCCGCACGATCTGCCGACGCTCGAAGAGGCAGAGCAGATCGCCGCAGGACGAGCGCGCATCCTCGCGCATCATGGGGCAGAAAACACCTACCCAACTGCACAGCACATACGCGATCGCTTCGCCGAGTTGCTCGCTCAGAAGCCCTCAAGGCGCACGCATGAGGGGCCTGCTGATGCCTAAGCTGCTCGTCACTTCGCACGCGATCATGCGCTACCAGGAGCGGGTCGAGAACGTCCCTGCGCGGGAGGTCTGCGCTCGTCTCAACGCGCCAGTGTTCCAGCGGGCTTCGGAGTTCGGCGCGCGCTATGTGAAGCTGGCGGGTCTCCAGCGCGTCGTGATCCTTGAAGGGCGCGTCATTACGGTTCTGCCGTCCGGTCACGCGCCCGGTTCGCTCGCGCCCTCACGGGACGCCCTGCACGATGGAGCGGGCGGCGATGGCTAAGGCGAAGTCGCACCCCGATCAGATCGACTTCTGTTTCGACGCACCTGCGGTGCCGTCGGGCGAGGCCGCGCTCGCGGGGTTCGAGAGGCGCACCAACGTGTTTGTGGGCGAGATGCTCAATAGCGACGGTCGCGATCGCTACCGGATCGCCGCCGAGGTCAGCAAGCTGCTGGCGGACGAAGTCTCCAAGACGATGCTCGACGCCTATGCGAGCCCCTCACGCGAGGATCACAAAATCCCCTTCTCCCGCCTGATGGCGATCGTCGTCGTCACGCGGCGTTACGATCTGCTCGACGCGCACCTGCGCGAAACCGGCTGCGGCGTGATCACCGGACGCGAGCTGGAGACAGTGGAACTCGGCAGCATCGAACAGGAGATCAGGGCGCTCCAGGCGAAGGCGCGCGATCTGCGCCGAACCGCTCAGCCCATCCGCCGTGGAGGGGCAAGCGAATGAGCGCAGAACTGGCAATCGCTGCGATGACGCAGGAGGACGCATGGTTCTCGGCAGCGGAGCTGGCGGAGCTGGCGCTGCCGGGCCTGCCGACCAACAAGCGCGGGATCAATCTGCGCGCGAGCGAAGAGCGCTGGGCGTCCCGCGTCGGCAATGATGGCGAAGTGCTGGTGCGCAAGCGCACGGGCCGGGGCGGCGGGACCGAGTATCACCTCGCTCTGCTGCCCGGCGAAGCGCGGCTTGAGCTGATCCGGCGCGGCCTGGTCGCGGAGGAAGCCCCGAAGACCGACGCAGCGACCCAGCGCGCAGATGCCTGGAGCTGGTTCGAGCGGCAGCCCGCCAAGGTCAAGCGCGAGGCCGAAGAGCGGCTGAGCATCATTGCCGAGGTCGAGGCACTGGAAGGGGCTGGGGCTTCGCGAATCGCCGCAGTGGCCGCGATCGCCCAAGAGAAGGACATCGGTTCCTCGACCATTTTCGGCTGGATCAAGAAGGTCCGCGGGCTCGACCGGGCCGACCGGCTGCCCGCGCTCGCCTCGCGGCGGAAGGGCGGCGGTGCCAAGGCCGCTATCCCGGACGATCTGTGGCTTTTGTTCAAGTCGCTCGCGCTGCGTCCGTCTGCGCCCACATTGACAAGCTGTTACGAGCGGGTCGCGGCGGTGGCCGAGGAAAGGGGCGTCTCGATCCCGGTTGAGCGCACCTTCAGGCGGCGTTTGAAGGCGGAGGTTCCGCCAGAGGTCTGGACGCTCAAACGGCAAGGCGAAGAGGCGCTGGTGCGCTCGGTTCCCGCGAACCGCCGAACGGTGGCCGGCATGCACGCGCTCGAATGGGTGAATATCGACGGACACAAGTTCGACGTGCGGGTCGCACCTCCGCCGATGCATCGCTCGAAGAAGCCGATCCGCCCGATGCTGGTCGCGATCCAGGACGTTTACAGCCGCAAGATCGTGGCGTGGCGGCTCGGCTGCGAGGAGAGCGCGATCCAGACCCGCCTCGCCTTTGCCGATCTCTTCCGCGAGTGGGGCATTCCGCATCACGCTCTGCTCGACAACAGCCGGGCCTTCTGGAGCAAGTGGATCACTGGCGGATACCGGGGCAAGCGTTTCCGGTTCAAGGTCAAGCAGGAGGAGCCTGTCGGGCTGCTCACTGGCGTCGGCGTGCAGGTTCACGCTGCGCTGCCCTATCACGGCCAATCGAAGCCGATCGAGCGGGCGTTTCGCGATCTGGAAAATTACATCGGCAAGGCCCCGGAGTGTGAGGGTGCGTACACCGGCCCCAGCCCGATGGCGAAGCCTTCGAACTACGGCACCAAGGTGGTGGAGTGGGATACCTTCTCCGCGCTGGTGGACGAGTGGATCACCCGCCATAACGCGCGCACCGGACGCCGCACCGAAGCGGCCAAGGGCCGCAGCTTCGACGAGGTGTTTGCCGAAAGCTACGCCACTTCGCGCATTTCGAAAGCGAGCCCGGAGCACCTGCGCTGGGCGCTTCTGGCGGCGGACCAGAAGAAGCTCAACAGCCTGAACGGCGAGATCGAGCTGCACGGTAATCGCTACTGGCATCGGGAGCTTTCCGCTTTGCGCGGCGAGCTGGTGACGGTGCGGTTCGACCCGGACGATCTGCATTCCGAGGTCCACGTCTACGATCTGGAGGGCCGGTACATCACCGCAGCGCCGGAGCTGGTGGACAGCGGCTTTGCCGATGTCGCCGGAGCGAAGGAAGCGGCCAAGCGAACCGGCGAATACCGCAAACGGGCCAAGGCATTGGCCGAGGCGGAAGAGCTGATCTCCGCCGACGCGCTGATCGAGCTTCAGGCCGGATCGAAAGCGCAGTCGGCCAAGCCCGAGGCGGGCGTGGTCGCCCCCGTCAGACACCCGGATGCCGAGGCGCAGCGATCGCCGCGCCCCAAGGCGGCGAACAACGCCGCGACACTCGATCGAATGCGCGCGGGACTGCTGAAGCGCGCAGCGAACAGCCAATAATCAGAAGGCAGGGATCATGATCAACGTAAGCCAACTTCCGATCAACGACGACGACATCGAAGACATCCGGCTGTGGGGTATCGCCCACCGCGAGGCGACCGATCCGCCGATTCCCTGGGCGCGCTATGCCAAGGCGGTCGGGATCGCGGAGAGCACCCTCCAGGCGTTCCTGAAGGGCAGCTACAAAGGCGACAACGCCAAGTATGCGCGCAAGCTGTTCGGTTATCGTCAGACCATCGAGGCGCAGACCAAGCGGCAAGAGAAGCTGCCGATCAACCCCGGCTTCTTCGAGACCGAGACTTCGGTGCGCCTCGAAGGCCTGCTGCTGATGGCCCACGAAGGGCGGATCACTGCCGCAGGCACCGGCCCCGGCACCGGCAAGACGATGTCGATCCGCGAATACAAGCAGAAGGCACCGAACTGCTACGTCGCGACGATGCGGCCCAGCTCGCAGCGGGTGCTGCCGATGATCCAGCAGGTGCAAAAGGCGCTGGGGATGCCGGGACTGCGGATGCCGACGCGGGACGCCTCGCAGATGGTGATCGACAAGCTGATCGATCGCAAGGCGCTGCTGGTGGTCGACGAAGCCAACTACCTTTCGATCGAGGCGATCGAGGAGCTGCGCAGCTGGCATGACGAAACCGGCGTGGGCATTGCGCTGTTCGGAAACGAGGAGCTGATCGCGCAGATCGAGAGCGGCGGTAAGTCCGACCAGCTGGCGCGGCTCAACCGCAGGATTTCGCACCGGCATATCCAGAAGGTGCCGACCGAAGGTGATGTCGAGACGTTCTGCGATGCCTGGGGGATCAAGCAGGGCGACATGCGCGGTTATCTGCGCCGGATCGCTTTGACGCCGCATGCAGGCGGGCTCGGCGAATGCCAGCAGCTGATCGAGGCGGCTTCCCTGATCGCCGATGGAGAGGACCGCGAGTTCCTCTCCGTCACGGACCTGCGCGATGCGCAGATGGCGCGTTCAACCCGCTGGGTGAAGGCATGATCCGCGTGTTTCGTGAACTGCGCCGCTCTGTGCGCGAATATGATGCGCTGTTCGGTCGCGGTGCGACCGCGCGCGAGGCGCTGACCGTGTTTTCAGCCACGCTCTCATTTTACGTGCTGAGCATCCTCGCCGCATATGCCCTCGGAGAGGCGCTGTGAACGCCGTGGCCCCGGTCCTGATCGGCCCGCAGGTCGATCAGAGCGATCCGCCCGCCGAGACGGCGGAGGCGATCGCGTTCGTCGATTTCGCGCTGAGCTACGTGATGCAGGAGACCCGCGTTTCCCGAACCGAGATGGAATCGCGCCGCCGGACCCCGCACCTGGTCAACGCGCGTGCAATGTTCGTGTGGCTGGTCAAGCACCTGCGCCCCGGCATCAGCTATCCCGCAATCGGGCGCTGGATCGGCGACCGGGACCACAAGGGGCTGATCAACCTTCAGACGCGCGCGGCCCACCTGCGCGCGAGCGATCCCGAGTTCAAGCGCGCCAGCGATGCCTTCGTGCAGGCCTGCCGCTGCGCGATGGAGGTGCCCTATGCCTGCGACTAAGGCAGCGCGTCCCGCCAGCTTCGATCGCACCCAGCAGGCGCGCCGTGCGATGCTGGCCAAGGTGCATATCGCGCGCAAAGAGCTGCGCCTGGACGAAGACGACTACCGCCAGATCATCGCCGACGAGACCGGCAAGACGAGCGCTGGCGACTGTTCGGCAGACGAGCTGGATGCAGTGCTGGCGCGGTTCAGGGGCCGGGGATGGCAACCGGCCACGAAGGCCGGGCGAGCCAAGCGCGCCCAGCACCCGATGGCGAAGAAGGCGCGCGCGCTGTGGATCTCGCTCTACCAGCTGGGCGAGGTGCGCGACCGGAGCGAGGCAGCGCTTGAGGCCTTCGCCAAGCGCCAGCTCGGCTGCGATCGGCTGGTCTGGGCGCGCCAATCGGATGGCTATCGCCTGATCGAGGCGCTGAAGAAGATGGCGGCGCGTGGCGGCTGGAGCCAGACAGACACGGACGGCAAGAACCTGAGTGTCCGCGACCTCAAACGCGGATTGTGCGAGGCGATTCTCGCCAAGCTGGTCGCCTGCGGGGAAGTGCCCGCGCACTGGACGATCGACATTGCCGCCCACCGCCTGTGCGGCATCGACACCGGCTCCGGCAGGTTCGCGAATGCGGAAGGTTTCGACGATCTTGCCGAGGCGCTGGGGCGCAAGTTGCGCGAAGCTGACCCGAAACTGCGGGGCGCATCGTGAGCCAGCATCTGTCGATCGCCGAGGCCAAGCAGCTGGTCGCGACCAGGGCGCTTGCGCCTCTGGCGCGGGCTTACGCCAGCCAACCGCGCGACCCGCTCAATTTCTACGCCCCGCAATGGCGGGAGCGCCTGCGGAACGCGGAAGCCGAGGTGATCAGGACGCTGAGAGCCGCAGGCGCTCGGATCGATATTTTCGAGGATGGGCGGGTGCGCATCCTCTTCGCGGGCGTCTGGGCAAGCTCCCGGCAGAGCCTGCGAAAGGCGCTCCAGCACTGGAAGATCAACGCGGAGGCGAAGCAATGAGCGAAGAACTGAAGATGGCGATCGTCGCGGTGCGTCGGCACGGGCTGGAGCCGTTCGAGAAGGTGGCAGCGGCGATGCCTGCGAAGCTGTGCGGCCCAGCCTACGCCCGCTGGGTAGAGCGGCAGGCGCGCGAGGCTGACCGTGCCTCAACCCGCATCGCGAAGGCCGGGGCGGTGATCCACCTCTCCGATAGCGTGACGAAGATCGATTTCGCGGGGGTCGAGGCGATGTCCACGCTGGGTCTTTATCAGGCGCTGCGCAACTGGAGCGCGAAGGCGCGTAAAGTGATGCGCGCGTATAATCGGGGAGACCGCCGGTGAAACGCGCGACCGTGATCTCGCTCGCTGATCGCAAGCCGGTCCCTGCGCCAAAGCTCGCGCTGGCCACGGGCGGCTATCAGCTGGTTTACCGCTCCGGCCAGGTCAATGACTGCCCCGGCTGCGGCGGAAGGGCGTGGCAGGTCGGGCGCAATCTGGCCGAATGCGCGAACGAGGAATGCGGCTTCGCACTTCCTTTCGCCCCACCTGCCGACGTGTCGATCCGCTTCTGATGAACGACAACGGCCCCGCTACCGACGATGAGGAGGTGCGCCTGACCGGCGTGCTGACCGACATCGCGCGCGTGGCGGGGCGAGATGCGGCGATCGCGATCGCGCGCAAGTTCGGTGGGGTGCGGATGTATTTCCCGCTCAAGCCGTCGAAGGATAGCTGGCTGGTCAAGACGGTCGGCCAAGAGAAGGCGCAGGCGATCTGCGACGAGCTGACCGCCGGGCGCTGCGGCCTCGAATACGATCTGCCGCTGGGGGCCTTCGGCCACCAGGAGACCACGCGGGCGAAAGTGGACCGTCTGCTGGCCGAAGGGCGCACCCAGCGTGACATTGCGCTCGCCACGCGATACAGCGAACGCGGAGTGCGCAAGCGTGCCCGCATCCTGAAAGATCGCGAGCCCGACCTCTTCGACGACTGACCACCGGAACACGTTCCGGGTCCCGGCATAACGGGATTTGCCGCATCCGGGCGGCATGCAACAGCCGCTCCTCTCCGAACGTACCATGCTCGAAATTGCCGAGCATGAAGGTCTTATCCTCCAGACTTACCGGGACAGCCGAGGCATCCTCACGTGGGGGTTCGGTGTCACCAGCGAAAGCGGGCACCGGGTCGAGCGCTACATCGACAAGCCCTCCTCGATCGTGCGTGCGATCGAGGTCTACGAATGGCTGCTGCGCACCAAGTACCTGCCCGAGGTTCTGGAAGTGTTTGAAGGTCGCGAACTCAGCGAAGCCGAACTGACTGCCGCGCTCTCGTTTCACTGGAACACCGGCGCGATCGGGCGGGCCAACTGGGTCAAGAGCTTCCTCAAGGGCGAGCGTCAGGCAGCGTTTCACGATTACATGAACTGGGTCACGCCGCGCGAGATCATCGGGCGGCGGAAGGCCGAGCGCGCCCTCTTCTTCGAAGGCGTTTGGACAGGCGACGGCCTGGTCACGATCTACGACAAGGTCGGCAAGATCAGCCTTCAGCCGATCTGGTCGAGCGCGCGGCAGATCGACATCTGCGACGAAGTGCGCGCGGCGCTGGCCAAGGCGCGCGGGGAGTGAATCCTCTCGCGATCCTAAGCGGCCTCTTAGGCGTCGGTAAGTGGCTGCGGAGAGCCGCCTCACGGCTGCTCAATTGGATCTTCTCCGACTGGCGCAACGGGCCGCTGCTGGTTCTCGTCCTGTGGGGCGCGGCGCACATCTTCCTGATCGATCCGAGCATGCGCGCCGATCTTGCGAGCGAGACTTCCCGCGCGGATCGCGAAGCGAAGAATGCTGACGACTGGATGGCCTCGGCAGAGAGCTGGGAAAAAGAGTTCAACGCCTTCGTCGCCGATGTCTCAGCCGCGCAGATCGCCGCCGCCGAAGCCGACCGCGCCAATATCGCGCGGGTCGAGGCGGAGTTTGCCGCCATCAACGAAAGGACCGCCGATGATTACGAAGCCCGGCTTGCTGGCAGCGCTGCTGCTGCTGAGCGCCTGCGCGACCGCCTCGCCCGAGCCGAAGCCGACGCTGCCCTCGCGGGTGGAAGTGGCGGCGGTTACGCGGGAGAGCCCGTCGATCTCACCGCCCGATGCCAGGCTTTTGGAGCCGCCGACTGTGACGGACTTCTACGGCAGCTTCCGTGGGTCCTCGCCGAAGCCCAGGCCAACACCGACAAGCTCGTCCCCCTCCAGCAGTGGGTCGCCAGCTCCGCGCTGATCGACTTCTCCGGCAACGCGGAGGAGCCTGCGGAGTGAGCGAGCCAATCTCTTTCTCGCACTTCCTGCTCGGCTGGGTGCCTGCGCTGGCCGCGACCAGCGTGGTGCCCGAAGTCGCGCCGGAGCTGGCCGACACCATGCTGGTGGTGATCGGCGGCGTGCCGATCCCGCTGGTGACCTGCGTGCTCGGCTTCCTTGGCGTGATCATGGCGCGCCCGCTGGCGCGCAAGAGCGAGAGCGCGCTGAGCTGGCCGCTGTTCCTGCTGGTCACCGCGATCATGCTGATCCTGGTCGAGCTGTGGATCGTCGAGAGCCGCCCGCGCTGGCTGTTCGCCTTCGTGATCGCGATCGGGCTCGGATTCTCCGGCTATTCGCTGATCGAGCTGCTGGGCGACCAGATGCGCGACTTTATCAAGGACATTGTCGGCAAGGCGCGCGGCGCGATCGGCATCGACAAAAACGGAACGGACACATGATCGGCCCCTACCTCGAACTCGTCATCATCGCGATCATCCTCGGGGCGATCGTTTGGCTGAGCCGCCGTAATGGCGCTGCCAACCCAGTCGGCACCGGCAAGCTGCTGCACGAGATGAGCGGCATCCGGCAGGAGCATGTGGCGCATGGACGACGCCTCAAGAAGCTGGAGCAGGCGGCGGCAAGCGCGGAAGACGTCGAGAAACTAAGCGAGCAGTTCAAGGAACAGCAGACCCGCGTCGAAGCGATCGAGAGGCAGGTCAGCGGCATCGAACGGCAGGTGAGCGACATCGCCTCTACCGGGAAGGGGACGGCGGCGCGCGTGCGCGAAATGGACAAGCGGCAGGACACGATGGCGGAGTACTTGGCGGCGTTGCGGGCCGACGTGGCCGCCCAAAGGCGGCAGCTCGACCTGATCTACCAAGTCCTCGTGCCCAAGGGGATGCAGGGATGAGCTTCAAGAACGACCTCGCCGCAGCCATCGCCGCAGAGGCGCGGCTGCGCATTCTCCAGCAGCTGGCCGAGCAGAATGACGGGCAGCTCTCGATTGTGATGCTCAAGCGCGTGCTCGACAGTTTCGGGTATCGCCGCGATCGCGACTGGATCGAAACCCAGCTGCGCAAGCTGGAAGCGGTCGGCGCGGTCGAGCTGTTCGCACCGGGCGGCACGATGGTCGCCCGCATCGCGCGCGCCGGGCGTGACCATATCGAAGAGCGCAGCGTGCTGGGCGGCGTGGCGCGACCGAGCGAGGCCGAATGAGCGGGCGCGCCCGCCAGGGTCGCGGTCGGCTATCGTCGATCGACCTGCTGCCCGATGTCGCCGAGGAGGCGATCGTCTGGGCGCTGGAACAGCTGCGCGAGCGCAAGCTGCCGCAGAACGTGATCCACGCCGAGTTCAACGAGAAGCTGCTCGACCTCAATTCCGAGCACGATCTCGACCCGCCGATCGAGCCGATCAGCAAGAGCGCCTTCAACCGCTATTCGGTGCGCAAGGCGATGATCTTCCGCAAGCTGGACGAGGCGCAGACGATCGGCGCGGAGCTGGTTCATTCGATGGACCCGAAGACGCCCGATGACGTGACGATCGCGGTGTCGGAGCTGATCAAGGCGGCGGCGTTCGAAATCCTCGAAACCAAGACGCCCGATCCGAAGGGGCTGATGGAGCTGAGCCGCGCGGTCTCCGGCGCGGTCGGCGCGCAGAAGGCGAGCGCGGAATACCGCAACCGGCTGGAGCGTGAGGTGCAGGCCGCGAAGGCGGAGGCCGCGAAGAAGATCGGCGAGCTGGGCAAGAAGAAGGGCGTTTCGCCCGAGGCGATGGCGGCAATCAACGCCGCGCTTGGGGTGCAGCCGTGAGCTGCGACATCCTACCGCATCGGACAGAAGTAGCCGCGCGCGTTGTGGTAGAACTGGTTCCTGCCGTTGCACCCGGGCGTCAGACGGCAGGGGGTCGCCTTGCCCCACAGATCGAAGTCGAGGCCCTTCACTTCGGCAACCCGGGCAAGATCGATCTCCCGGAAGGCGGCGTTGCAGGTGTCGCACCAGACCCGCGCGCGTATGCCATGTTCGATCATCAGGCCCACCGTCGCAACAGACGGCGGTCGGTTCACCAAAGGGGATCGCATCGCGCCCCATTGAGAACGGGCGAAGAACGAGTCAACGGCGATGCGGGCCTGCCGGTCGGGGCCAGCGCGAAGATGCGCCGCGCATTCGCAGGGGCGAAGTGATGGAACGCGATCCTGACCGCCTCTTCGTCGAATCCCTAGATCACGAGCCCGAGTTCGAGGACGAGTGGGATGACTGCGGCCTAATGCCGGATGGTCAGTGCTCGATGGCGGGCACCGAGTGGTGCGACTGGGATTGCGGGAGGCTCGGATGACACCGCGCGGCAACGCCAAGGTCATTCCGGCCGATCCAAAGGCGATCTTCCTGCCATACCAGGCAAAGTGGATCGCGGACGGATCGCGGCTGAAGCTGATCGAGAAGAGCCGCCAGATCGGGCTGTCCTGGGCGACCGCCTACGCCACCGTCTCGCGCACCGCGCTGGCGACCGCGCGGCTGGACGAGTGGGTCAGCAGCCGCGACGATATTCAGGCGCAGCTCTTTCTCGAGGACTGCAAGTTCTGGGCAGGCAACATGCAGATCGCCGCCGACGATCTGGGCGAGCAGATCCTCGACAATGATGCGCGCCAGACCTCCTACGTTCTGCGATTCGATAACGGGCACCGGATCAACTCGATGTCGTCCAACCCGAACGCCCAGGCCGGTAAGCGCGGCGGGCGTATCCTCGACGAGTTCGCGCTGCACCCGGACCCGCGCAAGCTGTGGGCGATCGCCTTTCCCGGTATCACCTGGGGCGGCGCGATGGAGATCATCTCGACCCACCGTGGCAGCCACAATTTCTTCAATCAGCTGGTCCGCGAGATCAAAGAAAAGGGCAATCCGAAGGGGATCAGCCTGCACACGGTCACCTTGCAGAATGCGCTCGACCAGGGCTTCCTGTTCAAGCTCCAGCAGGCGCTGCCGGAGGAAGACGAGCGGATCGCGATGGATGAGGCCGCCTATTTCGACTTCATCCGCAAGGGCGCAGCCGACGAAGAGAGCTTCCAGCAGGAGTTCATGTGCAAGCCGGCAGACGATGATGCGGCCTTCCTCGAATACGACAAGATCGGCGCGGCGGAATACGCCGAGGGCATCGCCTGGACGGTCACCGAAGGCGGCACGCTGTACGCCGGGATCGACATCGGGCGAAAGAAGGACCTCACCGTCCTGTGGGTGGTCGAGAAGCTGGGCGACGTGTTCTACACCCGCCACGTCGAAGCGCTGCGCAACATGCCCAAGGGCGAGCAGGAGAAGGTGCTGTGGCCTTGGGTCGAGCGGGTGCTCGCCAGTGGGGGCCGCGTGGCGCAGGATTACACCGGGCTCGGCATCGGCTGGGGCGACGATGCGCAGGCGCGGTTCGGCAAGTACCGCTATGAGAATGTCAGCTTCACCGCGCAGGCCAAGGAAGCGCTGGCCTACCCGGTGCGCGGGGCGATGGAGGACAAGCGGCTGCGCATTCCCTACGATCCGGCGATCCGCGCCGATCTGCGCAGCGTCACGAAGACCACCACCGCAGCGGGCAATATCCGCTTCACCGCCGAGCGCACGCCGGATGGCCACGCGGACCACTTCTGGGCGCTGGCGCTGGCGATCCACGCGGGCAGCGGCGAGACGGCTGCGCCGTGGCGTCCGGTCGCCGCGCCGATCGCGCAGCAGCGCGACACCCTCGATCTCGATGAAAACTGGATTCCGGCATGAAGCAAGGCACGCACAATCTCGGCAGGCATGACGACACGATCGTCTTTGCGCAGATCGACGAGACCGGGCGGGTGACGCTGGCCGATCCGGCCCGGCCCGACGCTCGCATCCGGCTGGCGCCTGCGCAGGTCCAAGCGTTGCGGGAGCTGCTGGCATGAAGTCGCTGACCAAGGGAATCGCCGCGGGCTTCGGGCGGATGCTCGATTCGGTGCGCGAGATGCGCCATCCGGGGCAGGCCACGCTGTTCGCCTCGCTGCTGCGCCGCACGCGGTTCGATTATGCGAGCGAGGTGGGAGACGGGCTGGACGCGAGCGTCGTCACCGCACCGGTTATGTGGTTGCAGCGTGCACTCACAGAAGCGACGCTGGCGATGCGCGAGATCAAGGCGGACGGCAGCCACGAGGATCTGCACGATCACGAGCTGCTGGAGCTGATGCGCAACCCGAACCCGTTCTACGGCGACATCGCGTTGTGGGGCGCGATCGCACTGTCCTTCCTGATCGATGGCAATGCCTACCTGATCAAGGTCAAGAACGC
Source organism: Citromicrobium bathyomarinum (assembly GCA_001306305.2). NCBI lineage: Bacteria > Pseudomonadati > Pseudomonadota > Alphaproteobacteria > Sphingomonadales > Sphingomonadaceae > Citromicrobium > Citromicrobium bathyomarinum. The sequence continues at coordinate 3,034,948 of CP155577.1, forward strand.
GGCGGGCAAGCCGGTGCAGCTGTGGTGGGTGCCGTGGTGGATGATCGAGCCGCACGCGCCGATCGACGGCGGCGACTTCATCCAGTTCTACCGCTACACGCCCGGCACCGGCGCGGGCGTGATGCTGCTGGACCCGGACGACGTGGTTCACTTCCGCGACGGCATCAACCCACGCAACATGAAGAAGGGCCTAAGTAAGCTCCAGGGCGTGCTGCGCGAGATCTTCAGCGACCTCGAAAGCAGCAACTTCATCGCCAGCCTGCTGCGCAATATGGGCGTGCCCGGCACGGTGATCAGCCCCAAGGGCGGCGCGATGCCGACGCCGGAGGATGTCAGCGCGACCAAGGCATGGTTTAGCCAGGCCTACGGCGGCGACAATCGCGGCAAGGTGCTGGTGATGGGCGGGCAGACCGAGGTGCAGAGCTTCGGCTTCAATCCCGAGCAGATGAACCTGAGCTACGGCTCCAACCGCGCCGAAGAGCGCGTCTGCGCGTGCCTGGGCATTCCGGCTGCCGTGGTCGGCTTCGGTGCGGGGCTGGAGCAGACGAAGGTCGGCGCGACGATGGAGGAGCTGCGCAAGCTCGCCTGGCACAACGGTGTGCTGCCGCTGGGTCGCCAGCTGGTCGACGAACTCCAGCGCAGCCTGCTGCCCGACTTCCAGCGGGCGCAATCGCAGCGCGGGCGCAGGATCGAGCTTTACTGGAACACGGACGACGTGCTCGCCCTGCAAGAGGACGAGGACAAGCAGAGCGCCCGCAAGCTGAAGGAATTTCAGGCCGGGGCGATCACGCTCCACGACTACCTCACCGAGACGGGCCGCCCGGCAGACGACAGCCATCGGCTCTACATGCGACCGATCAACTACGTGGTCGAGCCGGAAGACCGGCTTGGTCGCCTGCGCGAGCGCGAGCGGACGGCAGGCGAGCCAGCAGCTGCGCAGGCGGCACCGAAAGGCGCAAAGGCTCTGCCGCCCGCCCAGGTCAAGCATTCGGAGACGTGGCTGCCCGAGGGCGCGGGCACCGCGACCGAAGATGAGATCGCGCGTGGCGAGCGGTTCGTAACCCGGAATGAGGCGGCGTTTAGCGGCCTCTCAGCGGCGTTTGAGCAGGACCTTAAGCCCCTGTTCGAAGGCTGGGGAGACGAGGCCGCGCGGGTCGCGCTGCAAGTGCTTGAAGCGCGTGAGCTAGGCCCCAAGGCCGCGCGTCCTCCGCAAACCAAGGCCGCGAACGATCGGCTGGTGCAGGAGATCATCGACCTGCTCAACGTCGAGGCGTGGGATCGCCAGCTCTCCGCCAAGTACCAGGCCCAGTACGTCCAGATCGCGCGCGACGTTGCCGAGGCGATCGAGCAGTCAGGCTATGGCACGATGCTGCCCGATGCGCGGATGCTGGAGGTGATCGATGCAGGCGGCACCCGCGCCGGGCTGATCGACCTGGACGAACAGACCCGCGCCGCGCTGTTCAAGGCGCTGACCGAGGGCCGCGCGGAAGGCGAAGGCGTGAACGCGCTGGCCAACCGGATCGCCAACATGATCGAGGGCGGGCCGTTCAAGGATGCCGCCACGCGCGCCAAGGTGATCGCCCGGATCGAGACCAAGCACGCGCAGAATATCTCGACGCTGGAGAACGGCAGGTCGAACGGCTTCAGCCGCTTCATCGTTTACGACGGGCGGCTGGGGCCGGATCGATCGGAGCCCGCGCACATCGCGCGCAGCGGATCGATCGTCAGCTACGAAGACGCGATGACCATGACCATCAACATGCGGCCCAACTGCACGCTCAGCTTCGCGCCGCACGTAGAGTTTTAGCCATGCCCGATGCGATCAAACTGACCTGCCGCTGTTGCAAGCGATCGCGCGACTATGACCGCCGGGTCGATCCGAGCTTGCCGTCGAACGTGGCGGCGATCGAGACCGATCTCTGCGATCACTGCGACACCGGAGACTTCGGCTCGGAGACTTGGTTCGACGCGGCGGGCAAACAGATCGAGCAATCCAGACCTTAGGAGGACCCCCCGATGCAAACCAAGAGCCTGACCGTCACCGAGATGGGCGAGAGCGGCAAGGGCCTCGCCCTGATCGCAACCCTCTCCGAAGTGGATCACCACGGCGACACCTACGAAAAGGGTGCATTCGGCTGGAGCGGCGATCAGTGGTGCCCGCTGCTGACCGCGCACAATGCCTGGGGCATGCCGTTCGGCAAGGCGCGCGTGTTCGAGGACGGCGATGCCGCCTACGCTGAGCTGCACCTCAATCTGGACACGCAGACCGGCAAGGAATGGCATTCGGCGCTGAAGTTCGATCTGGCCAACGGCAAGTCGGTGCAGGAATGGAGTTACGGCTTCGACACGCTCGACTTCGACTACCGCAAACGCGGAGATGATGACGTGCGCGTGCTCAAGCGGCTCGACGTGGTCGAAGTCTCGACCGTGGTGCGCGGCGCTGGTCGCGGGACGCGCACGGTCGACATGAAGGGCCTCAAGGCGGCGATGAAGGATGGCGACTTCAGCACGATCACCCAGCAGCTGGGCGTGATGGCGGCGACGATCGATGCCGATCCGGCCAAGCTGAGCGCGACCGGGCTGAAGCAGCTGGGCGAGATCCACGCCAACCTGGGCACCGTCCTCGCGCTGGCCAATCGCGATCCGGAGGCCGAGGCGAAGGCGGCGGCGGAGATCGAGCGGATGGCGGGCAACGCCATCGCCCGCGATGCAATCCGGCGCGCCGAAGCCTTCATCGGCTGAGACGCCCTCAGAAGCCCCAGAACGGCTTCGAGGGTACGGACGCCCCGGAAAGTTCGCCGAGGCACCCCTTAACGCGCCTTAAATGGCTCTCAGCAGGGTTTTGGATTGGAGGCGTCCGTTGATGGTGCGCAGGTCAGCCGCAGGGATGCCGTTCGCCCCGGTACGCTTCGGCGAGCCCCTCCCGCAGCAGCGCCTGCCCGACATCGCCCTGCGCCGTTTCGATCCGCGCCAGCGTTCGCCCGAAACAGTCGTGGCCGTCGCGGCGGATGATCACCGCCTCGCCATCGAGCAGCGCGACCAGGCGAGCGCGTGCCAGTATCGCCCGGCGGCGTTCGTCCGGGTCGGTCGCGTCCAGCTCCGGCGCGTCGATCTCCAGCAGCCTGATCTTCTCCCGATCGATCCACACCGTATCGCCATCGTGGACGCAGGTTTCGCGCCGCGCTGGCGGCGGTGGGCAGACGGCGATCGCAAGGGCGGCGGCTGAAAGCAGGAGCGACATTTCCGCTGTTTCCGCGATCGGGTTTGCCAGATCAAGCCAATCGCTCTAGTCCGGATGCAACCCGCCACCTGCGCCGCGCCCCGGCCACAGGAACGCGTTCCGGGTCCCTCCACTTCGGCACCATCGGCAAAGCGGTCTTCGTAATTCATACGGAGACAACGCAATGGCCGGTATCAAGGATCTCTCGCTCAAGCAGGCGGAGGAAAAGCTCGCCACCATCCAGGACAACATGGGCACGGTGCTGAAGGAAGCATTGACCGACAATGGTCAGAAGGACTTCAGCAAGGTCACCTTCTTCGGCAGCGAAGTAAAAGGCTCGGTCGCGGTGGCCGAGAAGTTCCAGCAGCTCGACGCCGAAGCCAACGAGCTGGGCGAACACATCGACACGCTGCGCGGCGCGGAGAAGGCGGCGCAAAACTACGAAGCCCGCGAAAAGGGCATGCGCAACTTCCCGCTGCCCGGTGCCGGTGCAGATGGCCGCCCGGCCAATGTCGGCCAGTTCAAGTCGCTCGGCGCGCAGGCGGTTGAGACCAAGGCGTTCAAGCAGTGGCTCTCCGAAGGCTGCCCCGAGGGTATCTCGATGCAGTTCGAGAAGGCGCTGGCGTCCGACTTTATCGCGAGCGGCGCGCGTGGGCAGACGATCGGCAGCAAGGCGCTGATGTCGACCGCTGCGGGCTTCGCGCCGGAAAGCGTGCGGATGCCGGGCTTCGTCGAAATGCCGACCCGCCCGATCCAGCTGGTCGATATTCTTCCGCTCAACCGCACCGGCCAGACTTCCGTCAAGTACATGGAAGAAACCACCCGGACGCACGCGGCGGCGGAAACCGCCGAGGGCGCGGCGTTCAAGGAAGACGCTTTCGCCTTCACCGAACGCACCAGCGACGTGCGCAAGATCCCCACCAGCATCCCGGTGACCGACGAGCAGTTCGAAGACGTTCCGCTGATCGAGGGCTACATCAACAACCGCCTGCCCTTCAGCCTGCGCCAGCGCCTCGACTTCCAGGTCGGCATGGGCAACGGCGGCGCGCCCAACCTGCGCGGCATCTTCAACACGCCCGGCATTCTCACCCAAGCGATCGGCGCGGATGCTCCGGCAGACGCGTTCTTCAAGGCGATGACCAAGATCCGGGTCGAAGGCCGCGCGCTGCCGACGCACAACCTGATCCACCCCTACGACTGGCAGGACATCCGGCTGGAGCGCACGGCGGACGGGATATACATCTACGGTGCTCCGACCGAAGACCGCCCGGATCGCCTGTGGGGTCTGCCCGTCGTCCAGTACGAGCCGATGGGCCAAGGCAAGGGCCTGGTCGGCAGTTTCATGCCCGAATACATCGAGCTGGTCGAACGGCGCGGGATCGACATTCAGGTCGGCTACGTCAACGCGCAGTTCGCCGAGGGCAAGCGCACCGTGCGCGCCGACATGCGCGCCGCGCTGCCGGTCTATCGCCCGAGCGCCTTCTCCGAGGTCAACCTCACCGAATAGCCGCCTTCGGCGATCGGGCCGCGTCCGCCCGGTCGCCGTTCCAGTCGGGGCGGGTCGATGATCCCCGATCCGTCCCGGCTCTCGGTGAGGCCCGGCTTTCCTGCCCGGCGGCCAGGCCTCTCCCAGAGCTTCAGGAGACACTCACATGAAAATCGCAGGTTCGCAGGTTCGCATCCGCACGTTCGAGGCAGCGGCGATCGCGCTTGGCGGCGATGCCGACGTAGTCGCCGACACCGCGCTCGATGCTGCCGAGGACACCGAAGTGCTCGCCACCGCTTTCGACGGGCAGCCCGACGTAGCGCGCAACGTCACTGTGAAAGGCAACGATGCCAACGTCACGGGCGACGTTGTGGTCGAAGGCTTCGATCTGGACGGCGGCGCGATCACCGAGACGATCGCCCTCAACGGCGCAACGCTGGTCGCGGGCAATCGCGCCTTCGCTGAGATCACCGCAATCACCCTGCCGCCCTACGACACCGCCAACACCGAGCGGGTCCGGATTGGCCTGGGCGCGAAGATCGGCCTGCCGGTACGTCTGAACCGCGACACGGTGATCGCCGCCTTCCTCGACAATGTGCGCGAGGCCACGCGGCCCACGGTGGCGACCTCGCTCGCTACGCTCAGCGCCAACACGGTGACGCTCGACAGCGCGCTCGATGGCAGCGGCGTGCTGGTCGACTTCTACGAGACCCAGTGACGCCGCTGCTGCGCGCCGCCCTGTTCGCCTTGTCCAACCAGGAGACCACGAAAATGCCCAAGCACCAGATCGCCGCCCAGCGGCTTTACCTCACCGCCGACAGGCAGGCCCTCGTCCCGGCAGGCCACGATGAAGCGGCGATCCTCTACGCCAACGAGGGCACGATCATCCCCGAATCGGCGTGCGAGATGTTCGGCCTGAAGGACGGCCAGCTGCCCGGCGGCAAGAAGGCCAGCGCGAAGGGCGCAGCCAAGGCCGCGCCGCCGCCTCCGAACAAGGGCGCGCCGCCTCCGCCGAACAAGGCCGCACCGACGCCCCCGAACAAGGGCGCGCCGCCTTCGCCGAACAAGGCCGCGAAGGTGCCGGAGGACAAGGTGATCAAGCTGGGCGAAGGCAAGGCCGACGCCGCCGATGGAGGCACGGCGAAAGCGCCCGAGCTGACCGACATCGACGGGATCGGCCCGGCGACCGCCAAGGCCCTGATCGGGGCAGGCATCGCCGGGGTCGCGGGCCTTGCCGCCGTCGACCTCGCCAACCGGCCCGAGATCGAGGGGCTGGCCAGCACCTTCGACTGGGGCAGCTCGATCGCTGCCGCCAAGGCTCTGGTTGGCTCCACCGATGACGAAGCCGCCGCGACGGACGAAGAAGAATGACGACGCGGGTCACTGTCTCCACCGGCGATCATCGCGCCGCCGTGCTCGCCTTTCCACTGAAGGATGGCGAGCCGGTCGGCGGCGAGGCGTACAGCCAGCTCGGCGTGGTGGAGCCGCATTCGACCGGCGAGTTCGCCGCTCATTCCGGCCAGGACATTCTGGTGCGCGAGGAAGCGCTGCCCGAGGCGGCTGCCGAGGCTGACACCGCGCGCGAAGAGGAAGCGGCCTGATGTCGCTCCTCGATCGGGTCAAGGAACGCGCGGCAAGCGATCTGCCGGACGCCGAGCTGCAAGCGATGATCGATGCGATCACCGCCGAGCTTGACGGGCGTTTCGGCCCGATCGGGGAGACGACGGTCAAGATCGGCGATCCGGGTGAACCGGCATCGAGCGCGATGCGCCATCTGCGCCTGGTCAGGCCTGCCGACGCCGCGCAGCCGATCACAATCGTCGAACGCAATCCGGGCAACTCCGGGGCGGATGGCGATCGCACCACGCTGGACGCTGACGATTTCGAGCTGCTGCACGATGGCCGCACGCTGCTGCGTCTGACCAGCGGCCCGAACGGATCGCACTACTGGGCTCCGCTGGTCGAGGTGACCTACACGCCGCAGGCCAACGCCGCCGCGCGCGAGGAGGCGACGATCAAGCTGATCCAGCTCGACCTCTCCTATCGCGGCGGGCTGAAGAGCGAGAAGGCGGGCGATTATTCGTTCACCCTCTCGGGCGACATCGCCGCCGATCGCGAGGCGATCCTGAAGACGCTGGAAGACCGGCGCGGGATGGTGATGGCTTGATCGCGCTCTCGATCCTCTACCTGCTCGGTGCGGCAATTGTGCTCTTTCTTAGTGCTCCGTGGGATCACTATCAGGCGAGCACGTGGTCGGCGGCGATCGTCATTGCGATCATCTGGCCGTTGGCTGCGGTGCTGCTCCTCCTCGGGATGATTGTCGATCTCATACTCGGCCTTCGCAGGCGTCCGCGATGATCGCGCAGCGGCTCACCATGCGCGCCGCGATCGAGCGCGATCAGGCGACGGGCAAGGATGCCTGGGGCGGCAAGCCCGCACCGCAGTTCGAGACGCTGCACGAGGCGCTGCCGTGCTTCGCCTGGTCGAAGGCGAGCCGCGAGCTGGCGGACGGGGGTAAGACTGCGATGATCGAGGACGCGCGCGTGATGTTCGCGAAGGGCGCGGACGTTGCCGAGGGCGATGTCATCACCGCGATCAGCGACCGCAAAGGCACCGTCCTGATCCCCGGTCGGCTGAAGATCGAAGGCCCGCCGCAGTTCAAGCACACGCACATCGAAGCCGCGCTTCAGAGGATCGGGTGATGGTGATCCCTCCGGAGAAACACGACTGGCGTGGAGAGCAGATCAGAAGGCGGATGCATCGCGCTGCTCGCCGGGAAATGATCGGCTGCGCATGTGCGGCTTACGGTCTGCTTTTTGCCTTCGCTGGTTTCGCCTGGCTGCTCGGGAGCGTCTGGTGATGGCCGAGCAGTCCCTCAAATGGAACGGCGATGCGCTCAGCGCGAAGATGAAGCGCGCGCAGATCAGGGGCGTCAACGGCACGATGGCGCTGTGCGTCCAGGACGCGAAGGCGAACCATCCCTGGCAGAACCAGACCGGCGTGCTGGAAGGCAGCTACGATATTGCCGAGGGCGCGCATCCGGAAGGCACCGGGGTCGCGGGCACGTGGGGATCGCAGGGCGTCAAATACGCGCTGGCGCAGGAGCTGGGCGCGACGATCGTGCCGGTGAAGGCGAAGGCGCTGGCGATCCCGCAGCCCGATGGCAGCGTGCGCTTCGTCAAGCGGGTGGTGATCCCGCCGCGCCCCGCGCTGCGCCCGGCTGCCGATCGCAATTATCCCAAGCTGCCCGAGATGATCCGGCGCGCTTTCGACGCCGACGGGGAGGCCGCGCGATGAGCGAGCCGGCCGATCTGGAAGCGGGCCTGCTCGCCTACCTGCTCAACCAGGGCACCGTCACCGCAGAGGTGGCCGGGCGCGTCTTCGCGGGCGAGCTGCCTGCCGACGAGACCGCCGCCATGCCGCGCGGCGCGATCGTGCTGAAGGCGAGCGGCGGCGTCTCGCTCACCGCCGAGAGCGAGAACGACCACGACACCCAGCGGATCGACCTGTTCACCTTCGGCGCAACCCCGCGCGAGGCCGCGACGATCATGCGCACCGCCGCGCTCGCGCTGCGCCGCCTCAAGCGTGGGATCTACGGCGGCGTCCTGATCCACTGGGTCAACCCGGCGGGCGGCTCTGCCCAGGGCCGCGAGCCGGGCACCGAATGGCCGCGTCACTTCCAGTCTTTTCAGGCCCTGCACGGCCTCACCCAAGTCCAACCCTAGGAGACCTTCGCCATGACTCCCTTCGAAATCATCTGCGCCCCGCTGACGGTGTACATCGCCGATGTCGGCACCGCGTTCCCCACGCTGGACGAATCGCCCGGCGCGGGCTGGACGCTGCTGGGCACCAACGGAACCCGGTCCTACGAAGTCGGCGGGGTGACCGTCAGCCACTCGAAGACGTTCTCCAAGGTCCGCACAGACGGCGCCACCGGCCCGGTCAAGGCGAGCCTCGACGAAGAAGACCTGATGTTCCGGGTCAATATCCTCGATCTCAGCCTGGAGGCCTACAGCCACGTCCTCAACGGCAATCCGATCACCACCACGGCGGCGGGTTCGGGCTCGATGGGGTTCAAGAAGATCGGCCTTTCGCAGAGCGTGGGCCGCACGCGTGAATTCGCGCTGATCGCGCGGGGCCTGTCGCCCTACGACGAGGCGTTCCCGCTCCAGTACTGTGTGCCGCGCTGCTACGACAGCGGCAGCCCGGAACCGGTGTTCAAGAAGGGCGGGACCGGCGCTTCGCTGCGGCTGGAGATGACCGCGCTGGAAGACCTGAGCGAAGGCGTGAGCGAAGACGAACGCTTCGGCTACATCCTCGCTGGCAACGCCGCCGCGCTCGCCTGATCCACCCGACCTCTAGACCGGAGAGCCGATCATGGATCAGGCCAGCCCCGCGCCGCTGCTCGACCTCGACACGCTGACCACGCGCAATTTCATTGCGATCGACGGCCAGCGGTATTTCATCCGATCGCCCGACGAGCTGAGCGTGATCGAGAGCCACCGCTTCGTGCGCTGGGTCGATCGCGTGCAGGCGCTGCAAAAGGCGGACCCCGGCCAAGACGAGGAGGCGCAGGACACCCGCTCTGCCGAGCTGGCGGAGCTGGTCAATACGATCGTGCGGGGCGCGGTGATCGATCTGCCCGAAGAGGTCTTCGCCAAGCTGAGCGGCGCGCAGCGCTGGTCGGTGGTGGACGTTTTTACCGCGCTCCTGATGCGGCGGGCCGTCGCCGTGTCGGGAGCGATGCACAAGGCGGCGGGGACGTGGACTCCGGAGATGGAGAGCGCGCTCGGATCGATTGGGGCGAGCAGCTCCCCCGGCTGGTTCGGTTCTTTGGTGGCAGCCCTCTCGAATGGCTGGAAAGCACTCCGATCGGGCTGGTTCGCGCGTTCGTGACGATGATGCCGCGCCTCGACGCGCGTGAGCGCCTTGCGCGTGCCCAAGACGTGGCGCTGGGCAGCGGCACGCTCGACGAAGACGTGAAGCGCGATCTGCTGGAGGAGCTGACCAACGTCGCACGCGGCCCCCGCCGCGCCAAGGCGGCCACGCGGCGCGACATCGCTGGCGCGGGCATCGGCATCCGCGTGAGCCCTCCCAAGGCGGAGCCCGGCCCCGCCTCAAGCAGCGAAGCGGTAGGCGACGGAAATGTCTGAGAACCTCGGCGATGCCCTGCTGACGCTGCGCACGGACGATGCGCAGTTCAACTCTGGCGTCGACAAGGCAGAGGGCCGCGCGAAGAAGCTGGGCGGCCAGCTCGACCAGACGCGTGGGCAGGCCGACCGCCTTGGCAATGAGCTGACCGACACGGGGGCCAAAGCCTCCAAGATGGGAGACAGCTTCCAGCAGGGCGGCACGAAGGTGGTGGCATCGTCGGCTGCCCAGAAGGCCGGGATGCAGCAGCTCAGCTTCCAGATCGGCGACATTGCGACGATGTATTCGATGGGCGCGCGGCCCACTCAGATCTTCGCCTCGCAGATCGGGCAGGTCACGCAGGCGATCCAACTGGCGACCGGAGGGGCAAGCAAGTTCGCCGCGTTCCTTGGCGGGCCGTGGGGCATGGCGATCACGGCGGGCGTGATCGTCCTCGCGCCGTTCATCGGCAAGCTCTTCGAAGCCGAGAAGGCGATGGAGGCGGTCGAGTTCTCCAGCCACGCGATGGGCGATGCGCAGGGCATCCTGGGCAGCGTGATCGACCTGACCACCGGCAAGATCAAGGATCAGACCAGCGCGCTGTGGAGATTAGCCGAGGCGAAGGCTGCTGCGGGGCAAATGCAGGCTCGTGAAAACGTGCAGGAACTGCGCAAGACACTGAAGGACGCGGCGGAGCAAAAGGGCGGCATTATGACGGTCGCGGGCATTCCGGTGCCGAAGCTGGGCGCGCGTGGGATCGTGGGCCTTCAGCGCAGCTCCACGCCCACCGCGAAGATTGCCCAGGGCGTGCTGGATGGCACCCTCTCGCCCCAGGCGGCACGAAAGCAGCTACAGGCGCTGGAAGGGTCGGTCTCGGGTGACAAGTTGGGTCAGCTGCTTTCCACGATCACCAGCCTCGATCTCGAACAGGTCAATGTCGAAGTTTACGAGGACCTAGAGGCCGCCTTAAGCGGCGATAAGGACGCGCTTGAGGGCTTCCTAAACCGGCCCGACGCGAAGAAGACCCGCTCCCGCACCCCGCGCACGCCGAAGGGGCCGACCCTCGCCGAGCTGCAATCCCGATTTGAGGGCGAGGACGTACAGCTCCAGCGCGAGACCTTGCAGGCGAAGCTTCAGCTGGCGACTACCGCCGAAGAACGCGCGGACATCCAGGCGGAGCTGCTGACGCTGGAGCGTGACCAGCGGCTGGCCGAGATCGAGGCGAGCAAGCTCAGCGAGACGCAGAAGGAAGCGCTGCGCAAGCGGGTTGAGGAGCTGTTGGGCAAGGAAACGCCCGACGATCCGGACGGCACGATCGTGGTGGGCCAGAACACCGGCCTGCAAGGTCAGCTCGACCAGCGCGCCTACGCTGCGGAGATCGAGCGCGAGATCGCCGCGCTGGCGCAGGCCCGGTTCGAGGCAGAGACCGAGGCGCTTCAGGTGCAGCTGTCGCTGGCCGACACCGAGGCGGAGCGCAAGGCCATCGCGCTCAAGCTGCTGGAGGCGGATGAACGCTATCTGGAGCAGAAGCTTCAGCAGATCCTCGACAGCAAGGTGGCGGACGACAACGCGAAGGCCGTGGCGCAGATCGCGCTCGATGCCCAGCGCGCGACCGCAGCGGGCCGGCGCGAGGAAGTTGCCCGCGCCAACGGGACCACGGTCGATCGCTACCTGCGCGACCTCAACAAGACGCCCGAGCAGATCAACGAGGCGATCGACGGGATCGCGATCGGCGGGCTGGAGACGTTGAACGACGGGCTGGTCGACATGCTGATGAACGCCCGGTCGGTGGGCGATGCCTTCAAGTCGATGGGCGACCTCTTCCACTCGATGACCGAGCAGATCATCGCCGACCTTCTGCGGATCGCGATGCAGCAGATGATCGTCGCGCCGATCGCCAACTTCATCTTCGGCGCGGCGGGCGATGGTGGTGAGCGCAGTGGCGGCTTCCTGTCCAAGCTCCTGTCAGGCTTCGCAGGTCTGTTTGCGGATGGCGGGACGATCCCGACAGGGCAGTTCGGCATCGTCGGAGAAGCGGGGCCGGAGCTGGCCTTCGCCGCGCCGGGTGGCCTTGGCATCATGTCCAACTCCGACAGTCGCCGCGCGCTTGGCCGGGGCGGCGCGCAGCAGAACGGCGGCGACCAGTTCACCTTCAACATGCCGGTCGATGCGACGGGAGCGGATTCCGCGGCGATCGCGCGGCTCAATTCGCGGCTCGACCGGATGGAGCGTGATCTGCCCTCGACGATCGTCGGCACCGTGCGCGATGCGCAGGAGCGGCGTTTCCTCGCAGGAGGCGCGGCATGATCCTGCCTCTGCCCGAAACCCCCAGCGGGATCGCCCGCGTCAAGCTGGAGATCCAGCGGGTCGATTACGGCGCGCCGGAGGCGAGCGGACGGCAGGGCGGCGTGCAGGCCGGGTTCCCGGTGTGGGGCGTCAGGCTGGAACTCGACCGGATCGACCCGGTCAGCGCGGATCTGTGGAGCGCGTTCATTGATCGGCTGCGGGGGCGCATTCGCCGGTTCTATTGCGGCGACAGTGCGCGCCCGCGCCCGGTCGCCCACGCTTACGGCATGTTGAGCCTGGCGCGGGCGGGCGGCGGCGCGTTCGACGGTGCCGCGACCGGGTGGAGCCAGACGGTGGACGCGGACGGCGATGCCACGATCACGCTGAGCGGGTTGCCCGCAGGCTTCGTGCTGACGCCGCGCGACCTGATCGGCTTCAAGTGGGATGCGGATGGCGCGGCGGCGGGCACCTTCGAACGACGCACGGTAGCGCGCTGCGTTACCTCGGCCATCGCCGATGAAGGCGGCGAAGTGAGCGTCATCGCCGAGCCGCCGCTGGATACCGAGCTGGTCCCTGCCGGAGCGATCGCCCATTTCGACGATCCGCTGTGCGTGATGCAGCAGGTGCCAGAGGAGACCGACCTCGCTCCCGTGGGTGAGGCCGGGACGATGAGCAGCGGCACCATCGTCGGCATTCAGGACCTGCGGCCATGAAGTCGATCGCACCTGCCGCCCTGGCCGCGCTGGAGCGCGGCGATCCGATCGTCGTCGGCGCGGTCGAGATCGCGTCCGATCCGGTGCTGTGCGTGTGGGGCGGCTATCGCGAGATCACCTTCGACGGGCGCACCTTCGAGCCGCTACGCGATCGCACGCTGGTGCAGGTGGCGGGCGGCGCGCTGGGCGGGCAGGCGCAGTCGATCACGCTGGTGCTGTCGGGCATCGAGCCGGAAGTGCTGGAGCTGCTGGACGCGAGCGAAGTGGCCGGTGCGCCGGTCACCCTGTGGCGCACGATCTGGAATTCGAGCGGCACCCAGATGCTCGGCTACGATGTCTGGGGGCGCGGCCACCTCGACACGCTGCCGCGCGAGGAAGAGATCGGCGGTACCGCGAAGATCACCGCGACGATCGAGACCCCGGCGCGCAGCTCCGGACGGCGGGGCGCGCGGATGCGGTCGGATGCGGACCAGCGGCTGATCGATCCGAACGACGGCTTCTTCAAGAACGTCGCCTACGCGGGCGAGAAGAAGCTCTACTGGGGCGGTCGCCGGGCCGATCGCGCGGGCAGCGTGCTGGGTGGTGGTGGCAGGAGCGGCGGCGGCGGCGGTGGCAGGCTGGTGCAGCGATGACGATCAACCGCGACATCCCCGCGCTGATGCACTGGATCGCGGCGCACCGTTTCCAGCCCCACAGCTGGGGGCGAGGCGGCTGCTGTGTCAGCTACGCGCTGGGCGGCGTGCACGCACAGACCGGGATCGACCATCTGGCCGATCTACCGGGCTGGTCGACCCGAGCGGAAGCGTTGGCCGTTGCTCGCCAGCTGGGCGGGCTGACCGCAGCGCTGGATGCGCGGCTGGTGCCGATCGCGCCCGCACTGGCGCAGCGTGGCGACATTGCCGGGCTGGCCGATCGCGCGTTCGGCGTGCGGCTGATGATCGTCGAGGGCGAATTGCTCTCCGGCCCCGGCGAGCTGCGGCAGGAGCGGCTGCCGCGCAGCGCGATGGTGCGCGCTTGGTCGGCCCTGCCAGCAGGGGAGGCCGCCAGTGAGTAAGGTGATCCAGACGATCGTCGGAATCGGCCTCGCAGTGGCGGGTGCCATCACCGGCAACTGGTCGCTGATCCTGGCGGGCGTCTCGATGGTGGGCGGCGCGCTGCTGACACCGTCGTTCAAGGGCGGCGATCGCACGGCAGCCGCCGCGACCCTCCAGATCGGCGAGATCTACCGTGAAGCGATTGTGGGCCGGGTCGCCGTTGCCGGGAGCCTGGTCGACGCGTTCAACTTCGGCGGCGAATACGGCACGGATTGGGAAGTGCTGGTGATCGCCTTGGCTGATCATCGCTGTGACGGCCTGCCGGGCTTCTTCGTCGACGATAGCTACCGCACCTTCACCGGCGATGGGCCGGTGCCCGGTTTCAATGGACAGCTTGAGGTCTACTGGCGCGATGGCCGGTGGGATCAGGAGGTGCCGCAGATCCTGCTCGACCACGGACCGGGATGGACGGCGAATGATCGCGGTCGCGGCGTGGCCTACGTGGTGGTCGCCTACAAGGCCGACGATCAGGCCGACGAGGATGCTGCGGCAATCTTTCCCGGTGGCCGCCCGCGCTTCCGCTGGGTGGTGCGCGGGATGCGCTGCTACGACGCGCGCAAAGACGACACGGTGGGCGGCAGCGGCACCCACCGGCGCAATGATCCCTCCACCTGGACTTGGAGCGAGAACCCGATCGTCGCCCGCTATAACTGGGCGCGCGGGATCTACGCAGGCGACAAGGTGGACCAGCCCGAGATGCTGCTGGTCGGGCGCGGGCTCTCCGCGATCGAGGCACCGCCGCAGAACGTCTTCGCGCGCGCCAATATCTGCGACGAGCTGGTCGGCGGTGCGCCGCGCTATCGCATCGGCGCGTTGATCAGCGGTGGCGAGACGCACCTGTCGGTCGAAGAAGAGATCGCCGCCGCCTGCGCGGGCGTGATCATCCAGCCGCAGGGTGCGGTCGAGATTGATCCGGGTGCGGCGAAGGCTCCGGTGGCGCACTTCACCGATGCGGACATGGTGGTGGGGACCAAGCGCAGCTGGTCGGACATTCTCAGCCGGGGCGATGATGGCTGGGTGAACACCGTGGTTGCGACGTTCGTCGACCCCGCGCAGCGCTGGATCGAACGCTCTACCCCGCCCGCGCGCGTCCAGGCCGATCTGATCGCCGATGGTGGCCCGCGTGAGCAGCGTCTCAGATTGCCGATGGTGCCTTATTACGCGCAGGCCACGCGGGTGACCGAGATCGTGCGCCGTCTGGGCAGGCTGTTCGGTCGCGCGCAGGTCACCCTGCCGCCCCGGTTCGCCGCGATCGAGGAAGGCGACTGGGTGACGTGGCAGAGCGATCGCTATTTCGGCGGCGCGACGAAGACCTTCCGTGTGGATGCCTGGGGATCGGACGAAGGCTGGCGGCACCAGCTGACCCTGCGAGAGATCGATGCCAACGCCTTCGCCGATACCGCGACGCCGGAAGATACGGCGGTGGGCGTGCAGCAGCCATCGCCCGGCGATCTGCTCGCGCCCGGCGAGACCGCCTGGACGCTGGCGGGGATCGCAATCGAAGGCCCCGGAGGTTCGACTCCCGCGCTGCGCATCACCGGCGCGATCGACAGCTCCGCCGCCTCGCTGATCAGGGTGGATTATCGGGAGTTCGGCGAAACCGAGTGGAACAGTCACGGCGATTACAGCCGAGAGACCACCGCGCTGCTCATCTCCCCCGTCGCGGACCAGACGCAATACGAGGCCTCGATCCGCTACATCGTCGACGGCTTTCCAACACCGCGCCGCGTGCTTGGCCCGGTTACCAGCGGCACGCTGAGCGCCAATGTGGGCGGCTACGACGGCGCGACGATCGACGACATCCTCGGTCGGCTCAGCACACTGGAAGGGGCAGCCTGATGGGACCCGCCGAAATCATCACCGCGCCCTACACGATCTGGACTGCGCCCTACGGCACCGCTTTCCCCGCGCCTTCGCAGGCACCGGGCGCGGGCTGGCAGCTGCTCGGCAAGCGGGGTGCGCGCAGCTATTCCGAAGACGGCGTGGCGGTGCAGCACCAGCGCCAGTTCTCCACCACGCAACCCGCTGGCACGATGGGCGCGGGCTTCGGCTTCACCACGATGGGCGGCCTGCGCGTGAGGGCGCGCGTGCTGGACCTGACGCTGGAACAGTATGCCATCGCGATGGGCGGCAACGCCGTCACCCGCACGCGGCCCGATCTGGAGGCGGTCGGCATCCGCACGATCGGGCTGGTCCCGCGTATGCGCAACCCCGTGCCCTTTGCCGTGCTGGTGCGCGGCCCGTCGGCCTACGCTGAGGGGCAGCTCGCCCAGTACGAACTGCCGCGCTGCCTGGAAGATGGCGGCGGGGCGGAAGTCGTTTTTCGCAAGGGCAAGCCAGCCGGAATCGGGGTGACTTTCCTCGCCCTGCGCGACCCGGCTGCTCTGAGCGAAGAGACCGCCTTCGGGCAGCTGCGCGCAGCCTACCCGGTCCAGCTGATCGAGTTCGCAGGCACCATGCAGAGCGGCGTGCTCGGCATCGACGGTTCAACCCAATCCGGCACATTCGAGAAGGACTTCTGAGATGACCATCACCCTGAACGGTGACCCGATCAATGAGACCACGCGGCTCGAATTGCTCAGCGGGCTCGGCATCGCAGACGCTGCTGCCCAGGCTTCGCTGGCGCAAGAAGCGGCAGGCGTGGCGGCAGCTTGGTCCGAGGGCACCGAGCCCGGCGGTGCCGGAACGAAGAGCGCCAAGGAATGGGCCACTTCGATCGCCGAATTGGTGCGGCTCGACCCTGACGGCAACGCCTTCTCCATGGGGGCGGGCAATGACAACGTCACAGGCACGGACAACACCGCAAGCGCGCTGGAAGCCTCGCGCGACCTGATGGGCGGGATCGGCAATACCCGCTATGGCCGCGCCTCGGGGCGGGGAAACCCGGATGGCAGCTACAACCTAGAAATGGCCTTCGCCTCCGGCATACTGATCACCGGGGGCGATTACAGTGTGCGCCTAGGGGCGTATGCGCAGGGCGAATATGCTGGAGTCTCTTCGCGAGTAACCGTGACCGGTGCGTTCGCGCTGCGCTATTTCCGAGGAGATGAAGCGGTCGCCGATGGCTTCAATTGCGGCGGCAATCTCATCGATGGCGTGCGCTTCACCGGGGGTGGTACCGGCGCGGGCTCCAACGCGGTGAACAATGACGCGATCACCGTCTACGGCTGGGATGCCAACATCACCGATCAAGCGCGCGATGCGGGCTACAACAACATCATCGTGATCGGCGCGAGCGCGCGCGGTACGCGGGAAAATCAGGTCGCGCTGGGTGACAATCAGATCACCGAACTGCGCATGTTCGATATGGCCGCAATGCGCGGGCTACCGGCTGCGCGGACGTGGTTCGCCGCCAATGCGGGCAACCTCAACCCCGGTAATCTTGGCTGTCTGGGCGTCGGCGAAGGCGCACTCGGCCTTTCGACCGGCTCGACCAATATCCTCGCGCTCGGCGATCTGTGCCTTCCGAACCACGAAGGCTCTAACGGCGTCGTCGCGGGCGGCAATCGAGCGATGCAGGAAAGCATCGACATCAAGGATAGCGTCGTGTGGGGCGTGCTAGCCCTGAACAAGCGCACCACGGGCGTCGGCTTCACCATCATGGGCTACCGCTCGCAGGAGCACGGCGTTACCAGCAACAACGTGTCCGCCTTCGGCGACAGCGCGGCTTGGCAGTACCAGGGCGATGGCGGGGTCTTCGGCGGCTACGTGGTTGCCGAGCTGATGCAGACCGGTGATGGCGTGGTCATCCAGGGCCGCGCCGCCGCACGCCACCGCAAGAACGGCGAGCACGTCATCCTGATCGGCGAATGGGCGGGCGGCTTCCCCGATGCGCCTGGCGTCGACATCGAAGCCAACCTTGGTGCAGTCGAGGCTGGCGACCGGGTGCTGGGGATCGGTCAGCGCGCGGTCATGCAGGCTGTGGGCAGCGACATCGTGGCGCTGGGCGACCTTTCTGCCAGCGCAGTCACGCTGGGCACGAACAGCATCTTCATCGGCTCCGGTTCGGGCGCAGGCGCTGGCCAGAAGGCGGACGTGGTCAACGTCATCGTCATCGGCAAGGGAGTCGATGCCGCGAACGACAACGAGATCATCCTCGGCAGCGCGTCGAACGACAACTTCACCGTCTGCGGCGAGAGCTTCAGCAAGACGAGGCTGCAAGATCTGAACACGCTGGCGAGCAATGCGACCGAGCTGAACAGCCTCGCCGCGAACGCCAATGAGCTGAACGATCTGGCCGCAAATGCCGCCGACCTTCTCGCGCTGTTGGCGGCCTGATCCGATGGTCAACTGCATCATCATCAGCGCCGCGAGCTTCGGCCCCGGAACGACGGGCAGCAATTGCGTAGTCATCGGCGATTGCATGCTGCTCGATCGTGAAGACCTTGGCGATAACCTCTTTCACGTCGCCGGGGTGTGCTCGGTTCACGTGCGGTCCGAGCACTGGCGCGATGCCGTGCATGAGGCGCGCGAGGAAATCCCGTTTCACGGCGCGCCGGTCGCGCTGGAGCCGCTGTGCGAGATCGCCCAGGTGCCTGCCGACGATGTGCGCCGGGCGACGGTCGAAACGCTCCACCTCCTGCGCGCGAGGCCCTCGCGATGACTGACGACACCAAGCCTGCCTTTCCCACACCACGAGGAGAAGATGCGATGTACATCAACACCCTGATCATCGGCGACCAAGCCTGTCTCGACGTGATCGCAGGCAAGCACTGCGTTGTGATCGGTGAAGGTGCCAAAGCCGGTGAGACTGACCTCGGCAAGAACCTCTTTCATGTAGAAGGCGTGATCTCGACTGTGATCGATGCCGACGGCTGGGAAGATGCTGTGCGACAGGCCCGCAAGGAAGTGATGCGCACCGGCGACCCCGATGCGCTGGAGCCGCTGCTCGCCTTCACTAACGCCGAGGCTGACGATCTTCGGCAGGCATTTGCCGCAGCGCTCGAATACGTAGATCCGCGCGCCGCTCCGCTGCCGAAACCGTGGGAGCCGCCCGAGGCCCCCGATTTCGACGATCTCGAACCCACCCCCCTCTGAACCGAAACCTGAAAGGACGTTCCATCATGGCCAAGAATCCAAGCAAGAAGAAAGAGGACGCGCCGCTGCGGGTCGATCTCATGAAGCCCATGCTGGGTTTCGATGGGGAGGCCGTCGTCCGCGAAGAGGCGGCGGACGATCCGCGCGAAGACCCCGAAGAAGTCCCGGTCGATCTGCGCTGGCTGGTCAAGGTTGCGCTCAACCAGAAATCCCCGCCCGGTGAATCGAAGGGCAAGGCCCTGCGGCGTGTGGATCTGCTCGACCGGCTGCGCGGCACAAAGCCGGTCAGTCTGGACACCAAGGCGACCGGCCTGATCGAAGAGGCCGTATTGGCGCAGTGGAGCCCGCTGCTGGCCCACACCATTCGCAAAGAACTGAAGCTGGTGCCGCCTGCCGAAGAGCCCCTCAATGACGCTGTCGAAGTCCACCTAGACGCGCCGATCCTCGACACTAACGACAAGCCGCAGACGCGCAAGGTTCGCGGAGAGAGCGTCCCGGTGACCGTGCGCCACGCGATTCGCGTTGCGCTCAACAATCATTCCACCGGCTGGGGAGCCGTCGTCCTCGATCAGAGCGGTCGGCTGCGCGGGCCGGTGGCACGAGAAGAGATGATCCATCGCGGCGCGCTGATAAGCCTGCTGGGCGAAGATGGGCCGGTGCAGCTAGAAACCGACGACATCAAGCTGATCGAAGACTGCGTGCACCAGCACTCCGACATCGCAACGCTGGGTGCGGTGCGCCGCGCGATGCGCCCGGCGGCTAGCGAAAGTGGGGAAGAGGTCGCCGCAAAGGAGGCCTAAGGCCAGTCTAAGGGGCCGCTTAACTAGTGATTAGGTGGCCCCTCAACAGCGCGCTCCGGTACTCGACCGCCCGGTCCGCAGTGCTCCAGACAGTCTTGTCAAACGCTCCAGAAGGTTTTGACCGGCTACATTCCGGTCACTCCTGAACAATGCCCACCACCGGGCATGCATTCATATTTATGCCGCTCAATATGAACGCAAGGCGCATAGGGCCGTTCAGGATCGCATTTTTCGTGTCGCGCAATGTATCGCGCCCGCACGCACGTTGTAGCCGGTCAAAACCTTCTGGAGCGTTTGACAAGACTGTCTGGAGCACTGCGGGCCGGGCGGTCGGGTGCCGGAGCGCGCTGTTGAGGGGCCACCTAATCACTGGTTAAGCGGCCCCTTAGACGGGCCTTAGGCTTCCTTTGCGGCGACCTCTTCGCCACTTTCGCTAGCCGCCGGGCGCATAGCGCGGCGCACCGCACCCAGCGTTGCGATGTCGGAGTGCTGGTGCACGCAGTCCTCGATCAACTTGATGTCATCGAACTCCAGATGCACCGGCCCTTCTTCGCCCAGCTGGCTGATCAGCGCGCCGCGATCGATCATCTCCTCTCGTGCCACCGGCCCACGCAGCCGACCGCTTTGGTCGAGGACGACCGCCCCCCAGCCGGTGGGGTGGTTGTTGAGTGCGATGCGAATCGCGTGGCGCACGGTCACCGGGATGCTCTCTCCGCGAACCATGCGCGTTTGCGGCTTGTCATTGGTGCCGAGGATCGGCGCGTCCAGCTGGACTTCGACAGCGTCCTTCAGTGGCTCTTCGGCAGGCGGCACCAGCTTCAGTTCCTTGCGGATGGTGTGGGCGAGCAGCGGGCTCCACTGGGCGAGAACTGCTTCTTCGATCAGGCCGATCGCCTTGGTGTCCAGACTGACCGGCTTTGTGCCCCGCAGCCGGTCAAGCAGATCGACACGGCGCAGGGCCTTGCCCTTCGATTCACCGGGCGGGGATTTCTGGTTGAGCGCAACCTTGACCAGCCAGCGCAGATCGACCGGGACTTCTTCCGGGTCTTCGCGAGGATCATCCGCCGCCTCTTCGCGGACGACTGTCTCCCCATCCAAACCCAGCATGGGCTTCATGAGATCGACCCGCAGCAGCGCGTCCTCTTTCTTCTTGCTCGGATTCTTGGCCATTGAACGTCCTTTCAGGTGTCGGTTGAGAGGGTGGTGGGTTCGAGATCGTCGAAATCGGGGGCCTCGGGCGGCTCCCACCGTTTTGGCAGCGGAGCATCGCGGGGATCGACGGATGCGAGTGCGGCGGCGAAAGCCTGACGAAGATCGTCAGCCGGGGCGTCGGTGAAGGCGAGCAGCGGCTCCAGCGCATCGGGGTTGCCGGTGCGCATCACATCCTTCCGGGCCTTCCGCACAGCATCTTCCCAGCCGGGCGCATCGACCACGATCGAGATTACGCCCTCGACGTGAAACAGCTTCTTGCCGAGGTCGGTCTCACCCGCTTTGGCACCGTCACCGATCAAAACGCAGTGTTTACCATCGGTGATGTCGAGACCGGCACCGTCGCCGATGATCAGGGTGTTGATGTACATCGCATCTTCTCCTCCAGGTGTGGGAAAGGCGGGCTTGCTGTCGCCGGTCATCGTGAGGCCCTCGCGCGCAGGAGGTGGAGCGTTTCGATCGTCACCCGGCGCACATCGTGGGCAGGCACCTGGGCGATCTCGCAGAGCGGCTCCAGCGCGGCAGGAGCGCCGTGGAACGGGATTTCCTCGCGCGCCTCACGCACGGTATCGGGCCAGTGCTCGGATTCCACCCGAACCGAGCACACTCCGGCGACGTGGAAGAGGTTCTCGCCAAGGTCTTCACGATCGAGCAGCGTGCAATCGCCGATGACTACGCAATTGCTGCCCATCGTGCCGGGGCCGAAGCTCGCGGCGCTGATGATGATGCAGTTCACCATCGGATCAGGCCGCCAGCAGTGCGAGTAGGTCGGCGGCATTTGCGGCCAGGTCGTTCAGCTCGGTCGCGTTCGCGGCGAGGCTGTTCAGCTCGGTCGCATTGCTCGCCAGCGTGTTCAGATCTTGCAGCCTCGTCTTGCTGAAGCTCTGGCCGCAGACGGTGAAGTTGTCGTTCGACGCGCTGCCGAGGATGATCTCGTTATCGTTCGCGGCGTTGGCGCCCTTGCCGATGACGATGACGTTGACCGCGTCCGCCTTCTGGCCAGCGCCTGCGCCCGAACCGGAGCCGATGAAGATGCTGTTCGTGCCCAGCGTGACGGCGCTTGCCGAAAGGTCGCCCAGCGCGACGATGTCGCTACCCACCGCCTGCTGTAGAGCGCGCTGACCGATCCCCAGCACCCGGTCGCCAGCCTCGACTGCGCCAAGGTTGGCTTCGATGTCGACGTCGGGCGCATCGGGGAAGCCGCCCGCCCATTCACCGATCAGGATGACGTGCTCGCCGTTCTTGCGGTGGCGCGCGGCGGCGCGGCCCTGGATGACGACGCCATTGCCGGTCTGCATCAACTCGGCGACCACATAGCCGCCGAAGACGCCACCATCGCCCTGGTACTGCCAAGCTGCGCTGTCGCCGAAGGCGGACACGTTGTTGCTGGTAACGCCGTGTTCCTGCGCCCGGTAGCCCATGATGGTGAAGCCCACCCCCGTGGTGCGCTCGTTCAGGGCCAGCACGCCCCAGACGACGCTATCCTTGATGTCGATGCTTTCCTGCATCGCGCGGCTGCCGCCCGCCACTACGCCGTTAGAGCCTTCGTGGTTCGCAAGGCAAAGGTCGCCGAGCCCGATGATGTTGGTCGAGCCGGTCGACAGGCCGAGAACGCCCTCGCCGACGCCCAGACAACCAAGATTGCCGGGGTTGATGTTGCCCGCATTGGCGGCGAACCACGTTCGTGCAGCGGGCAGACCGCGCATCGCGGCCATGTTGAACATGCGCAGTTCGGTGATCTGGTTATCACCCAGCGCGACCTGATTTTCCCGCGTGCCGCGCGCGCTGGCTCCGATCACGATGATGTTGTTGTAGCCCGCATCGCGCGCTTCATCGGTGATGTTGGCATCCCAGCCGAAAACGGTGATCGCGTCGTTGTTCACCGCGTTGGAGCCAGCGCCTGTGCCGCCTCCGGTGAAGCGCACTCCATCAACGAGGTTGCCGCCGCAGTTGTAGCCATCGGCAACCGCTTCATTGCCCCGGAAATAGCGCAGCGAGAATGCCCCGGTCGCGGTCACCCTGGACGACACACCGGCGAATCCGCTCTGCACTTCCGCCCCCAGGCGCACGCTGTAATCGCCGCCTGTGATCAGCAACCCGGCATATGCTGCCATTTCGAGGTTGTAGCTGCCATCGGGGTTCGACCGTCCGGAGGCGCGACCATAGCGGGTATTGCCCACCCCGCTCATCAGGTCGCGAGACGCCTCCAGCGCGCTCGCAGCGTTGTCCGTGCCGGTGACGTTGTCATTGCCCGCGCCGGTGGAGAACGCGTTGTTATTCGCATCGAGCCGCACAAGATCGGCAATCGAAGTCGCCCATTCCTTGGCGCTCTTGGTTCCGGCTCCGCCCGGCTCGGTCCCCTCGGACCATGCCAGCGCTACGTCTGCTGCTTCCTGCGCCAGCGTGGCCTGGGCAGCGGCGTCTGCGATCCCGAGCCCGCTGAGCAACTCGAGCCGCGTGGTCTCATTGATCGGGTCACCGTTCAGGGTGATGGTCATCTCAGAAGTCCTTCTCGAATGTGCCGGATTGGGTTGAACCGTCGATGCCGAGCACGCCGCTCTGCATGGTGCCTGCGAACTCGATCAACTGGACCGGATAGGCTGCGCGCAGCTGTCCGAAGGCGGTCTCTTCGCTCAGCGCAGCCGGGTCGCGCAGAGCGAGGAAGGTGACCCCGATTCCGGCTGGCTTGCCCTTGCGGAAGACAACCTCCGCCCCACCGCCATCTTCCAGGCAGCGCGGCAGTTCGTACTGGGCGAGCTGGCCCTCCGCGTAGGGCGACGGGCCGCGCACCAGCACGGCAAAGGGCACGGGGTTGCGCATACGCGGGACCAGCCCGATCGTGCGGATGCCGACCGCCTCCAGTTCGGGTCGCGTGCGGGTGACGGCGTTGCCGCCCATCGCGATCGCATACTGCTCCAGCGTCAGGTCCAACACGCGCGCCCTCACGCGCAGGCCCCCCATCGTGGTGAAGCCGAAGCCCGCGCCCATCGTGCCAGCGGGTTGCGTGGTGGAGAACTGACGCTGGTGCTGCACCGCTACGCCGTCTTCGGAATAGCTGCGCGCCCCCCGCTTGCCGAGCAGCTGCCAGCCCGCGCCCGGTGCCTGCGAAGGCGCTGGGAAAGCGGTGCCGTAGGGCGCTGTCCAGATCGTGTAGGGCGCGATGATGATTTCGGCGGGTCCCATCAGGGCGTCTCCCCTTCCAAACTGCTGAGCCGACCGAGAATATTGTCGATCGTCGCGCCGTCGTATCCGCCCACGTTCGCGCTCAGCGTCCCGCTGGTGACCGGGCCAAGCACGCGGCGCGGCGTTGGAAAACCGTCGACGATGTAGCGGATCGAAACCTCGTATTGCGTCTGGTCCGCGACCGGGGAGATCAGCAGCGCGGTGGTCTCTCGGCTGAAGTCGCCGTGACTGTTCCATTCGGTTTCGCCGAACTCTCGATAATCCACCCGGATCAGCGAGGCGGCGGCGCTGTCGATCGCGCCGGTGATGCGCAGCGCGGGCGTCGAACCGCCGGGGCCTTCGATCGCGATCCCCGTCAGCGTCCAGGCGGTGTCGCCGGGCGCGAGCAGATCGCCTGGCGATGGCTGCTGGACGCCCACCGCCGTATCTTCCGGCGTCGCGGTATCGGCGAAGGCGTTGGCATCGATCTCACGCAGGGTCAGCTGGTGCCGCCAGCCTTCGTCCGATCCCCAGGCATCAACGCGGAAAGTCTTGGTCGCGCCGCCGAAATAGCGATCGCTCTGCCACGTCACCCAGTCGCCTTCCTCGATCGCGGCGAACCGGGGCGGCAGGGTGACCTGCGCGCGACCGAACAGCCTGCCCAGGCGGCGCACGATCTCGGTCACCCGCATGGCCTGCGCGTAATACGGCACCATCGGCAATCTGAGACGCTGCTCACGCGGGCTACCATCGGCGATCAGATCGGCCTGGACGCGCGCGGGCGGGGTAGAGCGTTCGATCCAGCGCTGCGCGGGGTCGACGAACGTCGCCACCACCGTGTTCACCCAGCCATCATCGCCCCGGCTGAGAATGTCCGACCAGCTGCGCTTGGTCCCCACCACCATGTCCGCATCGGTGAAGTGCGCCACCGGAGCCTTCGCCGCACCCGGATCGATCTCGACCGCACCCTGCGGCTGGATGATCACGCCCGCGCAGGCGGCGGCGATCTCTTCTTCGACCGAGAGGTGGGTCTCGCCACCGCTGATCAACGCGCCGATGCGATAGCGCGGCGCACCGCCGACCAGCTCGTCGCAGATATTGGCGCGCGCGAAGACGTTCTGCGGCGGTGCCTCGATCGCGGAGAGCCCGCGCCCGACCAGCAGCATCTCGGGCTGGTCCACCTTGTCGCCTGCGTAGATCCCGCGCGCCCAGTTGTAGCGGCAGTCGATGACATTCTCGGTCCACTCCCAAGTCGATGGATCGTCCCGCCGATGCGGACCAGAACCGCCCACGCTGCTGTCAAGCCGGGCGCTGTAGCAGCGCATCCCGCGTGGCACGAAGCGAAAGCGCGGGCGACCACCGGGGAAGATCGCCGCCGCATCCTCGTCCGCCTGATCGTCGGCCTTGTAGGCGACCACCACGTAGGCCACGCTGCGACCGCGATCATTCGCCGTCCATCCCGGCCCGTGGTCGAGCAGGATCTGCGGCACCTCCTGATCCCATCGGCCATCGCGCCAGTAAATCTTCAGCTGATTATTGAAGCCGGGCACAGCACCGTCGCCGGTGAAGGTGTGGTAGGTATCGTCGACGAAGAAGCCTTCGAGCGCGTCACAGCGATGATCCGCCAGCGCGATCACCAGCACTTCCCAATCGGTGCCGTATTCGCCGCCGAAGTTGAACGCGTCGACCAAACTTCCGGAAACAGCGACCCGGCCCGCAATCGCTTCCCGGTAGATCTCGCCGATCTGGAGGGTCGCGGCGGCCGCCGTGCGATCGCCGCCCTTGAACGACGGTGTCAGCAGCGCGCCGCCCACCATCGAGACGCCCGCCAGGATCAGCGACCAGTTGCCGGTGATGGCACCCGCCACTGCGAGGCCGACTCCGACGATCGTCTGGATAACCTTACTCACTGGCGGGCTCCCCTGCTGGCAGGGCCGACCAGGCGCGCACCATCGCGCTGCGCGGCAGCCGCTCCTGCCGCAGCTCGCCGGGGCCGGAGAGCAATTCGCCTTCGACGATCATCAGCCGCACGCCGAACGCGCGATCGGCCAGCCCGGCAATGTCGCCACGCTGCGCCAGCGCGGGCGCGATCGGCAACAGCCGCGCATCCAGCGCTGCGGTCAGCCCGCCCAGCTGGCGGGCGACGGCCAAGGCTTCCGCTCGGGTCGACCAGCCCGGCAGATCGGCCAGATGGTCGATCCCGGTCTGTGCGTGCACGCCGCCCAGCGCGTAGCTGACACAGCAGCCACCGCGCGCCCAGCTGTGGGGCTGGAAACGGTGCGCCGCGATCCAGTGCATCAGCGCGGGGATGTCGCGGTTGATCGTCATCGCTGCACCAGCCTGCCACCGCCGCCGCCGCCGCTCCTGCCACCACCACCCAGCACGCTGCCCGCGCGATCGGCCCGGCGACCGCCCCAGTAGAGCTTCTTCTCGCCCGCGTAGGCGACGTTCTTGAAGAAGCCGTCGTTCGGATCGATCAGGCGCTGGTCCGCATCCGATCGCATCCGCGCGCCCCGCCGTCCGGAGCTTCGCGCCGGGGTCTCGATCGTCGCGGTGATCTTCGCAGTGCCGCCGATCTCTTCCTCGCGCGGCAGCGTATCGAGGTGGCCGCGCCCCCAGACATCGTAACCGAGCATCTGGGTGCCGCTCGAATCCCAGATTGTGCGCCAAAGGGTGACCGGCGCACCGGCCACTTCGCTCGCGTCCAGCAGCTCCAGCACTTCCGGCTCGATGCCCGACAGCACCAGCGTGATCGACTGCGCCTGCCCGCCCAGCGCGCCGCCCGCCACCTGCACCAGCGTGCGATCGCGTAGCGGCTCGAAGGTGCGCCCGTCGAAAGTGATCTCGCGATAGCCGCCCCACACGCACAGCACCGGATCGGACGCGATCTCGACCGCGCCTACGACGATCGGATCGCCGCGTTCCAGCGCGGCCAAGGCGGCGGCGGCGATAGACTTCATGGCCGCAGGTCCTGAATGCCGACGATGGTGCCGCTGCTCATCGTCCCGGCCTCACCCACGGGAGCGAGGTCGGTCTCCTCGGGCACCTGTTGCATTACGCACAGCGGATCGTCGAAATGGGCGATCGCTCCGGCAGGGACCAGCTCGGTATCCAGCGGCGGCTCGGCGATGACGCTCACTTCGCCGCCTTCATCGGCGACTGCCGAGGTAACGCAGCGAGCCACCGTGCGTCGTTCGAAGGTGCCCGCCGCCGCGCCGTCCGCATCCCATTTGAAGCCGATCAGGTCGCGCGGCGTCAGCACGAAGCCTGCGGGCAACCCGCTCAGCGTGAGCGTGGCATCGCCATCCGCATCCACCGTCTGGCTCCACCCGGTCGCGGCACCGTCGAACGCGCCGCCGCCCGCCCGCGTCAGGTTCAACATGCCGTAAGCGTGGGCGACCGGGCGCGGGCGCGCACTGTCGCCGCAATAGAACCGGCGAATGCGCCCCCGCAGCCGATCGATGAACGCGCTCCACAGATCCGCGCTGACCGGGTCGATCCGGTCGAGTTCCAGCCTGACGCCCCAAACCGGGAACCCGGCCTGCACCCCGCCTTGCCGTCCGCTCGCCTCCGGCGCGCCGTAATCGACCCGCTGGATCTCCAGCTTGACGCGGGCGATCCCGCTGGGGGTTTCGGGCAGAGGCAGGATCATGCCGCGCCTCCCGCCAGAAACCGCCGCTCCTGCGCATCGCGCACGGTGCCGACGATGGTCGTGGGCAGATCACGCTCCATCCGGTCGAGACGCGAATTGAGCCGCGCGATCGCCGCTGAATCCGCTCCCGTCGCATCGACCGGCATGTTGAAGGTGAACTGGTCGCCGCCGCTCTTCTGACCGCCGCCCCGGCCAAGCGCGCGGCGACTGTCGGAGTTGGACATGATGCCAAGGCCACCCGGCGCGGCGAAGGCCAGTTCCGGCCCCGCCTCGCCGACGATGCCGAATTGCCCTGTCGGAATCGTCCCGCCATCCGCGAACAGACCTGCGAAGCCTGACAGGAGCTTGGACAGGAAGCCGCCGCTGCGATCGCCACCAGCGCCCACCGCGCCAAACAGCGCGTTGGCGATCGGCGCGACGATCATCTGCTGCATCGCGATCCGCAGCAGGTCGGCGATGATCTGCTCGGTCATCGAGTGGAAGAGATCGCCCAGCGAGCCGAAGACATCGCCCAGCGATCGGGCGTTCATCAGCGCCTCGACCAGCCCGTCATTCAACGTCTCCAGCCCGCCGATCGCGATCCCGTCGATTGCCTCGTTGATCTGCTCGGGCGTCTTGTTGAGGTCGCGCAGGTAGCGATCGACCGTGGTCCCGTTGGCGCGGGCAACTTCCTCGCGCCGCCCCGCTGCGGTCGCGCGCTGGGCATCGAGCGCGATCTGCGCCACGGCCTTCGCGTTGTCGTCCGCCACTTGGCTATCGAGGATCTGCTGAAGCTTCTGCTCCAGATAGCGTTCGTCCGCCTCCAGAAGCTTGAGTGCGATGGCCTTGCGCTCCGCCTCGGTGTCGGCCAGCGACAGCTGCACCTGAAGCGCCTCGGTCTCTGCCTCAAAC
This sequence comes from Citromicrobium bathyomarinum, assembly GCA_001306305.2. Classification (NCBI taxonomy): domain Bacteria; kingdom Pseudomonadati; phylum Pseudomonadota; class Alphaproteobacteria; order Sphingomonadales; family Sphingomonadaceae; genus Citromicrobium; species Citromicrobium bathyomarinum. The sequence goes on from CP155577.1 coordinate 3,063,628, forward strand.
CGGGCCTGCGCCAGCGCGGCGATCTCGCGCTCGATCTCCGCCGCGTAGGCGCGCTGGTCGAGCTGACCTTGCAGGCCGGTGTTCTTGCCCACCACGATCGTGCCGTCCGGATCGTCGGGCGTTTCCTTGCCCAGCAGCTCCTCGACCCGCTTGCGCAGCGCTTCCTTCTGCGTCTCGCTGAGCTTGCTCGCCTCGATCTCGGCCAGCCGCTGGTCACGCTCCAGCGTCAGCAGCTCCGCCTGGATGTCCGCGCGTTCTTCGGCGGTGTTCGCCAGCTGAAGCTTCGCCTGCAAGGTCTCGCGCTGGAGCTGCACGTCCTCGCCCTCGAACCGGGATTGCAGCTCGGCGGCGGTCGGCCCCTTCGGCGTGCGCGGTTTGCGGGTGCGGGTCTTCTTCGGATCGGGCCGGTTGAGGAAGCCCTCAAGCGCGTCCTTATCGCCGTCTAAGGCGGCCTCAAGGTCCTCGTAAACCTTCGCATTGAGCTGCTCGACATTGAGGTTGGCGACCGTGGAAAGAAGCTGGCCCAGCTTGTCGCCCGGCAGCGCGCCTTCCAGCGCCTGAAGCTGCTTGATCGCCGCCTCGGGAGAGAGGGTGCCGTCCAGCACGCCCTGGGCGATCTTCGCGGTGGGCGTGGAGCTGCGCTGAAGGCCCACGATCCCGCGCGCGCCCAGCTTCGGCACCGGAATGCCCGCGACGGTCATGATGCCGCCCTTTTCGTCCGCCGCGTCCTTCAGCGTGCGGCGCAGCTCCTGCGCCCGCTCGCGTGCCTGGATCTGCCCGGCGACGGCCTGCGCGCGGGCGAGCGCCCACAGCGCGCTGGTCTGATCCTTGATCTTGCCGGTGGTCAGGTCGATCACGCTGCCCAGGATGCCCTGCGCATCGCCCATCGCGTGGCTGGAGAACTCGACCGCCTCCATCGCCTTCTCGGCTTCGAACAGCTTGCCGATGAACGGCGCTAGGACGATCACGCCCGCCGTGATCGCCATCCCCCACGGCCCACCGAGGAACGCGGCGAACTTGCTCGCCCCTCCGGTCGCGAGCTGGATCGCCTGGGTGACCTGCCCGATCTGCGAAGCGAAGATCTGAGTGGGCCGCGCGCCCATCGAATACATCGTCGCAATGTCGCCAACCTGATAGCTGAGCTGCTGCATCCCGGCCTTCTGGGCAGCCGACGATGCCACCACCTTCGTGCCGCCCTGCTGGAAGCTGTCTCCCATTTTGGAGGCCTTGGCCCCCGTTTCCGTCAGCTCATTGCCAAGCCGATCCGCCTGCCCACGCGTCTGGTCGAGCTGGCCGCCCAGCTTCTTCGCGCGGCCCTCTGCCTTGTCGACGCCAGAGTTGAACTGCGCATCGTCCGTGCGCAGCGTCAGCAGGGCATCGCCGAGGTTCTCAGACATTGTCGGGCTCCGCCTTGGGAGGGCTCACGCGGATGCCGATGCCCGCGCCAGCGATGTCGCGCCGCGTTGCCGCCTTGGCGCGCCGGGGGCCGCGTGCGCGGTTGGTCAGCTCTTCCAGCAGCTCGCGCTTCACGTCTTCGTCGATCGTGCCGCTGCCCAGCGCCACGTCCTGGGCACGCGCAAGGCGCTCACGCGCGTCGAGGCGCGGCATCATCGTCACGAACGCGCGAACAAGCCCGACAGGAAGCTCAGCCAGCCAGGCTTGCGGGTCTCCGCCGTAGAACCGCTGGAGCCGGGGGAGCTGTTCGCCCCAATCGATCCGAGCGCGCTCTCCATCTCCGGAGTCCACGTCCCCGCCGCCTTGTGCATCGCTCCCGACACGGCGACGGCCCGCCGCATCAGGAGCGCGGTAAAAACATCCACCACCGACCAGCGCTGCGTGCCGCTCAGCTTGGCGAAGACGTCATCGGGCAGATCGATCACCGCGCCGCGCACGATCGTATCGACCAGCTCCGCCAGCTCGGCAGAGCGCGTGTCCTGAGCGTCCTCGTCTTCGCCGGGGTCCGCCTTTTGCAGCGCCTGCACGCGATCGACCCAGCGCACGAAGCGGTGGCTCTCGATCACGCTCAGCTCGTCGGGCGATCGGATGAAGTACCGCTGGCCGTCGATCGCGATGAAATTGCGCGTGGTCAGCGTGTCGAGGTCGAGCAGCGGCGCGGGGCTGGCCTGGTCCATGATCGGCTCTCCGGTCTAGAGGTCGGGTGGATCAGGCGAGCGCGGCAGCGTTGCCAGCGAGGATGTAGCCGAAGCGTTCGTCTTCGCTCACGCCCTCGCTCAGGTCCTCCAGCGCGGTCATCTCCAGCCGCAGCGAAGCGCCGGTGCCACCCTTCTTGAACACCGGTTCCGGGCTGCCGCTGTCGTAGCAGCGCGGCACACAGTACTGGAGCGGGAACGCCTCGTCGTAGGGCGACAGGCCCCGCGCGATCAGCGCGAATTCACGGGTGCGGCCCACGCTCTGCGAAAGGCCGATCTTCTTGAACCCCATCGAGCCCGAACCCGCCGCCGTGGTGGTGATCGGATTGCCGTTGAGGACGTGGCTGTAGGCCTCCAGGCTGAGATCGAGGATGTTGACCCGGAACATCAGGTCTTCTTCGTCGAGGCTCGCCTTGACCGGGCCGGTCGCGCCGTCCGTGCGAACCTTGGAGAACGTCTTGGAGTGGCTGACGGTCACCCCGCCGACTTCGTAAGACCGGGTTCCGTTGGTGCCCAGCAGCGTCCAGCCCGCGCCGGGCGATTCGTCCAGCGTGGGGAACGCGGTGCCGACATCGGCGATGTACACCGTCAGCGGGGCGCAGATGATTTCGAAGGGAGTCATGGCGAAGGTCTCCTAGGGTTGGACTTGAGTGAGGCCGTGCAGGGCCTGAAAGGACTGGAAGTGGCGCGGCCATTTGGTGCCCGGCTCACGGCCCTGGGCAGAGCCGCCCGCCGGGTTGACCCAGTGGATCAGGACGCCGCCGTAGATCCCGCGCTTGAGGTGGCGCAGACCGCGCGCGGCGATCCGCATCAGCACCCCGGCCTCGCGCGGGGTCGCACCGAAGGTGAAAAGGTCGATCCGCTGGGTGTCGTGGTCGTTCTCGCTCTCGGCGGTCAGCGAGACGCCGCCGCTCGACTTCAGCACGATCGCACCGCGCGGCATGGCGGCGGTCTCGGCAGCAGGCAGCTCGCCCGCGAAGACGCGGCCCCCGATCGCGGAGAGCGGCGCGTAGTCCAGCAGGTAGGCGCGCAGGCCCGCTTCCAGATCGGCCGGTTCGCTCATTTCTTGCCGCCTGTCGCTGGCGGCAGATCGGGACCTTCCATCGCCTCAAATGCCGCCTTCACATTCTTGGCGAGTTCGGGGTATCGTGTGTCCGCTGCAGGCCGCAGGTAGGGCCGCGCAGGCACTACGATCTCGTGCGGCTTCGTCTTCGGCAAATTGGCTGCCTCGGGATCGTCCTTGGAAACGAAGACAGCCATCCCGCCGTCGACGATCTTGTAAGGCGTGCCCCCCGGGTGCTCGATCGTGCCGCCGAGTTCGTGGATGCGGGCATACTTGACGCCCTTCGATCCCCACGTTCCCTCGACACCATTCGCGACGACGGTTGCGCCTTCCGCGATGTCGATCGATCCTTCGAGAACGCCGGTGCGATTGAGCCAGGCGTGATCGTTCTTCGCGTCTTGGACGCACAGCGCCATCGTGCCGTTGACGCCCGCGATCTGCGCGCGGCGCATCTTGGCGCTGAGCGCATCGCCGTTCCACTTGAGGGACTGCTCGGCCATTACCCGGCGACCCAATTTGCGAGCTGCACCAGCGCGACGATAGCCGGGAGCGAGAGTGCCCCGGTCAGGATGAGGAGGCCGCAACCGGGCTCGCGCTCGGTCGGCCATTCGGTTGCGGGATCGGTCTGCTTCACCATCACCCGATCCTCTGAAGCGCGGCTTCGATGTGCGTGTGCTTGAACTGCGGCGGGCCTTCGACCTTCAGCCGACCGGGGATCAAAACGGTGCCTTTGCGGTCGCTGATCGCGGTGATGACATCGCCCTCGGCAACGTCGGCGCCCTTCGCGAAGATCACGCGCGCGTCCTCGATCATCGCGGTCTTTGCCCCGTCCACCAGCTCGCGGCTCGCCTTCGACCAAGCGAAGCACGGCAGCGCCGCGTGCAGCGTCTCGAACTGCGGTGCGGGCTTGCCGCCCCAGGCATCCTTGCCCGTCGCCTGATCGCGCTCGATCGCGGCGCGCATGGTGAGCCGCTGCGCGATCATCGCGGACGCCTGCGAAGGCCGAGGATGAGATCGACCAGCATCCCGATCAGGAGCAGAGTCGCGGCTAGCGGCCAGATGATCGCAATGACGATCGCAGCCGCCCAAGTGCTCGCCTGATAGTGACCCCAAGGGGCACTAAGAAAGAGCACAATTGCCGCGCCGAGAAGGTAGAGGATGGCGGGTGCGATCAAGCCATCACCATCCCGCGCCGGTCGGCCAGCGTCTGCATGATCGCCTCGCGATCGGCGGCGATGTCGCCCGACAGCGTGAACGAATAATCGCCCGCCTTCTCGCTCTTCAGCCCGCCGCGATAGGAGAGGTCGAGCTGGATCAGCTTGATCGTCGCCTCCTCGCGCGCGGCGGCGTTGGCCTGCGGCGTGTAGGTCACCTCGACCAGCGGAGCCCAGTAGTGCGATCCGTTCGGGCCGCTGGTCAGGCGCAGCAACGTGCGGCCATCGTGCAGCAGCTCGAAATCGTCGGCGTCCAGCGTGGTGCGATCGCCATCCGCGCCGGAGTTACCCGGATTGCGTTCGACGATCGAAATCGGCAGCGCGGCGTCGGCAGGCCTGACCAAGCGCAGGTGGCGCATCGTGCTCGATGCCGGTTCACCCGGATCGCCGATCTTGACCGTCGTCTCCCCGATCGGGCCGAAACGCCCGTCAAGCTCGGCGGTGATCGCATCGATCATCGCTTGCAGCTCGGCGTCCGGCAGATCGCTCGCCGTGCGTTCCTTGACCCGATCGAGGAGCGACATCAGGCCGCTTCCTCGGCCTGCGCGTCGGAGTCGGCAGCCGCCTCGGGCAGCGCCTCCTGACGCACCAAAATGTCCTGGTCGGCATCGGCGTGAAAGATCAGCTGCGATTGCGGAGGCACCACACCAAGCTGCGAATAGCGCTCACCGCCGACCGGCTCGCCATCCTTCAGCGGGAAGGCGAGCACGGCAGCCGGGTGGTCGCCGGTGGTGACGGTGACGGTGGTGGTCACGCCGCGTCTCCGGTCGCGGCGGCTTCGTCATCGGTGGAACCGACCAGCGCCTTGGCGGCGGCGATCGAGCTGCCCCAGTCGAAGGTGCTGGCCAGCCCCTCGATCTGGGGCCGGTTGGCGAGGTCGACGGCGGCAAGGCCAGCGACCCCAGCGATGCCCGCCCCGATCAGGGCCTTGGCGGTCGCCGGGCCGATACCGTCGATGTCGGTCAGCTCGGGCGCTTTCGCCGTGCCTTCATCGGCGGCGGCGGCGATGCCATCGCCCAGCTTGATCACCTTGTCCTCCGGCACCTTCACGGCCTTGTTCGGCGGAGGCGGCGCGCCCTTGTTCGGGGGCGGCGGGGCGCTCTTGTTGGGCGGGGCGGGCTCGCCCTTGTTCGGCGGCGGCGGCGCGGCCTTTGTTCCGCCCTTCACGCTGGCCTTCTTGCCACCGGGCAGCTTGCCGTCCTTCAGGCCGAACATCTCGCACGCCGATTGGGGAATGATCGTGCCCTCGTTGGCGTAGAGGATCGCGGCTTCATCATGGCCTGCCGGGACGAGGGCCTGCCTGTCGGCGGTGAGGTAAAGCCGCTGGGCGGCGATCTGGTGCTTGGGCATTTCAGGCGTCTCCTGGTTGAGATGGAGGGTGGTCGGTCGGGGTGGTCTGCCCTCACTGGGTCTCGTAGAAATCGACCAGCACGCCGCTGCCATCGAGCGCGCTGTTGAGCGTCACCGTGTTGGCGCTGAGCGTGTCGAGCGACGTCGCCACCGTGGGCCGCGTGGCTTCGCGCACATTGTCGAAGAAGGCGGCGATCGCCGTGTCGCGGTTCAGGCGCACCGGCAGGCCGATCTTCGCGCCCAGGCCGATGCGGACCCGCTCGGTGTTGGCGGTGTCGTAGGGCGGCAGGGTGATTGCGGTGACCTCCGCGAAGGCGCGATTGCCCGCGACCAGCGTTGCGCCGTTGAGGGCGATCGTCTCGCTGATGATCGCGCCGTCCAGATCGAAGCCTTCGATCACGACGTTGCCGCTTACGTTGGCGTCGTTGCCCTTGACGGTCACGTTGCGCGCGACGTCGGGCTGGCCGTCGAGATTGGCGGCGAGCACTTCGGTGTCCTCGGCAGCATCGAGCGCGGTGTCGGCGAGTAAGTCGGCATCGCCACCGAGCGCGATCGCCGCTGCCTCGAACGTGCGGATGCGAACCTGCGAACCTGCGATTTTCATGTGAGTGTCTCCTGAAGCTCTGGGAGAGGCCTGGCTGCCGGGCGGGAAAGCCGGGCCTCACCAAGAGCCGGGACGGATCGGGGATCATCGACCCGCCCCGACTGGAGCGGCGACCGGGCGGACGCGGCCCGATCGCCGGAGGCGGCTAGTTCTGGAGGTCGACCTCGCTGAAGGCGCTGGGGCGATAGACCGGCAGCGCCTCACGGATGTCGCCACGCACCGTGCGCTTGCCCTCTGCGAACTGGGCGTTGACGTAGCCGACCTGAATGTCGACGCCGCGGCGCTCGACCAGCTCGATATACGGAGCCAGGAAGCTGCCGGTCATGCCCCGACCCTGGCCCATCGGCTCGTACTGAACGACGCCGAGGCCCCAGAGACGCTCCGGCCCCGCTTCGGTGGGCGCGCCGAAAATGTAGACGCCGTCTGCGGTCCGCGTCAGGCGGATTTCCTGCCAGTCGAGCGGATGGATAAGGTGGTGCGTCGGCATCGCGCGCCCGTTGACGCGGACTTTGGTCATCGCCTTGAAGAAGGCGTCCATCACCGGGCCGGCACCCTTCGCCTGGGTGAGGATGCCCGGAGTGTTGAAGATCCCGCGCAGCTCGGGTGCAGTGCCAGTACCCACACCGACCTGCCGGTCCAGCTCCTGCCGGATGCCGAAGGGCAGGCGATTGTTGATGTAGCCTTCGATCAGCGGAACGTCTTCGAACTGCTCGTCGGTGACCGGAATGCTGTCCGTGATCTTGCGCACGTCGCTGGTCCGCTCGGTGAAAGCGAACGCGCTTTCCTTGTACGTCCCGCCTTCGGCAGTCGCACCTGCGCCGTGCGTGCGGGTGGTTTCCTCCATGTACTTCACGACATCCTTGCTGGTCCGGTTGACCGGCAGGATGTCGATCAGCTGCACAGGGCGGGTCGGCATTTCGACAAAGCCCGGCATCCGGATGCTTTCGGGCGCGAAGCCCGAGGTGGTCGACATCAGCGCCTTGCTGCCAATCGTCTCGCCGCGTGCGCCGCGTGCGAGGTAATCAGACGCAAGCGCCTTTTCGAACGGCAAGACCACATGCCCGTGACATCCGTTGCCGATCCAATCCTTGAACTGCTTGGTCTCGATCGCCTGCTCGCCGATCGACTTGAACTGGCCCTGGTTGGCGGGCAGCCCACCCTGGCCACCAGCACCGGGCAGCGGGAAGTTGCGCAGGCCCTTTTCGCGCGCTTCGTAGTTCTGCGCCGCCTTCTCGGCACCGCGCAGCGTGTCGATGTGCTCGCCCAGCTCGTTGGCCTCGGCGTCCTTCTGCTTGAACTTCTCGGCCACCGCGACCGAGCCTTTGACGTTGTCGCCGAAGAAGGTGACCTTATTGAAGTCGAGGCTGCCGTCGTCGGCTTTCGCCTCCGTCAGCACCTTGCCCATCTCGTCCTGGATGGTGGCGAGCTTTTCCTCCGCCTGCTTGAGCGAGAGATCCTTGATACCGGCCATTGCGTTGTCTCCGTGTGAATTACGAAGACCGCTTTGCCGATGGTGCCGAAGTGGAGGGACCCGGAACGCGTTCCTGTGGCCGGGGTGCGGCGCAGGTGGCGGGTTGCATCCGGACTAGAGCGATTGGCTTGATCTGGCAAACCCGATCGCGGAAACAGTCGCAATGTCGCTCCTGCTCTCAGCCGCCGCCCTCGCGATCGCCGTCTGCCCACCGCCGCCCGCGCGCCGCGAAACCTGCGTCCACGATGGCGATACGGTGTGGATCGATCGGGAGAAGATCAGGCTGCTGGAGATCGACGCGCCAGAGCTGGACGCGACCGACCCGGACGAACGCCGCCGGGCGATCCTGGCACGCGCTCGTCTGGTCGCGCTGCTCGATGGCGAGGCGGTGATCATCCGCCGCGACGGCCACGACTGTTTCGGGCGCACGCTGGCGCGGATCGAAACGGCGCGGGGCGATGTCGGGCAGGCGCTGCTGCGTGAGGGGCTCGCCGAAGCGTATCGGGGCGAACGGCATCCCTGCGGCTGACCTGCGCGCCATCACCGGACGCCTCCAATCCAAAACCCTGCTGAGAGCCATTTAAGGCGCGTTAAGGGGTGCCTCGACGAACTTTCCGGGGCGTCCGTACCCTCGAAGCCGTTCTGGGGCTTCTGAGGGCGTCTCAGCCGATGAAGGCTTCGGCGCGCCGGATCGCATCGCGGGCGAACAGGAGTGAAGCCATCTGCTCGATCTCCGCCGCCGCCTTCGCCTCGGCCTCCGGATCGCGATTGGCCAGCGCGAGGACGGTGCCCAGGTTGGCGTGGATCTCACCCAGCTGCTTCAGCCCGGTCGCGCTCAGCTTGGCCGGATCGGCATCGATCGTCGCCGCCATCACGCCCAGCTGCTGGGTAATGGTGCTGAAGTCGCCTTCCTTCATCGCTGCCTTGAGGCCCTTCATATCGACCGTGCGCGTTCCGCGACCAGCGCCGCGCACCACGGTGGAGACCTCCTGCACGTCGAGCTGCTTCAGGTGTCGGCCTTCGGCAAGGCCGCGCATCACCTTGTCGAAGCGCATCGCGTCATAGCCGTAGGACCATTCCTGCACGGCGTTGCCGGTCTTCAGATCGAACTGGAGAGCCGAGTGCCATTCCTTGCCCACCTGCGTGTCGAGGTTGAGGTGCAGCTCGGCATAGGCGGCATCGCCATCCTCGAACACGCGCGCCTTGCCGAACGGCATGGCGAAACGGTTGTGCGCGGGCAGCAGGGGCACCCACTGCTCTTTCCACGAGAACGCGCCGGGCTCGTAGCTATCGCCGTCGCTGTCCACGCCGGTGAGGTCGGCGATCAACGCCAGCCCCTTGCCGCTCTCGCCCATCTCGGTGACGGTCAGGTTCTTGGTCTGCATCGGGAGGTCCTTCCTAAAACTCGACGTGCGGCGCGAAGCTCAGCGTGCAGTTTGGCCGCATGTTGATGGTCATGGTCATCGCGTCTTCGTAGCTGACGATCGATCCGCTGCGCGCGATGTGCGCGGGCTCCGATCGATCCGGCCCCAGCCGCCCGTCGTAAACGATGAAGCGGCTGAAGCCGTTCGACCTGCCGTTTTCCAGCGTCGAGATGTTCTGCGCGTGCTTGGTCTCGATCCGGGCGATCACCTTGGCGCGCGTGGCGGCATCCTTGAACGGCCCGCCCTCGATCATGTTGGCGATCCGGTTGGCCAGCGCGTTCACGCCTTCGCCTTCCGCGCGGCCCTCGGTCAGCGCCTTGAACAGCGCGGCGCGGGTCTGTTCGTCCAGGTCGATCAGCCCGGCGCGGGTGCCGCCTGCATCGATCACCTCCAGCATCCGCGCATCGGGCAGCATCGTGCCATAGCCTGACTGCTCGATCGCCTCGGCAACGTCTCGCGCGATCTGGACGTACTGGGGCTGGTACTTGGCGGACAGCTGGCGATCCCACGCCTCGACGTTGAGCAGGTCGATGATCTCCTGCACCAGCTGATCGTTCGCGGCCTTGGTTTGCGGAGGGCGCGCGGCCTTGGGGCCTAGCTCACGCGCTTCAAGCACTTGCAGCGCGACCCGCCCCGCCTGATCCCCCCAGCCTTCGAACAGGGGCTTAAGGTCCTGCTCAAACGCGGCTGAGAGGCCGCTAAACGCTGCCTCATTCCGGGTGACGAAACGCTCGCCCCGAGCGATCTCGTCTTCGGTCGCGGTGTCCGCGTCTTCGGGCAGCCACGTCTCCGAATGCTTGACCTGGGCGGGCGGCAGAGCCTTCGCGCCCTTCGGCGTGTCCTGCGCAGCCGCCTGCTCGCGCTCGCGCATCCTGCCAAGCCGGTCCTCGGGCTCGATGATCATGTTGATCGGTCGCATGTAGAGCCGGTGGCTGTCGTCCGCCGGGCGGCCCGTCTCGGTCAGGTAATCGTGCAGCGTGATCGCCCCGGCCTGAAGTTCCTTCAGCTTGCGGGCGCTTTGCTTGTCCTCGTCCTCTTGCAGGGCGAGCACGTCGTCCGTGTTCCAGTAAAGCTCGATCCTGCGCCCGCGCTGCGATTGCGCCCGCTGGAAGTCGGGCAGCAGGCTGCGCTGGAGTTCGTCGACCAGCTGGCGACCAAGCGGCAGCACGCCGTTGTGCCAGGCGAGCTTGCGCAGCTCCTCCATCGTCGCACCGACCTTCGTCTGCTCCAGCCCCGCGCCGAAGCCGACCACGGCAGCCGGGATGCCGATGCACGCGCAGACGCGCTCTTCGGCGCGGTTGGAGCCGTAGCTCAGGTTCATCTGGTCGGGATTGAAGCCGAAGCTCTGCACCTCGGTCGGCCCGCCCATGACCAGCGCCTTGCCGCGATTGTCTCCGCCGTAGGCCTGCTGGAACCACGCCTTGGTCGCGCTGACATCCTCCGGCGTCGGCATTGCGCCGCCCTTCGGGCTGATCACCGTGCCCGGCACGCCCATGTTGCGCAGCAGGCTGGCGATGAAGTTGCTGCTTTCGAGATCGCTGAAGATCTCGCGCAGCACCCCCTGCATCGGGCTCAGGCCCTTCATCATGTTGCGCGGGTTGATGCCGTTGCGGAAGTGGACCACGTCGTCCGGGTCCAGCAGCATCACGCCCGCGCCGGTGCCGGGCGTGTAGCGGTAGAACTGGATGAAGTCGCCGCCGTCGATCGGCGCGTGCGGCTCGATCATCCACCACGGCACCCACCACAGCTGCACCGGCTTGCCCGCCGCGTTCTTGACCTTGATCAGGTAGGAATTGCCATCGATCAGAAAGGACAGCACGATCGCGCCCCACAGCGCGATGTCGCCGTAGAACGGGTTGGGGCTGCGCATCAGCTCCAGCAGCTCGTGATCGTGCAGATCCTCGTGAGCGCCATCCGCCTTGATCTCGCGCATCGCCAGCGTGGCTTCGGGGATCGATCGCTGCATCCACATCACCGGCGCGGTGACGACGCTCGCGTCCAGCCCGTCGCCCACCTCGCTCGCATAATCGAACCGCGTGCGGCGCAGCAGCGAGGCGAACAGCGTGGCCTGCCCCGGATGGCGCATCTCGCGCACCGAATCGAGCATCCGCCCGAAGCCCGCGGCGATTCCCTTGGTCAGCGCGTTCATGCCAGCAGCTCCAGCAGCGCTTGGGCCTGGGCGGGCGTGAGGGGAATTTGCGCATTCAGCAGATCCCGCAGCGCTTTCACCTGTTCGGGTGCCAGCCGGATGCGAGCGTCGGGCCGGGCCGGATCGGCCAGCGTCACCCGCCCGGTCTCGTCGATCTGCGCAAAGACGATCGTGTCGTCATGCCTGCCGAGATTGTGCGTGCCTTGCTTCATGCCGGTATCCAGTGCTCTTCCGTTTCTCGTAGGCCGTCGGCGGTCAGCTTCAGCTGACCGTCCGCTCCCGGTGCCATGTACTTGGGCACCAGCACCTCTCTCAACATCGGCCCGATCGGCTCGTGATCATCGTCGAACTGTTCGATCGTGACGCTCTGCCCAGTATTCAGAACGTACTTGAGCGCCTGCTTGTCGGAGCTGTTGAGCGGCCTGCTAGGCTGCTCGAACTGTTGAACCGGTCGCCAGGGCGCAGCGCTTTCGCCGCTGGCCGCGTGGATCGCCAGCGCCAGCGCCCAGAAGCGGTCCGCGTGGCCATCGGGCGTGCGCTCGGCGGTGAAGCGGATATTGCCCGCTGCGGTGGTGGACTTGGTCACGCTGCGCAGATCGGCGCGGATGGCCGGGTCGTAGGGAATACGCAGCCGCTTGTCCTCCATCGCCCCGCGCACCGGGTAGGCCAGCGCTTCCTTGGTCTGCGCGGTGAAGCTGACATTCTCGTAGCGGTATTTGCCGAAGCGCGCCTGCGCATCGTCGCCCCAGCCGATGCCGAGCCCGGTGTAATCCTGCGCCACGCGGCCACCAGAAGCGAGCACGCGCTCGACCCACGGCCACAGCACCTTCTCCTGCTCTCCCTTGGGCATGTTGCGCAGCGCTTCGACGTGGCGGGTGTAGAACACGTCGCCCAGCTTCTCGACCACCCACAGGACGGTGAGGTCGTTCTTTCGCCCGATGTCGATCCCGGCATACAGCGTGCCGCCTTCGGTGACCGTCCAGGCGATGCCCTCGGCATATTCCGCCGCGCCGATCAGGCCGTATTCGAGGAAGGCCGCATCATCGTCTGCCGGCTTGCACATGAACTCCTGCTGGAAGCTCTCTTCGTCGGCTGCGCCCTTGCGGATGAAGTCGAAATAGGCGGCCTCGTCCATCGCGATCCGCTCGTCTTCCTCCGGCAGCGCCTGCTGCAGCTTGAAGAGGAAGCCCTGGTCGAGCGCATCCTGCAAGGTGACCGTGTGCAGGCTGATCCCCTTTGGATTGCCCTTTTCCTTCACCTCGCGGATCAGCTGATTGAAGAAGTTGTGGCTGCCCCGGTGGGTCGAGATGATCTTCAGCGAACCGCCCCAGGTGATGCCGGGATAGGCGATCGACCAGAGCTTGCGCGGATCGGGATGCAGCGCGAACTCGTCCAGAGTGCGCCCGCCGCGCTTACCGGCCTGCGCGTTCGGGTTCGACGACATCGAGTTGATCTTGTGACCATTGTCGAAGCGCAGGGTAAACGCGGTGTGGCGCGCATCATTGTCGAGGATCTGCTCGCCCAGATCGTCGGCGGCGATCTGCATGTTGCCTGCCCAGAACTTGCAGTCCTCCAGAAAGAGCTGCGCCTGAATATCGTCGCGGCTGCTGACCCACTCGTCGACCGTGGCAGTGGCAAGGGCGGTCTGTGAAACATTGTCGTAGGCCGTCGCCCAGGTGAAGCCGAGCTGGCGGCCCTTCTGGCAGAGCTTGATCCGCGAGCGATCCGCGATCCAGCGCGACTGGAACGGCAGGAAGATCGCCTTGGGATCGGCGGGGATGACCTTGGCGTTGCCGCGTAGCTTCATCACTTCGCCCCTGGGAAGGCGCGGCGGATTTTCGCGCTGGCCCCGACCGGCAGGCCCGCATCGCCGTTGACTCGTTCTTCGCCCGTTTTCAATGGGGCGCGATGCGATCCCCTTTGGTGAACCGACCGCCGTCTGTCGCGACCGTGGGCCTGATGATCGAACATGGCGTACGCGCGCGGGTCTGGTGCGACACCTGCAACGCCGCCTTCCGGGAGATCGATCTTGATCGGGTTGCCGAAGTGAAGGGCGTCGACTTCGATCTGTGGGGCAAGGCGACCCCCTGCCGTCTGACGCCAGGGTGCAACGGCAGGAACCAGTTCTACCACAACGCGCGCGGCTACTTCTGTCCGATGCGGTAGGCTGTCGCAGCTCACGGCTGCACCCCAAGCGCCGCGTTGATTGCCGCCATCGCCTCGGGCGAAACGCCCTTCTTCTTGCCCAGCTCGCCGATCTTCTTCGCCGCCTCCGCTTTCGCGGCCTGCACCTCACGCTCCAGCCGGTTGCGATATTCCGCGCTCGCCTTCTGCGCGCCGACCGCGCCGGAGACCGCGCGGCTCAGCTCCATCAGACCCTTGGGATCGGGCGTCTTGGTTTCGAGGATTTCGAACGCCGCCGCCTTGATCAGCTCGGACACCGCGATGGTCACATCGTCGGGCGTCTTCGGGTCCATCGAATGAACCAGCTCCGCGCCGATCGTCTGCGCCTCGTCCAGCTTGCGGAAGATCATCGCCTTGCGCACCGAATAGCGGTTGAAGGCGCTCTTGCTGATCGGCTCGATCGGCGGGTCGAGATCGTGCTCGGCATTGAGGTCGAGCAACTTCTCGTTGAACTCGGCGTGGATCACGTTTTGCGGCAGCTTGCGCTCGCGCAGCTGCTCCAGCGCCCAGACGATCGCCTCCTCGGCGACATCGGGCAGCAGGTCAATCGACGATAGCCGACCGCGACCCTGGCGGGCGCGCCCGGTCATTCGGCTTCGCTCGGTCGCGCCACGCCGCCCAGCACGCTGCGCTCTTCGATATGGTCGCGACCGGCGCGCGCGATGCGGGCGACCATCGTGCCGCCCGGTGCGAACAGCTCGACCGCGCCGACCGCCTCCAGCTTGCGCAGCTGGGTCTCGATCCAGTCGCGATCGCGGCGATACCCGAAACTGTCGAGCACGCGCTTGAGCATCACGATCGAGAGCTGCCCGTCATTCTGCTCGGCCAGCTGCTGGAGAATGCGCAGCCGCGCCTCTGCGGCGATGGCTTCGGCGAGGTCGTTCTTGAAGCTCATCCCTGCATCCCCTTCGGCACGATCACCTGATAGATCAGCCCGATCTGCTGCGCCGAGTTGCTGATGTCGGCCCGCGCGGCGGCGAGGTCTGTCGCCATCACGTCCTGCCGAGAATCGATCGCCCGCACGCTCTCGGCAGTGGACCTTGCGATCTGCGCCACCTCAGCAACCTCGCGCTCGATCGCTTCGACCCGGCCTTGCTGCCTTTCGAAGGCAGCGCGCAGCAGATCGACATCCTCCGCCGACGCCGCCGCCTGCTCCAGCTTCTTCAGCCTCCGCCCGTGGGCGATATGCTCTTGCCGCATGCTGCTGACATCGTGCAGCAGCTTGCCCGTTCCCACCGGGTTTGCCGCACCGCCCCTCCAGACCAGGAACACGATGCCGCCGATGATGATCGCGATGATCAGGAGTTCGAGATAGGGGCCGATCATGTGTCCGTTCCGTCTTTGCCCAGGCCGATCGCACCACGCGCCTTGCCCACGATGTCCTTGATGAAGTCGCGCATCTGGTCCCCCAGAAGCTCGATCAGCGAATAGCCAGAGAAGCCGAGGCCCAGCGCGATCACGAACGCGAACAGCCAGCCGGGGCGGCTCTCGATGATCCACAGCTCGACCAAGATCAGCATGATCGCGCTGACCAGCGCGAACAGCGGCCAGCTCAGGGCGCTCTCGCTCTTGCGGGCGAGCGGGCGCGCCATCAGCACGCCCAGCAGGCCCAGAGCACATGTCACCAGCGGCACCGGCACCCCGCCGATCACCACCAGCATCGCATCGGCCAGCGGCGGCGCGGCGTCGGGCACCACGCTGCTCGCGGCCAGCGCGGGCACCCAGCCGAGCAGGAACTGCGGGAAGCTCAGCGGCTCGCTCACTGCGCGGGCTCCTCCGCGTTGCCGGAGAAGTCGATCAGCGCGGAGCTGGCGACCCACCGCTGGAGGGGGACGAGCTTGTCGGTGTTGGCCTGGGCTTCGGCGAGGACCCACGGAAGCTGCCGTAGAAGTCCGTCACAGTCGGCGGCTCCAAAAGCCTGGCATCGGGCGGTGAGATCGACGGGCTCTCCCGCGTCACCGCCGCCACTTCCACCCGCGAGGGCAGCGTCGGCTTCGGCTCGGGCGAGGCGGTCGCGCAGGCGCTCAGCAGCAGCAGCGCTGCCAGCAAGCCGGGCTTCGTAATCATCGGCGGTCCTTTCGTTGATGGCGGCAAACTCCGCCTCGACCCGCGCGATATTGGCGCGGTCGGCTTCGGCGGCAGCGATCTGCGCGGCCATCACCAGCTGGACGAAGTCGCTGTAACCTTGCTTCCACTCCTCGCCCCAGGCCATCCAGGCGTCGGCGTTCTCCGCCTCGCGATCGGCGCGGGCGGTTTCGATCCTCGCGTCTGCCTTCAGGCCAGGGATAGTGACCAGCTGCGGCCAGACGGCGGCGATCCCCAGCACGAAGATTGCCACATGGCGAAAGTCCGCCAGCAGCCAGTCAAGCAACTTGCCGAGCAGTTTCCAGAGGCCGCTGAGCAGCCATTTACCGACGCCTAAGAGGCCGCTTAGGATTGGGATCGCGTTCATCGACCGAGCCGATCGGCCCGGTTGAGCCAGCCCCGGAGGAACTTCGCCTGGCTTGGGTTGGCGCGGACGATCGCGTGGTAGCGATCTTTCACCGCCTGGCGGTACGCCTCTACGATCGCTTCCTCGCCGAACCGGGCGAGGTAGGTGTCCAGCCGGTCGCGCGTCAGATCGCCGATCGCGCCGTCAACCTTCAGCGGGATCGTGCGGAAGCGCTTCTCGCGCGTGATCGCATTGAGCGCCCGCTGAAGGAGCTTCGCCGCCGCCTTCAGCCCGCCATTGACCGCCTGATCAAACAGCATCTCGCCGATCGGCTCGGGGAAGCTCCCGCAGTCGAGCCGGTTCCAGAAGCACTCCTTGTAGAGGATCTTCGCGTCGAGGATGGTCAGGGCGCGGATGTCCGCCCCGTCGATGTCGCCGTCCATGTCGAGATCGAAGTCGGCGAAACCGTCGCCATCATCGTCTAGCTTGCCTTCGGTCGCGAGGAACCGCAGCGAAATTCCGTATTTGGTCGCGCCGCCGCGATCGACCTTGTCGTTCACGTAGCCGCCTTCGATGCCGAGAAGGTGCGCGAAGGCGCGCAGGTATCGGTCGGTGAAAGCCTTCACCACGATCGGCTTGTTGGGGTCGATGTCTTCGGTCGCCATGCCGCCCGGATGCGGCAAATCCCGTTATGCCGGGACCCGGAACGCGTTCCTGTGGTCAGTCGTCGAAGAGGTCGGGGTCGCGATCCCGCAGGATGGCGGCGCGCTTGCGCACTCCGCGTTCGCTGTATCGCGTGGCGAGCGCAATGTCACGCTGGGTGCGCCCTTCGGCCAGCAGACGGTCCACTTTCGCCCGCGTAGTCTCCTGGTGCCCGAAGGCCCCCAGCGGCAGATCATATTCGAGGCCGCAGCGCCCGGCGGTCAGCTCGTCGCAGATCGCCTGCGCCTTCTCCTGGCCGACCGTCTTGGCCAGCCAGCTGTCCTTCGACGGCTTGAGCGGGAAATACATCCGCACCCCGCCGAACTTGCGCGCGATCGCGATCGCCGCATCCCGCCCCGCCACGCGCGCGATGTCGGTCAGCACGCCGGTCAGGCGCACTTCCTCATCGTCGGTAGCGGGGCCGTTGTCGTTCATCGCACAGGATCGCCCAAGACAGGAGCAACCACAGCGACATTCAGGTCCGCGCGATTGTAGGCGCGCATTTGCTTGGCGGCTTTGGAGCGCCAGTTTACGAGCGCCTGCAAAAGACCGAGGTAAGAGCGAGCCTCGATCCCGCCGAACACGATCCGAACCTCTTTCTGGGAGACGTCGATAGTTGCGCCCTGCTTGCGGAGCCGTTCACATACCTCAGCGGTCACACGCGCCTGCCTTCGAACCCAGCGAGCATACGCCGGGCCAATGAGGCTTTGCGGCATCGCCGCCACCACCTTCTCGAACGGCTCCAGCCCGTGCCGACGCACCGCGACGATCGCCATCTTCAGTTCTTCGCTCATTGCTTCGCCTCCGCGTTGATCTTCCAGTGCTGGAGAGCCTTTCGCAGGCTCTGCCGGGAGCTTGCCCAGACGCCCGCGAAGAGGATGCGCACCCGCCCATCCTCGAAAACATCGATCCGAGCGCCTGCCGCTCTCAGCGTCTCGATCACCTCGGCTTCCGCGTTCCGCAGTCGCTCGCGCCATTGCGGGGCGTAGAAATTGAGCGGGTCGCGCGGTTGGCTGGCGTAAGCCCGCGCCAGCGGGGCAAGCGCCCTGGTCGCGACCAGCTGCTTGGCCTCGGCGATCGGCAGATGCTGGCTCACGACGCGCCCCGCAGTTTCGGGTCGGCTTCGCGCAACTTGCGCCCCAACGCTTCGGCAAGATCGTCGAAACCTTCCGCATTCGCGAACCTGCCGGAGCCGGTGTCGATGCCGCACAGCCGGTGCGCGGCGATGTCGATCGTCCAGTGTGCGGGCACTTCCCCGCAGGCGACCAGCTTGGCGAGAATCGCCTCGCACAATCCGCGTTTGAGGTCGCGGACACTCAGGTTCTTGCCGTCCGTGTCTGTCTGGCTCCAGCCGCCACGCGCCGCCATCTTCTTCAGCGCCTCGATCAGGCGATAGCCATCCGATTGGCGCGCCCAGACCAGCCGATCGCAGCCGAGCTGGCGCTTGGCGAAGGCCTCAAGCGCTGCCTCGCTCCGGTCGCGCACCTCGCCCAGCTGGTAGAGCGAGATCCACAGCGCGCGCGCCTTCTTCGCCATCGGGTGCTGGGCGCGCTTGGCTCGCCCGGCCTTCGTGGCCGGTTGCCATCCCCGGCCCCTGAACCGCGCCAGCACTGCATCCAGCTCGTCTGCCGAACAGTCGCCAGCGCTCGTCTTGCCGGTCTCGTCGGCGATGATCTGGCGGTAGTCGTCTTCGTCCAGGCGCAGCTCTTTGCGCGCGATATGCACCTTGGCCAGCATCGCACGGCGCGCCTGCTGGGTGCGATCGAAGCTGGCGGGACGCGCTGCCTTAGTCGCAGGCATAGGGCACCTCCATCGCGCAGCGGCAGGCCTGCACGAAGGCATCGCTGGCGCGCTTGAACTCGGGATCGCTCGCGCGCAGGTGGGCCGCGCGCGTCTGAAGGTTGATCAGCCCCTTGTGGTCCCGGTCGCCGATCCAGCGCCCGATTGCGGGATAGCTGATGCCGGGGCGCAGGTGCTTGACCAGCCACACGAACATTGCACGCGCGTTGACCAGGTGCGGGGTCCTGCGGCGCGATTCCATCTCGGTTCGGGAAACGCGGGTCTCCTGCATCACGTAGCTCAGCGCGAAATCGACGAACGCGATCGCCTCCGACGTCTCGGCGGGCGGATCGCTCTGATCGACCTGCGGGCCGATCAGGACCGGGGCCACGGCGTTCACAGCGCCTCTCCGAGGGCATATGCGGCGAGGATGCTCAGCACGTAAAATGAGAGCGTGGCTGAAAACACGGTCAGCGCCTCGCGCGCGGTCGCACCGCGACCGAACAGCGCATCATATTCGCGCACAGAGCGGCGCAGCTCACGAAACACGCGGATCATGCCTTCACCCAGCGGGTTGAACGCGCCATCTGCGCATCGCGCAGGTCCGTGACGGAGAGGAACTCGCGGTCTTCTCCATCGGCGATCAGGGAAGCCGCCTCGATCAGCTGCTGGCATTCGCCGAGCCCGCCTGCATGCGGTGTCAGCGCGATCCTGCGCAGATAACCGCGCATGTCGCCCTGCTTGATCCCCCAGGCATCGCAGAACGTCTCGACATCACCTTCGGTCGGCACCTTCTGGATATGCCGGTGCGAAATCCTGCGGTTGAGCCGCGCCAGCTGGTCGGACTTACCGCCGCTCTCGATCTGCGCGATCAGCTCCTCGTTTCCGAACAGCGCAATGCCCACGCCGGTTTCGTCATGCCAGCTGCGCAGCTCCTCGATCGCCTCGATCGAAAGGTAGTTGGCTTCGTCGACCACCAGCAGCGCCTTGCGATCGATCAGCTTGTCGATCACCATCTGCGAGGCGTCCCGCGTCGGCATCCGCAGCCCCGGCATCCCCAGCGCCTTTTGCACCTGCTGGATCATCGGCAGCACCCGCTGCGAGCTGGGCCGCATCGTCGCGACGTAGCAGTTGGGTGCCTTCTGCTTGTATTCGCGGATCGACATCGTCTTGCCGGTGCCGGGGCCGGTGCCTGCGGCAGTGATCCGCCCTTCATGGGCCATCAACAGCAGGCCTTCGAGGCGCACCGAAGTCTCGGTCTCGAAGAAGCCGGGGTTGATCGGCAGCTTCTCTTGCCGCTTGGTCTGCGCCTCGATCGTCTGACGATAACCGAACAGCTTGCGCGCATACTTGGCGTTGTCGCCTTTGTAGCTGCCCTTCAGGAACGCCTGGAGGGTGCTCTCCGCGATCCCGACCGCTTTGGCATAGCGCGCCCAGGGAATCGGCGGATCGGTCGCCTCGCGGTGGGCAATACCCCACAGCCGGATGTCTTCGATGTCGTCGTCATTGATCGGAAGTTGGCTTACGTTGATCATGATCCCTGCCTTCTGATTATTGGCTGTTCGCTGCGCGCTTCAGCAGTCCCGCGCGCATTCGATCGAGTGTCGCGGCGTTGTTCGCCGCCTTGGGGCGCGGCGATCGCTGCGCCTCGGCATCCGGGTGTCTGACGGGGGCGACCACGCCCGCCTCGGGCTTGGCCGACTGCGCTTTCGATCCGGCCTGAAGCTCGATCAGCGCGTCGGCGGAGATCAGCTCTTCCGCCTCGGCCAATGCCTTGGCCCGTTTGCGGTATTCGCCGGTTCGCTTGGCCGCTTCCTTCGCCCCGGCGACATCGGCAAAGCCGCTGTCCACCAGCTCCGGCGCTGCGGTGATGTAGCGCCCCTCCAGATCGTAGACGTGGACCTCGGAATGCAGATTGTCCGGGTCGAACCGCACCGTCACCAGCTCGCCACGCAAAGCGGAAAGCTCCCGATGCCAGTAGCGATTGCCGTGCAGCTCGATCTCGCCGTTCAGGCTGTTGAGCTTCTTCTGGTCCGCCGCCAGAAGCGCCCAGCGCAGGTGCTCCGGGCTCGCTTTCGAAATGCGTGAAGTGGCGTAGCTTTCGGCAAACACCTCGTCGAAGCTGCGGCCCTTGGCCGCTTCGGTGCGGCGTCCGGTGCGCGCGTTGTGGCGGGTGATCCACTCGTCCACCAGCGCGGAGAAGGTATCCCACTCCACCACCTTGGTGCCGTAGTTCGAAGGCTTCGCCATCGGGCTGGGGCCGGTGTACGCACCCTCACACTCCGGGGCCTTGCCGATGTAATTTTCCAGATCGCGAAACGCCCGCTCGATCGGCTTCGATTGGCCGTGATAGGGCAGCGCCGCGTGAACCTGCACGCCGACGCCAGTTAGCAACCCGACAGGCTCCTCCTGCTTGACCTTGAACCGGAAACGCTTGCCCCGGTGTCCGCCAGTGATCCACTTGCTCCAGAAGGCCCGGCTGTTGTCGAGCAGAGCGTGATGCGGGATGCCCCACTCGCGGAAGAGATCGGCAAAGGCGAGGCGAGTCTGGATCGCGCTCTCCTCGCAGCCGAGCCGCCACGCCACGATCTTGCGGCTGTAAACGTCTTGGATCGCGACCAGCATAGGGCGGATCGGCTCCTTCGAGCGATGCATCGGCGGAGGTGCGACCCGCACGTCGAACTTGTGTCCGTCGATATTCACCCATTCGAGCGCGTGCATGCCGGCCACCGTTCGGCGGTTCGCGGGAACCGAGCGCACCAGCGCCTCTTCGCCTTGCCGTTTGAGCGTCCAGACCTCTGGCGGAACCTCCGCCTTCAAACGCCTCCTGAAGGTGCGCTCAACCGGGATCGAGACGCCCCTTTCCTCGGCCGCCGCCGCGACCCGCTCGTAACAGCTTGTCAAAGTGGGCGCAGACGGACGCAGCGCGAGCGACTTGAACAAAAGCCACAGATCGTCCGGGATCGCTGCCTTGGCGCCGCCGCCCTTCCGCCGCGAGGCGAGCGCGGGCAGCCGGTCGGCCCGGTCGAGCCCGCGGACCTTTTTTATCCAGCCGAAAATGGTCGAGGAACCGATGTCCCTCTCTTGGGCGATCGCGGCCACAGCGGCGATACGCGAAGCGCCAGCGCCTTCCAGTGCCTCGACCTCGGCAATGATGCTCAGCCGCTCTTCGGCCTCCCGCTTCACCTTGGCGGGCTGCCGCTCGAACCAGTTCCAAGCGTCTGCGCGCTGGGTCGCTGCGTCGGTTTTCGGGGCTTCCTCCGCGACCACGCCGCGACGGATCAGCTCAAGCCGCGCTTCGCCGGGCAGCAGAGCGAGGTGATACTCGGTCCCGCCGCCCCGGCCCGTGCGCTTGCGCACCAGCACTTCGCCATCATTGCCGACGCGGGACGCCCAGCGCTCTTCGCTCGCCCGCAGATTGATCCCGCGCTTGTTCGTCGGCAGGCCCGGCAGCGCCAGCTCCGCAAGCTCCGCTGCCGAGAACCATGCGTCCTCCTGCGTCATCGCAGCGATTGCCAGTTCTGCGCTCATTCGCTTGCCCCTCCACGGCGGATGGGCTGAGCGGTTCGGCGCAGATCTCGCGCCTTCGCCTGGAGCGCCCTGATCTCCTGTTCGATGCTGCCGAGTTCCACCGTCTCCAGCTCGCGTCCGGTGATCACGCCGCAGCCGGTTTCGCGCAGGTGCGCGTCGAGCAGATCGTAACGCCGCGTGACGACAACGATCGCCATCAGGCGGGAGAAGGGGATTTTGTGATCCTCGCGTGAGGGGCTCGCATAGGCGTCGAGCATCGTCTTGGAGACTTCATCCGCCAGCAGCTTGCTGACCTCGGCTGCGATCCGGTAGCGATCGCGACCGTCGCTATTGAGCATCTCGCCCACAAACACGTTGGTGCGCTTCTCGAACCCCGCGAGCGCGGCCTCGCCCGACGGCACCGCAGGTGCGTCGAAACAGAAGCCGATCTGATCGGGGTGCGATTTCGCCTTAGCCATCGCCGCCCGCTCCATCGTGCAGGGCGTCCCGTGAGGGCGCGAGGGAACCGGGCGCGTGACCGGACGGCAGAACCGTAATGACCCGCCCTTCAAGGATCACGACGCGCTGGAGACCCGCCAGCTTCACATAGCGCGCGCCGAACTCCGAAGCCCGCTGGAACACTGGCGCGTTGAGACGAGCGCAAACCTCCCGCGCAGGGACGTTCTCGACCCGCTCCTGGTAGCGCATGATCGCGTGCGAAGTGACGAGCAGCCTAGCCATGAGGAAACCCGTCATGCGTGCACCCGTCGAGCAGGCGACCGGCGCGCTTCTTGCCCACCCTGACGAGGGCGGTGCTCATCGGGTTTTCGTGAACGCAGGCGAAGCCATCGGGCATCAGGTCAGCGCCGGGGAGACCATCGCCGAGCAGCGCCTCGTCCACGTCGTCCAGCGGGGCCCACTCGCCCCATTGCTTGAAGAGAAAGGGTACGCCTGCCGCTGCGCACTGGTCGCGCAAGGACCGCGCCCAATCGGGGTGCATGGGCCGTGCTTTGAGGCCGCTCTCTCCGCCGACGATCACCCAGTCGAGACTACGATGGCTGTCCCAAGTTGCCCCATACGGGCGATAGATTCCGCCGCTGAGTGACTTGATCACCCAGCCATCGCTAGGAATGCGCTCAAGATCGACCGGCTCCAGCAGTGGTTCGCAGGAAAGAAAGCGTCGAGCGGCGGGAATGGCGAGCTGGACTGGCACGCGCCGGTTTGCCTCGGTCTGGTTCTCTGCCGTCGTCCCGATCCACACGTTCGGATAGCCCGCGCCCCAATCCGTAGGCAGATAGGTGGGCAGGTTCTGCGGGCGCTTCGTCAGGATCAGGAGGATGACATCGGGGCACTCGCGCGCCAGCTGCCAGACCTTCGCGCGCCATTCCGGCAGGATCGACCGATGATTGTCGGCGAAGTCGGACAGCGAATTGACGAAGATGCGCGGCTTGCGCCCATGCTCGGCGATGAACGCTGCTGCATTGCGCTGCATCTTGCGCACGACCTGCTCGCCAGCCTTCACGAAGCTGCGGTCCCCATGCGGGCCCCACAGGACCCGATGCTTCCGATGATCCCAGTCGGCTTCGGCGTAGCAGTGGTCGCACGCCGGGCTCAGCTTCGTGCAGCCGATCCAGAAGTTCGCCGTCGCGTCTGCCCATTCGATCTTGGTGTTATCAGCCATCCTCAACGCCTCCGCTGTCCGAAATTATGCTTCCAGCGGACGCGCGGAGCTGCCGGATCGCTCGGCGCTTCGACCGTGCGCAGATCTTCGATCAGCTGCGCCGCATGGGCGTGGCCCGCTGCGGTCAGGCGGTTGTCGCTGCCCAGCAGGCCGCGCTCGCGCAGGTCCTGCCGCAGGGGTTCGATCCGCCCGCTCACAGGATCACCTCGAACCCGCTTGTCCGGGCGAGATCGATCACGTCTTCGGCAAGCATCAGGTCGCGCTTGCCGGTCACCCGGTACTCACGGACCAGCGCGTCGCGGTTATGCACGTCGACCAGAACGCCGCGCCTGCGCAGATGCTTGGTCGCCGCGTCGATATTCGCCTTGCGCAGATCGAAAGGGATTTCGCGCGCGTTGGGGCTTGGGAGAACAGCCGTCTTAAGCATCGCTGGTCTCCCCGCTCGCGATCGGGCAGGCCGAATAGTTGCACGGCACCGTGCGCAGCTGCCCGCACGCGTCACATTTGGTGTAGGGCGCGATAGGCACCTGCATCACGCCCTTGCCGTAGGCAGGCCGGTCGCCGACCGTTTTGGCGACCACGCTTTCGGTCAGCCCGAACGGGGCGGGTTTGACGTTCGACATCGGCTTAGTCCCTCATCATCCAGGGTTCGTCGGGAAGATCGCGCAGCCTCTGCGGTGCAGCCGTCTCGACCTTGCGCGTGCCGGTGGCACCCTTGTCGCGGCGGCGAAGCGCGAAGCGCGCCTCGATCGGCGTGCAGCCAGTCTCCAGCACCAGCGCCATCTCGTGCCTGTGCTGACGGTGTTTGTCGGCGAGCGATTGCCGGGCCATCATGCGTCTCCCCGCTCCAGCTTGCGCGCGATGCGCGCCTCGGTTTCGGCCTGCTCGCGCGCCCACAGCCTGCCCGCCAGACGACGCTCCAGCAGCGCCTCTTCGGCGCGCTCCTCGGGCGTCAGGGGTCGAGTGCAGCGCAGGCGCGAGAGTTGCTCACGGCGCGCTTTCTGCGCAGCTTCCTTGGCAGCATGCCGTCCCATCACGGGGCCACCCGGACAGGGCGGCGCACGTGCTTCCTGCGGATCAGGTCGGTGAAGGCGCTCTCCGCCGCGATCAGTTCGTCCGCGCAGGGACGCACCTTGCGGAAGAAGCTCGCGTCGAAGATCTTGCCGGGGTAGCGATCGAAGCCGAGCCAAACGATCATCTCGCCCCTCACGGGGCATCGTTTGATGCGAACCTTGGTGACAGTGCGCGTCTCGCTCAGACGCGGCCCACCGGTATCCTCACGGGAGACTGCGCAGATCCACTCGCCCTGGACGATGCACTCGGCCATATCGCCCGCCTGCCACTGCTCGGGATCGATCGCCTTCTGCTTGCGGAAGAGGCCCATCAGCCTTGCTCCTCATCCAGCAGCTCGCGCAGCTGCGCTTTCATGTCCGGGGTCAGCTGTTCGACGAAGCTGGGCAAGAACCTGCGCTTCTGGCCGATGCTGAGACGGCTCCAGCCGCCGAGGATCTGATTGACGAACTTCTGCTGCGGCGCAGGCGTGGCATCCGGTCCGCGCTGCGCGACCTCGGCAGCGACCAGCGCGTCCTCGACCTTGCTCTCAGGATTTTCGAGCAGCGCCTCGATCACCCGCCGCCGTGCGGCTTCGTCTTTGACCTCGGCGATCTTCTTCAGCTGGCTCGCATTCTCGCCCACCACCGGATGCTGCGAGAGCGGCTCGGCCAGCCGGGGAAACGGCTCAACCACCAGCCGATAAAGCGCCAGATCACGCCGGATGGTGCGCTTATCGAAGCCCAGCGCGTCAGCCACAGCATCCTGCCAGCCATATACGGCGGACATCTTGTCCGCCGTATCATCGACCTCGGCATTGAGCGCCTTCTCAAGGTCCTCTTCGCCGTGCTTGACCCGCGCCCAGCGGGCCTTGATCGCCAGCTCCTGCTGCGAAAGATCGCCATGCTCGCGCGCGATGCGCTCCTGCGCGGCGCGCACCAGCGCGGCGGTGAACTTGGCCCGCTCGATCGGCGGCGGCGTCCTGCGGTGCAGGTTCTCGCTCGCCTCCAGCTGCTCCAGCTCGGCAGGTGTGCCGTCGACCACCAGCGCATGGATGCCGATCCCTTCGATCCGCGCGCCCATCGTGCGGTGCAGACCAACATGCAGCCGCCAGGGAAACTCGCTTCCCTCGGGCTGTGCCGAGACCTTGATCGGGTCGCGCTGGCCGTCGATCGCCATCAGCCTGCCGAACGCGGCTGCCTTGTCAGGAAAATAGAAGCCGATCCGGTCGAACACGTCGATCGTGTTCGGATCGAGGACCACGGCCTTGGCGCTCTCCAGCACCGACTTGGGCGCAGGAGCGTTCATTTGGCCGCTCCACATAGACGATGACCGGCATCGGTGGCGGACTTAGGCTCGTTGGCATGCTTCAGGGAGAACAGCCCATGCTCAAGTCCGACGCCGACCTTGTCGAGGAGCTGCAAGACAAGGTCTATGCCCTCCAACAGCTCCTTCTCGCGCTCATCGCGACCGAGCAGGCCATCGATCCGCGAATCGGCGATGGCGTTCGCGAGATCGCGATCAGCCAGATCGAGGCGCTCGCTCTCGACGGTCGGCACCGCGCCAGCATCCATCTGACGGGCCTCGTCGAGGCGCTTCTTCAGTGTCGAGACTGACGCTTGAACGCACCGCAGCCTTTCGCGCAGCTCAACGCGACGAACGATCCGACGCGCACCGGCGGGATCAGCGAACCCACTTCCGTTCTGCAACGCGCTCATGCCCAAGCCGCCTTCGGCTCGCCCGCATCGCGCTCTTCTTTCATCGTCTTCAGCGTGGAACGCAGTCCGACGATCGCATTGTAGCTCGCGCTGGTTGGCTCTGGGTTCCCCGGCGTCTGCTTCCAGCGCCAGAAGCTGCTGGGGTGGACACCCGCGCGCTTGCACAGCTGCGCAATCGAAAAACCGGCCCGACGCGCCTCGCGCTCGATTTCGGCAATGGCTTCCTGCTGATCCATGCCAACTGCAATAACTGCATTTATGCAATCACACAACCGCATAAATGCAGTTACGGTTGCGGTCGGCCATTTGGTAGCGATGGCCTGTGGACGGGCTAGAACAGGATACGGCGCTGGTGCGCGCGTTGGTTTCCCACGTCGGCGACCATGTGGCTGGCGTTGCGAAGAAGGCGGGCCTCGCTCCCTCGACTCTCCAGCGTCCCTACAAGGGCACCGCAGAGACCAGGATCAGCCAGCGCACCCTTGAAAAGCTGCGCGCCGCCTATCCTAATTTTCCAGGCTGGGCGCGGACACTGGAAAGTCCTCGCTCGACGTTCCATCACCAGCTCGTCGAAGAGGCTCGCGCAACCGATCTGGTCGAGATCGACGAAGTCGACCTGCGCTACGGCATGGGTGCCAGCGACGTGAGCGGGCATGTCGAGCCTGCAAAGCGCGTCTTCTCGCGCGAGTGGCTACGCAATTTCACCGATGCTCGCCCCGGCCAGCTCTACTGGGCGATCGGGCAGGGGGATTCGATGGAGCCAACGATCAGCAGCGGCGACCTCATCCTGATCGACCGCAGTCAGGACACTATGTTTGACCGCGACCTGATCTGGGCCTGCACCGTGGGCGACTTCGGCATGATCAAACGCTTGCGCCCGACACGCGACGGCGTCACCATTATGTCAGACAATCCCAGCGTGACGGATGACTTCGCCACCGATGGCGAACTGACCATAATCGGTCGCGTGATCGCCAAGGTGGGGAAGCTATGACCCGACTGCTTTCACTATTCGCAGCATCCCTCTTGCTGGCGGCTCCCTGTGCCGCCCAGGTGAAGGTCGATCCCGATGCCGACCTGAACTATCTGACGCCGCACTGGATTGTGCTCTCTGATGGCAGCCAGATGACCTTGCTGACTGCTCCCGATCTGAACACGGCGACATTGGTCAGATGCTGGCCCGAGGAAGGCAGCTTCGAATGCCTGCGCGCCTACGAGAACTGGGCGACCGGTTTCGAAGCGCGTGGGGTTGAGTGGTTTTCTCGGGAAGACCTGGCCGGGCTCATGCTCGCCACCCCAAGCAACAATGGCTGTTCGGTGATCTTGGACCGAATTAGTGATGACGGAACGGTCGAGGGTTGCGAGAGCCTTAT
This sequence comes from Citromicrobium bathyomarinum, assembly GCA_001306305.2. Lineage (NCBI taxonomy): Bacteria > Pseudomonadati > Pseudomonadota > Alphaproteobacteria > Sphingomonadales > Sphingomonadaceae > Citromicrobium > Citromicrobium bathyomarinum. Next base: position 3,091,478 of record CP155577.1, read on the forward strand.
CATAGAGATGCATCGCGGCGGGCTTCTGGCGCTAGCTCGCACTCCACGTGCCTCGCTCGCCGACGCTAGCTAAAACCCGCCCACTTCCCACCCGCCTCGTCTCATGGCCGGCGAGCCGCGACCGCCAAATTCAGCAATAATATCAGCAACAACCCAGTTCCATCCCTGAAAGGCCTAACTGGGCGACCTTCAGCCCGGTTCGCCAGATCGATTTCACCGGCTCAAAGGGTCGGCCACGGCCCACAAGGCCCATCTTAAGTGGCGCTAACCCGCGCTTAAGGCGCTCTTAAGGCGAATGTCAGGAAGCACCGTCTAAGAACCGCCCAAGGGCCTCTCGACGGCCATTTGATCGTATATTTGGGCTGCCACTCTAGACAGTCCCGCCGATCGCCAAATTTTGGGAGGACCCATGACGAAGCCCACAATTGAGCCGTTTACCGGCCCTCACGATCCCAGACGATCCCGGTTAATCCCGGCAACGCCCCTTCTAGAACCTTGTGTCCACTAACACACGTGACACTCGGGTGACTTTCCACCGGCGCGAGATGCTGCCGCTTGCCTCGCCCGCCGCGCAGCTTACATTCGGGACTCGCAATGCCTCGAGCCTGAAAGGAGCGCATGGGCCGCAGACCAACTCGCGCCGGAGAGCCCCGGCTCTCCCCGCCACCGCACCCCCAGCGCGAGGTACGCCGCGCACGGGCCGAAATGAATTTCGAGAACCAGTCGCTGCTGGTCCCGCTGTTCGGCCAGTTCGATGCCAACCTCGTGCAGGTGGAAAACCGCCTGTCGGTGTTCATCTCCGCCCGCGGCGACAAGGTGATGATCGAAGGGCCGGAGGATTCGGTCGCCCGCGCGCGGGATGTGTTGCAGGCGATGTACGACAAGCTGGCTCTGGGGCAGGATCTGGACGAAGGCGCGATCGAGGCGATCATCGCGATGACCAACGAACCCACGCTCGACGGGATCATCAAGGGGCGGAAGGCCGGCGAGGACGGCGCACCGCCGATCATGATCCGCACCCGCCGCAAGACCATCGTCCCGCGCAGCGCGGTGCAGGCGCATTACATGCGCTCGCTCAGCCGCGACGACATCATCTTCGCGCTCGGCCCCGCAGGAACGGGCAAGACCTACCTCGCGGTCGCGCAGGCGGTCGCGCAGCTGACCAGCGGCAGCGTGCAGCGCCTGATCCTCAGCCGCCCGGCGGTGGAAGCGGGCGAGAAGATCGGCTTCCTGCCCGGCGACATGAAGGAGAAGGTCGATCCCTTCCTGCGCCCGCTCTACGACGCGCTGTACGACTGCATGCCGCCCGAACAGGTGGAGCGGCACATCGCCAGCGGGGTGATCGAGATCGCGCCCATCGCCTTCATGCGCGGACGCACGCTGGCCGATGCCTTCGTGATCCTCGACGAAGCGCAGAACACCACGCGCGAGCAGATGAAGATGTTCCTCACCCGCTTCGGCCAGAACAGCCGGATGGTGATCGCGGGCGACCCCCGCCAGGTCGACATCCCCGGCGGCGACCGCATGAGCGGCCTCGCCGACGCGGTCGACAAGCTGGAAGGGATCGAAGGCTTCGGCACGATCCGCTTCACCAGCGCCGACGTGGTGCGCCACCCTATCGTGGGGCGGATCGTCGATGCGTACGAGGGGACGGGGGAGTGAAGTTTGGGATGGCGGGGCTGGTCGGTGCGCTCACATTCGCGCTGTCCGCATGCGCCACGCCAACGGACACGGGCATAGCTGAACCGGGGCAGGCATCCGTCACCCAATCGACGGTCATCTACGAGGATATAGCGCGTTTCTGGGAAGCCTATGACGCAATCCGGGCAGAGCCAGACCGGGCCGAGCAGCAGCGACTGATCAATCGGTTGTATATTGATCGTGGCACCCCCGGCCTTCATGCGATGATCCGGGCGCGTAGTTATCGCAGCCAGGAATTCGTCAACGCGATCAATACTGCACCCCAATATTTCGACGCCGTTCGGCCGCACACCTTGCAGATCGCGAAATACGCTCCCTTGATAGAACGGCGTCTCGCGAACATCCGCCGCATCTATCCAGAAGCGCAGCCGGTGCCGGTCTATTTCGTGATCGGCGCGCTTCGGGCAGGTGGAACCGCGATTGATGGCAAGCTGCTGATCGGCGCGGAACTCGCGATGACCGATTCATCGATTCCATCGGACGAACTGATGGCCGACTTCCCCCATCTTGCGGACTATTTCGAATCCAGCCCTATCGATAACCTGGTCGCACTGAACCTCCACGAGTGGGTCCACACGCAACAACGGTCCGAGGGCGGGGTCGATCTGCTGTCGCAGGCGCTGTTCGAAGGGGTTGCGGAATTCGTCTCGACGGAGGGTATTGGCGAACCCTCGCAGCAGCCAGCTATCACCTTCGGCATGGGCCATCACGATGCGGTCATCGAAGCCTTTGCAAGTGACATCGGGCAAAAGGATTTCTCGAACTGGATCTGGGATAGCGGCGAGAATGCCTTCGGCCAGCGCGATCTGGGCTATTATGTCGGCTACGCAATCGCGAAGGGGTACGTCGCATCGGGGCGCGATGCCGATCCCATCGCGACACTAATCGAACTCGATTACAGCGATCTCGACGCGGTGGACGCGGTCGTGGATGTCTCTGGCGTGTTCCCGCGCGAGATGGCCGCCTATCGCGCCAATATGTCGGCGAACTAGCGAACCTTCCACCAATGCTTATCGAAGTGGTTGGGGCGGACCTTTCAGCCCGCCCCCTTTGATCATCGGTCTCAGCCACCCATTCCGTCGACAGCCTTGCTGACGAGGATGTTCACCGCCACGCGGCGGTTCTGCTGCTTGCCGTAATCGGTGGAGTTGTCCGCCACCGGATCGGCCTGCGCCATGCCGGTCGGGGTGAGCATGCGGTACGGCTTCCAGCCGCACTGCTGCTGCAGGTAGTTCACCACCCGCTCGGCGCGCTTCTCGCTCAGCTCCTGGTTGATCTCGTAGCTACCGGTCGAATCGGTGTAGCCGACCACCAGCAACAGCGCGTTGTCCATCTGGTCCGCCTGCGCGGCGGCGCTGCACAGCTCGGCCTGCGCCTGACCCGACAGCTTGTATTCGCCGGTGTCGAAATAGACGTTGGTCGTGCCCTTGACGTTGTAATTGTCGATATCGGCCACGCGCCCGCGCAGCGCTTCGGTCGCGGCGGTCTGTTCGGCAAAGCCCTGCTCGGTCCCGCGCTGGATCATCGCGGCGGTCTTCAGATCGCTGTCCTTCATGCTGATCCGCTGGGCGATCAGGCCGTCTTCCCACTGCACGGTCCGCACGGTGACGGGCACACCGTTATACAGCTGCTCGTCCTCGAGCGAGGTCCGCGCCAGGCCGAGGAAGCCGCCGCGTGCCTTGATCTCGGTCTCCGGGGAGACGAACACGACGGTCTTCGCACCGTCTTCGGTCGTCACCTGAATGCGGTTGTCGCTGCGCGCGGAGATGAACCCGTCGATCTCGGGCCCCTCGGGCAGGTTGGAGATCTCGTCGGGAAGCATGCCGGTGACGGTCAGCGTGGTATCGGCGGTGGTCTCCGCAGAGGTATCCGCCCACTGCTGCTGTGCCGAAACGCTCGCCGGCATGGCCAGAACGGCGATCCCGCAGACCAGCGCGGCCCTGGTGGAGGTGAAGGTGGAGGTAGAATTGCTCTTCATCATTGCGACTCCATCGAATCGGTCGCGCGAGCCTGTGCTGGCCCGCGAGAATGGAACCGGTCGCCCGTTGCTGGCAGACCGGCGTGTGAAGCCCCCGTCAGAGATGTGACGAACGTCGTCTGACGAGGAACCCCAATGCCGACCCGTTGGGCCGGTTCCAGAGCGATCCGGGGCCACAGACCGATTCACGATGGCTTGAGGCAGAAGAGGGACGGCCCGTGCGCTTTCGCAAACGCGGTACGGGCCCTATTCCCGCGCGCTCGAACGACGCAAAAGCTCGGGCAGGATATAGTCCTGGTACAGCCGCTCGCTCTTCGCGTGCGCATCGCGCTGGCCGTAATTTGTTGCGGTGATGACCGTGACCGAGCCAGTCTCGGGCTGGATGATGACCTTGTTGCCGCCATTCCCGTTCATCAGCCGGGCGCGCACGCCCGTGTCGCCGACGCTGAAGGGCTGGATCCACAACAGGTAGCCATATTCGAACCCGCGCCCGTCATCGATCGCGACCTGCGACGTCATCGAGGATTCGATCCAGTCTCGCGGCATGATCTGCCGCTCGCCCACGCGCCCCTGATCGAGGAACAACTGGCCCAGCTTGCCCAGCGTGCGGCTGGTCAGCTCCAGCCCGCCGCCGCCCATCGCCAGGCCCAGCGGGCTGAACTGCCATCCGACGCTCTCGACACCCAGCGGGCCGAACAGGCGTTGCTGCGCGAAATCCTCCAGCTGCTGCCCGGTCGCATTCTCGACCACAGCGCCCAGCGCAACGGTGCCGGCGGTGCAGTAGGAGAAGGCGCGGCCATAGGGGCTGTCTTCGGGCCGGGTTTCCCACGCGGCAAAGCCCTTCACCGGTAGGTCGAGATAGAAGCCGACCCAATCCTCAATCAGATACATCCGCTCCTCATTGCCGCGCGAATACGGGTTCGAATCGTTGCATTCGGCGATCGAGCTCATGGTCAGCAGGTCTTCCACGGTGACCTGTTCCTTGCGCGGATCGGGATTGGCGGGCGCGTAGTCTGGCAAAAGGCTGCGGATGCGCGTGTCGCGGGCCAGCCTGCCGTCACCCGCCGCGATCCCTGCGAGCATGCCGGTGACCGTCTTGGTGGCAGAGCGCGTGTTGCGCAGCGCGTCGGCGCCGCCATCGTCGAAATAGCGTTCGGCGACGATCTCTCCGTCCTGCATCACCACCACGCTGGTGATCCCGGCGACGTCTTCAGTGTGCGCGGCATCGAGGGCTGCGGAGAAATCGGGCGCCGGCTGGGCGAGCACCGCGCCGGGGGTGAGAAAACACAGCAATGCGGCAATCGGGAATTTCACAGGACAGGCTCCTCTTTCGGGTATCCCGACGGCCCTGCCCGCATGGCGCGCGCATTTCTTGTATGTTTCAAACATGGTGCGGGCTTACGCCACCCCGCTCGCACGGCGGAACTTGAGCGGGGGCAGGCCCGCCCGGCGGCGAAAGAAGCGGGTGAAATGCGCTTGGTCGCAAAAGCCCAGCTCCAGCGCGATCTGCGCGATCGGCTGCTCGCTGCGGGCGAGCAGCTCGCACGCGCGCTCGAACTGGCGGTCGCGGATCAGCTCGCCCGCGGTGCGCCCCCAGGCGGCACGGAAAGAGCGGGCGATGTGAACCGGGTGCATGTCCGCCTCGCGCGCGAGTGCATCCAGCGTGACGCCTCGCGCATCCTCTTCCATCACCATCTCGTAGGCGCGGCCAAGCCAGCCGGGGCCAGGTGCATCGTCCGCTGGCCGCGTCTTCGACCGCGCCGTCTCGGCGACTTCTTCGAGCAGCAGCGTGGGCGCATCGAACTCCAGTTCGCCGACCACGCTGAGCATCCGGGCAATGTCGCGCGGGTTGCGCGAGGCGCGCGCGGGGCCTTCGTGAGAGGCTTCGGGCGCGAGGTTCAGGGTGAGAAACCGCCCCTCGGGCCGCAGGAAACGGTCGCGATGCGCGGTACCCGCCGGATTGTCGACCAAGATCGGCGCGCTGGTGACCGGCGGTGCCCCTTGCGCCGAAGTGATGTAATTGCCGCCGAACACGAACACGAGGTGGCGGTCTTCGTGGACATGCGGCTCGATCTCGATGTCGAGCGGTTGGTACACGCCGAAGCGGACATCGCGCACCGTGCGATGGCGGGCCATGTCGCCCCAGATCTGGCCTGGCCCGCGCTGGAGGGACTGCTGCATGCGATCATCCTTTCGACGGGATCGACACTGGCAGACTTGCCCGAGGTGGCTCCCCCGTCAATCGACCACGGACATTGATTGTCCGCCCGGTGGCGCGATCAGGTCTTCGCCACAAGCTTGAGGTCCGGCGTGCCGGAAAGCGGCTGGGACGGCGTCTGGCCATCGACGGGCGGTGCGACCTCGCAGCGGTTTCGGCCCAGCCCCTTCGCGCGGTAGAGCGCTTGGTCGGCGCGCCGCAGCGGCCCGCCCATCGCCTCGCCGGGCAGCGCGCTGGCCAGCCCGATGCTTACGGTCACCGGGTCGGTCTCCGCGAAGGTGAGGCGCGAGATCGCCAGCCGCATGCTCTCGCAGGTCAGCAGCGCCTCCGCCTCGTCCTTCAGCAGCAGCAGGACGAATTCCTCCCCGCCGAGCCGCGCCAGCCGGGCAGCGGAGGGGCGATGCCGGTCGAGGCAGGTGGCGACCGCGCGCAGCACCTTGTCGCCGACATCGTGGCCGAAGCGGTCGTTGAAGGTCTTGAAATGGTCGATGTCGATCACCGCGACCACCGCCGGCTCGTCCGCCTCGGCGGCAGCCAATTCGTCGAACCAGCGGTCCATCGCGCGTCGGTTGGGCAGCCCGGTCAGCGGATCGGACAGCGCCTGCGCCTGCGTGTTCTGCACCACCGACTGGAGGAAGTTGATGATGATCAGCAGCCCCGCCGCGACCATCAGCACGCCGCTGGTGGTCTGCGAGATCACCGCATACAGCGTGTTCGCATACTCCCCCTCGGTCCGGCCACTGCCCAGATAGCTCGCGAAGATCGCCTTGATCGGGAAGTGGACTGTGAGGACCAGAAACAGCACGTAGAGCATGGTGTTGATCGGCGACGGGCGCGCGTGGCGCCTGACCGCGTAGGCGCACAGCGCAGCGGCCATCGCATACCAGCTCTGGAATAGCAGCAGGTTCCATAGCGCGTCGCGCGGCGCATCGAGCGTGAAGAGCCGGTACAGGAACCCGCCCGCCAGAATGGCGATCGCGACCTTCCAGAAGGGTTTGCGGTCGTGGAAATGGGACAGCGCCAGCGCGAGGCCCAGCATCGCGGCCAGGAACAGGGTGAACCCCAGCAACCGCATCGCGTCCGGGTTGACGCCGAACCACACGGCCAGATTCGCCAGCGGGTCCGCCAGGCCGAGCAGGAAGCACAGCGCGAACCAGCGCGCCTTGCTGACCACCGGATGGGCATGGGCCACGGCCATGAAACCTGCGACGAACATGATCGCGATCGACAGGTTCATCAGCAGTGGCAGGATGGCCTGGGGCATTGGTCTGGCAGTTACCTCTTGCGATCGGAGCGCCCCCGCTGGGCTATGGCTTGCGCGGCGACTACCCCTGCCAAGCTTGAAATTGGGTAAAAGTCATGTGCCGCGGCGAGCGTGTTATCCGGTCGTCGCCGCAAGCCGGGCGGGCACAACGGCCACCAGCCACCCCAGCGGGTCGGATCAGCCCGGCATTGAGGGTGAGCTGATCGGGCCCTCTGCGCTCGGCTCGTGATGGGCCCCGCATTCCAGCATCACCTCCAGCGCGCAGACGACGCCTTCCGGCTCGAACCGCAAGTCGACCGCGGTTCCGCGCTTGGACGTTATTCCAGTGCGAATAAGCCGGGTACCGAATCCTTCGCTGGACGGGGCCGCAACCGGCGGTCCGCCCCGCTCACGCCAGGTCAGCGACAGCACGTCGCAATCCTCCCGGGCGTTCACCGACCAGTCGATATGCACCCTGCCCGCGTCATCAGAGAGTGCGCCGTACTTGATGGCGTTGGTGGTCAGCTCGTGGACGATCATGGTCAGCGCCAGCGCGACCTCGGGGTTAAGCAGGAAATCGGGCCCGTCGAGTGGCACGCGATCGTCGAGCGGACCGAAGGTAGCGCCCACCGTGAGCTCGACGATCTCGCGCACGCTCGCCGGGCTCCAGCTCGATTCGGTGAGCAAGCCATGCGCCGCCGCCAGCGCGTGCAGGCGCGCCTTGAAGGTCGCCATCGCAGGCGCAGAATCGGGCACGGCGCGAAAGGTCTGCTGGGCGATGCTCTGAACCACCGCCAGCGTGTTCTTGACCCGGTGGTTGAGCTCCTGAATCAGCAGTTCCTGCCGTTCCTCGTATTCGACCTCCTCGGTCACGTCGGCACCCTGGACGATGATGCCTGTATTCGTACCGTCCCCATCGGAAATTGGCTGGAAGATGAAGTTGAGCACACGCCTGGCGTGGGCAGGTTCGTGGTCCCCGTCGAGCAGCACCGGCTCGCGGCGCCCGATATAGGCCTTGCCCGTCCGGTACACCTCGTCGAGCGTCTCGATAAAGCCCTGCGCGGCGACTTCGGGCAAGGCCTCCGCCACCGTCCTGCCGACAATGTCATCGCGCCCAACCAACCGCAGATAGGCGGCATTGGCCATCTGGAACACATGGGTCGGGCCGCCCAGCACTGCAACGAAGCCGGGTGCCTGCTGGAAGAATTCGAGCAGCCGCTGGCTTTCACGCTCGAGGCTGCGATTGCGCTCCTGCACCGCGTCCGCACGGCGCAACACGTTCACTTCGTCGCGCAGCTTGTGCATCTCGGTAACGTCGACGGTGTGCTGCAAAATATAGCAGGTCTCACCGGTCGGCGAGTGAAGCGGGGTGTGCGTCGCGCTCCAGTACCGTGTGTCCATCCCGCCATCGGGGCGCGCAATGTCGTAGCGGATCAGCGCGATCTCGTCCGGCTCGCCCGTCTCGAGCACGTGGTCGAGCGACTCCCGTAGCTGGCGATAGCTTTCCGAATCCGGATCGGCGGGGAAAGCATCGAACATCTTGCGATCGATGATGTCCTCACGCGCGCGCATGGTGACCGCGCAATACGCCAGGTTCATCCACACCAGCCGCAAGTCCCGATCCATCAGGACGTACGGGTTGGGTGAGGCTTCGGCCAGTTCGAGAAAATCGATATTCAAGGCGGCCCTTCGCGTTGCGCGGTGTTTCCTAACTCGCCGTAAACGCAATTGTTCCCCTCGGGGTCTCCCGCTGCCGCTATCCGTCTGCCTCATCCAGTCCCGCAAGCCGATGCACATAGGCGGCCACATCGCCAGGCCAGTCGGCGATGTTTGCGGCGAGGGCGGCGTCATCGCCAACGAACAGCGCGCGCAGCGCCTCCTCGTAGCCGGGCTGGTCGCCCGCCAGGTCCGTCATCACCCGATATGTGCGTTCGGCACGGACCCTGCGCGGCACGGGTCGCGTGGGGTGAACAGGGTGAACAGAGTCAGCGGGGGGAGCGGCGACAGCAGCACCGCCCTCCTCCCGCCGCGCGGCGTCGATCAACCGGCGGATCACCTGGGACGCACTGGCGGGCTGCTGCTCCAGCCAGTCCCAGTGGCGCGGCAGCAAGGTCACCTCGCGCCCGACCACGCCGAGCTTGGGCCGCCCGCGCCCGCGCGGTTTTTCCTGGGCTTGCGCCGGGCCGGGCTTCGCCGCTCCGCGATCCGCAAGCCGGGCCAGCATGTCCGCCTCGCTGCCCCGCAGATCCAGATCGATCACCCTGCCGCTGGCATCGTCGAACACCAGCAGCGGGCCGTCGGCCCCCTCCCGTTCCGCCTTGCGCACCGCAAGCGCCACCAGGTCGAGCGGGCCGGAGGCGAGCAGGCTGTGGCCCGCAAAGGCAGTCGCGGCGATGTCGGCAAAATCGGTCATGCACGATTATTGCCCGGATAAAATCCTTGCGTCAATATAACCCGGGTAATAATAGGCCGCGCCGAAAGGAACGAGTCATGAAGGGCGATGCCCGCAAGGCCGCGATCGCGGCATACAAGGACCGCACGATCGCAACCGGAGTCTACGCGCTGCGCTTTGCAGGGGAGGACCGCGTCTGGGTCGGCGGCGCGAAGGATCTTTCGGGGATCGAAAACCGCCAGCGCTTCACCATGCGCACCGGCGGCCACCCGCGCCGCGAGCTTCAGACTGCATGGAAGGAGCACGGCGAGGCGGCTTTCAGCTTCGAGATCCTCGAAACGCTCGACCTGCCCGATGACGTGACCGATTTCATCCGCGCCTCCCGCCTCGACGATCGCGTCACGCACTGGCGCGAAGCACTGTCGGCCACTCCGGTCTAAGCGCGCCATCAGCGCACTTTCCTACCCCCGCCCGGATTCGCTAGGGGAGCCCTCATGATCGTGCCCGCGCCCTTCCTTGAGCCCTCCCCACCCGCACCTCGGAGCAGGGCCGTTTTTTCGGTCCCTGGACTGTGTGTCAGGTGTGTCAGGCGCTCGCCTTGCGGAGGGCGTCATGGAGCTTGAGATCGACGTCGAGCACTGGCCGGATGGCGAATGGGATGCGCTGGCGAGCCGCTCGGCGGATGCTGCCGCTCAGGTCGAGCCCGCGCTGGCCAATGCGCGGCTGGAGGCGAGCATCCTGTTCACCTCGGATGCGCAGGTTCACGAATTGAACCGCGACTGGCGCGAGAAGGACAAGCCGACCAACGTGCTCAGCTTCCCGATGCTGGAGCGCGACGAACTGATCGATCTCGCACCCGGCGGCCCGCCCGCACTGCTCGGCGACATCGCGCTCGCGTACGAGACCTGCGCACGTGAAGCGGCCGAGAAAGGCATCCCGCTGGAGGCCCATGCGAGCCATCTGGTGGTCCACGGCCTGCTCCATCTGGCCGGACTCGATCACGAAATCTCGCCAGCGGACGCACAGGAAATGGAGGCGCTGGAGGTGAAGGCGCTTGCACTGCTGGGCCTGCCCGACCCATATGGTGACGCTTGAGAAACAGGAGAGCATTTCAGGGCCATGCCCGAAAACGATAGCGACAAGTCTGCTGGCGCGGGAGACGCGGACAGTAGAGGCGGGCTCTGGCTCGCCATGCGCAAGTTCTTGAACGGCCAAGGCAGCGAACGCAGCCTGCGGCGCGAGATCGAGGACGCAATCAACGAACGCGATCGCGAGGAGGGCGAGGACGAAGCCCACGGAGGCGATTCGCACGACGACGGCGATCTGTCGCGCGAAGAGCGCGAGATGCTGCGCAATCTCCTCCATTTCAGCGAACACGATGCGGACGACGTGGCGATCCCGCGCGGCGAGATCGTGGCGGTGGAAGCCGGCGCCTCGTGGGAGGAGCTGCTGGAAGTGTTTACCGAACACGGCCATTCGCGCCTGCCGGTCTATCGCGAGCAGCTCGACGAGGTGATCGGGATGATCCACATCAAGGACGTCTTCCCATACCTCACCGGCGGCAAGCCGGCCCCATCCGAGTGGACGACGCTGATGCGCCAACCGCTCTACGTGCCGCAGAGCCGCGGTGCGCTCGACGTGCTGGCCGACATGCGCGCGAAACGCATGCACCTCGCGATCGTGGTCGACGAGTTTTCCGGCACCGACGGGATCATCACGATCGAGGATCTGGTCGAGGAGATCGTCGGCGAGATCGAGGACGAGCACGACGACGAGCGGGAGGACTGGATCACCCCGATCGGCGACGGCGTGTGGGAAATCGACGCCCGCGCCGAGCTGGAGGATATCGCCAAGCGGATCGACCCGGCGCTGGCCGAGGTCGAGGAATCGGTCGATACGATGGGCGGCCTGACCTTCATCCTCGCCGAACAGGTGCCGCAGGTCGGCACCAGCGTGGAGCATCCCAATGGCTGGACGATCGAGGTGATCGAGGGCGACGAAACCCACGTGAAGAAGGTCCGCCTGCACGCGCGCGAGGATGCCAGCGAGGAGGAGTAGCGGTGTCGCCTGCCTCGCTACGCCTATCCGCGCAAAATAGGGCTTTTGCGCGCCCCAGCATCCTGCCAAGGTCGCCCTGATGGTCAACCGCCGCCTCCCTCCGTTGCGCTCGCTCGAAGCGTTCATGCACACCGTCCGTCTGGGCTCCGCCCGTGCGGCGGCGAACCAGCTCGGGCTCAGCCCCTCGGCGCTCAGTCGACGGATCGCCACGCTGGAAGAGTTCATCGGCAAGAAACTGTTCACCCGCGCCCGCCAGGCGATGCAGCTGACCGACGAGGGCGCGGCGTTTCACGAGGCGGTGCTGCCGCATTTCGAAGCGCTCGCCCGCGCGGTGGAAGGCCAGTCGGAAAGCACCAGCCTGCTCCGCCTGCACCTGGGCGTCTTGCCTCTGTTCGGCACCCAGCGGCTGTTCCCTCGCCTTGCCGAACTGCGACGGCTGCACCCGATCCTGCATATCGACATCGACACCGGCCCCCATCTGGAAGACCGGGTGGGCGATACGCTGGACGCGGCGATCATCCTCTCGAACCGGCCCAGCGCCGGCTTGCACGCGGTGCGATTGGACGAGAACAAGGTTCATGCGATCACCAATGCCGAACTGGCGGCGACGCTGGGCGACACGCCCGATGCGGGTCTGCTGGCGCGGCAGACCTTCCTGATCCACAACGGGCTGCCCGAAAGCTTCACCGCGTGGAAGGCAGCGCTCGATCTCACCGATCTGGAGCCCGCCGCGATCGATCACTATGATTCGGGCCAGCTGATGCTCGCCGCCGCGGCGCAGGGTCTGGGCATCGCGATCATGCACGACGATCACCGCCGCCGCGCGGCCGACAACCGGCTGGTCAACCTCTACGACGCGGAGGTCGAGAGCCCCTATTCCTACTGGTTCGTGTGTAAGCCCGGCGCGCTGGAAGAGCGCCCCGTGCGCATGTTCCACGACTGGCTGGTCAAGGCTGGGCTCTAGGCATGAAAAAGGGCCCGCCTCGCACGGAGGGGGCCCTTCTTCTCATTGCGCTGCTCTAGCGCTGGTCAAGGCGGAGTTACGAAACGCTCGCCTTCACGATCTTGCCCGGCTGTGCGGGCGGCTCGCCCTTGGGCAGCGCGTCGACGTGGTCCATGCCGCTCTCGACCTGGCCCCATACGGTGTACTGGCCGTCGAGGAATTCGGCGTCGTCGAAGCAGATGAAGAACTGGCTGTTCGCGCTATCGGGCACTTGGGTGCGCGCCATCGAGCAGGTGCCGCGGGTGTGCGGTTCGGAATTGAACTCGGCCTTCAGGTCGGGCTTGTCGCTGCCGCCCATGCCGGTGCCGGTCGGGTCGCCGCCCTGCGCCATGAAGCCGGGGATCACGCGGTGGAACACCACGCCATCATAGAACCCGTCCTTGGCCAGTTCGGTAATCCGCTCGACATGGCCGGGCGCCAGATCGGGGCGCAGCTTGATGACGACGTCCTTGTTTTCGCCGTCGCCGGTGTCGAGCGTGAGGGTCAATTTCTCGGCCATGGGGAATCTCCTTGCAAATTTGCCTTGGCTGCGGGCTAGCGGCAGCGCGCGCGCCTGTCACCCTGCGCGGCGTCTCCGACTTGCTTTTGCCCCGCATCCGCTTAGGGGCGCAAAGCCATGAGCGCCGATCCTCTCCTCGACGAAACGATCGACCCTGCCGGTCTGGCAGTCGAGGACGATACCCACGAAGGCGGCCGCCCCGACGACCGCGTCGATGACGAGCGGCACGACGAGGAAAACCGCCTCAAGCCCGAATATCTCCGCGCGGTGCGCACCGCACTGGAGGAAGACCGGCGCGGCGAACTCTACGAACTGGTCGAGCCGCTGCACCCCGCCGACGTCGCCGACCTGCTCGAACTGCTCGACAATGACCAGCGCGCCGAGCTGACCATCGCGATCAGCGACCTGATGACCAGCGAGGTCGTCGCCGAGCTGAACGACTGGGTCCGCGAAGAAATGATGGAGGGCATGCCCGCCGAGGCGGTGGCCCTGATCGCGGAGCAGCTGGAAACCGACGACGCGGTCCAGATGATCGAGGACATGGGCGCGGACGAACGCGAAGCCGTCCTCGCCGAGATGGACGCGGAGGACCGCGCCGCGATCGAAAGCGCGCTGTCTTACCCGGAAGAGACCGCCGGCCGCCTGATGAGCCGCGAATTCGTCGCGGTGCCCGAGCATTTCACCGTCGGCGACCTGATCGACTACCTGCGCGTCCACGGCACGCTGCTGGGCGATTTCTTCGAAGTCTTCGTGGTCGACGAGGCGCATCACCCGGTCGGCACCTGTGCGCTCAGCTGGATTCTGACCACCCCGCGCCAAGTCGCGCTGACCGATGTGATGAAGCGCGACCAGACCGTGATCCCGGTCCTGATGGATCAGGAAGAGGTCGCGCTGATGTTCCAGAAATACGCGCTGATCTCCGCCGCGGTGATCGATTCGACCGGGCGGCTGGTCGGCCAGATGACGGTCGACGACGTGGTCCACATCATCTCCGAAGAAGCGGGCGAGGACGCCCTGCTGCTCTCGGGTGCGGGCGACGGCGACATCAACGAGCCGATCCGCGAGGCCTTCTCCAGCCGCGTGCGCTGGCTGGTCGCGAATCTGGGCACCGCGCTGGTCGCCTCGCTGATCATCGCGGCCTTCGGCGCGGCGATCGAGCAGCTGGTGGCGCTCGCGATCCTGATGCCGATCGTCGCCAGCATCGGCGGCAATGCCGGCACGCAGACCATGGCGGTGACCGTCCGCGCGATCGCGACCAATCAGCTGACCCGCGCTAACACGGGCAAGATACTGTGGCGCGAGATGCGCGTCGCGATCCTCAACGGCGTGACCATCGCCGTGCTGGTCGGCATCGCGACCGCGCTGGTGTTCGACTGGAAACTGGGCGGCGTGATCGCGCTGGCGATGGTCATCAACGTGGTCACCGCGGGGCTGGCGGGCGTGCTGGTCCCCGTGCTGTTCGAACGCGCCAAGCAGGACCCGGCAGTCGCGTCCTCGGTGTTCGTGACGATGGTGACCGACTCGATGGGCTTCTTCGCGTTCCTCGGGCTGGCCGTGGCGAGTGGGTTGGTGGGGTAGTCCACCACAAACACCTTTAGTTTCGAGTGGGAATAGGAAGTGCGAGAAACTATGCTCAAAAAATGCACCCGGCTGCACTCATTGCCATAGCCATTGTGGCGGTCTGCTGGCTGCTCCAATGGCCGCTCCAGTCCAATATACGAGCAACTCTCAAGGAGCATCATCCCGAGACTTACGAGAGTGTCATAAGCGGTGAGTCCCTGTCAGGGTGGGGCGTCACGATGTTCATATTGAACAACGACTATAAGCGGCTCGACGATCCGGCGATTTCTCGCGATGTTTTGCGCTTAAAGTTGTTGGGAGTGGTTGCAGCCGTTGCTGTAGTCATCGCCGTTTTTGCCACCGCTTGACTGATCAGCTGACCGACCTCTTCCCCTCAGGCGTAAGAGGAGCAGTGAGGTCGAGGCTCTTATTTGTAACCTTATCGTCACCCCGGATTTGATCCGGGGTCAAGCTTCCTTCCAGCGGAGCACCCGAAGCAGCCTTGCCCCGGATCAAGTCCGGGGCGACGGGTCGCTGGCGCTCAGCCTGACCAGCATCCCATTGCCGGACACATCACGGGACAGCGCCGCCTCCCACCAAGGCCAGCGCCGCAATCTCGTCCTCGCCGAGACAGTCCCGCCCCTCTGCGAACGCACGCGCGATCATCCCGTAGAAGCGCGCGTTGAACAGGTTCGCCGCGCTGTTGTCGCGGGTCGCCACCAGCTTTGCAGGCACCCCGGCGATCACGCTGTTCTCCGGAAACACCTTGCCTTCGTTCACTATGCTGTGCCCGGCGACGATGGAATTAGCGCCAATTTCCGCCCCATCCATGATGGTCGCGTTGATGCCGATCAGGCTGCGGTCGCCGATCGTGCAGCCGTGCAGCGTCGCGTGATGGGTGATCGAGCAATCCTCGCCCACGATCGTGCCGCTCCCCGCGCCGACATGGATCATCACGAAGTCCTGGATATTGCTCCGCGCGCCGATCCGCACCTCGTGCATTTCGGCGCGGATGACCGCGTTAGTCCAGACCGACGCGCCGGGGCCGACATGAGTCCGGCCATAGAGATGCGCGCTGTCATGGATGAAGGCCGGTGCGTCGAGGCGAACCGAAGGGCCGATATGTCCCATCGCAAATGCACTCCGTCGAAGAGATTGGCGGCAGGCGGCTAAAGCACGAGCTGTGTCTGGGTGACCACGGCGACGGGTTTTCCATCGGGCCGCGTCATCGTGGTCTGCCACACCGAAATCCGCCTGCCGATGGAAAGCGGCTTGGCGACCGCCGTGACCCTCTCCCCGATCTTCGCCGCGCCGAGGAAGTTGGTCTTGCTCTCGATCGTGGTGGTCCCCTTCGCCCCCTCGGGCAAAGACACGAACGCGCCGACCGCACCCATCGCGTCGGCAAAGGCCATCACCGCGCCGCCGTGGATGATGCCACCGGTGGTGCAAAGCTCGTCGCGGACATCGAGATAGCCCTCGATTGCCTCTGCGGTGGCGCTGGTGATCTCGACCCCGACAAGCTTGGCGAAGGGCATGGAATGGGCAGGATTGGCCGACATTGTTCAGCGCCCCTTCGACACGTGCCACTCGACACGCATTGCAGCGACCTCTTCGCCGTTCTCGTCCGACAGCGAGACTTCGACGGGGAAACGGACCTTCCCCTGCGCCTCAAGCTCTTGAAGCAGTGCCGACGCCTGCTGCCCGATCTTCGCGCGAGCCGTGATCGGCCCCTTGGCGATCTTCGAGTACCGGATGGTCGACTCCGCGGCGACCGGACGGACCTGCATCAGCACGGGCATGAACGCGCCCGCCATCGCTCCGCCCGATGCCGCCTCCGCCAGCGTGAACAGCGCCCCGGCATGCTGCGAGCCGATGTGGTTCTTGGTGTGCGGCTGCTCGTCCAGACGCGCGGTGGCGGTGCCCTCGCCGACCTCGACGATCTCGACACCGACATGATTGGCGAAGGGAACGGTCTTGCCCAGCTGCTCGCGCAAGAGATCGAAAACCTGCATGGTCACTCCTATATATCCAGTGGATACATTGAGAGCCCATGCGAGCGATTCTGTCAACTGCGCGTCGTGCGGGACGCGGTTTGTCATCCCGCAGCCCCTCGCTTATCGGGGACCGGAAGAGTTACGGAGAGGCAGGATTACGGCGCGCGCGACATATCACCACGGCGATCTGAAGGCCGAGGCGCTGCGGGCGGCGCTGCGGGCAATCGAAGCCGGTGACGGAAACGTGCCGAGCATGCGCGCGCTCGCCGAAACGCTCGGCGTGGGGCACCGCGCCTTGTACAACCACTTCGCCGACCGCGAGGCATTGCTTGCCGCCATTGCCGCCGAAGGCTTTGCGAGGCTGGCGGAAAGTCTCGGCACCGCACAGGACGAGCGATCGCATCTGCGGGCCTACATCGATTTCGCGCTGAAGCACCCCGGCCTCTATGCGGTGATGATGGAGCGCCCCTATGCCAGCTTCAACGACGACGCCGCGCTGTCCGCTGCGGTGGACGAGGTCATCGCCGCATCGCTCCATGCGATTGCGCGGGACGGCGACGATCCGGATACGCAGCGGCGCGACGTGATGCGCGTGTGGATGCTCGCCCATGGCGGCCTCGCGCTTCACCGGGCGGGCGCGCTGAAGATGCGGTCGGATGCCTCGTTTGCCGAGGAGCTGATGCGCATCGCGTTCCGCTAGGCAACTTGCCCCGCCTCGACCGCGCACCTACCTCACCCCCATGCCGCTCAACCTGACCAAGATCGCGTTCGGCGCGCAGTCTTTCTCCGACCTCGAAAGCTGGTACGCGAACCGGCGCAGCCCCAATCTCACCACCCGCTATCGCCCGACCCGGTGGGAGGAATGCATCGGCGGGTCGCTGTTCTGGATCCACCAGCACAATCTGGTAGCGCGCAGCAAAATCCTCGGCTTCAGCGAGACCGAGAACGGCCGCTGGTCGATCGACCTCGAGCCGCGGCTGATCCCGGTCTACCCGCAGCCCAAGCGCGCGCACCAGGGCTGGCGCTACCTCAAGGGCGAGCCCCCCCGCGATCTGGCGGAAGGCGAGGAGGTCGGCGACGTGCTGCCGGGCGCGCTGGCGACCAAGCTGCAACGGCTCGGGCTGATTTAGTCGCGAGTTTCGGAAAATCGGAACGCTCCCCTGCCCCTAACCATTGAAGGGGAAAGGAGAATTTTTATGCCCGAACGTCAGAGCCGCCATCCCGACAACGAACTGATCGACCGGATGACCGAAGACGAAACGCCCGACCAGCAGGGATCTGCCGGTGGCGACGTCAACACCCGCGTCGGTGCCCGCGCCGATGTCAACCGCGCGACCGATCCTGACAATCGCGAACCTACCGTTGGCTCGGACAATCCCGAGCAGGACGCTCGCAAGGGCGAGAAGACCATGCGGGCGATCAAGAACGGCAATCAAGCCTGATCGCTTTTTCGGGTGGGGCGGCGCTTTTCCCTCTGGCGCGCCCCACTCGTCCAAACTCATTCACGGCCCGGCGCGCTATGGTTGAGCTGCGGGCCGGTCGTCACGAGGTGCGCGCCCGTATCGATTTTCACGAACGGGAGACATTCTCATGAAGCTTCTACTCAGCACGATCGCCACCGCATCCCTCGCCATCGCCGCGCAGCCCGCGCTGGCCCAGCAGGCAGAGGCACCCGCCTCCACGGAAATGGCGCCGGTTTCGGACTCCGAACTGGAGAACTTCATCATCGCCGCGTCGATGATCGGCAATCTTCAGCAGAATGCCGAGATGGAGAAGGCGGAGAAGGATCAGAAGGCGATTCAGATCCTCTCGCAGGCCCAGCTGACGCCGACACGCTTCAACAGCATCGGCGCTGCGCTCCAGACCGACAAGAACCTGCAGGCCCGCGCCGAGCAGGCCGTGACCAAGCTGCGCGCACAGCAAGCCGAAGGCTGATTACCCGCCTACAGAAAGCCCCGCCCGCGTTGGCGGGGTTTTTTGTGTCCGGTCGCCAGCCAGCCACGGCGCTTCGACGCTCCAGAAAATCACGTCCACGCCCAGATAGTCCCGCGCGAAGGCGACGAATTCGGCGCGGGTGAATTTTTCGCCCGTCTCGGGATTGGTATAGGTCAGCGTAGGCTCCTGAATCGCCATTGCGATCAGCGGCAGATCGTCCTTATGGCGATTGAAGAACGGATAGCTGTTCTTCATCTGCGCGCGCTTATGCGGGACGATGTCCGGCCCGCCCGTGCCGATCCCCTGCTCCACCGCCAACGCAAAGGCACGCTCCATATAGCGATGGTCGTTGTTCCACTCGCAGGGCCAGAAATTGATGTACTGGACGACCTGCGTGTCTTCAAACGCAGCGCGGGCGGCGCGCATATTGTCGAGCGTGCCGGCGAAATAGGCATCGCAGGTAAAGCCGTCCCCTCCGCCCTCTTTCGACAGCGGGTCGAAAGAGGTTTCGGGCAGGTTCACCCCGTAGAGGCGCCCGTCGAACCGCTCGGCCAGCGCGCGCAACAGCGCCTGAAAGCGCGCGCGGACGGCGGGGTTCCACTGCATCGCGGTCCAGCCCTGCCCCTCGGGCTCGCCCTCGCCCGGATTGTCGTACTGGCGCGCGAGCCCGCCGCCATATTCGGGATCGTCGAGCAGATATTGCGGCACGTTGCGCGCGGTCGGCAGAAAGAAGCGGTCCTGAATCTGCGCGAACAGCTGCTTGCCCCGCGCATCGGTGAGCGCAAGATCCGCCTCGATCGCGCTGAAATCGTACACGCCCTTCTCGGGCTCCAGCATCCGCCACGGATAGACGACCTGCGCGCCCTCGATATCGGGGCGGTCGAGCAGGTCGAGGTGCTCCGCCAGTTCGCCGGTGTAGATGAAATTGCGCGGTTCGTCGGCAGCAGCGGGGCTGGCCGCAAGAATGCCGAGCCAGCACAGCAGCGCGATCGCGATCCTACGCATTGCCCTTGCCCTCCCCCGATGCCGACAGTTCGATCCAGAGAAATACCGATGTCTTGGCCACACTCGGTGGCGCGGCACTAACTACCGCCTCAGGACATTGTGCCTTCAGGTCCACTTCGGCGCGCCCAGCAAGGATTGCGGCGAGGCGACGCTGAACTAGCTCAAGGCGTTGGCTTGCGTTGGGCTGGGTCGCATCGAGTGCGCACGTATGAATCATGACGTCCGGGACCGAGCCAGCAACGTCATCAACCACTTCGAATGCGTGGTCCGACATCGGCTCAAGCGCGCCGACCTCATAGGTAAGATAGAATGGGCCGGTAGCTATGCTGCGTGCATCAGCGCCGCTGGCACCAAGAGAAGCAACTGCCAGCAGACAGAGCGCCCTCACCCGAGCTTCTCCGCCACCCGGCGAAGCGTATCGACATAGGCCTCGGCGGGCTGCGCGCCGGGGATCAGGAACTTGCCCGCGACCACCATCGCTGGGACGCCGGTGATGTTCATCTCGTACGCCGCGCGTTCCTCGGCACGGACTTTGGCGGTGTACTCCTCGCTTTCGAGCGCGGCTTGCGCCCCTGCGCGGTCGAGCCCGACTTCCTCGGCAATATCGAGCAACACAGCGTGCTCACCGATCCGGCGGCGCTGGTTGAAATGCGCTTGGAACAGCGCAAGCTTGAGCTGCGTCTGCTTCTCAGGTCCGTGCACCTCCAGCGCCCAGGTCAGCAGTTTGTGCGCGGCCAGAGTGTTCCACATCATCGCATCGGGAGCAGGTTCGCCGCCCTCATAATCGAGCGACACGCCCGCGCGCTGCGCCGCCTCGCGCATCTGGTCCTGCACGCCGCGCGACTGTTCCAGCGTGCGGCCATACTTGCGCGCGATATGTGCGGTGCGTTCTTCGCCCTCTTCGGGCATATCCGGGTTGAGCTCGAACGCGTGCCAGCGGACCTGCGCGTCGATCTCGCCGTCGAGCTGGTCCAGCGCCTGCCGCAAGCCACCCCAGCCGACGAGGCACCACGGGCACATGACATCGGACCAGATGTCGATCGTAAGCGTCTGCGTCATTGGGCGATCCACCAGCGGAAGAGTTGGTGCGCGATAGTGTGCGGCGGGGGCGCGACGATGGGTGCGTCGTCGCGCCCTGCC
Source organism: Citromicrobium bathyomarinum (assembly GCA_001306305.2). Lineage (NCBI taxonomy): Bacteria > Pseudomonadati > Pseudomonadota > Alphaproteobacteria > Sphingomonadales > Sphingomonadaceae > Citromicrobium > Citromicrobium bathyomarinum. Next base: position 3,112,204 of record CP155577.1, read on the forward strand.
AGTGCCGCCTCCACATCCTCGCGGGTGAACCAGCCGGCCTCGGCCAGCTCCGTCTCGTCCAGCGTGATCGCGTCGTCGTCCGCATAGGCCATGCAGCCGAGCATCAGCTGGCTGGGGAACGGCCACGGCTGGCTGAGGATGTAGGATACGTCGCGCACCACCACGCCGGTTTCCTCCAGCACTTCGCGCGCCACGCCTTCCTCGATCGTTTCGCCCGGCTCGACGAACCCGGCGAGCGCGGAATAGCGCCCCTCTGGCCAGCCCAGCCCGCGACCCAGCAGCAGCTTGCCGTCATATTCGACCAGCATGATGGTCACCGGGTCGGTGCGCGGAAAGTGCTGCGCGCCGCAGCCTTCATCGGTGTCGCAATTGCGCTGCCAGCCGCCCTTGGCGACATGCGTCGGGTGGCCGCATTGCGCGCAGAAGCGGTGCCGCGCGTGCCAGTCGATGATGCTGCGCGCGCCGCCGTACAGCGCCAGCTGGTCGGGCGCGAGGCTGGTCATCAGCGACCACAGCTGCGGGTTGGCCATGCGCGGGCGGGCATCGCCCTGCGGCGGGACGGCGGCGAAGCACGCCTTCTCGCCCCCATCCGCCCGGTCGATGCCGAGGAACACCAGCTCGGCATCCTGCGGCGCATCGGCCAGCGTGCCCCACGCCAGCCGTCCGCCGTCATCCATAGAAGGCATCAGCCCGTCGAGCAGCAGCAGCCGCGCCTTCCAGTTCATCATCCCGGACAGCGCATCGGGATCGGCGCGCATGTTGTCCGCCCGGTCGAGCGGAGAGCCGGAGAAAGCGATCGGGTACGCGGTACGATCAGCCATTGGTTGCGGCGGCCAGATCCTTGCGCACCAGATCGGGGAATTCGCCCTGGATGGGGTAGGCCTCGCTCGGCATGTACTGGGCGAAGAACCCGGCGCGCAGGCCCGATGCGAAATCGACGAAGGCCGCCGTGCCCGCAGCGCCGCCCCAGCCGAACGCCTTGTCGACCACGCGCCCGCCAGCGCCGAAGCCCTGCCCTTCGACCCACGATCCGGTGAGATCGACCGTGCCGGGCAGGATGTTCGAGGTGCCGATATTGACCGCAGCCTCGCTCAGCACGCGGGTGCCGTCGATCATGCCCTTGCCCAGCAGCATGCGCAGGAAGCGGTCGTAATCGTGCGGACTGCTGACCAGCCCCGCGCCGCCGAAGGGGAAGGCAGGCTTGTCGAGGTAGATCGAGGTTGCCGCCGGGTCGATCGGGAAGATCTGCCCGTTGAGGATGCCGTAATTGGTGGTCAGCCGCCCGACTTCGCTTTCCGGCACGGTGAAGAAGGTGCTGGTCATCCCGGTCGGGCCTAGGATCACGTCCTGCATCACCTGATCGAACGGCTTGCCTTCGACCACTTCGATCACCCGGCCCATCAGGTCGAGCCCGACCGAGTAGGACCACTTGGTGCCCGGCTGATAGACCAGCGGCACGGTAGCAAGCCGGTCGGCGAAGAGCTCGAGGCTTTCGGCAGGTTCGATCGTCGGAATGCCGGGGATCGGCATCCGGCTGACCTGCCCCGGGGCGAGGCCCAGCCGGTAATATTCGTCCTTGAGCGCGCCCTGCTGGATGATCTGGTAGCCAAGGCCGGAGGTGTGGGTCAGCAGCTGGCGGATCGTGATCGGGCTCTTCGCCGGTTCGAGATTATCCTCGCTGATCGCGCCGTCATATCCCTTCTGCACCTGCATCTGCGCGAAGGCGGGCAGGATGTCCGACAGCGGCTGGTCGAGCGCCATCTTGCCTTCGGAGATCAGCTGCATCGCAACCATCCCGGTGATCGGCTTGGTCATCGAATAGATGCGGTAGAGCGAATTGAGGTCGGCCTTCGTGCTGCCGCCCAGCGCCAGCGTGCCGCCGCCGACCGAGTGGGCGTGCGGATCCTGCTTCCAGCCCAGTGCGGCGATCGCATTGGCGAGCTTCTTTTCGGACAGATATTTCTCGATCTCGGCGGAGAGGTGCGGCCATGCCTCGCTGACATCGTGGGCGAACAGCGCGCTGGCGAAAGGCAGGCTCGCGAGCATCGATCCACCCGCAAGATAGGCCCCGCCACGCAGCAGCCCGCGACGCGACAGACCGCTGTCCGTGAATTCCCGATAGGCCATCTCTTGTCTCCGCTAATCCGTTTCGCGGCGAAACTTAAAGCCCGCCCGTCTGCCGTCAATCGCGCATTTTCTGTCTTGCCAGCGCCAGGTGCGTTAACCATATAAGACACATGCTCAACATCCTTTCCTGGCTGTTCGGAATCGTCGGCCTCATCATCGTCATCCCCGCAACCATCCCGTTTCTGGGCTGGGCGAACTATTTCGCCATGCCGTTCCTGATCCTCGGGATTATCCTCGGCTTTCTGTCGTCGAGCACCAGCGGGCGGACCTTTTGCATCATCGTGACCATCCTTGCGGTGATCCGGCTGTTCCTGGGCGGCGGCATCTTCTAGCCTCGCGCTAGATCAGGCGTTCGCGCGCCGCGATCGCCAGCCGGGCAGCCTTGGCGAACAAAGTCGGCAGGCCCGCCTCGTCGATCCGCTCGACCGGCCACCATTCGCCCTGCGTCAGCCCGGTTTTCTGAGCGTTCTCCAGCCGCAGCACGCTCAGTTCGATCACGAAATGCGTGAAGGTGTGGCGCACCACGCCCGCGTCTTCCCACGCGCCCGCCACTGGCGGATCGCCCGATCCATCGTGTGCCGCCGACCAGCCATCGTCGGGCAGCGCGCGCATTCCGCCGAGCATTCCCTCCGGCGCTCGCTGGACCAGCCACACCGCCCCCTCACGCTCGATCCAGTAGGCCCTGCCCTGCCGCACGGGCTTGGCCTTCTTCGCAGCCTTGACCGGCAACCGCTCGGGATCGTCTCCGCGCCCCGCGCAATCCGCCGCGAGCGGGCAGGCATCGCAGTTCGGAGCGCGCGGGGTGCAGATGCGGCTGCCCAGATCCATCATCGCCTGCGCGAAATCGCCGCTGCGCTCGTCCGGGGTGATCAGATCCGCCCCCTCGCGGATCGCCGCCCTTGCTCCGGGCAACGGGGTGTCGATCGCGAATAACCGCGCGACCACCCGCTCGACATTGGCATCGACCACCACCGCGCGCCGTCCGAAGGCGATCGCGGCGATTGCGGCTGCGGTATAGGCACCCACGCCGGGCAGCGCGCGCAGCCCGTCCTCGGTATCGGGAAAACCGCCCAGTTCGGCGACCACGCCCGCCGCCTTCACCAGATTGCGCGCACGCGAGTAATAACCCAGCCCCGCCCACGCGGCCATCACATCCTCCTGCGGCGCGGCAGCGAGTGCCTCGACACTCGGCCAGCGGGCCGTGAACGCGGCGAAGTATGGTTTCACCGCCGCCACGGTGGTCTGCTGCAGCATGATCTCGGACAGCCACACGCGATAGGGATCGGCGGGCGGCTCGCCCGGAGCGCTGCGCCACGGCAGCGCGCGGGCGTGCTCGTCGTACCAGGCCAGCAGCCGGGCCGGGATTTGCGCACAGGTCTCTCTGGTGGTCACGCGCCGCCTATGGCATCGGTGGCCGCGCGATGGAACGCAAGCCTCCCCCCAAATCCGCGACCGGCAGGAAAAGTGCGAAGAAGACCGGCCCGAAAGGCGGCCCAAAAACCGGGAATGTGCGCCCGTTCGAGCGCTCGCGCGGCAGCGGGGTGAAGCCGGTCGGCGATCTGATGCCCCAAGTCGGGCGCACCGCGTTCCGCCGTTATGGCTTCGTGCAAAGCTCTGTCGTGACCCGCTGGCCGGAGATCGTCGGGACGGACCATGCCAAGGTCTGCGCGCCCGAATCGATCCGCTTTCCGCCGGGCGAGCGCGCCGATGGTATCCTCCAGCTGGTGGTCGCGCCCGCCCATGCTCCGTTGATCCAGCATGTGATCCCCGAAATCATCGAGCGGACAAATCGCTTCTTCGGCTATCGCGCGGTCGCGCGGGTGAAGCTGCGGCAAGGTACGGTTCAGCCGCGCGCGGTAGAGCCCCAGCGCAGCACGAGGCCGCCCGAACTCAAGCCGATTCCGATGGAACTGGGCGAGTCTTTGCGCGATATCGGGGACCCCGAACTGCGCGCCGTGCTCGAAGGGCTCGCGCGCACGCTGGGCGACGACACGAACGGAGAAACGCATTGATGACGCGTATCATGGCCGCCCTGCTGGTGATGCTGGCCGGTCTGGCAAGCCCGGCGGCGGCGCAGAACTGGCTGCAAACGGTCGAACGCACGCCCGTTTCGCACATCGTCGGCAATCCCGATGCCCCGGTCACGCTGACCGAATATATCAGCTACACCTGCCCCCATTGCCGCGAATTCGCGATGCAGGGAGAGGAAATCCTCAAGCTCGGCTACGTCTCGAAGGGCGATCTGCGCTACGAATATCGCAATGTCGCGGCCAACCCGGTCGATCTGACCGCGACCATGATGGCCCGCTGCGGCGCGCCCGAAAAGTTTCCCGGCAACCATTCAGCACTGATGATGGCGCAGCCCCAGTTCAATGCGCTGCTGCGGCTCGCGACCAAGTCGCAGACCGACCGGTGGTTCAACGGCGACAAGGCCGCGAGCCGCCGCTCCGTTGCGAGCGACCTCAACCTCTACGCGATTTTCGAGCGGCGCGGATATACCCGGGTGGAACTGGACCGGTGCCTCGCCGACCAGGCGCTAGCCGACCGGATCGAGGGCGCGATCGAGGCCGATGTCGTGACCTATGGTCCGATCTCGACTCCCAGCTTCGTCGTCAACGGCACCATGCTGGAAGGTGTGCACACCTGGGACCAACTGCAACAGGCGCTGGCCAGCGCGGGCGCGCCGGGGGCATCTGCCCAGTCCGGCGATCCCGCCGACTAGCGTTGCCCGGCTGCGGTGCCGGTGGAGAACCTGCGCCCCGCACCTTCCGAATCGCCAGACCTTCCGCCTAAGCTTTCCAATCGGCACGAAAAGGACCGCCCGATGAACGCCCCGATCAAATCCGTGATCCGCTCCAAAACCTTCGCCCTTACCGCGCTGGCCCTGCCGCTCGCGCTCGGCCTGGCCGCCTGCGGCTCGGGCGATGACGCCGAAGCCTCGATCAGTGGCGAGCCGGTGGCCGAAGTCTCCGCGCCCGACGGCCAGGTATGGTCCGAAATGGCGCAGAAGACCGATCGCGGCGGCTATCTCGTCGGCAACCCGGATGCGCCGATCAAGCTGGTCGAGTACGGCTCGCTCACCTGCCCGGCATGTGCCGCCTTCTCGATGCAGGCAAGCGAGCCGCTGATGAACGACTATGTCGACAGTGGCCGGGTCAACTTCGAATTCCGCAGCTTCGTGATTCACGGCCCGCTCGACCTCGCGCTGACCCGGCTGGTCGATTGCGGCACGCCCGAGCAGGCGGTGCCGCTGGCCGATCAGGTTTGGGCCAACCTGCCCACGATCATGCAGCCGCTGCAGGAGCGCGGCCCGCAGCTCGAAGCCGCGCTGAACCTGCCCGAAGACCAGCGCTTCGTCGCCTTCGCCGACACTGCCGGCCTGCTCGATTTCTTCGCCGCGCGCGGGGTCAGCCGCGATCAGGCACGCACCTGCCTCGCCGATGCCGGCCGGCTGAGCGAGATCGCCGATGTGTCGGAAACCTACGGCACGCAGGACGATATCACCCAGACGCCGACCTTCGTGCTGAACGGCAAGAAGCTCGACGATTCGAGCTGGACCGCAATCGAAGCCGCCCTCCAGCGCGCGGGCGCGCGCTAGGCGCGGGTAGCGGGCACGGCGGATGGAGATCCGGCAGCTTCGCCTGTCTGGCTTCAAGAGCTTCGTCGAGCCCGCAACCCTGCGCATCGAACCCGGGCTGACCGGGGTCGTCGGCCCCAACGGCTGCGGCAAGTCCAACCTGCTCGAAGCGATCCGCTGGGTGATGGGGGAAACCTCCGCCAAGTCGATGCGCTCGGGCGGGATGGAAGACGTGATCTTCGCCGGCACGGCCGAACGCCCGCCGCGCCAGTTCGCCGAAGTGGTGCTGACCGGCGCGGACGACTCCGGCGACGAGCTGGAAGTGGTCCGCCGGATCGAACGCGGCGCGGGCAGCGCCTACCGCGTCAACGGCAACGACGTGCGCGCAAAGGACGTCGCGCTCGCCTTTGCCGACGCGGCGACCGGAGCCCACTCCCCCGCACTCGTCAGCCAGGGCAAGATCGCGCACATGATCGCGGCCAAGCCGGTCGAGCGGCGCGCGATGCTGGAAGAAGCGGCGGGGATCGCCGGGCTGCACGTGCGGCGCAAGGATGCCGAGAGCAAGCTGCGCCAGACAGAGAGCAACCTCGCCCGGCTGGAAGACCTGCTCGCCGGGCTCGACAGCCAGATTACCTCGCTCAGACGGCAGGCCAAGCAGGCGGAACGCTACGCCAAGCTGACCGACGAGATCGGCGTCGCCGAGGCACGGCTGGTGTTCGCCCGCTGGCGCGATGCGGCGGCCAGCGCGCAGGCCGCGCGCAAGGCGGCAGGCGAGGCGGAGGCCGCGGTCGAGGCGGCCAAGACGCGTGCGGGCGAGACCGAGACGGCGCAGCGCGATGCGGCGGAAAAACTCGCCGACGCGCGCGATGCGCTGGTCGCCGCGCGAACCGATGCGGGCGCGCAGGAGCAGCGGCTCGCCAGTCTGGAGAAAGAGCGTGACGCCGCGCTCGCTCGGCTCGCCGATCTCGACCGGCAGGCCGCGCGGCTGGAAGAGGATCGCGAGGATTACGGGCGCACCGGGCGCGATGCGGCGGATGCGCTCCAGCGGCTAGAAGCCGAACTGGCGGCGAGTGAGAAGGCGCGTGCGGAAGCCGATGCCGCGCTGCCGCAGGTTATCGCGGATGCCGAGCGGGCAGAACAGGCCGAACGTTCGGCAGAACTGGAACTCGCGCGCGCCAATGCGGATTACGCCGCGCTCGATGCCGAATGGCGGGTCGCGCGCGCCGCGCTCGACACGGCGGAACGGCGGATCGCCAAGCTCACGGGCGAGGCGGAACGGCTGGAGGAGAGCGCGCGCCAGCAGGCGGGCGCGCAGGACCCCGCGCAGGCACTGGCCGAGGCGCAGGCCGCTGCAAAGCAAGCGGGCGAAGCGCAGGAGGCGCTGGCAGGGCGCATTGAAGGCCGTCGCGAGGCGCGCGATGCCGCGCGCACCGCGCTGGAGCAGGCGCAGGAAGCGCTCGCCGAAGCGCGCGCCGAACTCGCCGGGGTGGAGCGTGAACACGCCGCGCTGGAGAAGGACCAGCGCACCCGCGACAAGGCGCGCGCGGCCAAGGCGGGCAAGCCGGTCGCGCTCGATCGCGTGCGTGCCGCGCCCGGTTACGAGGCGGCACTCGCCGCAGTGCTGGGCCGCGACGGCCGCAGCCCGCTGGGCAACATGCCCGAGGCGGAGGATGGACGCTTCTGGACCGGCGCACCGCAGCCCGAGCCGGTGGCCGATTCGCTGCTGCAACATCTCGGCGATTGCCCCGAGGAACTACGCGCGCGCCTTGCGCGGGTGCAGGTGGTCGAGACCGATGATGGCCGTCCTCTGGAGCCGGGCACGTGGCTGGTCACGCTGACGGGCGCGCTACGCCGGTGGGACGGGCTGGTCGTGCGCGGCGAGGGCGGCGCGGAGGCGGCGCGGCTCGAAGCGGCCAACCGCCTCGCCGCTCTGGCCGAACGACTGCCCGAATTGCAGCACTCCGCCGCCGATGCCGAGGCCCGCGTGGGCGAGGCACGCGCCGCGCTCGACGCGGCACAGGCCGACTTCTCCCGCGCCGAAAGCGAGCGCGAAGCCGCCGCGCAGGCCGAACGCGAAGCACTGCGTGCGCTCGACCGCGCGGAGGCGGCGCTCGCCAGCCATGCCGAACGCGCGCGCCAGCTCGAACAGGCGCGCACCGACCTCGCCGATCAACGCGCCACGGCCGAGCGCGAGCTGGAGGCAGCGCAGGCGACGCTGGCCGGGCTGACCGATCCCGAAGCGCTCGCCGCGCGGCGCGATGCAGCCCGCTCCGCCCATGAGGCCGCGCGCGCGCAGCTCTCCGCTGCAACCGCCGCGCGCGCCGCACAGGAACAGGCGCTCGCCGTCGCAAAGGAGCGCGTTTCCGCCCACCGCGCCGACCGCGCGCACTGGGATCGCCGGGCGGACGAAGCTGCGCGCCGGCTGGCGGAGATGGACAGCCGCTTCGCGGAGATCGCCACCGCGCGCGAACAGGTCGGCAACCAGCCCGAGCGGCTGGCGCACGACATCGAAACTGCGCGGACCAGCCACCGCGAAACCGCCGCGCGGCTCGCCACCCTGCAGGACACGCTCGACACCGCGCAGTCGGCCGCCGACGCAGCGGACACCGCGCAGCGCGCTGCCAACGAAGCACTCTCCGAAGCGCGCGAACGGCGCGCCCAGCTGGCCAACCAGGCCGAGAACGAGGACGCGCGGCGGGCGGAAATGGCGCGCCTCTCGGGCGAACGCTTCCACAAGCCCCCGCCGCTGCTGCCCGCCGCATACGAGTTCGACGAAGCGGATGTCGCCGACCGGGAGACCGAGTCCGAAGCGCTCGACAAGCTGACCCAATCGCGCGAGCGGATCGGCCCGGTCAATCTGGTCGCCGCCGACGAGCTCGCCAAGATCGAGGAAGAGCACGGCTCGACCACTGCCGAACGCGAGGAACTGACCGAGGCGGTCCATCGCCTGCGCGGCTCGATCGGGCAGCTGAACCGCGAGGGGCGCGAGCGCCTCAAGGCCGCGTTCGAGCAGGTCGATGCGCATTTCCAGAAGCTGTTCGCGCGCCTGTTTGAAGGCGGTGTCGCGCATCTCGCGCTGATCGACAGCGACGATCCGCTGGAGGCGGGGCTGGAGATCTACGCCCAGCCGCCGGGCAAGCGGTTGCAATCGCTCACGCTGCTATCGGGCGGGGAGCAGGCGCTGACCGCGATTGCGCTAACCTTCGCGCTGTTCCTGACCAATCCCGCACCGATCTGCGTGCTCGACGAGGTCGATGCCCCGCTCGACGACGCCAATATCGACCGCTTTTGCGACCTACTCGAAGCAATGACGCAGGAGACCAGCACACGCTACCTGATCGTCACGCACAATGCGGTCACGATGAGCCGGATGCACCGCCTATTCGGGGTGACGATGATCGAAAAGGGCGTCAGCCGCCTCGTCAGCGTGGACCTGCAAGCCGCCGAATTGCTAGCGGCGGAGTAGGCGATCGGGCAGCCTCCGACTACCGGACGAACTCCGCGACCAGGACCGGTGCAAGCGTGGCGAGCAAGCATGCGGCCATCGTATAGTTGAACGCCCTGAGCCGTGCCGGATTCGACAGCCACCGTGCGGCCTGCGTGCCCAGCCCCGCCCAAGCGGAGACGCAGGGCAGATTGACGATCCCGAACACCGCCGCGACGAGCATCAGCGCCCCCGTAGAATCGCCGGGCGCGTAGAGAGTGATCGCGCTCAGCGCCATCATCCACGCCTTGGGATTGACCCACTGGAACAGCGCGGCCTGCAGGAACGTGAAGGGGCGCCCCCGCCCAATATTGCTGCCGACCGGGGCGGCATTGGCGATCTTCCACGCCAGCCACAGCAGATAGAGCGCGCTGACCACGGTGAGCACCAGGCGGATGACCGGAAACATCTCGAACAGCCGCGCCAGTCCCAGACCGACCAGCAACAACATCACGACGAAGCCGCAACCGATACCGAGGATGTGCGGCACGGTGCAACGCATGCCGAAATTCGCGCCCGACGCCATCACCATCACGTTGTTCGGCCCCGGGGTGATCGAGGAGACAAGCGCGAAGCCTGCAAGCGCTGGAAGAAGATCCAATGTCATGCACGGCATGATATGCAATTCATCGCCGAATGAAGTTGCAATTATCGCTCAATCACGGCTACCAGCACAATCAATGCGCGCGATCGACACGATAACTCGCAAGATATTGCATGAGCTCTCGCTGAACGGGCGAATCAGCAATCTCGAACTCGCGCAGCGGGTCGGCCTGTCGCCGTCGGCATGCCTGCGGCGGGTGCAGGAGCTGGAGCGCAGCGGCGTCATCGATGGTTATCGCGCGGTACTCAACCGCGCGGCGCTGGGCATCGGCTTCGTCGCCTATGTCGCGGTCGGGCTGAACAAGCACACCAAGGCCGCGCAGGAAGCGTTCGAGGCAAAGATGGCCGATGCGCCCGAAGTGACCGAGTGCCACAACGTGACCGGCTCGGTCGAATACCTGCTGCGCGTCGAAGCCGCCGACCTGACCGATTACAAGCGCTTCCACACCCAGATCCTGGGCACGGTCGAGCAGGTGCAGTCGATCACATCCTACGTTGTCATGGGATCGCCGAAAGACGAGCGCGCCTGACGGTCAGCGCGCGATTGGCAAGCTACTCGCCAATCGCCGCCGCCAGCCCCTCGCGGATCGCCTTCAACTCGTCGAGCAAGACCCGGTCGGCGGCGCGGCGCAGGCGCGGGTGCGGCTGCTGTGCGGACGGCTCGTCGTGGTCGGGCAGGTCGCGCGCGGTCAGGTAACGGCGCACGCCTTCGCGCGGTGCTTCTGGTTCCTCGTCGTCCCCGTCTGCAGGATTCATGCCTGCCCGCCCCTTCTCGATCGCCGCGCGTGCGCCTTTGAGAGTGTAGCCTTCGCCGTTCACCAGCCGGTCGATCGTTTCGACCAGCGCGACATCGTCGGCCCGGTAATAGCGGCGCCCCCCGCTCCGTTTCAGAGGCTGCAGCATCGGGAACTGCTCTTCCCAATAGCGCAGCACGTGCGCCTTTATGCCAAGCGCCTTGCCAAGCTCGCCGATGGTCCGAAGCGCGTCTGCGTCCTTGCCATCGTCGAAGCTGCGGCGGGCCATGTCAGCTTCCGTCTGCGATCCGGTCGCGCAGGGTCTGGCTGGCGCGGAAGGTCATCACCCGGCGCGGGGTGATCGGCACCTCGACCCCGGTCTTGGGGTTGCGACCGACGCGTTCCTTCTTGTCGCGCAGCACGAAGCTGCCGAAGCCGGAAATCTTGACGTTCTCGCCGTCCTTCAGGGAATCGCACATATGCGCGAGGATCGATTCGACCAGCGCCAGCGATTCCGCGCGGCTGAAGCCGAGTTTGCGATTGATGGTTTCGGCCAGATCGGCCCTGGTCAGCGTACCCGCCGAGCGCGACATCGTGAGGAATCCCTTTTTCTGTTCTTGCCGGGTGTTCTCGAAAGAGCCTCGATAAACCGCCGAAAGCCTAGCAATGATTACGTGGTGCCGCAAATGCGACACACCGTTTTTTGCACCATCGGCGATTCGCGTGCCCTACGGGGCCGCGCGGGCTCAGAGCCGGACCAGGCTTGCGCCCCATGTGAACCCGCCGCCCATCGCTTCGAACAGCACCAGATCGCCCGGCTTGATCCGCCCGTCGGCGCGCGCGGCAGCGAAGGCGAGCGGCACGGATGCGGCAGACGTGTTGGCGTGCTGGTCGACCGTGACGATCACCTTTTCGGGTGGCAGGCCCAGCTTCTTCGCGGTCGCTTCGAGAATGCGGATATTCGCCTGGTGCGGCACCACCCAGTCGATCTGGTCGACGGTGATGCCTGCCTTGGCGACCACATCGCCCAGCACCTGCGCCAGATTGCCGACCGCGTGGCGGAACACCTCGCGCCCCTTCATCCGCAGGTGGCCCACGGTCTGCGTGGTCGAGGGCCCGCCATCGACATAGAGCAGGTCGTGCTGCGCGCCGTCGGCGTGGAGCTGCGAGGTCAGGATGCCCGGCCCCTCGCTCTTCGCGGTACCCTCGGCAACGTCCTGCGCTTCCAGCACGATCGCGCCCGCGCCGTCACCGAACAGCACGGCGGTGGTGCGGTCTTCCCAGTCGAGAATGCGGCTGAAGGTTTCCGCGCCGATCACCAGCGCGCAGGTCGCCTGCCCGCTGCGCAGCATCGCGTCGGCGGTGGTCATCGCATAGAGGAAGCCGGAGCATACCGCCTGCACGTCGAACGCGGGGCAGCCATTGCAGCCCAGCGCAGCCTGCACCTTGGTGGCGGTCGCGGGGAAGGTATTGTCGGGCGTTGCGGTGGCGAGAACGATCAGGTCGATCTTCTTCGCGTCGATCCCCGCATCGGCCAGCGCGGCGCGCGCGGCCGCGATCGCCAGCGTGCCGGTGGTTTCCCCCTCGCCCGCGATGTGGCGCTGGCGGATGCCGGTGCGCTCCACGATCCACTCGTCGCTGGTGTCGAGCCGGCCTGCCAGCTCTTCATTGGTCACGACGCGTTGGGGCATGGCAGAGCCAGCCCCGCGGATGAGGGAGCGGATCACTTGGCGCTGCTCTCGATCTTGCTTGTGTCGGTGCGGGAGCGGTGGCCGCCCGCCATCAGGCTGTCGCCCAGTTCGGCGAGGTCTTCGCCGATCCGTGCGGTGAGGTCTTCTTCCAGCAGCCGCGCTGCCACTGCGACCGCGTTGGCAACGCCATTTGCCGTTGCGCTGCCGTGGCTTTTCACAACCACGCCGTTGAGGCCGAGGAAGACCGCGCCATTGTGGTTGTTGGGGTCCAGATGGTGACGCAGCAGCTCGGTCGCGGGGCGCGAGACGAGGAAGCCGATCTTGGAGCGCAGCGAGGAGCGGAACGCGGTCTTGAGCAGGTCGGTCACGAATCGGGCCGAACCTTCGATCGCCTTCAAGGCGATATTGCCGGAGAAACCGTCGGTCACCACCACGTCGACATCGCCGCGGTTGATCTTGTCCGCCTCGACGAAGCCGTCGAAGTCGATCGCCAGCGTCTTGGCCGCGCGCAGGTGCTTTGCCGCTTCCTGCACTTCGCCGGTGCCCTTGATGTCTTCGGTGCCGATATTGAGCAGTCGCACGCGCGGGCGCGGACGCCCGGTGACGATGCGGGAATAGGCCGCACCCATGATCGCGAACTGGACGAGATTGCGCGCATCGCACTCGGTATTGGCACCGAGGTCGAGCATGATGACGTCCTGCTCTTCGAGCGTGGGAAGCAATGCGGCGAGTGCGGGCCGGTCGATCCCGGGCAGGGTGCGCAGCGCGACCTTGCTGATCGCCATCAGCGCACCGGTATTGCCCGCGCTGACCGCAGCGCCGGCTTCGCCGCGTTTCACCGCAGCGACGGCTTCGCCCATCGACGTGCCCTTGGCACGGCGGAGCGCCTGCGAAGGCTTGTCCTCGCCCTCGACCACCGATTCGCAATGGCGGATCTCGGCCGCACCGGCGAGCCCGGGATGGCTCTCCAGCGCGCGCTCGATCTGCGCACGGTCGCCCATCAGTAAGAAGTTGAACTTCTCATGCCGACGGCGGGCGAGGGCTGCACCCTCGACCATCACGCGCACGCCTTCGTCGCCGCCCATCGCGTCGACGGCGATACGCGGAAGACTCATGCGATTACGTCCTTACCGTGATGGGCTCAGAGGCCCTTGGGCTCGAGCACCAGGCGGCCATTATAATGACCGCAGTGGCCGCACATGTTGTGCGGGCGCTTCAATTCGCCGCAATTGTCGCATTCATGGAAGGCTTCGACCTTCAGCGAATCATGCGCGCGCCGATTGCCCCGGCGATGCGGCGATACTTTTCTCTTGGGGACGGCCATGGCGGCACCTGTTCTAAACGGTTAAAAATCAATACTTGAGAGCCGCCCTTAAGCGAGGGGAAGCACCTGCACAACGGCTATGTCGTGCGGCGCTCACGCTCCGTCAATGGCGGCAAGAGGCGCGCGCTATACCGATTCTGCCGCGCGATGCAAGCGCAGCTTGGCGCTTGGCCATCGCGAACACCGCGCTAAAGCCTGTCCCCTGTACGATCTGCACGGGAGAGAATGCGATGGATATCATGCTGCCGGTGTCGCTGACCAGCGCCGCCATGTTCGGGCTGCTGGCGCTGTGGCTGGCGGTGCGCTGCGGCCGCGCGCGGCTGAAGGCCAAGATCGGCCACGGCGATGGCGGCAATCCCCTGCTCGCCCGGCGGATGCGCGCGCAGCTCAATTTCGTCGAAACCGCGCCCTTCGTGCTCGCGCTGATCGTGCTGATCGAACTGGCCGGGCGCGGCGGGATGTGGCTGCACCTCCTCTCGATCCTGTTCGTGTTCGCGCGAATCCTGCACGGCGTCGGGATGGACGCCGAGAAAGGCGGGCTGCCGCGGCAGATCGGTGTGATCGTGACGATGCTCACGCTGCTGGGGCTGAGCGTGTTCGCCGCGCTGATCGGGTTCGGGGTGGTCTGAGCCCCCTCCCTCAAGAAAGGGAAGCTGCTGCGCTCACGCCAGCGCCGCGTCGCCCACGAAGGGGTTGGTGCGGCGTTCCTGGCCGAAGGTGCTGGTCGGACCGTGGCCAGGGATGAAGGTGACATCGTCGCCCAGCGGCCACAGCTTCCTGGTGATCGCGTCGATCAGGCTCTGATGATCGCTCATCGGGAAATCGGTGCGGCCAATGCTCCCCTGGAACAGCACGTCACCCACGATCGCGAACTTGCGGTCGCGGTTGAAGAAGATCACGTGGCCCGGCGTGTGGCCGGGGCAGTGGATCACCTCCAGCGTCAGGTTGCCGACGGTGACGGTGTCGCCATCCTCCAGCCAGCGGTCGGGCTCGAAACTCGCGGCCTCCATCTGGAAGCGCGCGCCGTCTTCATCGAGCCGCGCAATCCAGAACCGGTCCGCCTCGTGCGGGCCTTCGATCGGCAGGCCCAGCTCCTGCGCCAGCATCCCGGCCTGCCCGCAATGGTCGAGATGACCATGCGTGATGAGGATCTTCTCCAGCTCCACCCCCGCCTTGGCGACGCCCGCCTTCAGCTTGTCGAGATCGCCGCCCGGATCGATCAGCGCGGCCTTGTTGGTCTGCGTACACCAGATCAGCGAGCAGTTCTGCTGCAGCGGCGTCACCGGCAGGATCGCGGCTTTCATGGGGGAGGCTTGGGAAGAGGCGTTGGTCTGGGTCATGGCCCCCGAGATGGAACACCGATTGATCGGTGGCAAGGGCGGCGGTACCCTTCCCCAAGGCCTGAAAAAGGGATCGCCGACCATGAAGCCGCAATTCGTCCTGCTCGCAGCCGTGGGCACCCTCGCACTGGCAGCCTGCCAGCCGGATACGCCCGTGCAGTCCGCCACCGCTGCCGAATCGCAGCCGAGCCGCGCGGAGCTTGCCCAGACCGATGCTGACGGCGTGCCGATGCTGGTGGGCGCGGTGTGCGGCAGCTGCCACGCGGTGACGCCGGGCACGCTCTCGCCCCTGCCGCAGGCGCCGACCTTCCCCGAAATCGCCAATCGCGACGGGCTGACCCGCGAAACGCTGACCGCCTATCTGCGCGATGCGCACAACTACCCGGACATCATGGATGTGGGGCTGACCGACGCGGATGTCGCGCTGGTCACCGATTACATGCTGTCTCTGAAAGATCCCGACTACCGCCGTCCCCCGTCCTGAAAAACAAGCCTGAAGACGCGCAGATCGCCTTAGCGTGGGACGCGATTGCCACCGCCCGGTCGACCGGGGACGCGCGGGGGCGTTGCCGTGGGCGCAGGCGCGGGTTCGTCCGCAGCAGGCTCCAGCGCGACCGCCGCATTGGAATAGCTGTTCGCCGTCTCCGTCCCGAGCGCGTTGAGCGCCCCGACCAGTCCAACCCCGATCAGCGCCATGATGACCGCATATTCGATCGCCGATGTGCCCGTCTCGTCGCGCAGCAGATGTCTGGTAATCATCATGTCCCCCGGATTTCGCAGGGATCATGACGCTCGAAGGTGAAGAATCCTCTAAACGGCGCAGAAACGTTAGGGATACGTACTGCGGCACCGAGCCAAACTCCGTCACCGCCGAGACTGGTCAGCGCGGCCTCCCCCGCCTGCGCATCCCAGATCGGCGAGCTGTACTGTCGCAACGGGATCGCCGGCAGGATGGCGGCTTTCATGGAGATGTTTGGTGAGGGTCGGCTGTACCGGCCATCGAGCCGAGGTGGCGAAGTGCGCGCTGGTGGAAGCTTCGACAGCATCCTGGCCGCAAGCTACCCTGCTTCGCCAAGCAAAGATTCCTAAGTCTCGTTGGAAGGCAATTCGCGATTAACGAATTGCTGCATGACCAGTCCGCCTTCGCGAGCCCCCTGTGGGATTTCACGGAGGCCGAACTTGCCGTTTAGCTTCCATGCCGCAAGCATATACCGCGCCCTGGGGTGACCGGCTTCTGCGGCCTTCTCGAGCAAGGGTCGTACCCGCCGCGCGTTCGAGAGCGTCGGTGATTGGCCGGATGAATACCACGCGAGCCAGAAGGTGGAGGGGATAAAACCTGCCTTGTCTCCGTTCTCGAGTAAGACTTTCCAATTTTCGTTGATCGAGTATCTGAAAAGCAGTCTTGCCATGTCCAGCGAGCCCATCCACGAGCCGACCTCGTGCGCCTTATAAAAGTAGGCTTCAGCTAACCTCAGGTCCTGTTCGACCACGTCGCCGTCCCGGTAAAAATGCCCTAGCACGCGCGCTGGCCAAGCCGCACCCAATTCAGCCAGATCAGAAAGCTCTTCGATCGCTGCCTTGGGATCCTTTTTCAGAAGCGTGGCGACCACCGCCGCCCGTTCTCTAACGCTTTCATCTTCGTGTCGGGGTTCCCAGTCCCTGCCAAAGTCTGCCTCCCAGTCGTAGACATACATCCAAAAGGCGTGTCGCCTTTCCTCGGAGGGAGAGGGCAGGAAAGTGCGGATGAAACGGCAGAGCAGACAGGCCATCGGCTTAACTTATCACAACCGCCCGCTCTTCCACACCACGCGGCCCAGCACCTCGATTTCGTCCAGCCCGACTTCCACCGGTGGGTAGGCGAGATTCTGGCTAAGCAGGGCGATCCGCCCCGCCCCGGCGCTCGCCAGTCGCTTGACCATCAGCGTGTCACCCATGCGCACGACGTGGACCCCGTCCCGCTCGAACCGCGAACCGCGATCGATCAGGATCTCGTCGCCGTGGCGCAGCAGCGGCTCCATCGAATCGCCCTCCACCGTCAGCGCAGAGAGCATTTTCGGATCGAACCCGTTTTCGCGCAGCCAGCGGCCCGAAAAGCCGAAATTGTCGAACGGCGCCTCGCCATTGGCGAATTGCCCGGGCCCCGCCGCTGCGGCGAGCGAGAGGCGCGGGATCGCGTGGAAATCCTCGTCGCCCGCAGAGAAGCGAGACGCACCATAGGATTTTTCCTCCGCGCCACTCATCTCGGGGACCAACTCACTCTCGTCGACACCGAAGAACTGGGCCAGCGTGCGCCTGTCCTGCTCCTCCAGCTTGCGCGGGCTCCCCTTGCGGATGAACTGCTGCAAATAGCTGGAATTACGGTCGATAAGCTTGGAAAGCGCGGCAAGGCTGGAGCCCCGCGCCTGCGCGAGTTCGAGCAGGCGTGCACGCGCCGGATCGCCTGGCAGGCTGCCCGCAGAGGGTCGATCATCGCTCATACGCAATTTCCTATAGCAAAAGATTTTTCCTAGACAAGTAGGATTTCACAGGCGAGCAATCCTTCACCGCGGCGCCGAAGCGACCTGTCAAAGCCATCTGTGAGGGAAATTTATGCTGATTCGAAGGATAGAGAGGTTTTTGCGCGAATTCGATATGCCTGCGACCAAATTCGGGCGTCTCGCGACGCATGATCCACGCTTCGTGCTCGACCTGCGCAACGGGCGCATGCCGCGCTCCGGCACGGAGCGGCGCGTGGACGGCTTCATGGCCGAATGGCGCGCCCGGATGGAGGAGCCGCGCCATGCAGGCTGAGGCCCTTCCCCGGGCCGCCGCGCCCGCCCATCGTCGCGGCACCGCCGGACGGCTGGAACGGGCGCTGATCGCGCTCGCCGGGGGCGAGGGCCGCGTGCTCGACCACCGCGAGCGTGGCTGGGCGAGCATCACCTTCGCCGGCACCCGCCACACGGTGCGGCTGGCGTTCGAGACATCCGAGGCGATCGCGGGCGGCGAAGTGCTGATCGCCGAGCTGCCCGATCACGAATTCGCCCTGCCCGGCCAGCTGGTCGCCGATGCGACGGTAAGCGCGGTGGACCATGTCCTTGCCCCATCACCCCGGCTCACCGTCGCCTGCGAACTGCTGTTGCTGGAGGATGGGTGAGCGGGGGCCGTGGCAGGGGTGATTTTTAACCCCCTGGACTGTGTGTCAGGTGTGTCAGGGGCCGCGTCAAACCGGCCCCGAACACGCCGGTCACCGCCGGATCACGAGGTTCCGGATCTCGGTCATGTCCTCCATCGCGAAACGCACGCCTTCGCGGCCCAAGCCGGAGTTCTTGACCCCGCCATAGGGCATGTTGTCGACCCGGTAGCTGGGGATCTCGTTGATGCAGATGCCGCCGTAATCCAGCCGGTCCCACGCATCGAACATCTTGAACAGGTCGCGCGTGAAAATGCCCGCCTGCAGCCCGAATTCGGAGCGGTTGGTTTCCTCGATCGCCTCGTCGAAGGTGGAGAACTTCATCAGAACGGCGAGCGGACCGAACACTTCCTCGTTCACCACCTTGGCGTCGCGGTCTACGTTTTCGAGCAGGGTCGCAGGGATCATCCGCCCGTCACGCGTACCGCCGCACAGCAGCTTTGCACCATGGTCGAGCGCTTCTTTCGTCCATGCCTCGACCCGTTCGGCCTCGCCGTCGTCGATCATCGGACCGATGAAGGTGTCCTTGTCCTTGGGATCGCCCGCGACGAGGGCTTTCGCTTCCTCGACCAGCATGTCGCGAAACTCGTCGTACACATCCTCGTGGATGAGGATGCGCTGGACCGAGATACATGACTGGCCGGACTGGTAGAAGGCACCCTTGATGACGCGCGGCAGAGCATCCTTGAGATCGGCATCGCGATCGATGATGACCGCGGCGTTGCCGCCCAGTTCCATCACGACCTTCTTCTTGCCTGCCCGGGCTTTCAGCGCCCAGCCGACCTCGTCCGACCCGGTGAAGCTGAGCAGCTTGAGCCGTTCGTCGGTGGTGAACAGGTCCGCCCCGTCGCGGCTGGCGGGCAGGATCGAGAAGGCGCCCTTGGGCAGGTCGGTCTCGGCCAGCACCTCGCCGATGATGATCGCGCCTAGCGGCGTCTTGCTCGCGGGCTTGAGCACGAAGGGGCAGCCGACCGCGAGTGCGGGCGCGATCTTGTGCGCCGCGAGGTTCAGCGGGAAGTTGAAGGGCGAGATGAAGCTGCACGGGCCGATGGGCACACGCTTCCAGATCGACTGGTAGCCCTTGGCGCGTTCGGAAATGTCGAGCGGCATGACCTCGCCGCCCAGCCGCACGCTTTCCTCGGCGGCGATGCGGAAGGTGTCGATCAGGCGGGTGACTTCGCCCTCGCTGTCGCCGATCGGCTTTCCGGCTTCGACGCACAGCGCGTAGGCGAGCTCGTCGAAGCGTTCCTCGAACCGTTTCACGCAGTGCATCAGCACATCCTGCCGCTGGTAGCTGGCGAGCCGTGCCATCGGCTCCGTCGCCTCGACCGTACCGACGATCGCGTCGTCGATGATCTCCGGCGTCGCGAGCGCGGTGCGGAAGGCGACCTCGCCGGTGTACTTGTCCGTCACCTCGAGATCGGTGTTGGGCTGCGCGGCCTCGTTGCGAAGGTAGAGGGGGTAAGTGTCCTTGAGCTGTGGCACGGGGGCAATCTCCTTTACCAAGGCAACCTCAAAGCTGCGCGCTGCGTTCCTTGATCTCATGGTTGAGCAGCGAATCGTTTTCCGAATAGTCGACCGGGCAGTCGATCAGATGCACCCCGCCCGCATCGCGGCACTGCGCCAGCAGCTGTTCGAGATGCTCCGCGCTCTCGACCCGGTGGCCATGCGCACCGAAGCTGGTCGCGTAGTCGACGAAATCGGGATTGCCGAAGGTCAGGCCATAGTCGGCCAGCCCCATGTTCTTCTGCTTCCAGCGGATCATGCCATAGGCATCGTCGCGCAGGATCAGCACGGTCAGATCGACGCCCAGCCGCACGGCCGTTTCCAGTTCCTGCCCGCTCATCATGAAGCCGCCATCGCCGCACACCGCCAGCACCTTGCGCTGCGGATGGACCAGCGCGGTGGCGATCGCGCTGGGCAGGCCCGCGCCCATGCTGGCGAGCGCGTTGTCGAGCAGGATCGTGTTCGGCAGATGCGCCATGTAGTTCCTTGCGAACCACAGCTTGTAGACCCCGTTGTCGAGGCAGATCACCCCGTCCTTCGGCATCGCCCGGCGGATCGCGCCGACGAGGAAGGGCGGGAAGATCGGGAAGCGCGGTCTTCCATCAATGCGTCCGAATGCTCCAGCTCCGCCTCGCGGTAGCGCAGCATGCATTGCGCATCCCAGTCTTCGCGCGGGGTGATCGCCTCCTTCATCTGCCAGATCGCATTGGCGATATCGCCGATCACCTCGATCTGCGGGAAGTACACCGGGTCCACCTCCGCCGTGTTGTACGACACGTGGATGACGACCCGCTTGTCGTCGCGGTGCATGAAGAAGGGCGGCTTCTCGATCACGTCGTGCCCGATCGAGAGGATGCAGTCCGCTTCCTCGATCGCGCGGTGGACGAAATCGCCCGAAGACAGCGCCGCGCAGCCGAGGAACAGCGGCCGTTCCTCGTCCAGCACGCCCTTGCCCATCTGGGTGGTGACGAAGGGAATGCCCGTCTTGTCGACGAATTCGCCGAGCATCTTGCTCGCCATGTTGCGGTTCGCGCCCGCGCCGATCACCAGCAGCGGCTTCTTCGCGGCTTCCACCGCCTCGACCGCGATCCGCACCGCCTTGGGCTCGGCAGAGGGACGGCGCGCGACCGAGGCTTTGAGAGGGGCGGCGACGGCCTCCTCCGCGGCAATGTCTTCGGGCAGTTCGAGATGGGTCGCGCCCGGCCGCTCTTCCTCCGCCAGCCGCACCGCCTCGCGCACCCTTGCGGGCAGCGTCTCCCCGCTCGCCAGCTGGTGCGCGAACTTGGTCACCGGGTTCATCATCGCGACCACATCGAGGATCTGGAAGCGGCCCTGCTTGGAATGCTTGATCGGCTTCTGCCCGGTCACGGTCAGCATCGGCATCCCGCCAAGCTGGGCATAGGCGACCGCGGTCAGCGCATTGGTCGCGCCGGGCCCCAGCGTGGTCAGGCATACCGCCGCCTTGCCGGTCAGCCGGCCATAGGTCGCAGCCATGAAGCCCGCGCCCTGCTCGTGCCGGGTGAGCACCAGACGGATGTCGGAGCGCGAGAGCGAATCGAGCAGGTCGAGGTTCTCCTCGCCCGGAACGCCGAAGACATATTCGGCGCCCTCCGCCTCAAGGCATTGGACGAACAGATCGCTCGTCTTGATCGCTTGTCCCTCGGCCATCGCTCTCTCCCCTCCTGGTGTGCCCGACCTATACGGGCGGCGGCACGGATTGGTTTCGCGAAGCGTTCAGTAACCCAGCGCAGGGTCGAAACGCGGCTCGACCGGTTCGCCCGCGTGCCAGCGGGCAAGATTCTCGATGAAGCGGTCGGCGCTGCGCTGAAACATCTTGCTCTGCGCGCGGCCCGACAGGTGCATGGTGACCTGCGCGTTGTGCAGGCTCCACAGCGGATGGTCTTCAGGCAGTGGCTCGGGATCGGTGACATCGAGCAGCGCGGCCT
Source organism: Citromicrobium bathyomarinum (assembly GCA_001306305.2). Lineage (NCBI taxonomy): Bacteria > Pseudomonadati > Pseudomonadota > Alphaproteobacteria > Sphingomonadales > Sphingomonadaceae > Citromicrobium > Citromicrobium bathyomarinum. Next base: position 3,133,708 of record CP155577.1, read on the forward strand.
CGATCCGCTTGCCCTCCAGCGCATCGACCAGCGCATCCTGGTCGACCACATCGCCGCGCGCGATATTCACCAGCACGGCGTTGGCCTTCATCGCCGCGAGTTCGTCCGCACCGATCATGTGGTGCGTTTCGGGGGTCGAGGGCACCGCCAGCACGACCCAGTCGAACTCGCCCAGCTTGCCGCGCCATTCGTCCGGCTTCAGCGCGCCATCCGCGCCCGAGCGGCGCACTGGCACCACCTCCATGTCGAAGGCTTCGAGCCGGGTCTTCACCAGCTGCCCGATCGCGCCGAGGCCCAGCAGCAGCACCCGCTCGCCCGCCAGCTCGCGCTTGCCGGGGCTGTCCTGCAACCACTCGTGCCGATCCTGCGCGCGGACCACCTCGCGGTAGCCCTTGGCATGGGTCAGCATCAGCATGACGACATATTCGGCGATGGTGATCGCGTTGATGCCAGCGCCGTTGGTGACGATCGTGCCGCGCTGCTCCAGCAGGTCGAGCGGCAGGAAATCGAGCCCGGCGTAGATCGAGTTGAGCCATTTGAGGTTGGTCGCGGCGGTCACCACCTCGCACATCGGGCCGGGCTGGTTGAAATCGAACCAGCCGATCTCCGCACGCGGCGCGAGTTCGATCGCCTCCTCCTTGCTCATGAACCACAGCGGCTCGACCCAGTCGGGCAGGCGCGGCTCCACCAGCGGGCGGATCAGTGCGGACAGGACTGCGGTGGTCAAAGGCTCAACCTCTCTTGTCTCGTCGGCCCGGACTTGATCCGGGCCAAGGCTTCTCTTTCACGCGCACGGACCAGAAGTGAAGCACCACCCCGGATCAAGTCCGGGGTGACGGTTTGGCCTCACGCCAGCTTCCATTCCCAGCCGAGCGGGTCGCCATCCATCACCTCGACGCCCTTCGCGGCGAGTTCGTCACGGATCGCGTCGGAGGTGGCAAAGTCCTTCTCCGCCCGCGCAGCCTTACGGCGCTCCAGCGCGTCCTCGATCTCGGCTTCGGTGATGATCGCGTCTTTCGGGCGGAGCCGCAGATCGGTCCGCGCGAGGTCGAGCAGGCCGAGGCCGAGGACGGCGTCCATCCGTTCGACCACGGCGCGCTTGATCCCGGCATCGACCTTCTTGGTCGCCAGCGCATCTTCGAGCGCGGTCAGCGCGATTGCGGTGTTGAGATCGTCGGCCATCGCGTCCTGGAACTTGGCAAGCGCAGGGGCAAACTTCGGATGATCGGTCGCAGCGCTTTCCACCTCGCGCAACGGCTGCACCGCCATCACCATCCGCTTGAGCCGCGTCAACGCCGCGCCGAGGCCCTCCCACGAGAACTCCAGCTCGCTGCGGTAGTGCGCCTGGAGGCACATCATCCGGTAGGCGAGCGGGTGGTATCCCTTGTCGATCAGAAGCTGCAGGCGGAGGAACTCGCCCGAGGACTTGCTCATCTTGCCCGACCGCTCGACCAGGAAGTTGTTGTGCATCCAGATCTTCGCGCCCGAATGCGCCGCGTCGTCGAGCCCGCCGCAGCCGCAGTAGGCCTGGTTCTGCGCGATCTCGTTGGGGTGGTGGATCTCGCGGTGGTCGATCCCGCCGGTGTGGATGTCGAACGGGAAGCCGAGCAGCTTGCCGCCCATCACGCTGCATTCGAGGTGCCAGCCGGGAGCTCCGCGACCCCACGGCGAATCCCACTCCATCTGCCGCGTCTCGCCCTCGGGCGTGGTCCGCCAGATCGCGAAATCGGCGGCGTTGCGCTTGCCCTCGACCGTGTCAATCCGGCCCTCGCCCTCTTCGGTGACCGCGCGCGCCAGCCGCCCGTAATCCTCCACCGTCGAGACATCGAAATAGAGCCCGCTCTCCAGCTGGTAGCAGTGCTTCGCCTCGATCTGCTTCGCGAAGTCGATCATCTGCTCGATGTAATCGGTCGCCACAGACCATTCGGCGGGCTCACGGATGTTGAGCGCCGCCACATCCGCCTTGAACGCCTGCGTATAGTGCTCGGCAATATCCCAGATCGACTGCTTCTGCTTCGCAGCCATCTTCTCCAGCTTGTCTTCGCCCGCATCCGCGTCGTCGGTCAGGTGGCCAACATCGGTGATGTTGATGATGTGGGTGAGCTTGTAACCGCGCCAACTGAGCGTGCGCCCCAGCACATCGGCGAACACATAGGCGCGCATATTGCCGATATGCGGGTAGTTATAGACGGTCGGCCCGCAGGTGTAGACGCGCGCCTCCCCCTCGTGGACCGGAACGAAGGGTTCCAGCTGACGGTTGAGAGAATTGAATAGCTTGAGTTGCGGCGCGTCGGTCATAGCCCGCGCAAATGCGCCAAGCGGCACGGCTGCGCAACACCGGAGCGATACTATCAGCAAGGATTCAGGCACGGACACGCTTTCACACACGCTGGGCGGCGTGGCCATCGTGGGCTGCGCGATCTCGGTCGTGTGCGACCTGCTGGGGGCAGCTCTGTCAGACCGGATCGGGCTGGCCAGCGACACGATCAGCAACCTTGCAGCAGGCAAGTGGGACATTCTTTCCGACCTCGGCATCTATGCCTTCGTCGTCGGCGTGCTCGCCGTGACCATCGGCCTAGTCCGCTGGCGCGTATCGCGCTGGGACTGGCGTCTGGGCACCGTGCTGCTGGTGGTGCTAGCGCTCGATTACACGCTGATCGCGGCGTACGAGGCCTATTCGACCGGCGAGGGCATGCAGATCCACTACAAGCTGGTCTACCTGATGGGCGTCGCCTTCCCGCTCACCGTGCTGCTGACCGCGGGCCAGTTCTACGAGATCGACCGGCGGCTGGGCATTGCGCTGTATGTCGGCGGAGTCGTGTGGGCGCTGGCCGCGCCGTTCCTGTTCGTCGTGCCAACCGGGTGGGACGGTCTCTATGAGCGCGCGCTCGCCTTCGGCAAGCTGGGCTGGTTCGTCACCATGGGCATAATGATCTGGCGCGACCCGGACATCGTCCGGCGTGTGCCCGAGGACGAGCGGAGCTAGAGCCGGTCGCAGTAGTCCGGATTGTCAGAAGTGTCGCCGAAGTTGCAGCCGCGCTTCAGCTCGGCGCGGATCGTGTCGCAGGAGTTCTGGATATTGCACGCCGGCCGCGTGGCGGGCGACATGTTGTAGCACTGCTCCGACAGGGTTTCGGCCTTCTCGCGCCCCAGTTCGGCAAGGCAGGAGCCTTCGACCGGCTCGGCAGCGCTGTTGTCGAGCGCGGGGCGGCTGTTCGCATATTCGTCGCTTGGCGGAGTGGGTTCGGCCTCGCTCGGGCCGACCGGGTCGATCACCGGCGCAGGGTCGGAGGCCTGCGTAGCGCTCGGCTCCGCATCGGGCTTGGCCGTGTCGGGTGCGTCGCATGCCGCAAGCGCGCAGACCGCCGCCATGGTCAGAATCCAGCCGATGATACGCATGTCCGCTCCTTCAAATCCGTGCCATGTTCAATCGCCCGGCCGACTGGCGGTTCCGCGTCTCAGCCGCCCATCGCGGCGATCGTCGCGAAGATCACGATGCCGATACCTGCGATTCCCATCACGATGGTCAGGCCGCGCGGGATCGCCGCGCCCTGCCTGCCGCCCGCATCGCGGGTGCCAGCGGTCAGCACCGCCGTGGCGAGCAGGATGGCCAGCGCAGTGCCCAGCCATTCGAGCGTTTCTAGCAGCGAGGACATCGGCACCGGCGTCACCGGGAAGATCTTGAACAGGTCGAGCAGATAGGTCGCTGCAAAGCCGATCGCGGCCGCCATGCTCCACCCCCGCCGCACGCCGCCGCGCCATGTCAGCCATGCCAGCACCAGCGAGCCGAGGCCGAGTACGGTGAGGAAGATGTTGAATGCGGCCAGCACGCTCGCCGGATAGGCGCTGAAATCGCGCGTCTCGACGAAGCCGCCGGGGATCATCAGCGCGAGGTTGATCGCCGACAGTGCGAGCAGCAGGGCAACGAGATGGCGCGGGTTCATGCTCGGGTATCCTTATTCGAAGCCTTCAAACCGGACATGCTCGTCCAGCGGCACGCGATTGCGCTCGAAGCTGTTCACCGGCGCATCCGGGTCGCGATAGCCGATGCCCATACCGCAGAAGAAGCGGTGCGTTTGCGTGCTCACGCCAATATGCTCCATGATCGGATCGGCGTAGTAGGCCATGAATTCCTGCGGGCAAGAATCGAGCCCCTGCTCGCGCAGCAGCAGCATGATGGTCTGCAGCCACATGCCCGTGTCGGACCATTGCGGCTCCTTCATCAGGCGCGGGAAATAGCACAGCAGGAGGACAGGCGCGCCGAAGCTGACCACGTTGCGGCCCATCGCCGCGGCGCGGCCTGCCTTGTCCTCGCGCGCAATGCCCAGCGATTCGAACATGCTGGCCGAAAGTTCATAGAGGCGGTTCTTGTAGCGATCCTCCTGCTTGGGCGCGTCCCAGTCGTAGTCGGGCTGCTTCATTTCGGAGCTGCGCAGTGTTTCGCGCAGCTGCGCGAGCGGCTCGCCGGTCAGGATCGTCGCCTCCCACGGTTGGTAGTTGCAGCCCGAAGGTGCCCAGCGCGCGGTGTCCATAACCTGCCTGATCGTATCGAGAGGAACCGGCGCATCGAGGAAATCGCGCACCGAACGGCGCGAGGTGACGGCTTGGGTGACGGACATCTGGGTTTCGCTCATGCGCGGCTGGCTAGCGGCTGACCGCCGTCGCGCCAACCCGACGAGACGCATTTCGTGCTGTCCTACTCGCAAAACGCTCTCTAGCTGGATTCGCCCTGCGACCCTTTCGGGAGGACCACATGGGCGACCCCGCCACCTATCATTTCGATCTCGACCCCGCGCTGCGACCGGCGCACGCTCCGCTGGAGGAACGCTGGTGGCCGGGCATCCGCGACGCGGCGCTCAAGGCATCGAGCGCGCGGATTTACGATCCGATAAAAGGCGTGCGCGCGGTGGTAATCCACGCGACGGCGGGCGGCAGCTCGGCGGGTGCGGCGAGCGTGATTCTCGACCGCAAAGCGAGCTTCCACTGGCTGGTGCCCGACGAGGACGAACCGCAGCATGAGCAATTCGTGTGGGCCACCTGTCACGAAGCACGCGCGGCATGGCACGTGCGCAATGCCTGCTCTCACCCGGCGATCTGGGACGGGCGCGGACGGATCAACCACTGGTCGCTCGGAATCGAAGTGGTGAACCGGCAGGTGCGAACGGACGCATTCTCCGACTGGCAGGTCGAGGCGACCGCGCAGATCGTCCGCTATGCCTGGGCCAAATACCCCAACCTGCGCCATGTGGTGAGCCATGCGATGCTCGATCCTGCGCGGAGGAGCGATCCGGGGAGCCTGTTTCCGTGGGACCGTTTTCGGGGGGCGGTTCTGGATGCGCGGGGAGATGTGGTGCCGAAGCTGGTTGCAGGGGCGGCGAAGATGGAAGCGGTCATGCCGTCGGCCCCGTTCTGCATGACGGTGTGAAGCAGCGGCCGCGTTCGGCTACTGGTCGCGCAGGATGGCAGGAATGTCGCGCGCCGAATGCAGGACGCGGGCGATTTCAACCCGCTGCTCATGTTCGCGGAAGACGATCAGATAGCGGCGGTGGACAGCGGCACGCACCGGCACTGGCCAGTCGGTTCTGACGGGATAGGCCTGGGGATGCTCGGCGACAGCCGTGATGCGAGCGAGCAGTTCGTCGAGAAATGTCTCTGCCCGCTCAGGATTGTCGCGCGCAATATAATCGACGATCTCGCGAAGGTCTGCGCGAGCAGCCTCGGAGATGACGAGGTCGCTCATTCATCCTTGCCGGAATAGTCGCCCACCTGTTCTCGCACCCGATCGCGCAATTCGGCGAAGACCTGATCGGCGGGGTAAAACGGCCCCGCCAGCCCCTTTTCGATCTCGGATCGCAACCACTGGCGCCGAGCCTCGCCTTTATCGCGTTCATGGCCCCAGTCGCGCAACGCCTCGCGGACCACCTCGCTGGTGGTAGCGTATTCGCCGCGCTCGACCGCAGCCCGGAGCCGTGCAGCCATTTCGGTGGGCATGGTGACGGTGATGCGTTCGAGCTTGCTCATGCGTATGCATATATCACACGATGTGTGATCAAGCGAGTACCGAACCGGCAGCCAGGCGTACCAGTCGCTATTCATCATCCTCGTAATATCGACGATACCGCTCTTCACCCTCTCGCCGTTCGTCGGCGTAAGTCCGATCCGGGCCAAGTCGCAGGTAAGGCGTGGCCAGCAGGGCGTTCGACGGACAGCGCTCAAGTTCATCAGCGTCGTGGCGCAGGATATTGTAGGTACCCGCCGAATTGCGGCGCAGGTAGAACGTCATGGTCTTGCGGACGTAGCCTGTGTGGAGCACCGCCAAGGCCTCTAGCCGACCTTTCTCGACGTCACCCTCCACCACGCGGCGCACATCGAGATCGACGAACCACGGCCAGCTGATGATTATGACGTTCATATCTTCGGATCGCGGAAAGACTGTCGGCACTTGCGCGACAGGCTTAGCGCGCACCTTGGCATCATAGCATTCGATGCCGGAGGCAGATGCAATGGCCGGAAGGCAGGCTGTGTAACCCAAGGCCAATAAGGCCAAGGGAGCAAGCTGCCTCACCCCTCAACCTCGAACAGGTCCGCCATCTGCCCGATCATCGTGCCGCCAAGCTGCTCGACATCCATGATCGTCACCGCGCGCTTGTAATACCGCGTGACATCGTGGCCGATGCCGATCGCGACCAGCTGGACGGGCGAGGCTTTCTCGATCCACTCGATGACCTTGCGCAGGTGCGCTTCGAGGTAGCCTGCACGGTTTACCGATAGCGTGGAATCATCGACCGGCGCGCCGTCGGAGATCACCATCAGGATGCGGCGATCCTCGGGCCGGGCGAGTAGGCGCTGGTGCGCCCACATCAGCGCCTCGCCGTCGATATTCTCCTTCAGCAGCCCTTCGCGCATCATCAGGCCGAGGTTGCGGCGCGCGCGGCGCCAGGGCTCGTCGGCCTGCTTGTAGACGATGTGACGCAGGTCGTTGAGGCGGCCGGGTTGCTGCGGCTTGCCGTCGGCGAGCCATTTCTCGCGCGTGTGCCCGCCCTTCCACGCGCGGGTGGTGAAGCCGAGGATCTCGGTCTTCACCCCGCACCGCTCGAGCGTGCGCGCGATGATGTCCGCGCTGATCGCGGCGATGGAGATCGGGCGGCCGCGCATCGAGCCCGAATTGTCGATCAGCAGGGTGACGACCGTGTCCTTGAACTCGGTCTCCCGCTCGACCTTGTAAGAAAGCGAATGGCCGGGGCTGATGACCACGCGGGCCAGCCGCGCGGCATCCAGCATGCCCTCTTCCTGGTCGAAATCCCAGCTGCGGCTCTGCTGCGCCATGAGCCGGCGCTGGAGCCGGTTGGCGAGCCGGGTGACGACATGCTGCAAGCCGGTCAGCTGGCTGTCGAGATAGGCACGCAGCCGGTCGAGCTCGTCGGCATCGCACAGCTCGGTCGCGGCGATTTCCTCGTCGAACTTGCGCGTATAGACCTGATACTCGAAATCGTCGGGGATGTCGGTCCAGTGGCGGTTCGGGCGCACGGGCATCATGCCCTCTTCGCCGTCGTCGCCTGCGTCGTCGCTGTCGCCTTCCTCTTCGGACAGCTCGCCCTCGCCATCCTCGTCGGCGTCGCCTTCGGCCATTTCGGAGGCGGCTTCGGGGCTCTGCTGCGGCGACTGGTCACCCGCGTCTTCCTCGTCGGTATCGTCCTCGGGCGATTCGCCCTCATCCTCGTCGCCGTCCTCGTCCGCATCGTCGGGCGCGCTGTCCGCGCCTTCGATCAGGTCGAGCTGGCGGAGCATCTCGATCGAGAGGTCCTGAAAAGCCTTCTGGTCGTCAAGCTTGTCCGCCAGTGCGGAGAAATCGCCGCCGGTGCGCTCCTCCACGAACTTGCGGACCAGGTCGACGCCCTTCTGCGCGCGGCTCGGGATCGGCCTGCCGGTCAGCGCCTCGCGCATCATCAGCGATACGGCGGTGGAGAGCGGCACGTCACGCGCTTCGGTAGCCCGGGCGATGGGGTCGCTTGCGGCGCGCAGCTCGGTCGCGGCGGCGAGGTTATCACCCACGCCCGCGAAGCCTTGCGCACCCAGCGCTTCGTACCGGACCTGCTCGACAGCGTCGTACACCGCCCGCGCGACCGGATCGCCCGGCGCGCCCGAATCGTGCAGCGCGTTATCGTGCAGGCGGATCTTGAGCGCGAAGCTATCGGCAAAGCCGCGCGCCTCGGCGGCCTGTTCGGGCGGCAGCTGGCGTCCGGGCAGCGGCACGCGGAAGTTCTTGCCCGCTGCGCCGGGACGGTCCGCGCTCCACGCGACTTCCACCTCGGGCTCGCGCGCGATGGCCCGCGCGCCGCCGGTGAGCGCGCGTTTGAACCGGTCGAGAGGAGTTTCTTCGCTCAAGCCCGAAACCTCAGAGAATGCTCTGACCGGTCGACTGCCAGTCTTTCAGGAAGCCCTCAATCCCCTTGTCGGTCAGCACGTGGTTGACGAGGCCACGGATCACCTTGGGCGGCGCGGTCATCACGTCCGCACCGATCTTGGCCGCCTGCAGCACATGCGTCGCATGGCGCACGCTGGCGACGAGAATTTCGGTCTCGAACGCGTAGTTGTCGTAGATCAGCCGGATATCCTCGATCAGCTGCATCCCGTCGAAGCCGTTGTCGTCGTGGCGGCCGACGAAGGGCGAAATGAAGGTTGCGCCCGCCTTCGCGGCCAGCAGCGCCTGGTTGGCGGAGAAGCACAAAGTCACGTTCACCATCGTGCCATCGTCCGTCAGCGCGCGGCAGGTCTTGAGCCCATCGAGCGTCAGCGGCACCTTGATGCAGACGTTGTCTGCAATCTTGCGCAGCTTGTCGGCCTCTTTCATCATCGTCTCGTGATCGAGCGCGACGACTTCGGCGCTGACCGGGCCATCGACGATCCCACAGATTTCCTTGGTCACCTCGATAAAATCGCGGCCCGACTTGTGGATCAGCGAGGGGTTCGTGGTCACCCCGTCGATCAGGCCGGTTTCGGCCAGGTCGCGGATGTCGGCGATGTCGGCGGTGTCTGCGAAGAATTTCATTTTGGTCACATACCTGTCATGGAAGCGTCACACCCGAACCCTGTTCAAGGATTCCCGATGCGATCAGTCAATCTTGCGGCGCGCGCCCTCCCACTTGCCGCCGCGACCGTGCTTTTGCAACCGAGCGCAGCTCTGGCAGATGAAAGCGAATTCTGGATCGAGCTGGCGGCCAAAGGCGATATCGCCGAGGGCACCAGCCTGAAGGTGGAAGTGGAGCAACGGCGCAAGACCGGGCCCGACGAATATATCGTCGGCGCGGTGGTCGATCACGAGATCGGCAATGGCTTTTCGCTGGGTGGCGGGATCGAGATCCACGACATCGACGGCTTTACCGAGGTTCGCCCCTACCAGCAGGTCGGTTTTTCGACCGGGATCCTGTCGCTGCGCACCCGGATCGAGGAACGCTTCTACGACAATTCCGACCGAATGGCGCTGCGCCTGCGCCAGCGCGTGCAGCTGAGCGACACGATCGCCCCAAAGCTCAAGGCGAGCGCATCGGCGGAGCTGCTGTACCAGCTGCGCTCGCGCGATAATGGCGGGCCGGAGCGGGTCGACCAGCTGCGCTTCGCCGCCGGGCTGACCTATCGCGTGGCGGAGCGCTTCGAGGTGAGCGGCGGCTACCTGCTGCAGCTGCGCCCGCGTCCGGGCGGCGACACCTACACCCACGTGCCCCAGCTGAGCGCGGCCTACCGCTTCTAACCGCTCCCCGCGCTTCAGCGCCGCCCGGCGAGGCCCAGCGCACCGATCAGCACGGGATCGTTGGTGCTGCGCGGATCGGCACGGATCGCCGCTTCCTCGCGCCCGATCTCGGCCCACACGGTATCGTCGATCTCGTTCGCGAGCCGCGCGGCCACCCCGCCGACATCGACCCCGGCCAGCGCCGAGACCAGCTGGCCGATCACCGGATCGCGCGCCAGCCGCATCGCATCGCCGAGTTCGGGCACCATCGCATCGACCAGCCGCGGGCCAAGGTCCGCGCGCAGATAACTCGTCGCGGCGGTCGGCCCGCCGGTGATCAGCCCGATCGTGTTCTCGACCCCGATCAGCTGGATGGAATCATAAATGATCGGCGCGGCGCGCTCGCTCGCCTCGACCGCAAAGCCAGCGAACTCCCGCTCCAGCCGCGACTTGACCAGGCCCGAGGTGAGAATCCCGGCGAGCACATTGCCCCGCGCGCCGAGAAAATTGTCGAGCCCGGCCTGCGCGATCTGCTGGTCCCAGAAGCCGCCGGGCGCAGTCAGCCGGGCGAAGGCGCGCTGGCTGGAGAGCAACAGCAACCGCTCGATCACGTTGGTCACGCGGCCCTCGTAGGTGGCGCAGCCGGCCAGCAGCATCGCGCCCGCCCCGGCACCGATGGCGCCCAGCAGGCTGCGCCGGTTCAGGCCATTTTCCAGAATTCCGGTCATCGTCTCACCTTCCATGCTTGTGGCGCGGGAGCCCCTGCACCCATATTGGCGGACGACCCATGCGCCGTATCCGCCTCCTCGTCCTCAACGCCGCGCTCGGCGTACTCGATTACCGCGTGCCCGATGGCATGACGGTCGAGCATGGCAGCGTCGTGGTCGCCCCGCTAGGCCCCCGCCAGGTCACCGGCATCGTGTGGGAGGAAGAACGCCTTCCCGGCGAGTCGGTGCCCGAGGCAAAGCTGCGCCCGATCCTCTCGGTGCTGCCGGTGCGCCCGCTGCACGCACAACTGCGCCGCCTGATCGAATGGACCGCGGACTATTACTGCGCCTCGATGTCTTCGGTCGCACGGATGGTGCTGGCGAGCGGAGGCGCGCTGAAGGGCGGCGTCACCGTCACCGAATACCGCCTGACCGACACGCAGCCCGACCGGATGACTCCGCAGCGCAAGCAGGCGCTGGAAAAGCTGGTCGACCGGCAGGGCACGATCCGCGAGCTCGCCGCGATTGCAGGCGTCTCCGACGGCGTATTGCGCGGTCTGGTGAGCCAGGGCGTGCTCGAAGCCGAAGAGGTCGACGCGGACCGCCCCTACCCCCGCGCGCAGCCCGATCATGCCGAGCCGGTGCTGTCGCCGCAGCAGGCCGAAGTCGCGGACGAGCTGGTCAGGGCGGTCGAAGCGCAGGACTTCGCGCCGATCCTGCTCGACGGGGTGACCGGATCGGGCAAGACCGAAACCTATTTCGAGCCCGTCGCCGCCGCGATCCGTGCTGGCAGGCAGGTGCTCGTCCTGCTCCCCGAAATCGCGCTGACCGAGAACTTCCTGCGCCGGTTCGAGGACCGCTTCGGCGTGAGCCCGGTGCTGTGGCACTCCTCGCTCAAATCCTCGGAGCGCCGCCGCGCCTGGCGCGCGATCGCCCGCGCGCCGGAAGAGGGCGGCGCGCAGGTGGTGGTCGGCGCACGCTCCGCACTGTTCCTGCCTTATGCCAATCTCGGCCTGATCGTGGTCGACGAGGCGCACGAGATCAGCTTCAAGCAGGATGACGGTGTGCGCTACAACGCCCGCGATGTCGCGGTGATGCGCGGGCATTTCGAGCGGATACCAGTCGTTCTCGCCAGCGCCACGCCGGCGCTCGAAAGCCTGCACATGGCGGAGACGGGCACCTACCGGAAGCTCGACCTGCCGAGCCGCTTCGGCGGGGCCTCTCTACCCACGATCCGCCTGCTCGACCTGACAGAGGAACCGCCCGAGCGCGGCCGCTGGCTCGCCCCGACGCTTGCTCGCGAGCTGTTCGCGCGGATGGAGCGCGGCGAGCAGACGCTGCTGTTCCTCAATCGCCGAGGCTATGCGCCGCTGACGCTGTGTCGCAATTGCGGATACCGCTTCCAGTGCAAGCAGTGCAGCGCCTGGCTGGTCGAACATCGCTTTTCCCACCGGCTCGCCTGCCACCATTGCGGGCACGAGGAGCCGACGCCCGAAGCCTGCCCCGAATGCGGCGAGAAAGACAGCCTCGTCCCCTGCGGTCCGGGGGTCGAGCGCGTCGCCGACGAAGTGCGCGAGATTGCACCCGAGGCGCGAATCGCGGTCGCCACGTCCGACACCCTCAACACCCCCGCCCGCGCCGCCGAGTTCGTTGCGATGGCGGAAAGCGGTGCGATCGACGTCATCGTGGGCACGCAGCTGGTGACCAAGGGCTTCCACTTCCCCGACCTGACTCTGGTCGGCGTGGTCGATGCGGATCTGGGGCTGGAGGGCGGCGACCTGCGCGCGGCGGAGCGCGTCTACCAGCAGATCGCACAGGTCGCGGGCCGCGCGGGCCGCGCCTCCAAGCCCGGAGAAGTGCTGATCCAGACGCGCCACCCGGAGGCGCCAGTCATCGCCGCGCTGGCGGAGGGCGACCGCGATGCCTTCTACGCGGCCGAGCTGGAGGCGCGTCGCCACGCCAATGCCCCGCCCTTCGGACGCTGGGCGGCGATCATCGTGTCGAGTGAGGACGAAAAAGAAGCGCGCCTGACCGCTGCACGGATCGGCGATGCGCGCCCGCGGCTGGACGACATCATGATCCTCGGCCCTGCGCCCGCCCCGCTTGCCCAGCTGCGCGGACGCTATCGCTATCGCCTGCTGATCAACGCCAAACGCACCGCCGCGCTGCAGGACGCGATCCGCGACTGGCTCGGCCCGCTGGAATTGCCGCGCGGCGTGCGCGTGGGGATCGACATCGATCCGTATAGTTTCGTCTAGCCCACGCTGATCTTGCCCCTCGCTTTCAAGCCGTTAGGGTAGCGCCAAAGGACATTTCGGGGGGTCGATATGAAGAACTGGGTCGCGGGACTGTGCGCGCTGCTGATGGCGCTGGCAATGGCGGTGCCTGCCAGCGCGGCGGATTGGAAGAAGGCGGAAACGCGCCACTTCGTCATCTATTCGGACGGCAGCACCAGCCAGCTGGAGGACTATGCAATCCAGCTGGAAAAGTTCGACGCTCTCCTTCGACTGGTGTTCGGTCGACCGGCAAGCGAACAACCGACCCGACTGCGCATCTACCTGCTGCGCTCCATGGGCCAGGTCGAGGATCTGCGCGGTCGCAACATCGCAGGCTTCTATTCCCCGCGGGTCGAGGGCAGCTACGCAGTCAGCAACCGGGAAGCGAACGACCGCGGCCTTCGCACGCTGTTTCACGAATATGCGCATCACTTCATGTTCAACAATTTCGGCATTCCCGCTCCTGCCTGGTTCGTGGAAGGCTTCGCCGAATATGTCTCGACGGCCGAATTCAAATCGAACGGAGAATGGATCTTCGGCTACCCCCAGAAGGACCGGGCCTATTCGGTCAACAACGGGCAGAAGATTCCGATCGAGGCGTTGCTGACTTCCGACGTCTCCGAGATTCGGGATGGTGGCGCTTTCTACGGCTGGTCGTGGGCATTGACCCACATGCTCTATTCGGACCCGAAGAAGCGCGGGGACCAGATTCAGGCCTACCTGCGCGAGATCAATAGCGGGACCGAGAACCTTGAGGCGGCGCGCAAGCACTTCGGCGATCTGGACGAGCTGGAGAGCAACTTGCGCCGCTACGTGCGGGGATCGATGGGCTATTCGAAGTCCGACCTTCCTCTCGCCTACGCCCAGGACATTCGGATCACCGATCTGTCGTCATACGAGGGCGAACTTGTCGAGCTGACCCTGGAAAGGATCGCCCGATACGAGCCCGAAGCAACGCGCGATAAGCTGCGCAGCCTCGCGGAACGCGGCGAAGGCACAGCCGAGAGCTGGTACCAGCTCGCGGAGCTCGAATTCGCACTCAACCACAAGGAGGAGGCCGGTTACGACTTCAGCGCGGCCGAGGCCGCGGTCGACCGGGCGCTCGCACTCGACGGCAACCATGTGAGAGCAAACCTCCTCAAGGGCAGGCTGCTGCTCGAACCTTTCGACCATGGGGACGATCCGGATCCGGCCAACTGGGCGGCAGCCCGCGAATTCATCGGCAAGGCCAACCGGCTCGATCCGGCCGACCCGCTCGCGCTATACGACTTCGCCAACAGCTATCTGCGTGAAGGCGCCAGCCATCCGCAAATGACCGATGCGCTGAAGATGGCATTCTCGTTGGCGCCGGAAGCCGCGGAAGTGCGATTCGCCTACGCCACCCAGCTTGCGCGTGAGGGACGATACGATGACGCGATCTTCCTCCTGAAGGTGCTGGCCAACAATCCGCACGGTGATCGCGGGGCGAAAGCGGTGATCGAAGCGCTCACCAAAGCGCGCGACAGCGGAGGGGTAGCCTCGATCCGCTTCGAGCCCTCGGAGGAAGAGGACGAGAGCACAGGAGACGAATAGGGTCGCGGATGCACATCCGCGGGGGGGCCATCCTGCGGAGATCGGAACACTGCGGCTCCCTGCCGATTGACCGTTGATGCCATCCCCCGCCGAACGCCCCGTTCTCGTCCCCATCCTGGGCGACCAGCTGACCCGAACCATCGCCTCGCTGCGAGGGCGCACGAAGGACGACACCGTCATCCTGATGATGGAGGTGTGGGACGAGGCGACCTATGTGCGCCATCACAAGCAGAAGATCGCGCTGATCTTCTCCGCCATGCGCCACTTCGCAGCCGAACTGCGCGATGCGGGGTGGACCGTCGACTATGTCGAACTGACCGACACGGACAATGCGGGCAGTTTTACCGGCGAGATTGCCCGCGCTGTGGAACGCCACGATCCGCGCGCAATCCACGTGGTCGAGGCGGGCGAGTGGCGCGTGCAGCAGGCAATCGAGGAATGGCCAGACAAGTTTAGTTGCGACGTCGAAATTCTGCCCGACGACCGCTTCGTGTGTTCGCTGGCCGAATTTCGGGAATGGGCGGAGGATCGCGACAGCTTGCGGATGGAATTCTTCTATCGCGAGATGCGCAGGAAAACCGGGTTGCTGATGCATGGCGATGGCAAGCCCGAGGGCGGCGAGTGGAACTACGACAGCGAAAACCGCAAGCCGCCCAGGGAAGGGCTATCCGCGCCGCAACGCCCGCTGGTCGAGCCCGACGACATCACACGGGAATGCATCGATCTGGTCGAGGAGAAGTTCGGCGACCACTTCGGGAGCTTTGAGAACTTCGGCTGGCCGGTCACGCGCGACCAGGCAGAAGAAGCCGCCGACGCCTTCTTCGCCGAACGGATCGAGTGCTTTGGCCCCTACCAGGACGCGATGGTCCACGGGCAGGACGACCTGTTCCATTCGATGCTGTCGACCAGCATCAACCTCGGCCTGCTCGATCCGCTTGACCTGTGCCGGCGTGCCGAGACGGCGTACAAGGAGGGCAAGGCGCCGCTCAACAGCGTCGAGGGGTTCATCCGCCAGCTGATCGGCTGGCGCGAGTATATCCGGGGCTTCTACTGGCTGCACATGCCGCATCTGCAGAAGGCGAATGCGCTCAACGCGCAGCGCGCCCTCCCCGAATTCTTCTGGACCGGCGAGACCGAGATGCGGTGCCTCGCGGACTGCATCCGCTCGACCCGCGACAACGCGCATGCGCATCATATCCAGCGGCTGATGGTGCTCGGCAATTTCTGCCTGATCGCAGGGATTTCCCCGCGCGAAGTGCAGGACTGGTATCTGGTGGTCTATGCCGACGCCTACGAGTGGGTAGAGCTGCCCAATGTGGCCGCGATGGTGCTCTATGCCGATGGCGGAAAACTCGCGAGCAAGCCATACGCGGCGTCAGGCAATTACATCAATAAAATGAGCAACTACTGCTCCGACTGCGCCTATTCGGTCAGCAAGAAGACCGGCGAAGGCGCCTGCCCGTTCAATGCGCTCTACTGGCATTTCATGGACCGCCATCGCGACACGCTGGAGAGCAATCATCGCATCGGGCGAATCTACTCCAACTGGGACCGGATGGGCGAGGATAAGCAGGCCGCCTATCTCGAAACCGCGCAAGACTTCCTCGATCGGCTGGAACCTGCAGACAAAGGATGGGCACGGGAACAATGACCATGCGAAACAACAACCACCAGCGGCTCGATTATTACGCGGCGGCACCTGCGCAGGCCAAGGCGCTCGGCGCGCTGCACTCGGCAGTGATGCAGTCGAGCCTGCCGGACGAACTGATCGAACTGGTGTTCCTGCGGGTCAGCCAGATCAATGGCTGCGCCTATTGCATTGCGTTGCACACGCGCGCGCTGGCTAAGGCGGGGGTCGCGCACGAGAAGATGGCACTCACCGCAGCATGGCGCGAAGCGGGCGATGCCTTCGACGCGCGCGAGCGTGCCGCGCTCGCCTTTGCCGACAGCCTCACGCGGATCGAGGAGACCGGCGCGCCGGACGCGGATTACGCGCTGGTCGAGCAGCAGTTTTCGGATCAGGAACGCGCGGAACTCGGCATTGCCATCGCCACGATGAACGCCTTCAACCGGCTCGCGATCGGTTTTCGACTGCCGATCCCCGCACAGCGGACGAGCTAGCTGCCGCGCTAGACGGTCTGCGTCTCCGCATCCTCGCGCTTCACGCGTTTGTGCTCGTCCTCGATCAGCCCGGCCTTCCAGTAGCTGGAAATGTAGAGCGATTCGCCGCGCAGGCCCAGCTCGTCGCGCAGCAGCGCGCGCAGGTTGCGCATGGCCGAGAATTCGCACGCAGCCCATCCGGCAAGCTTGCCCTGCGGCAGCGCGATGCGGCGCAGTGCGTCCGACAGCAGGGCTGGCTGGCTGCCCGGCTCGCGGTTGACCAGCCAGCGGACCTCGATCCCCTCCGGCTTGTCGAGCTCGACCTGGTCCGCATCGTTCTGGATTTCGATCACCGCGACACCGCGTGCGTCGTTGGATAGCGCGGCCAGATTCACGGAAATCGCGGGAAGCGCGGTCATGTCGCCCGCGATGAGGTAAAAATCGTGTGCCTCGGGCAGCGGCTTTGCGGCGCCGGGGCCGCCGACCTTGATCGTCTCGCCGGGCTCCGCCGAGAGCGACCATTTGGTCGCCGGGCCAGCCGCATCGTCGCCATGCAACGCGAAGTCGATATCCAGCTCGTCCTCGCGCTGGTCGCGGATCGTGTAGGTCCGCACGATCGGCTTGCCCCTCGCATCCTCGCCAAGGAACAGCTTGAGATAGCCACCCTGCTGACCGGCGGGAAATCCTTCGAGGCCCGGCCCGCCGAGCGTCACGCGCTGGAGAGAGGGGGTGATGCGGTCGCGGCGCAGGACGGTGAGTTCGCGGGGATCTGGTCTGGTGCTCATGCACCGTCACCTAATGCGAACGCCTCGCATTTTCAATGCGCGTATCGCCGCAGAATCTGCAACCTTCTGGAACGAGCCCCTGCCGCAGGATTTGGACAGGAGTACCCCCAAACGAAAGATTACCCCCAATGACCCAGATTACGACCATCAACCCCGCGACCGGCGAGCAGATCGACAGCTATACGCACCTCTCGAAGGACGAAGCCTTCGCCAAGGTCGATGCCTGCCACGAGGCGTTCGAAGACTGGAAACTGCGCAGCCTCGAAGAGCGCGCCGAAGTCCTCAAGGGCCTCGGCAAGGCACTGCGTGACAACAAGGAAGAGCTCGCCCAGCTGATGACCGCCGAAGTCGGCAAGCTGATCAGCGCGAGCCGCGACGAGGTGGAGCTGTGCGCCGCGATCTGCGACTACACCGCCGCCAACGGCCCCAAGGAACTGGCCGACGAGCCGCGCGACCCGAACAATGCCGGGCGTGGCATCGTAACCTACTCGCCCATCGGCGTGGTCTACGGCATCCAGCCGTGGAACTTCCCCGCCTATCAGGTGATCCGCTACGCAATCGCCAACCTGATGACCGGCAATGGCGTGCTGCTGAAGCACGCGGCCAACTGCACCGGCAGCGGGCTCAAGATCGCGGAGATCTTCGCCAAGGGCGGTCTGCCCGAAAACCTGTTCACCGTGCTGGTGGTCGACCATGATACGTCGGACGAGCTGATCGCCTACGACAAGGTGCGCGGTATCACGCTCACCGGGTCGGACGGCGCGGGCCAGCACATCGCGGAAGAAGCGGGCAAGGCGCTGAAGAAGACCGTGCTCGAGCTTGGCTCCAACGACGCCTACATGGTGCTGGAGGATGCCGACATCGACAAGGCAGTCGGCATCTGCGCCACCGCGCGCCTCTACAACAACGGCCAGACCTGCATCGCGGGCAAGCGCTTCATCGTGACCGAGAAGGTCTACGACGAATTCGTCGAGAAATACGTCGCCAGGTTCGAAGCGATCAAGACGGGCGACCCGCTTGCGGACGATACCGACATGGGCCCGATGGCCCGCGAGGATCTGCGCAAGACCCTGCAGGAACAGGTCGACAAGTCGGTCGAGAAGGGCGCAAAGATCGCCTGCGGCGGCGCGATTCCAGAAGGCCCCGGCGCCTTCTACCCCGCCACCGTGTTGACCGACGTAGCCCCCGGCCAGCCTGCCTATGACGACGAGCTGTTCGGCCCCGTCGCCAGCGTCATCAAGGCGAAGGACGACGAGGATGCGATGCGCATCGCCAACGACAGCCGCTATGGCCTTGGCGGCGGGATCATCTCCAAGAACGTCGACCGCGCGATCGAGCTTGCCAGCAAGCATTTCGACACCGGCATGGTGTTCATCAACACCTTCGGCCTTGCCGATCCCTCGATGCCGTTCGGCGGGGTGAAGAACTCCGGCTACGGGCGCGAGCATGGCGGCTTCGGGGTGAAGGAATTCGCCAACGCAAAGGCGATCTTCGTCGGCGCTGAATAAGCGCCAACCAACCGCACTCGTGCACCGCGCGCGAGCTTGTGATCGGCCATGCGAGACGGTAGCGTTTCGCATGGCCGAAACTTTTGAAAGCACCAAGCCGCGTGGTCGCCCCCGCAGCGAGCAATCGCGCGAGGCAATCCTTATTGCAGCGCTCAAGATTCTTGTCCGCGATGGCTATCAAAAGCTGACCATCGAAGGTGTCGCGCGCGAGGCGGGTACGGGCAAGAGCACGATCTATCGCTGGTGGGACGGGCGCAGCGATCTCGCGATCGACGTGTTCTTTTCCGCGGTCGACGAAACGCTCGACCTGCAAGACACCGGCTCTGCCGAGGCCGATTTCCGCGCGCAAATATTGGGCATGGCGAACCAGCTTCGCGGGCCCACGGGCCGCGCGTTTGCGGCAATGCTCGCCGGTGGGCGCGACAGCCCGGCGGTGGCCAGCGCGGTGCGCAAGCGCTGGCTCGACCCGCGCCGCGACTGGGCGCGCAGGCGGATCGCGTGGGCGGCGAAGGCGGGGCAGCTGCACGATGGGGTGGAGCCGCGCGCCGCGCTCGCCCTGCTCTACTCGCCGCTTTATTCGCCGCTGCTGTTCGGCAACGACATTCCGGCGCAAAAGGATTTGGCAGCCTGCGTCGATCTTGCCGCGCAGGCGATCTTCAGGCGCTAGCGCAACCTGCCGAGCTGTTCGTGGAAGGCAGCCGGATCGTCGAGCTTGAAGGCCACCTTGTCGACCAGCCGCTCCCGCCCCAGCGGACCCGACACCCGCATGGGCTCGTGCAGATGGAACACGATGTCCGGCCAGGCGAGCAGCGCCGCGTTGAGCGTGGTTTTCGCCTTCACCTCCGCGGCATCCGAAGGCCCGCGCACTTCGGCGATCCGGTCGAATGGCACCAGCACATCGATCAGAAGCCCTGCACGCACCCGGACGCCCTTGTCCGTGAGCAGAACGGGACGCAGCCTAAGGCTCTTCAAGAGGGCGACGATCCACAGCACGCCCCAGACGCTGAGCGCCAGCAGCACCCACGCGACCGTCGGGCTCCACAGCATCACCAGCAGGTGGACCACCGAAAGTTCGATCATCTGCAGGGTCAGGAGCACCCAGAGCATCGGCGCGAGATAGCGATGGTAGGCAAAGCCGGTGGCACCCTCGGGCACATCGGCGGGCTTGCGCCAGCTCAGCAGCGCAAGATGGAGCACGCGCGCTTCGGCCAGCGCCAGCGCGACCAGCGGGCGCGGCAGGATCTGCGCCAGCGCGTCCTCCATCGAGCCGCCCCCGCGCCGCACTTGCCATGCCTTCCGCCCCGACCAGCCGAGGTAAGCGAAGATCGTAAGCCCCAGCGCCAGCGGGACGGCAGGCACGCCCATGATGGCATCGCGCACCGGCCCGCGGGGGCCGATCAGCAGCACAAGACTGGCTAGGGCGAAGGCTCCCAACAGCGCTTTCGCACCGGGCCGACGCGCTTCGTGTTTCGCGATCGTGCCCAGCGCGAGCGCATCCGCCACGATCCAGCACAGCAAGATGGCAGCAAGCCCGGGACTGGCCGCCGCCCAGCCGCTTGCGGCGAGCGATAACGCGGCGGCGATCGCGAAAGGCGGCGCGAGTGTCGCCAGGGTTCTGCGCGACAGCACGGTGTCGAAGGCGGACATGCCCGTTCAATAGGGCGAGAGGCCCCGCACCGGCAATCGAAAACGGGCCGAGGCGTCATGCCCCGGCCCGCTTCATGGCTGGTGGTCAGAAGGCTTTCTGCCAGCCGACCGTCAGCATCCAGTCACCCGCCATCTGCGGGCCGTTGAGGTTCTGGTATACCGGCAAGCCCAGTTCGATCCCCAGCCGGTGCCCCGCCAGCGCGCCGTGCGGCGCGACGAGGTTGACGCCGCCGATCAGATCGACCCGGTCGCCACCCTGAAAATCCGGGTTGGCAGTCTGGACAGGCCCCATGATCGCAGGATCGATTCCCTGAATGCGCCCCGTCGTGCGCGCCTTTACGCGGCCCGAGAAGCTGATCCACTGCGCAGGGCGGTAGCTGAGCCAGGCGGTCGCCTCGTAACTATCGCCGAAGGCATAGCCCCACTTGTTCTCGTCGATCCTGATCGAGGCCGCAGCCTGCGCACCGAAGCCGATCGCGCCGCGACGGCCCTTGTAAGTAAGCGCGGGTTCCAGATCGAAGGTGCCGGTCCCCGCCTGCATCGCATAGGGCACGCGCATGGTCGGCGTGTCGCCCATCGGGGTGAGGATCTGCGCGGTCTCGTCGGTCGATCCGGTCGGCAGGCTGACGCCGGCTTTCAGGGTCAGTTCGTCGGTGTCGATCGCGCCCTTCGGTGGCAGGCCAAGCAGCGGAACCAGCGCAGCGATCTTGGTATCGCCGAACGCCTTGTGGTTGGTCTGGAATGTGCCGCGCACATTGGTGCCCATCCCGCCCATATAGGTGGTGAGGTCCATCTCCTTCTCGACGTAATTGCCCATCACCATCAGCGTGACTACGTCCGACGGGGCATACATCGCGCCCAGCATGTACATGTCGCTGCGCATCGCGGTGGGAACGATCCGCAGGGTCGGTGGCTGGCCGGGCATCCCGGCGAAGCGGTTGGGCACGGTGGTGACGATGGTGTCGGGCGAAACCTCGTCGGTTCCGATCTGGTTGCCGTCCATCTCCATGTGCATCGCGCGGAAGGAGAGCATGAACTCGCCCTTCCTGTGGGCATGATCGCCCATCACGCCGATCGGCGCATGATCGTCGGCGTAGGAGCCATCCGCATAGGCAGGCGAGGCGAGGAGCGCGGCGCACAGCGCGCCCGCCCCCAAAGAAGCATATTTCATAGTTCGATTGTCCTGATTGTCTGGATGCGTGTCGCCGCACCGCGAGCGCGGCGGGCGCGTGACCAATCAGGCGTGCGGCGGGCCCGTGGATGGCGGCAGCCCGCGCGGGAAAATCCCTGTCAGCGGATGCGCGACCGGCATCTCGTCGAGCTGGGGGAGGTTCGGTTGCAGGATCGCGAAGCCGAGTGTCGGCACATCCGCAACCGCGCCCACTGCGTAATCGCACGGCGAATCCTTCGCCATGCCGTGATCGTCGTGATCCGATCCCGCCGCATCCTTGCCGTGAGCCATCGACTCCATCTCGGCATGCATCGCAGGCTCAGGCGACGGATCGGGCGCCTTCACCTTGGGGCAGATCATCAGGATGATGCCGCCATCATCGGCGCGCGCGGGCATATAGCCTGCGGGGGCAGACAGCACGCCAAGCACGGCGAAAACGGCAAGGATCAGACGAAGCGGGACCACGACGCGGTGCCGCCTAGTGCAAATCGTGCGGCACGCAAGCCTGCGTGAAGAGCAGGCCTAGCCCTCGCGCTCCCGCTTCAGCAGCTCTTCCTTGATCGCGGTGCCATAGGCGTAGCCGCCGATTCCGCCGTCGCTGCGGATCACCCGGTGGCAGGGGATCAGGACCGCGACATTGTTGGCCCCGTTGGCGCTGCCCGCCGCACGCACCGCCTTCGGATTGCCCGCCGCCGCCGCGATCTCGGAATAGCTACGCGTCTCGCCCGGCGGGATTTCGCGCAAGGCCTTCCAGCATGCCTCCTGAAAGGCGGTGCCTGCGACGTCGAGCGGGATGTCCTGCGCGATTCCCGGACGCTCGACCGCAGCGATCACCCGTTCGAGCAAGCCTGAGAATTCAGCGCCCCCCTCGGCCAGCTCCGCCTGCGGGAAGCGGGCGCGCAGATCTTCCTCCCCTTCGTTGAACGAGAGGCGGCATACGCCCTTGTCGGTCGCCGCGACGAGCATTGCGCCCAGCGTGGTCTCGACCACCGCCCAGCGGATCGTCACGCCGCGCCCGCCATTCCTCCATGCGCTCGCGCTCATGCCCAGTTTCCCTTCCATCGCGGCGTAGAAGCGGCTCGGTGCCTCGTAGCCCGCATCATAGATCGCATCGGTCACCCGCGCGGCTCCGCTCAAGGCGTCTCGCGCGCGTTCTTCCTTCAGCGCGCGCGCATAGGCGGCAGGCGAGAGGCCGGTGGCGCGCTTGAACACGCGGCTGAAATGCGTCGGCGAATAGCCGGTGATCGCGCCCAACTCGTTCAGAGTCGCGCTCTCCCCGCTGCGGATCGAATCGATCGCGGCGCGCACCGCCGCTTCGTCTCGCGATACGTCGTCGGGCATGCAGCGCTTGCAAGGCCTCAGGCCAGCCGCACGCGCCTGCGCTCCGTCGACGAAAAAGCGCACGTTGGATCGCGCAGGGTGGCGCGCGGCGCAGCTGGGGCGGCAATAGATGCCGGTGGAGAGCACGCCGGTGACGAACTGCCCGTCATACGCCCGGTCGCGCCGCATCACGGCGGCCCAGCGCATATCGTCGTCGGCATCGCAGGGGGCGGGTCGGGTCGTCATGGTGAAAGGCCTATACACAATGCGCAGGCGAGGCATCCCGAAGCTTGCGGCCAAACCCGCGCGCGGTCAAAAGAGCGCCGATGACGCGAATCCTGATCCTGCTCGCCCTGTTGATCGCGCCGCTCGCGATGCCCGCGCCCGCTCATGCGGAGCCTGCGGATATCGATGCCGCCGCGCGCGGCGTGGTGCGGATCGTGATCTTCGCCAAGGGGACCGACAGCCAGGGCGGGGAATCGCTCTATCCGCTCAGCCACGGGACCGGCTTTGCCGTCTCTCCGCAGCGGATCGTCACCAATGCCCACGTCGTGCGCGAGGCGCTGGCGGGCGGAACGCTGGGTGAGGACCGGGTGATCGGCATCGTCCCGCCCGATGGCGATGCCTCCGCCTTTGCACGCGTGGTTGCGGTCGATCCGGGGACCGATCTGGCCCTGCTCGCGATCGAGGGATCGCTGCGCCTGCCGCCGCTAACGCTGGTTGGCGGCCGACCGGGGGCAAGCGGCGATGCGGTGACATCGGTCGGCTATCCGATGAATGTCGACCGCGCGCAGGGGCTGTCGATCGAAGACATCGTCCGCTCGCAACCGCCGGTGAAGAGCCGCGGCTTCATTTCGGGGGAGCGGCCCAGCCGCCAGTTCGACACGATCCTGCACACCGCGCCGATCGCGCGCGGCAATTCGGGCGGCCCGCTGCTCGATACCTGCGGGCGGGTGCTGGGGGTCAATTCCTTCGGCGCGGAAAGCGACGGGACCGATGCCGAGTTCTACTTCGCGGTCTCCAATCGCGAGCTGATCCCGTTCCTGCGCGCGAACAAGGTCTCTGCCCAGCTCAACGACCTGCCCTGCCGCAGCCTGGCCGAGATCGACGAGGCGGAGCGCGAACGGCGCGCTGCCGCAGCCGACGCGGCGCGCGCGCAGATGGAAGCCCGCTCCGAAGCGGCGAGCGAGCGGCGCTCGCGCCTCCAGCTCGAAGCCGCACTGGCAGTGCAGGAAGAGCGCGAAGACCGCATTGCGCTGGCGCTGCTCGCACTGCTCGCCGGGATCGGGCTCGGCGTACTCGGCTATGCGCTCGCCCAGCGGCGCGAGAAGGAGCTTGCCGCCGGCGTGGCGGTGACCGAGGACGAGGCTGAGGATGATCCCGAGTGGGACGACGACGCGCGCACCACCCTGCCCCACTGGATTCCCTACGCCTGCTACGCGGTGGCGGCGGTGCTCGTCTTGACCGCAGCGGCGCTCTATCTGACGCGGCCCGGGCTCGATGCGATCGACCGGCGGGTCGCCGCCGCGCTGGGCGAGGAGACGGGCAGCAACCAGGTCTCCAATGATTCGGCGGCAGCGACCGCAGGCCATTTCGTGTGCACGCTGGAGCCCTCGCGCAGCCGGGTGACCGGAGATGCCGAGCGTTCGGTCGATCTGCGCTGGTCGGCGGAAGGCTGCGTCAACGGGCGCACGCAATACGGCTTTGCCAGCGGCCATTGGGCCCGCGTGTTCGTGCCCAATGAAGAAGACGTCGTCAGCGTCGCCCGGTACGATCCGCAAACGCGGACCTATCGCGCCGACCGTTACCTGCTGTCGCGCAACGCGATGGCCGCCGCGCGCGAGGCGCGGAGCTCCTACGCAGCGCCTTCGTGCGAGGCACAGGATGGTGCGGCTCAGCTGGGCCGCCAGCAGGAGGCGGTGCTCTCCGCCTTGCCCAGCCAGCCCAACGAGCGGCTGGTCTATTCCTGCCAGCCGGCAGACTAGGCCGCCAGCGCTTCGCCGGTCAGGGTGATGCGATGCATCGTGCGCGCATGGCCCTGATAGTCGTTCATCGCCATGTGCCAGGTGGTCCGGTTGTCCCAGATCGCGACCGAGCCCGGCTGCCACTCCACCCGTGCGGTGTTGTCTGCCGAAAGGGCGGTGGCGAACAGGCGCTGGAGCAGCGGCATGCTTTCTTCCCGCGTGCGCCCGACAATGTGGGTGGTGAAAGCCGCGTTGACGTAGAGCAGCTTGCGCCCCGTCTGCGGGTGACGGATCGCCACCGGGTGCCTCGCCCCGGTGGTCATCTGCTGACCGCGCAGCGATTCGGCCATGTCGGTCTGCGCGTAATAGCCGTCCGGGCTATAGACGTGGTCGGCGCTGTGGAACGCCTCCAGCCCCTCGATCTCGGTTTTCAGATCGTCCGACAGCGCGTCGTAGGCCGCGCCCATATGCGCGAACAGCGTATCCCCGCCTGTGGGGGGCAGCTCGCGCGCGACCAGGATGGAGCCCATCGCCGGGATCTGGTCGTAGGAATGGTCGGTATGCCAGCCGCCGCCGATATTGGTCGTTTGGTCCGCGCGCTTGCCGACCACTGCGATCTCCGGAAAGGCATCGGTCAGCGGGAAGTAATTGTTGATGTCGATCCCGCCCCACGCCCGCGCGAAGGCGATGTGTTCCTGCGGCCCGAAATCCTGATCGCGAAACAGAGCCACGCCGTGTTCCCACACGGCCGTGCGGATCTCGTCCAGCAGCGCGGCGTCACCGGTCGCCTCGGCCAGTTGCACTCCGCGAATTTCCACCCCGCAATGCGGGGCCAGCGCCGTCATCTGCATGATCACCTCCCGATGCCATCTCTCCCGCGCCCGCGCCTTTGTGTACGGGTCGCGCGGCGCAGCCTACGCCTGCCGCACACCTTTGGGCAAACGAATCCGCTCCCCCTCGGCTTGCGCTTCTCAAACCCCAATGCTAGGCGCGCGCCAGCTTCGCCGGGGTGCCCAACCCTATCCATTGGACGCGCCCCGCTAAGGCAGGCTACACACTCGTTTCTTTCCGGACCCGAAGAGGACCCCCAGGCGTGGAGATTTCCGCCGGTATTCAGGCTAGCCTTGCAGGGCGTTACGCAGTCGCGCTGTTCGAGCTCGCTGCCGAAGATGGCGTGGTGAGCGCGGTCGAATCCGATCTCGAGACGCTTTCCGCCGCACTGGCGGAATCGTCGGAGCTCGCTTCGCTGATCACCAACCCCCAGCTCGGCCGCACCGCCAAGGCAGGCGCGATCGAACAGGTCGCCAAGCTGCTCGAGCTCAACACGCTGACGCGCCGCTTCCTCGGCGTGCTGGCGGAGAATCGCCGGCTGGCGGAACTTCCGCGCATGATTCGCGCCTTCCGCGACATCGCCGCCGCCCAGCGCGGCGAAGTGAGCGCGGACGTGATCAGCGCGCACCCGCTGACCGAAGACCAGCTCTCCACGCTGAAGGCGAAGCTGACCGCGCGCGAAGGCCGCACGGTCAAGCTGACCAGCAGCGTCGACCCCGATATGCTCGGTGGCCTCATCGTCACCATCGGCTCCAAGCGGATCGACGGATCGATCCGCACCCGTCTCAACGCGCTTACGCAGGCAATGAAAGGCTGACAGCGACCTCCTTCGGGAGGGCTGTCGATGAAAGGCTCAGGCAATGGATATTCGCGCCGCTGAAATCAGCAAGGTCATCAAGGACCAGATCGCAAACTTCGATTCGCAAGCGCAGGAAAGCGAAGTCGGCACCGTGCTTTCCGTCGGTGACGGGATCGCCCGCATCCACGGGCTGGACAAGGTCCAGGCCGGCGAAATGGTCGAGTTCAACGGCGGCGTGAAGGGCATGGCCCTGAACCTCGAAGCCGACAATGTCGGCGTCGTGATCTTCGGCTCGGACACCAACATCAAGGAAGGCGACACCGTTCGCCGGACCGAAACCATCGTCGACGTGCCCGTGGGCAAGGCCCTGCTGGGCCGCGTGGTCGACGCGCTGGGCAACCCGATCGACGGCAAGGGCCCGATCGCCACGACCGAGCGTCGCCTGGTCGAACAGAAGGCCCCGGGCATCATCCCGCGCCAGGGCGTGCACGAGCCGGTGCAGTCGGGCCTCAAGGCGATCGACGCCCTCGTCCCCGTCGGCCGCGGCCAGCGCGAGCTGATCATCGGCGACCGTCAGACCGGCAAGTCCGCCGTCGCGATCGATACCTTCATCAACCAGCGCGATGCGCACAAGGGCGATGACGAGAACGAGAAGCTGTACTGCATCTACGTCGCGGTCGGCCAGAAGCGCTCGACCGTCGCGCAGATCGTCAAGCAGCTCGAAGAAAACGGCGCGATGGAATACACCATCGTGGTCGCCGCGACCGCATCGGAGCCCGCTCCGCTGCAGTATCTCGCGCCCTATACCGGCGCCGCGATGGGCGAATTCTTCCGCGACAACGGCATGCACGCCGTGATCGTGTATGACGACCTTTCCAAGCAGGCCGTTGCCTACCGCCAGATGTCGCTGCTGCTGCGCCGTCCTCCGGGCCGCGAAGCCTATCCGGGCGACGTGTTCTACCTCCACAGCCGCCTGCTCGAGCGTGCGGCGAAGATGAGCGACGAACAGGGCGCCGGTTCGCTGACCGCGCTGCCGATCATCGAAACGCAGGCGGGCGACGTCTCGGCCTACATCCCGACCAACGTGATCTCGATCACCGACGGCCAGATCTTCCTCGAAACCGACCTGTTCTTCCAGGGCATCCGCCCGGCGATCAACGTCGGCCTGTCGGTCAGCCGCGTGGGCGGTGCCGCACAGACCAAGGCGATGAAGAAGGTCGCGGGCTCGATCAAGCTGGAGCTGGCGCAGTACCGCGAAATGGCGGCCTTCGCGCAGTTCGGTTCGGACCTCGACGCCTCCACGCAGAAGCTGCTCAACCGCGGTGCGCGCCTGACCGAGCTGCTCAAGCAGCCGCAGTTCAGCCCCATGCCGTTCGAAGAGCAGACCGTGTCGATCTTCGCGGGCACCAACGGCTATCTCGACTCCGTCGCGACCGACCGGGTGACCGAATACGAAACGCAGATGCTCAGCTTCATGCGCCACGAACATGCGGACATCCTCAAGGACATCCGCGAAACCAAGAAGTTCGAAGGCGAGATCAAGGACCGCACGGTGGCCGCGCTCGACGCGTTCGCCAAGCAGTTCGCCTGAAGCCCAGCGAGATAGGGAGCCACGATGGCTAACCTCAAAGAACTCAAGGGCCGGATCAAGTCGGTCAGGTCGACGCAGAAGATCACCAAGGCCAAGCAGATGGTTGCGGCGGCCAAGCTGCGCCGTGCGCAGGAGGCTGCCGAAGAGGCACGCCCCTACGCCGAGCGGCTGAATGCGGTGATGGCCAGTCTGGCAGCCAAGGTGGGCGATACTGCATCGGCCCCCAAGCTGCTGACCGGCACCGGGAGCGACCAGCGCCACCTGCTGGTGGTGGTCAACACCGACAAGGGCCTGTGCGGCGGCCTCAACGCCAACATCGTCAAGGAAGCGCTGCGCAAGGCCGCCGCGCTCCGTGAAGCTGGCAAGACGGTCGAATTCTATCTCGTCGGCAAGAAGGGCCGCGCCCCGATCAAGCGGGCCAATGCCAGCGCGATCGCCAAGCACTTCGATACCTCCGACGTGCGCACCCCCGGCTTCAACGAGGCCGAAGCGATCGCGAACGAGCTGCTCGAGATGTTCGAGGAAGGCGCGTTCGACGTCGCGCACCTGATCTATCCGATCTTCAAGTCCGCGCTGGCGCAGAACCCGACCGTGCAGCAGCTGATCCCGGTCCCCGCCCCCGAAGCGGGCGACGTGCCCAAGGCGGATGCAGTGGTCGAATACGAGCCGGGCGAAGAGGAAATCCTCGAAGCCCTGCTGCCGCGCTATGTCCGCACCCAGCTGTTCGCCGCGCTGCTCGAACGCGAGGCGTCGGAACAGGGCGCATCGATGACCGCGATGGACAACGCGACTCGCAATGCGGGCGACCTGATCAAGAACCTCAACATCGAGTACAACCGCCAGCGTCAGGCTGCGATCACCACCGAGCTGATCGAAATCATCGCAGGCGCGGAGGCACTGTAATGCTGGGCCGTTCCATCATCCTCGCATCGCTGTTTGCGCTCGCCGCCTGCGCCGAGCCGGTGGATGGTGACGCCACCACCGATACGGCCGACATCGAGGCCGCGCCGGTGGTCGAGCAGAGCCCGGCCGCGCCCGAACCGGTCGGCGCCACCGCCGAGCTGGAAGCGGACGAAAACGTGCCCTCGCTCGCCGAGGTGCAGGTCGCGCTGCAGCAGTGCGTCAAGGATCGCAAGGTTCTGGACGCGCAGTGCGAGGCGACCGGCGAAGGCACGGAATTCACCTGTACCTATTCGCTCGACGGCGACACGCCCGAAACCGAACGCGAGGCCATGATCGCCGCCGATGGCGCGAGCTATGTCCTCATCGATATTCCCGAAGACTGCCAGCAGCTGTAAACCGCTAGGATAAACACAATGGCCACCGCCGCAAAAACCACCACCAAGCCCAACCTTACCGGTAACGGCACGATCGCGCAGGTGATCGGTGCCGTCGTCGACGTGCACTTCGAAGGCGAACTGCCCGCGATCCTGACCGCGCTGGAAACCAAGAACGGCGATTCGACGCTGGTTCTGGAGGTCGCGCAGCACCTGGGTGAAAACACCGTGCGGACCATCGCGATGGACGGCACCGACGGCCTGACCCGCGGGCAGGAAGTCACCAATACCGGCGCACAGATCTCCGTGCCGGTCGGCCCCAAGACGCTGGGCCGGATCATGAACGTGATCGGCGAAGCGATCGACGAGCGTGGCCCGATCGGTGCGGAAAAGACCGCCCCGATCCACGCCGAAGCCCCCGAGTTCGTCGACCAGTCGACCGAATCGAGCATTCTGGTCACCGGCATCAAGGTCATCGACCTGCTCGCCCCTTACGCGAAGGGCGGCAAGATCGGCCTTTTCGGCGGCGCAGGCGTGGGCAAGACCGTGCTGATCCAGGAACTGATCAACAACATCGCGAAGGGCCACGGCGGCGTGTCCGTGTTCGCGGGCGTGGGTGAACGTACCCGCGAAGGTAACGACCTGTACCACGAATTCCTCGACGCGGGCGTCATCGCGAAGGATGCCGAGGGCAACGCGACCAGCGAAGGTTCGAAGGTTGCGCTCGTCTTCGGCCAGATGAACGAGCCTCCCGGTGCGCGTGCCCGCGTGGCTCTGTCGGGCCTGACCATGGCCGAATATTTCCGCGATGAAGAAGGCCAGGACGTGCTGTTCTTCGTCGACAACATCTTCCGCTTCACGCAGGCCGGTTCGGAAGTGTCCGCACTGCTGGGCCGTATCCCGTCGGCCGTGGGCTACCAGCCCACTCTGGCGACCGACATGGGCAACCTGCAGGAACGCATTACCTCGACCAACAAGGGTTCGATCACGTCGGTGCAGGCCATCTACGTGCCGGCCGACGACCTTACCGACCCTGCGCCGGCCACCTCGTTCGCCCACCTCGACGCGACGACCACGCTGAACCGCGCGATTTCGGAGCTGGGCATCTACCCGGCGGTCGACCCGCTCGACTCCACCAGCCGCGTTCTCGAACCGCGCGTCGTGGGCGAAGAGCACTACGAGACTGCCCGTAAGGTCCAGGAAACGCTGCAGAAGTACAAGTCGCTGCAGGACATCATCGCGATTCTGGGCATGGACGAGCTCTCCGAAGAGGATAAGCTGACCGTCGCCCGCGCGCGCAAGATCCAGCGCTTCCTCAGCCAGCCGTTCCACGTCGCCGAGGTGTTCACCAACATCCCGGGCCAGTTCGTGCAGCTCGAAGACACCGTGAAGAGCTTCAAGGCGGTGGTCGACGGCGAATACGACCACCTGCCGGAAGCCGCCTTCTACATGGTCGGCGGGATCGATCAGGCGGTCGAAAAGGCCAAGAAGATGGCCGAGGACGCGTAAGCGACCATGGCTGATGGGCAGCAGGTTAGCGCGCCGACCGGCGTCGACCTGCTGCTCCGCCGGCTGTTGCAGCTCGGCATTGCGGACTTCCTGCTGATCTCCGCCTTCGACATCCACCGCTGGCGGCGCGACAACTGGCAGGAATTCGACGAAATGTTCCGGATCGCGGCGCGGATGGTGTTCGATCAGCCCGCGCAGCCGGTCTGGCTCTATGCCTTCGCCTTCCCGTTCGTCGCGATCAATTTCGGCTGCATGGTGCAGTGGCTGCGCGGGAAGCGCGCGCCGATCATGTTGCCGCTGTTCGTGATCAGCGCGATCGCCATCGCCGCAATGCCGCTGGCCGCGTGGCAGATGGTCGTCTACCGGATGATCTGGCCCGACATCCTGAGTTTTATCGGCTATATGATCGGCGGCGGAATAGCGATTATCATCGGGCTGCGGCTCGACAGCACATCACAGGCCGCGGCAACCCTGCGGCCCGACACGGAGACCTGAAGATTATGCCCCTCCACTTCGAACTGGTGACCCCCGCCCGCCACGTGCGCAGCGACGACGTGCACATGGTCGTCGTGCCCGGGACCGAGGGTGAATTCGGCGTGCTGGAAGGCCACGCGCCCTTCATGTCGACGATTCGCGACGGCGCGCTGCAGATCTTCAAGACCGCCGGTGCCAGCCCCGAAACGATCGAAGTGCGCGGCGGCTTCGCCGAAGTGGGCGAGAACGGGCTGACCATCCTCGCCGAGCACGTCGAAGGCTGATTTCTTTGCAGGGGTCTGTGCCCCTATAAAGCTCTTACCATGTTCGTGTCCCCCCGCCTTGCGCGCTTTGCGCGGATCGCGCTGCTGGTCGTGGCGGTGTGTGCCTTCGTGCTCGCAATCCTGCCGACCGCGCCGGGGCCGGAACGGATGAACGACAAGGTGAACCACGCCTTCGCCTTCTTCGTCCTCGCCACACTCGCCCGTGCGGGTTGGCCCAGAGCGTCAGGCGTGCGCATATTCGTACTGCTGACCGCGTTCGGCGGGCTGATCGAGATCGCCCAAGGGCTCGACTGGATCGGCCGGGATGCCGACATTTACGATCTGATCGCGGACATGGTCGGGATCGTGATCGGCCTGGTCACCGCACGGCTGGTGTTGCGCTTTGCGCCGGAAGTCACCGAAGACCATCGCTAGCGCGTCGGCGCGTGGAAATCGGGCGGCTTGTCCGCGATCCAGCCGACGAACTTCGCCACCGCCGGATTTTCCCTCAGCCGCTCCGGATCGTTGCCGATCCGGGCCAGCTGCGCATTGGTGAAATTGGCGTGGATCGTGCGGTGGCAGATCGGGTGGACCGGCACGGTGCCCCGCCCCTTCTTTGCCTTGGGCACCGGATGATGCCATTGCAGCCGGGTCGCGATGGGCCGCCCGCACAGCCAGCAGGCGAGCGACCCGCCCTTTTCGTTAGTCGAGGCCGTAATAGATATCCTGGCTGACTCCGCCATACTCTTCGCCCGCCATCACATCGACCGACACCACGTCCGCCGTGCACTGCCGGTCGGCCAGATTCTCGTCGCCGCGCACGACCCACACCCCGTCGGTAAACTCGGGCTTGTTGCCCTCTTCATCGAAGCCTGTGCGAATGGTGCGGCTGTAAACGATGTAACGCACGCCCCCATTGGCGAACTGGATCTGCGATTCGCCGCCCCCCGAATAGGCCGTATTGGCAAAGCGCCCCCCGTCGAGCACGATCTCCGCCTTGCCGGGGCTGCCGAAGCGGTATTGTGCGGTCTTCTGGCCCTGCGCGTTGGTGACGCCGCACACCGCGATCCGCTTCTTGCCCGCAGTGCAGGAGAACAGCTCCTGCTCGTCGGATGCGCAGGCGACCTTCGTCACCGCAGCAGCCTTCTCATCGGATGCACTGTCGGCTTGCGCAGCGCCCTCGTCCGCCCCGGAGGCCTCGTCCGCAGCCTTCGCGGGAGCTTCGGTGGCGTCATCCGCGCTCGCCCCGCTGGTTTCCGCCGTGGCATCGCCACAGGCCGCCAGCGCGAGCGCGCCGCAGCCGACCAGAATCATTCGCTTCACTTGGCTTCCCCCCGCTTCTTCTTCTTCATCGTATCGTGGAAACGATCCGCCCAGCCCGGTTTGATCGACTGCTCGGCCCGCTCCATCCGCAGTTCGCCCGGCGCGACATCGTGCGTCACGGTGCTGCCCGCCGCGACGATCGCATCCGCGCCGATGGTGACCGGGGCGACCAGCGCGGAGTTGGAGCCGATGAAGGCCCGCTCGCCGATCACGGTCTTGTACTTGAAGTAGCCGTCGTAATTGCAGGTGATCGTGCCCGCGCCGATATTCGCGCCCGCACCTATTTCCGCATCGCCGAGATAGGTCAGGTGGCTCGCCTTGGCACCCTGGCCCAGCGTCGACTTCTTCATCTCGACGAAATTGCCGACGAAGGCGTCCTTTTCGAGCACCGCGCCGGGCCGCAGGCGGGCGTAGGGTCCGACCTGCGCGCCTTCGCCCACGGTGGCCCCCTCCAGATGGCTGAACGCCTTGATATGCGCGCCATCCGCCACCCGCACGCCCGGGCCGAACACCACATTGGGGTCGATCGTCACATCGCGGCCGATCTGCGTGTCATAACTGAAAAACACGGTTTCGGGCGCGCGCAGCGTGGCCCCGTTCGCCATCGCTTCCTCGCGCTTCAGCTCCTGCCATTGCGCTTCGGCGCGGGCGAGCTCGGCGCGGCTGTTGATGCCGGCGACCTCGCCCGGATCGCTCGCGGTCACTGCCGCGCAGGTATCGCCATCGGCGATCGCGATGTTGACGATGTCGGGCAGGTAATACTCGCCCTGCGCATTGTCGTTGCCCACCCGGCGCAGCAGAGCGAACATGTCCTGCGCACGTGCCGCCATCAGGCCCGAATTGCACAAGGTGCACGCGCGCTCCGCCTCGCTCGCGTCCTTGAACTCGACCATCTTGGAAATACGTCCCCCGTCGTCGGCGATCACGCGGCCATAGGCGAGCGCGTCTTCCGGTTCGAAGCCCAGCACCACCACCTTGGGCGCATCCTCGGCATGCAGCCGGTCGAGCATCGCACGCATGGTCTCGCCGCGAACGAAGGGCACGTCGCCATAGAGCACCAGCACATCGCCGGTGAAATCGCCCAGCGGCTCTTCCGCCTGCTGTACCGCGTGGCCCGTGCCCAGCTGCGGCTCCTGCACGCGCGTTTCGGCGTCGTCGCCCAACGCGGCCTCCAGCTGATCGCGGCCCGCGCCGACCACCACGACCTTGCGCTTGGGCCCCAGCGTGTCGATCGAGGCCATCAGGTGATGCAGCATCGCCCGCCCCGCAATCGGGTGGAGCACCTTGTGCAGGTCGGACTTCATGCGGGTGCCCTTGCCCGCGGCGAGAATGATGGCTGCGAAATCTGTCATATGCGGGGCTGTGCCACCATCGGCTTGCAGATTGAAGAAGGTTTCGCCACGCAGGCCCGCATGAGCGATTTTCCCTTTGACGCGATAGGCCTCGATCTCGACGGCACGCTGCTCGACACCAAGGCAGACCTTGCCGCGGCGGTAAACCACGCGCTGGCAGATGGCGGCTACCAGCAGGTACCAGCCCAACAGGTCGAGGGTTTGATCGGCGGCGGCGCAAAGGTGATGCTCGCCCGCGCGATCGAAGCCCAGGGCGGCAGCATGGCGGAGGAAGACTTCCGCCCGCTCTACAAGACGCTGCTGCGGTATTACTCGCAGCACAACGCGGTCCACACGCAGCCCTTCCCCGGCGTGATCGAGACGCTGGACGAGCTGGCGGCGATGGATGTGAAGCTGGCGGTGGTGACCAACAAGTTCGAAGGCTTCGCTGCCGAGATCCTCGAGCAACTGGGCCTGACCGAGCGCTTCGTGACGCTGATCGGCGGGGACAGTCTGGGCAAGGATGCGGACGGCAATTTCCGCGCCAAGCCCGCCGCCGATCCCGTCCTCACCGCGATGGAGCGGTGCGGGTCGCGGCACCTGGCCTTCGTCGGCGACAGTACCTACGACGTGATGGCTGCGCGCGCGGCAGGCGTGCCGGTGGTCGCGGCAGGCTACGGCTATTGCGACAAGCCCGCGCGCGATCTGGGCGCGGACGCAGTAATCGATAGCTTCGACGCGCTGATCCCTGCGCTTCGCGGGCTCGCCTGATGCGGGCGCGCAATCGACAAACAGACAGCCGCTTCCGTCGAGCGACATTGGCAAGTCCCGCCCCGCGCGGGACAAGTGCCTCACATTTCACTCACTTTCATCCGTTCCAGGGGGAGCCAACCGATGAAATCCACCTCCATCCGCGCGATCATCGCATCGCTCGCCGTATCGGTCGCTTGCGCGCCGCTTCTCACCAGCCCGCTTGCCGCGCAGGATACCAACGCCGTGGTTGAACCCGACTTCGAAGCCGAGAACGATCCCTTCATCTGGCTGGAGGAAACCCGCAGCGACCGCGCGCTCAAATGGGTCGAGAACGAGAACGAAAAGACCGTCGCCGCGCTGCAGACCGATCCCCGGTTCGAGGTACTGAAGGCCGAAGCGCTGGCGATCTACGACGCCGAGGACCGCATCCCCAGCGTCTCTTTCAGGCATTATGGCCTGGTCAATTTCTGGCAGGACGCGAAAAATCCCAAGGGCATCCTGCGCCGTACCACGCTTGAAAGCTGGCGGACCGACAATCCGGAATGGGAGACCATCCTCGATGTCGACGCGCTTGCCGCAGCCGAGGGCAAGGAATGGGTCTATGGCGGGATGACCTGCCTGCCGCCCGACGGCACACGTTGCATGGTCTACCTGTCCGATGGCGGCAAGGATGCGAGCATTGCGCGCGAGTTCGACCTCGACACGCTCGACTTCGTGGATGGCGGTTTCGAACTGCCCGAAAGCCAAGGCAGCGCCAGCTGGGTCGATCAGGACACGCTGCTGGTCAGCCGCGATTTCGGCGACGGCACCGTCACCGACAGCTTCTACCCCTTCACCACCCGCGTGTGGAAGCGTGGCAGCGCGCTGGAAGATGCGCCGGAAATCTTCCGGGGCGAGAAAAGCGATGTCTCTGCCGGGGCCTACCTGCTGCGCGATGGCGAAGGCACGATCCACGGGCGCATGGCCTATCGCGGCGTATCCTTCCACGAGCGAGAATACTTCTACGAAATGGACGGCGAGTGGGTGAAGCTGGACCTGCCTGCCAAGGCCGGCCCCTATGGCATCATCGACGGCCAGATTCTGTTCTCGACCGATGTCGACTGGGAAACACAGGGGCAGACCTTCCCGGCGGACTCGCTGGTCTCCGCCGATCTGGAAGAATGGAAAGCCGATCCCAACGGCGCCAAGAAGACGCTGGTGTGGAAGCCCGCCGATCGCCAGACAAAGCGCGGCGCAAGCTCCACCAAAAGCAGCCTCTATGTCAGCATCCTCGACAATGTCCGGGGGCAGGTGCTGAAGTTCGATTACGTCGATGGCGCGTGGACCAGCCAGCGGATCGCCCTGCCGGAGAACGCGACCGTCGGCGTGGCAACGGCGTCGGATGAGACCGACCAGATCATGTTTACCTCGACCGATTTCCTGTCGCCGGGCACCTATTACTACGCCGAGAACGGCGTCGATCTGGAAGTGGTCAAAGAAAGCCCCGAGCGGTTCGCTGCTGCTGGCATGGAGATCGAACAGTTCGAGGCGACCAGCCCGGACGGCACCAAAATCCCCTACTTCCTCGTCAAGCCCAAGGGCATGGCGATGGATGGCAGCACGCCGGTGCTGATGGGCGGCTATGGCGGTTTCCAGGTGCCGCGCCTGCCATCCTATCTCGGCAGCACGGGCAAGATGTGGCTTGAGCGGGGCAATGCCTACGTCCTCGCCAATATTCGTGGCGGCGGCGAGTTCGGTCCGAACTGGCACCAGAGCGCCATTCGCGAGAACAAGCAGCGCACGTGGGACGATTTCATCGCCGTGGGCCGCGATCTGGTCGCACGCGGGATTACCAGCCCGGAGCATCTGGGCGTCGAAGGCGGATCGCAGGGCGGGCTGCTGGTCGGCACGGCATTCACGCAGGCACCCGACCTGTTCAACGCCGCGATCGTCCAGATCCCGCTGTTCGACATGCTGCGCTACCAGTATATCGGCCGCGGAGCCTCGTGGATCGGCGAATATGGCGACCCGCGCATTCCCGAACAGCGCGCCTGGATCGAAGGCTACTCCCCCTATCAGAAGCTGCTGGAGCAGAAGGACTACCCGCGGGTGTTCTTCGTCACCTCCACCGCCGACGACCGCACGCACCCAAGCCACGGGCGCAAGGCCGCCGCGCGGATGGCCGCGCAGGGCGACGATTACCTCTATTACGAGGATACCAAGGGCGGCCATTCGGGCGGCGTCGACAACGAACAGCGCGCCACCCTGCGCGCGATGCAGATCGTCTATCTGCTGCAGCAGCTGGCGGACGACTGATCGCCGCAAAATAGCAGGCCGCGCAATGCAGGCGCGGCCTGCCCCTACGGCATGGCGGTCCATCCCGCGCGGTGTTGCCAGAATGGCTGGAACCTGCCACTCCGCAGCCAATTTTCACGTTCTGGAACCCTAGCGGAGAGACACTCATGAGCATCTCGTTCAAAGACAAAGTCGCAATCGTCACCGGTGCAGGCGGGGGCCTCGGCCGCGCCTACGCGCTCGAACTCGGGCGGCGCGGCGCGAAGGTCGTGGTCAACGATCTGGGCGGTTCGCGCGACGGCACCGGTTCGTCCGACGCGGCGGCGCAGGTCGTCGAAGAGATCGAGAAGGCCGGCGGTGAAGCAATGGCCAACGCAGCCTCGGTCACCGAATACGAGCAGATGGAAAAGATGGTCGCCGACGCCAAGCAGAAGTGGGGCGGGGTCCATGTCCTGATCAACAATGCCGGCGTGCTGCGCGACAAGAGCTTCGCCAAGATGGAGCCCGCCGATTTCGAATTCGTGGTCGACGTGCACCTCAACGGATCGGCCAACGCGACCAAGGCCGTGTGGGAAACCATGCGCGAGCAGGCCTATGGCCGCATCCTGATGACCGCCAGCTCCACCGGACTGTTCGGCAATTTCGGCCAGGCCAACTACGGCGCAGCCAAGCTGGGCCTCGCCGGCCTGACCAAGACGCTCCAGATCGAAGGCGCGAAGTACAACATCAAGGTCAACACGCTGGCCCCCGTCGCGGGCACCCGGATGACCGAAGACCTCTTCCCGAAGGAAGCGTTCGAGCTGTTCGCCCCTGAGAACGTGGTCCCCGCAGCGCTCTATCTCGTCAGCGAAGATTCGCCGACCAATGCCATCGTCGGCGCGGGCGCGGGCGGCTTCCACTCGGCATGGGTGGTGATGAACGACGCGGTGTGGCTGCCCGAGGGTGAGCGTACGGTCGAAGGCTTTGCCGAAAACTGGGCCAAGATCAGCGAGCAGAGCAACCTCAAGGCCCCGCAGTCGGGTGCCGAGCAGTCGGGCGCGATCCTCGCCGCGATGCAGAAGGTCACCGGCACCGGTCCGGACAGCGCACGCAGCTAACAACCGGCGCAGATCCGGCTAGCGTCCGGTCGCCGCCGGGTTTTTCGGTAGCGCGGCGCGACAGGGCAGGATAATTCAGCCCCCGGGGGTCGGGGGAGCGGCCAGTACGGCTCGCTCCGCCCCTCGGGGGCTGACACTTTATGGAAACCATGGAATTTGCCGCGGCCGACGCACATGCGGAGGCTTCGGACGGCGGCTTTGCCCGCCTGAAATCGCGCGCGCGCAATGCCGGCTACGCGATCATCGCCTATATCGGCATTTCCGCTGTGATGCTGGTCTTCGAAGTGCTCGCGCTGACCGGCCAGGTCGATCTTTATGCCATGGTGCCGGAAACGCTCGCGGTCACCTATGGCTTCGCGGCGATCGCCTATCTGCTGATCTTCCTCGTCTCGGTCGTGCTGGTGAGCATGTGGATCTACCGCGCGCACGCCAATCTCAAGAAGCGCGGGATCGAGACCGAGTCCTCGCCCGGGATGGCGGTGGGCTGGTACTTCATCCCCTTCGCCAACCTGATCAAGCCGTTCCAGAACATGCGCGATCTGTGGAACGAGAGCCATCTGGAAAGCGACAGCTATGGCGAGCCTGCGCCGGGCCTCATCAACGCCTGGTGGGCCTGCTGGATCATCGGCAGCATCCTGTCCAATATCAGCGCGCGGATGGAAGGCTATGGCGATGGCAGCAATATGGTGGTCGCCAATGGCATGGGCGCCGTGTCGAGCGTGCTGCTAATCGCATGCGCGGTGATGCTGCACCGGATCATCCGCCAGATCACCCACGCGCAGGACACCGCGCTCCACGTCAGCCAAGTGTTCGACTAGCACCTGTCCACGCACCTACACCCGACCAGCGACACACTCGCTCCGTCAGACTGTATTGACACGATAACACACTGGCCATAGCCTCCCTTTCCGAACAGGCAGGGGAGGCTTGGCCGGTGTATTCCGAAGAAGACATCAATTCCGCCGTCGCGGCGGGCGCGCTTTCGGAGGATGCTGCGGCAGCCTTCCGCGCGCATATGAGCGAGGTGCGCGGCATTTCGCGGGGGGACGAGGAGAATTTCCGTCTCCTCAACTCCTTCAACGACATCTTCGTCGCGATCGGCATCGCGATCATGCTGTTCGCCGCGGGCGCGATCGGGCAGCAGATCGGCAAGCTGATCGTGCCGGTGCAGGCCTGGGACTGGTCGGTCGAGGCCTCCGAAGCCGCATGGGCCGCCTACCAGCAGCAGAGCAGCCTGAGCACCGCGGTATCGATCGCCATCGCCGCCGGACTGGTCGCGCTCACCGCGTGGCCGCTGGCCGAGTTCTTCACCCGCAGGCGGCGCATGGCGCTGCCCAGCATCATCCTGCTGCTGGCCTTCGTGGGCGGCGTGTTCGTCGGCACGACCGCGCTCGGCGTGGTGCTGGTGGGCACCGAACAGGGCGAGCCGCTGGCAGGCTATTTCGTGGCCGGAGCGGGCCTCATCGCCGCGCTCGCCGCTTGGTTGCACTGGCTGCGCTTCAAGGTGCCGATCACGATTGCAGCGGGCGCGGCGGCGCTCTCCGCGACGGCGATCGGGCTGGCGCTGTCGGCGCTCGCGCCGCTCGATATCGACAAGGGCGACGTTGCGCTGTGGCTCACCTTCGTGGCCGGGCTAGCGGTGTTCGCCTTCGCGATGCGGTGGGATCTTCAGGACCCGGCGCGCACCACCCGGCGCAGCGATGTCGCCTTCTGGCTCCACCTGCTCGCCGCGCCGATGATCGCACACCCGATCTTCGCCACTCTGGGCGTGGTCGGCGGATCGGATATCGGGATCGGCAAGGCGATCGCGGTGCTGGCGATCTACATCGTCTTCGGGATCGTCGCGCTGATCGTGGACCGTCGCGCGCTGCTGGTTTCGGCGCTGATCTACGTGCTGTTCGCGCTCGCCTTCCTGTTCGACCGCTTCGGCGCTGTGGAACTGACCGTGGCGCTGACCGCGCTGGTGATCGGCTCTGCCCTGCTGACGCTGTCCGCCTTCTGGGCCCCGATCCGGCGCGGCGTCCTTGGGATCATACCCGAAGACTGGCGCGAGGCGCTGCCCAGCAGCGAGCGGGTGCTGGTGGCGGCGTAGCGGCCTACCGTCGGACATCAGAAGAAGGCCCGTCATCCTCGTGGATGGCGGGCCTTTTCTACGCCTAGTCCTCGATCGCCTTGACCAGCCGCCGTTCGAGCGGGGCGAGGACGCCGGCCAGTTCATGCCCGCGCTTGAGGATCTGGCCGTGTTCGCCGAACAAGGTCCACATGCCCTGCTTGTTACGCAAGGAAGGGCGCTTTTCCACGCGCGCCTGCGGGCGTTCGGCAGCGCGGCGGAAGGCGGCGAAGCTGGCCGCATCGCGCCCGAAATCCATCGCGTAATCGCGCCATTCGCCCGCCGCGACCATCCGGCCGTACAGATCGAGGATGCGCATCAGCTCCTCGCGCGCAAAGCCCACCTGGCTCGGTTTCGCGCCGGGGAAAGCGAGTACGGTGCCGCCGGGACCGGCCGCCATCAGCTACCCGATCCGCTGCGCCGCATGGGGTCGCGCTCCGGCGCCCCGGGGGCGGCGCGATCCGCCTTCAGCGCCTCAAGCTCGGCACGCAGAGCGGCGAGTTCCGCCTCCATCGCGTCCGCACGCCGCTTGCCGACCGTCGACTGGTCTTCGCACGGTTCGTCGCACGGTGTGCCGTAGGGGATGAATTCGCGCAGCCATTCCTCGGCAGGCACAAGGGTCGATCGCGCCTTCATCCCGATCATCGTCGCGCCCTCTGGCACATCGTCGGTGACGACCGCATTGGCGCCGATCCGTGCGCGCTGGCCGACCGTGATCGGGCCGATCACCTGCGCGCCCGATCCGATGATCGCGTAATCGCTGATCGTCGGATGCCGCTTGCCTGGCTGCCCGTTGGTCGGGTTGGTCCCGCCCAGCGTCACGCATTGGTAGATCGTCACCCAGTCGCCGATCTCGGCGGTCTCGCCGATCACGGTAAAGCCATGGTCGATGAAGAAGTATTTCCCGATCGTCGCGCCCGGATGGATGTCGATCGCGGTCAGGAAGCGCGAGAAATGGTTTACCAGCCGGGCGAGGAAATAGAGCTTGGCTTCGAACAGCCAGTGCGCGACCCGGTGCAGCCCCAGCGCGAGCACGCCCGGATAGAGCAGCACTTCCCACCGCGACCGTGGCGCGGGGTCCCGCTTCTTAACGGAGTCGAGATAGTCGATCAGACCCACGAGCATCGTGCTTTCAACATTTCACCGTTCCCCGACTAAAGCAAGCGGCCCTGATCGGGACCATATAGGGTTTCGAGCGCATCGCGGCACAGGTTACGCGTCGGGCGGGCCTGTCGTTCCAAAGCGAGACGGTCCAGCACCGCAACGAACCTTTCTGCAGCGGCAAAGCTGCGGGTCATGCGCGGAACCACATAGGTCAGCGCGTCTTCACCCAGCATCAGCCCGCGGCGCGCCGCATGGCTGACGATCAGATCCCGCATCATGTCGTCGTCGGGCTGGCCGATTTCAAGCGCCAGAGCCGCGCCCAGCCGCGATCTGAGGTCTGGCAGTGCGATCTCCCACGGGGCCTTTTCGGGGATCAGCAGCAGCGCGGTGCCCTCTTCCTGCGCGCGGTTCCAGCGGTGGAACAGCGCGGTTTCCTCCATCGCGTCGGCCGGATCGATCGTCTCGCCCAGCCCGGCATGGGCGAACCAGCGGCCCAGCAGCGATTTGCCCGAGCGCGACTCGCCTCGCAAAATCGCGGTCCGGAACGGCCAGCGCTCCGGCTCGCGCAGTGCCTCGACCACCGCCAGATTGGCGGAGCCGATCACGATGCTGGCCGGGTCGCCCTCTTGCGCCGGAGGCAAGGGGAGCGCGAACTGGGAAGAGGGGCGCGACACCTAACGGCCCCGACTAGCGACTGATGTTGAGCGAATTGCCCGCGCGCTGCACGTTGTAGCCGCGCTGCGCCAGCGCGCCGACCAGCTCTTCGATCGTGCCCTCGTAGGTCACGCTCAGCACCGAGGTGCCGCCGATCGCGGCGCTGCCGATCGAGGCTCCGCGCACGCCCGGCGTCCCGCGCACGGTGTTCAGGCCCGCTTCGAAGCTTGCCGCATCGGGGGTCGGGAAATTGATGAACAGGTTGATGATGCTCGGCGCGTCGCCGCCCGCCGCCGCATCGGCCTGCGCGGCATTGGCATCGGCGACGTTCTCTTCCTCGGTCGCGGCGCGAGTGCGCGCGGCTTCCGCCTGGGCCAGGATCGCGCGGCTCTGTTCGATCAGGCGGGCAATGTCGCGGTCCATCATCCCGCTGCTGCGGCCCAGCGTCTTGTCCGGGCGAATCGTGCCATCGGCCAGCGCCTTGACGAACATCTCATCGAACCGCTCGACCGCACGGCTCAGCATCGCGGGCAATTCGCGCGGCGAGCTCGCGCGCAGGGAGAAGCTGCCGAGATATTCGTCGTCGGGGCCGTGGCGCGCCACGAAACGCCCTTCGACCGGACCGCCGGGATAGATATAATGCAGCTGCGCGATCGGCACGAGGACGTCGGCCGCGCCAAACTGGTCGAGAATGGTCGCCCACCAGTTGCGGCTGCGGCGACCGGTCTGGCCGTAGGTCAGCAACAGCGATTCGCCCGCCTGGCCTGCGGGCCGCACATAATCGACCCGGCTCGCGCCCGGCTGATACTCGGCCCAGGCGCGCTGCCACGGATTGGCCTGTTCGTACATCAGCTCGGTCCCCGCGCTGACCGTCACCGGCAGCAGCAGGATCGGCGCGGAGCGCTGCGTCTCGCCCGAACGCCCGAGATAGCCCGCCGCACGCTGGCGATCGAAGGTCACGCCCAGCGTGGCGACATAGCGCTTCGGCCCGGTTTCCTCGTGCTGGATCACGATCGCGGAGACGAGGCCCTGCAGCTGGCTATCGGAAATGTCGGGCCCGCCCAGCTTTTCCCACGCCTTGCGCTGCGCTTCCTGCCAGCCCTTCTGGCGCGCTTCCTCGGGATCGTCGGCGGTTATGTTGACCTCGATCCCGCCGACATTGATGTCGGTGCTGACCATCAGCGGCGCGATCCCGCGGTCGCCCTCGACCTGCGCGTTCGCCCACCCGCCATACAGCGCGGCACCCACGCCAGCGAGGGCGAGACAGACAAGGGCGATGCGCGCGAAAGGGGAAGCCGGAAGGGTCATCGGGGAAACTCGTGGGCCTTTTGCCCAAGTGGCGATGGATTTCCAAGCGCGAAAGCGTAAGACGGGGCCGCAATGACCGACCCAGAAAAAAGCTACACCTACGAAGGTGCCGGAGTATCGATCGCGGCAGGCAACGCGCTGGTCAAGGCGATCGGCCCGCTGGTACGCGCAACCGCGCGGCCCGGCGCCGATGCAGAACTCGGCGGATTCGGCGCGTTCTTCGATCCCAAGGCAGCCGGGTTCAAGGACCCCTTGCTGGTCGCCGCGAACGACGGCGTCGGCACCAAGCTGAAGCTGGCGATCGATCACGACCGGCATGATTCCGTCGGCATCGATCTGGTCGCAATGTGCGTCAACGACCTGATCGTGCAGGGCGCGGAGCCGCTGTTCTTCCTCGACTATTTCGCGACCGGCAAGCTGGAAAGCGGCGTTGCGGAGCGCGTGATCGCGGGCATCGCGGAGGGCTGTAAGCAGGCCGGCTGCGCACTGATCGGCGGCGAGACCGCCGAAATGCCCGGCATGTATGCACCCGGCGACTATGACCTTGCCGGCTTCTGCGTCGGCGCGGTCGAGCGTGGGGCACAGCTGACCGGCGAGAGAATCGCACCGGGCCATGTGCTGATCGGCCTCGCCAGTTCGGGTGTGCATTCGAACGGCTTCTCGCTGGTCCGGCGGCTGGCGGAGGACAAGGGCTGGAAGATGGACCGCCCTGCCCTGTTCGATCAGGACAGGCTGCTGGTCGATCACCTGATGGAGCCGACGCGGATCTATGTCGGCAGCCTGCTGCCGCTGATCCGCGACGGCCTGATCGACGGACTGGCACACATTACCGGCGGCGGCCTGCTGGAAAATATCCCGCGCGCGCTGCCCGACGGCATCCGGGCGAAGGTCCACGCGCAGCGCTGGCCGCAGCCGCGGCTGATGGCGTTCCTCCAGTCGCAGGGCAATATCGAGCCCGAGGAACTGGCGCGTACCTTCAATTGCGGCATCGGCATGGTGCTGATGGTGGCCGGGCAACACGCCGACGCGGTGACCGAGCGACTCGTCGAAGCGGGCGAAACCGTCTTCACCATCGGCGAGGTGGTCGCGGGCACGCGCGGCTGCGATGTCGACGGCACCGCCGGGCTATGGTCGGCGCAGAGCGACTGGGTCGCCCGGCACGATCACTAAGGCCGAGGGGCGCTAAACGTCATGAGCGCTAATCCCTCGCGCGCCAAGGTCGCGGTGCTGATCTCGGGCGAAGGCACCAACATGGCCGCGCTGCTCTATGCCAGCAGGCAGGGCGCACCGTTCGAGATCGTGCTGGTCGCCAGCAATGATCCCCACGCGGGCGGTCTGGCGCTGGCCGAGGCGGAGGGCATTGCCACCTTCGCCCTCTCCCACAAGGGCATGAAGCGCGCC
This sequence comes from Citromicrobium bathyomarinum, assembly GCA_001306305.2. Classification (NCBI taxonomy): domain Bacteria; kingdom Pseudomonadati; phylum Pseudomonadota; class Alphaproteobacteria; order Sphingomonadales; family Sphingomonadaceae; genus Citromicrobium; species Citromicrobium bathyomarinum. The sequence goes on from CP155577.1 coordinate 3,178,584, forward strand.
GAGCACGATGCCACGATGGATGCAGCGATTCGCAAAAGCGGCGCGGAATATGTCGCGCTGGCCGGATATATGCGCGTGCTGGACGATGCCATCGTGGAGCGGTGGGAAGGCCGGATGCTCAACATCCACCCCTCGCTGCTGCCCAAGTACAAGGGGCTCGATCCCCATGCCCGCGCGCTGGAGGCTGGCGACGAGCTTGCGGGTGCATCGGTGCACCTCGTCACCACCGAACTGGATGGGGGCGAAGTGCTGGGCCAGGCGGAGGTCGCGGTGATCGGCGGCGACACGCCCGAAACGCTCGCCCACCGCGTGCGGATCGCAGAGCACCAGCTCTACCCGCGCGTGCTGGGCGACTATGTCTCACGCGCCTATGATCCGGACTGGCTACTGGGACGTGTGCGCAAGCTGGCGATGGAGCTGCCCGAAGCGGAGGCGGCAACCAGCCACGGCTCACCCGGGTTCAAGATCGCCGGCAAGAGCGGCAAGTTCTTCGCCCACTTCGCGGATCGCCACCACGGCGCGCACCAGATCGCGCTACTCGCCAAGACCAGCGGGCAGGACGAGCTCGCCGATCTGGTCGAGCGCGACCCCGAAGTGTTCTTCCGCCCCGCCTATTACCACGCCAGCGGCTGGGTCGGCATCGCGCTCAACCGCCCGGACTGCGACTGGGACCAGGTGCAGCACTGGCTGGAGCGCTCTTGGCGAAGCGTCGCACCCAAGCGACTGACCAAACTGATGGATGCGGCGGAGGAGTTTTGATGCATAGCCCACTAGAGCTCGCGCCCGATCACGTTGAGAAAATTGGTCTCATTTCTGTGCGATGGAGCGCGCTAGAGAACGGACTCGCAGAGTTGCTCGGTCGATTCCTAAGGGTCGATCATTCTGGAGAGGCTGCGTATTTTGCAATTAGCAACTTCAGCCAACGGCTCGGCATAATTTCCGCAGTGGCAGAATATTCGATCGAGAATGATCGTGATGCGGCAGTTATCGCCAGACTCCTCGAGAAGATCGAGGGCCTTTGGGGCCAGCGCAACAAGTATATTCACTCTCATTTCGTCCATCGCACAACCTATGCCGATGGAGTGCAGATCATGCTTTACAGTGATGGGGGCGAACCATTCCGACCGTCAAATTTGGATTCTGGAGACCTGCAAGTTGTAAAGTCCGAGTTTGGATACTTACGGACAAAGCGGAAAAGCCCGAGAGAGTTTGTTCCGATTAACTTGGGCGCACTCCAGAATCACGCGAACCAGGTGGCTCGGCGGGGTCGGCAGATTGAACTCGCTGTGAAGTGTCTAGATACGGAGGTAATCCGGCTGCGCAGCAACAGCCCTGCTCGGTATGGGAGAATCTCACCGCGAGCACCGTCGGAAGCAGCTCTCGCACACAGGTCAACGTCCGGTGCTTTCACGAGCAGAGTTAGGTTGGGCTGGCCAGAACGAGGATAGTCCAGCGAGGGCTAGCTCTAGGTGAAAGCCCTCGCCGAACTGACCATATCAGCCGACAATCTCGTCATCGCTGAAGAAGAACGCGATTTCGGTTGCGGCGTTTTCGTCGCTGTCCGAGCCGTGCACCGAGTTGGCTTCGATCGATTCGGCGAAGGCCTTGCGGATCGTGCCTTCTTCGGCGTCGGCCGGGTTGGTCGCGCCCATCACGTCGCGGTTGCGCTTCACGGCGTCTTCGCCTTCGAGCACCTGCACGACCACCGGGCCGCTGGTCATGAAGGCGACGAGTTCACCGTAGAAGGGGCGCTCTGCGTGGACTTCGTAGAACTTCTTCGCTTGGTCTTCGCTCATCTGGATGCGCTTGGAGGCGACGACGCGCAGGCCGGCTTCTTCCAGCATCTTGGTGACCGCGCCGGTCAGGTTGCGGCGGGTGGCGTCGGGCTTGATGATCGAAAAGGTGCGGGTAACCGCCATGGTCTTATTCCTTGCGAATTGTAGGGGGAGAATTTTGTCGCGCGCGCCCCTAGCAGCTTCCACGCCAACGGCAAGTCCGCGCGGGCTGCTGCGGACGTCAGGCGACCTTAACCCAGCGCCCGTCCTTCTGTTCGAAGAAGCTGCGTTCGAGGCCGTCGGTCGCGCTCACCTCGCGCCAGGCGGTGCGCGCGGCGTCGCGCTGTTCGTCGTCGAACAGCAGGAACACACGCTCGAAAGTTTCGCCTGCCAGCGCTTCGGCTCGCCAGTGGCCATCGGCGAGGATGCAGGCGGTTGCCGCGTTGGTGGACACGCACGCCTCGCCGATCAGGATCGGCTGGTCCGCATCATGCGCCCCGCCCGCCTGCCCATTGGCGAGGAAGGCCTCGGGCCGCGCCTCCCACAAGGTGCGCGAGACCGATTCGCGCTGCGCCGCATCGCCGCTGACCACCAGCGCGCGCCCGCCATCGGCCAGCACACGCTCGGCAATCATCGCGACCACGCGTTCCGCCGGATCGCGGGAGAGGAGCCAGAAATCGACCTTCACGAGCCCGCGCCAGCAGATTTGGCCGTGCGGCGGCACCGCTCCGAACAATATTTCACGGCGTCCCAGTCCCGCTCCCACTTCTTCCGCCAGGCGAAGGGCAACCCGCAGGCCGCGCAGATCTTGCTCGGCAGGTCGCCCTTCTTGCGCATCTTGGGCACGCGGGTTCTCGCCTAGCCCTCGATCACGTCGCGGACATACTGGTCGAGCAGGCGCACGCCGTAACCGGTCGCGCCCTTGCCGTAGGTTGCGCCCGGCTTGTTCGACCAGGCCATCCCGGCAATGTCGAGGTGCGCCCAGGGCATCCCGTCCTTGATGAACCGCTTGAGGAACTGCGCGGCGGTGATCGAGCCTGCTTCGCGCGGGCCGACGTTCTTCATGTCCGCGATCGGCGAATCGATCAGCTTGTCGTAAGCCGGGCCGATCGGCATCCGCCACACCTTGTCGCCGCTGGTCGCGCCTGCGGTGGACAGGTTGCCCGCCAGCGTATCGTCGTTGGAGAACAGGCCCGCCTGCTCGTTACCCAGCGCGATCAGCATCGCGCCGGTCAGCGTGGCGAGGTCGATCACCGCAGCGGGATCGAACTCGTTCTGCGCCCAGTGCAGCGCATCGCACAGCACCAGCCGCCCTTCGGCGTCGGTGTTGATGACTTCGACGGTCTGCCCGCTCATCGTCTTCACGACGTCGCCGGGGCGCTGCGCCTTGCCGTCGGGCATGTTCTCGACCAGCCCGCACACGCCCACGACGTTCGCCTTCGCCTTGCGCTTGGCCAGCGCGACCATGGTCCCTGCGACAGCACCTGCGCCGCCCATGTCCCACTTCATGTCTTCCATGCCCGCACCCGGCTTGATCGAAATGCCGCCGGAATCGAAGGTCACGCCCTTGCCGACCAGCAGCGTGGGCTTGGTGCCCGCATCGCCGCCGTTCCAGCGCATCGCGAGAATGCGCGAGGGGCGTTCGGAGCCCTGCCCGACGCCGAGCAGCGCACCCATGCCGAGCTTTTCCATCTGCGCATCGTCGAGCACGATGATCTCGATCCCCGTACCTTCGAGCGCCTTGCGGCAGCGTTCGACGAAGCTTTCGGGATAGAGGACGTTGGCGGGCAGGGTGACCAGTTCCTTGGTGAACTCGACGCCTTCGGCCAGCGCGCTCTCGCGGGCCCATGCCGCTTCGATACCGTCGGGCGCGCCGACGATGACCGCACTCTTTAGCGAAACCTTCTCCGCATCCTTCTGCGTGGTGCGATATTCGTCCCACCGCCACGCGCGCAGCCGCAGGCCCAGCAGCACTGCGGCGGCGTCTTCCGCGGAAAGGCCCGCGCCGGTCAGGTCGAGCGCGATCGTGCTTTCGCCCGAGGTCAGGAACTTCGCCGCCAGCGCGCCGCCCGCCTTTTCCAGATTGGCGCGGCGGTCCTTCGCCTTGGGATCGCCCGCACCCGCGAGCGCGACCCGCAGCACCTTGCCATCGCGTTCCACGAAACCGTCGACCACCTGACCTGCCGATCCCTTGAACCGCGACCGCTTGGCCCCTTCGGCCAGTGCGGGTTCAGTCCCGTCGGGCAGGCTGTCCTTGTTCGCGACCGAGGCGATCAGGACGGCATCGGAGGGAAGGCTGTCGGCGAAGGTGATTTGCATATGGTGGGGGTCCCTTGGATGATCTCGGCCGGCGGCGCGGGGAACTACCTCCCCCGTGTCGCGCGGGCCACTAAAGAGCCGCGCCTGCGCGCGCTGCCGCAAGTGCGATTGCGATTAGGCAGGCTCGGTGCAATAGGCAAGGCATGCGCCTGACCGATCGTTCCGCGTCGCCTGCCTTTGGTGGCCGCGCCTGCCTGCTAAGTGGTGCCGCATTGGCGGTGATGGCGACGATCGCGTGGCCCAGCCTCGCGCACGCCCAGGATGCGCCGCAAAGCGAGCCGCAGAGCGGCCAGCAGGCGGACGAGGAGGGCTCGGTCGAAGAGGCGGTGTCCGACTATATCGAAGGCGACCAGCCGCCCGGCACCCCGCGCGAGATCGGGTTCGAGGCGGATAGTCTGGAATATGATTCGCAGGCTGACACGGTGATCGCGCGCGGCAACGTGCTGCTGCGCGAGGGCGAGCGTTCGGTGCGCGCCGACGAGGTCCGGTGGGATCGCCCGGCGGGGCGGATCGATGCCAGCGGCGGCGTGCGTTACGTCGATGGCGACGGCAACCAGCTCTATGCCGAGCAGCTGGAACTGACCGACACCTTCGAGGCGGGCGCGCTGGAAGACCTGTTGCTGGTGCTGCGCGAAGGCGGACGGCTTGCAGCGGAACGCGGCGAGCGCGCGGGCGACGGGCGCATCGCGCTGACCAGAGCGGCCTATTCGGGCTGCCCGGTGGTGGGCGAGGATGGCTGCCCGAAGCGCCCGAGCTGGAAGATCACCGCAGAACGCGTCGTCTACAATCCCGACGCCAACACCGTGCGGTTCGAAAAGGGCTATTTCTCGCTGTTCGGCGCGCGCATCCTGCCACTGCCCACGCTGGAGCTGCGCACCGACGGCGGACCGCAATCGGGCTTCCTTGTCCCCAGCCTGCGCATCTCGCGTTCCAACGGGGTGGAGGTCAGCGGCAGCTATTACTGGCGGCTCGCTGAAAACCGCGATCTTGAACTGGCTGCGCACGTGTTCACCGATGCCGCTCCGATGGCGCGCGCGACCTATCGCGCGCTGTCGGACAAGGGCGCGTTCCAGGCGACCGGCTATGCCACGGTCAGCCGGCGAATCGACCTCAACACCGGCCTGTCCCAGACCGACGAGGATTTTCGCGGCTACTTCGCCGCCAACGGACGCTACCAGTTCGACGAGAACTGGAGCTTCACTGGCTCCGTCCGCCGCGCGAGCGACCGCACCTTCCTGCGCCGCTACGACATCAGCCGCGACGACCGGCTGCGCACCGTGGGCGAGCTGGAGCGGATCGATGCCAACAGCTATTTCGTGGTCGCGGGCTTCGCCACGCAGACCCTGCGCCTCAACCAGCCGCAGGGCGAGGTGCCGGTCGCGCTGCCGCTGATCGATTACCGCCGCCGGATTTCGGAGCCGCTGCTGGGCGGCACGGTGACGCTGCGCGGCAATACGCTGGGCATCTTGCGCGAGGACGGGCAGGATACCCAGCGCGGCTTCGCCTCCGCGCAGTGGAACCTGCGCCGGGTGACCGGCCTCGGCCAGGTGGTCGAACTGACCGCGCTGGCGCGCGGCGACATCTACAACACCAACAATTCGGCGGCGACCACGGTTGCCAGCTATCGCGGGCGCGAAGGGTGGCAGGGCCGCGCGATCGGGCTCGCCGCGATCGACGTGTCGTGGCCGCTGGTGGGCCCGATTTTCGGCGGCACCCAGGTGCTGACTCCGCGGATTCAGGTGGTCGGCACCCCGCCCATCCGCAACGCCGCGATCCCCAACGAGGATTCGCGCTCGATCGATCTGGAAGACGTGAACCTGTTCTCGCTCAACCGCTTCCCGGGGGACGACCGGTTCGAAGACGGCGCGCGGGTGACCTACGGGGTCGACTGGCAATTCACCAAGCCGGACTGGCAGGTGACCGCCAATTTCGGCCAGTCCTACCGGCTCGACGACAAGCCGATCATCTTCCCCGACGGGACCGGCCTGTCGGACAGGTTCTCCGACTTCGTCGGCCGGGCGCGCGTGCGCTACAAGGATTTCGTCTCCTTCACCTACCGCTTCCGGCTGGACAAGGACGACTTCACCCCGCGCCGGACCGAGGTGGATGCGACCATCGGATCGCGGCGAACCTATGCCGAGATCGGCTATCTCAGGCTCGACCGGAACATCCCCAATATCAACGAGGATCTGGGCGATCGCGAAGAGCTGCGCGCAGCGGGCCGCGTGGCCTTCGCCCGCTACTGGTCGCTGTTCGGTTCGGCGGTGGTCAACATGACCAACCGCGACGAAGACCCGACTCTGCAGGCCGACGGGTTCGACCCGATCCGCACCCGGATCGGGATCGCATACCAGGACGACTGCATCGATCTGGGGCTCACCTGGCGGCGCGATTACGCCACCCAAGGTGACGCACTGCGCGGCAATACGTTCGAGCTCACCTTCCGCCTGCTCAACCTCGGCTTCGGCGGATGAGCGCCACGATTGGCACAGCCGCGCGAACGCGCTAGAGGCTGCCTCCGCAGAATACTCAGCAATGGTTCAGCCAGATCGCGCGAATGCGCTCCTCCGGCGGGAACCCATCGCCCGCACCAGCGACCAACAGGCTATCTTCGTGACCGACAGCATCAGCATTATCAGCAAGATCTCCACCTCGTTCGCCGCGTTTGCGATGGCGACGATGCCGATCGCGGCGCAGGCCCAGCAGGCGGGCAACGCTGCACAGCAGGGCGCTCCGCAGCCCTCCGCCGCGCAGCAGGCGGCGACGGACGGGCCCTTCGGCATCCCCGCCGAGGTGGTCAGGTCCGACCACCAGGACCCGAACATGCGCACCGCCACCGCCAAGGTGAACGGCACGGTCATCACCGGTACGGACATTGATCACCGGGTCGCGCTGGTCCTCGCCGCTTCGGAGCGCAAGGAAATCCCCGCCGATCAGCTGCAGGCGCTGCGGATGCAGGTGCTGCGCAACCTGATCGACGAAACGCTGCAGATCCAGGCCGCCGCCGCGCAGGACATGGAAGTGTCTTCCGAAGAGGTGAACCAGCGCTACGCCATCCTGGCGCAGCAGAATTTCGGCAGCAATCCGCAGCAGATGGACAAGTTCCTGATCGCCGCAGGCTCGTCCCCCGCCACGCTCAAGCGTCAGATTCAGGGCGAAATCGCGTGGCAGATGCTCCTGCGCCGCAACGTGGCCCCGTTCATCAACGTCTCCGCCGAAGAGGTCAATGACACGATCGAGCGGCTGAAGACCTCGCGCGGGCAGGAAGAATACCGCCTCGCCGAGATCTATCTGTCGGCAACGCCCGAAACCGCCGCGACCGTCGAAGCCAATGCCGAGCAGATCATGGACCAGATCCGCGCCGGCGGCAGCTTCCAGGCCTATGCCCGGCAGTTTTCCGAATCGACCACCGCCTCGGTCGGCGGCGATCTCGGCTTCGTCCGGCTGGGCACCCTGCCCGGCCAGATGGCCGAGGTGGCGACCAAGATGACCCCCGGCCAGCTGGTCGGCCCCGTTCCGATCCCGGGCGGCTATGTCATCATGCTGCTGCTCGACAAGCGACAGGTGCTGACCGCCGACCCGCGCGATGCCGTGCTCAGCCTCAAGCAGATCGCGATCACCTTCCCGCAGGGAACGAGCCAGGATCGCGCCAACGCACGGGTGGAAGAATTCGCCAACGCGATCGGCACGATCCGTGGCTGCGGCGATGCGAACCGGGTGGCCGAATCGGTCGGCGCGAGCGTGGTCGACAATGATTCGATCACCGTGCGCGATCTGCCGCCGCAGCTGCAGGCGTCGCTGATGGACCTGCAGGTCGGCCAGACCACGCCGCCTTTCGGCTCCATGCAGGACGGTGTTAGGGTGCTGCTGCTGTGCGGCCGCGACGATCCGGAAGTGAATGGCGAACCCGATTTCGACCAGATCATGGACCGGATCGAGGAAGAGCGGATCAGCAAGCGCGCCCAGCGCTTCCTGCGCGACCTGCGCGACGACGCGATCATCGAATACAACTGATCAGGTGACCACGCCGCTCCCGCTGGCCGTTACCATCGGCGACCCGGCGGGCGTCGGGCCGGAGATTGTCGCGCACATCCTGGCGCGCGAAGCCGAGCTTGGCCTGCCCCCGCTGCGGGTGGTCGGAGAGCCCGGCTCTCCATTGCGCACCGGCCAGCCCGATCGTGCATCGGCCCAATGCGCTCTCGACGCGCTGGGGCAGGCCGTCGCCATGGTCCGCTCGGGCGAGTGCAGCGCCCTGGTGACCGGCCCGGTGGCCAAGTCCGCTATTGCCCAGATCGATCCGAACTTCGTCGGCCAGACCGAATTCCTTGCCGATGCCTGCGGGTTGCCGCGGGAGGATGCGGTGATGATGCTCGCCGGGCCATCGCTCAAGACCGTCCCGATGACCGTGCATTGCGCGCTGGCCGATGTGCCCGCGCGTCTCTCGCAACATCTGATCGTGCAGCGCAGCCGGATCGTAGCCGCAGCGCTGCGCACAGACTACGGGATCGATGCGCCGCGTATCGCGATCGCCGGGCTCAACCCACACGCGGGTGAGGATGGCCGCATGGGGCGCGAGGAGATCGAGGTAATCGCCCCCGCCATCGCCACCTTGCGCGAACAGGGCATCGACACCACCGGCCCGCATCCCGCCGACACGCTGTTCGCGCCGCACAAGCGAGGGACTTACGACGTGGCGATCGCGATGTATCACGATCAGGCGCTGGTCCCGATCAAGGCGCTCGATTTCGACGAAGGGGTCAACGTCACGCTCGGCCTGCCGATCGTGCGCACCTCGCCCGACCACGGCACCGCGTTCGACATTGCGGGCAAGGGCATCGCTCGACCCGATGCGATGATCGCGGCGATCCGCATGGCGGGGCAGATTGCTGCGCGGCGGAGCCGATGACCGACCTCCCACCTTTACGCGAAGTGATCGCGGCGCACGGCCTCAGCGCGTCCAAGGCGCTCGGCCAGAATTTCCTGTTCGACGAGCAGTTGCTCGCGCGCATCGCGGCGGTGCCGGGCGACCTGTCGGGCAGGAACGTGCTCGAAGTCGGCCCCGGCCCCGGCGGGCTCACGCGCGCGCTCCTGCGTGCCGGGGCGAAGGTCACCGCGATCGAGATGGACCGCCGCTGCCTGCCCGCGCTCGCCGAACTCGGCGACGCCTTCCCCGGCCAGCTGACCGTGATCGAGGGCGATGCGCTCAAGATCGACCACGACGCCATCTTCGACGGCGAACCCTACGCGATCCTCTCCAACCTGCCCTACAACGTCGGCACCGCGCTGTTCACCCGCTGGATGGGCGGCGAGGCATGGCCACCCAACTGGACATCGCTCACCCTGATGTTCCAGCAGGAGGTCGCGCAACGGATCGTCGCGCAGCCGGGCGGCTCTGCCTACGGACGCCTCGCGGTCCTCGCCCAGTGGCGCGGCACGGCGAAGCTGGCGATGAAGGTCCACCGCAGCGCCTTCACCCCGCCGCCCAAGGTGATGAGCGCGATCGTCCATGTGACCCCCGCTGCAATGCCCGATGGCGTCTCGGCCGCGAAGCTGGAACAGGTCACCGCCGCCGCCTTCGGCCAGCGCCGCAAGATGCTGCGCCAGAGCCTGAAGGGCGTGCCTGGCGCGCTGGATGCGCTGGAGACGCTCGGCATCGACCCGCAGCGGCGTGCCGAAACGCTCGACGTCGGGGAATTCGTGGTCCTCGCCCGCGCGCTGTCCACCTGACCGGGCTTGGCCAGCCGCGTCGCGCAGGCTAGGCCCCCGGGCATGAACAGACTTTCCGGCCCCCTCCAGCAGGCCATCGACACTATCGACGGCGCGGCCATGCTCGCGCAGGTCGAGCGCTGGGCACGTATCAACTCGGGCACCGCCAACCTCGACGGCCTCGCCCGCATGGCTCAGGAACTGAGCGAGGCGTTCTCCGCCCTCCCCGGCGAAATCACGCTGGAAGAGCCCGCCCCGGTGACGGCGGTCGACGCAAGCGGCAAGGAAACCGCGGTTCAGAACGGCAAGCACTTCGTGTTGCGCGTGCGTCCGGAGGCGCAGCGGCGGTTCATCCTGACCGGGCATATGGACACCGTCTTCCCCGCCGATCACCCGTTTCAGGACCTGACCTGGCTCGACGACGAGGTGCTCAACGGGCCCGGCACGGCGGACATGAAGGGAGGCCTCGCGATCATCCTCGCCTCGCTCACTGCGCTCGAGCAGATCGAGGCATGGCAGCAGGTCGGCTACGACGTGCTGATCAATGCCGACGAGGAAACCGGCTCGCTCTCCTCCGCGCCGCTGATCGAGGACCTGGCGCAGGGCAAATACGCCGCGCTGACCTTCGAGCCTGCGGCGACGCCCGAGGGCACGCTCGCCCATGCGCGCGGCGGCAGCGGGAATTACAGCCTGATCGTCACCGGTAAGTCCGCCCACGCCGGGCGCAACCCGCACGATGGGCGTAACGCGATCGTCGCCGCCTCCACGCTCGCGGTGCGGCTCAAGGAATTGCAGCGCGACGATATCAGCGTGAACCCGGCCAAGATCGATGGCGGCGCGGCGAACAACGTCGTGCCCGACCATGCCGTCCTCCGCTTCAACATCCGCCCGAAGGAGCCCGCCGCAGCCGAGCGATTTGAGGCGGAAATGCACGCTCTGATCGGCGAGGTGAAGCAGGCCCAGGAGGTCGATATCACGATCCACGGCGGTATCTCGCGTCCGCCCAAGCCGGTCGACCGCAAGGCGCAGGCGCTGTTCGATCTGGTCCGCGAATGCGGCGCCGAGCTGGGGCAGGAGATCGACTGGAAATCCACCGGTGGCGTGTGCGACGGCAATAATATCGCCGCTACCGGCGTGCCGGTGGTCGATACGATGGGCGTGCGTGGCGGCAAGATCCACTCGCCCGACGAGTTCATGATCGCCCCTTCGCTGAAGGAACGCGCCGCGCTCGCGGCGATGGTCCTGCACGGACTGGCAACGGAGGATGTGCTGTGAGTTTCGTAATCCGCCCCTCGCGCGAGGACGACCTCGAGCATCTGTACGAAATGGCCAAGCTGACCGGCGGCGGATTCACCAACCTGCCCGCCGACCGCGATGCGCTGCGCGGCAAGCTGGAACGCTCGGCCAAGGCCTTCGCCAATAGGGGCCACGAGTTGGTCGACGAGACCTTCCTGCTGGTGCTGGAAAATACCGAGACCGGCGCGGTGCGCGGCACCTGCCAGCTGATGACGCAGGTCGGCCAGCAATGGCCGTTCTATTCCTACCGGCTCAACACGCTGACCCAGTACAGCCAAGAGCTGGACCGCACGGTGCGCGCAGAAATGCTGCACTTGGTCACCGATCTGGAAGGGTGCAGCGAGGTCGGCGGGCTATTCCTCCACCCGAACGAGCGCGCCGGAGGCCTCGGCCTGCTGCTCGCGCGCAGCCGCTACCTGTTCATCGCGATGCACCGCCAGCGGTTTGCCGAGCGCGTGCTGGCCGAACTGCGCGGCATTATCGACGATCGCGGCGGCTCGCCTTTCTGGGACGGGGTCGCCGGGCGTTTCTTCGGGATGACCTTCCAGGAGGCCGACTATTTCAACGCGATCAACGGCAACCAGTTCATCGCCGACCTGATGCCCAAATATCCGGTCTATGTCGCAATGCTGGACGACGATGCACGCGAGGTGATCGGCCTCCCCCACCCCACCGGCCGCGCCGCGATGAAGATGCTGGAGAAGGAAGGCCTGCGCTTCGAAGGCTATGTCGACATCTTCGACGGCGGCCCGACCATGCTCGCGCGGACCGACGATGTGGTGAGCGTAGCGGATGCCAAGCCCCTCACACTGGGCAGCACGGCACTCGACAAGGGTGAGCGCGCCTTGATCGCTACCGGCCATCTCACCGATTTCCGCTGCAGCTATGGCTCGCGCAGCATTGATGGCGACACGATCGCGATCGACGCGGCCGGCGCCGCGACCTTACAGGTGGGCGAAGGCGATACCGTGTGGAGCGTGCCCAAATAGCCATCTGACTCGTCATCGCGAGGAGCGAAGCGACGTGGCGATCCATGGCCCGCGCGCTTTGCAATCAGTTCATCCATGGATTGCCGCGCGACCTCCGGTCGCTCGCAATGACGACAGGGAAAACCGTGCTCAAGGAAATCAACTTCGACGGGATCATCGGCCCCTCGCACAACTACGCGGGGCTGAGCCTCGGCAATATCGCCAGCGCGAGCCATCGCGGGCAGACCAGCCACCCGCGCGAGGCGGCTCTGCAGGGCCTCGCCAAGATGCGCGGCAATATGGCGCGCGGGCTTCCGCAGGGCTTCCTCCTGCCGCTGCCGCGTCCCAATGGCGTGCTGGGAGATGCGCTGGCGCTCGACGGCACAGAGGATCCTGCCCTGCGCGCCGCGCCCTGGTCCGCCTCGGCCATGTGGACCGCCAATGCGGCGACGGTCAGCCCCGCGCCCGACACGCGCGACGGGCGCTGCCACCTGACCCCAGCCAACCTCATCACCATGCTCCATCGCGCGCAGGAATGGCAGGATACCAAAGCGCAGCTCGACATCGCCTTCGGCGATGCAAAGCACTTCGCGGTCCACGACGCGGTGCCGCCGACCTTCGGCGACGAGGGTGCGGCCAACCACATGCGACTTTGCGAGAGCCACGGCGAGGCGGGCGTCGAGGTGTTCGTCTATGGCAAGCCGGGCGGCAAGTTCCCCGCGCGCCAGCACGAACAGGCAAGCCGCGCGGTCGCACGCATGCATGGGCTCGATCCGAAACGTACGGTGTTCATCGAACAGAACCTCGAGGCGATCGAGGCGGGCGCGTTCCATAACGACGTGGTCGCCGTGGCGAACGAGCGCGTGCTGTTCACCCACGCGCGCGCCTTCGCCGATCCGCAGGGGGCCTATGGCGCGATCCGCGAGGCGTTCCCCGCGCTCGAACTGGTCGAAGTGCCCGAGAGCGCGGTGAGTCTCGAAGAGGCGATCCGCACCTATCTGTTCAACGCGCAGTTGCTCACCCTGCCCGACGGCACCATGGCGCTGGTCGTCCCCAGCGAATGCCGCGAATCGACGAGCGTTTGGGCGTTCTGCGAAAAGATGACGGAGAGCAATGGCCCGATCCGACAGGTGATCCCGGTCGATGTGCGCCAGTCGATGGCCAATGGCGGCGGCCCCGCCTGTCTGCGCCTGCGCGTGGTCGCCGACCCCGCGACGGTCGATCCGCGCTTCCTGCTCGACGAGGCGAAGGCGGAGCAAATCGAGGCGGTCATCGCCGAGCATTGGCCTGAAGCGATCGAACCGGCCCAGCTTGGCACCGATGCGCTGAGCGAACAGGTGCGCGCGGCACGCGGCGCGCTGCTCGACGCGCTCGATCTAACCGAATTAGGGTAAACGCTCTGGTTACCCTGTCGGGTAAGCTTACAATGGCCCGCGCGTTAACCAGCGCGGGCCGCAGGAACCCTCATCTGGCACAGGCTTTGCGTAGGTAATCCGCCGGCCGCGTTAAGGATGAAGATGCTCCGCAAGATTTCCCGCCTGTTCGTGATCAAGACCCGGTTCGAGGCGTTCCTGATCATCTACGCGCTGGCGCTGGGCGCAACCGCGCGCGGGGCAAACTATCTGGAGCAATATCCCGGCTGGGGCGGCAAGCTGCTGTTCCTCGCCTGCTCGGCGGCGGTATTCATGGCGGGGGCGAAGATCCTCGACTGCCTGAGGCACGAGAAGGCGGCGAAGGAGGCACTGTCCACAGAGCGCTAATGCAGGGAATGAAGGTGGGGGATTCTGTTGCTAGGCTCCCCCGGGCCCCCGGTATCCGTTCTGTTGCCCGGTCGGTCCAACCGCGCTTTAGCTTTGTAAATTCAGGCCGTTAGGCCATCAAATTACGCAGCGAGAGCGAGTGCTTCGTTATCGTTGGCACTTGTGAAAAGAGCTTTTTACGGAGTGCTCATTCCGGGCAAAAACGATGCCTTTCAACGCATGTCGATCCTGGTTCGGCCCCATCAGGAAGCCCGCCCCTCTCGCTAGGGAACCGGGCCTTTTGGTGGAGCCGCCGGGTACTGCCCCCGGGTCCATTGCGTCTATTATACACCGCAGTTTATCACCATAGCCGGCCGAAACCGGCACCGACCTATATAGGCGCTGCGCGCTGAATGTGAAGTGAGGATCAAGCCAGACGCCACATGCCATCCTTGGTGGCTGGAGCAAATTGGCCCTTTTTGCGAAGCTTCATGGCTTCCCAGCGCATCGCATATTGCCACGTGAAGAAAAGGTCGCCGGACGCTTTCAACTCTTCAGCATGTGCTTTCCATATGTGCTCGGCCACACGAGGGACAGGAGATGGGCCCAGCTCTTGCACAGCCGCGAGCACCCACTTTCCCAAATCATCACGCGTTGCCATTCCCGCCTCCTTGGCCTCCCCGCTCCGCCTTCAGCTCGGCGAGAATCTTCTTCAGCACATCGAGCTGCGGATCGGTCGGCACCTCGTCGCTCTTGGAGCTATCCTCCACCTCGGCCTGCTTGCGCTGCATTTCCTCGGTCACGCGGTTCACGCCGCGCACCAGCAGGAACAGCGCAAAGGCCACGATCAGGAAGTTGATGATCGCGGTGATCAGCGCGCCATAGCCGATCATCGCGACACCAGCCTCCTTCAGCTGCTCGTAGTTGTCGAGCGCGCCGTCGTAGCCTTCGGGAATCTCGCCCAGCCGCAGGAACCAGTTGGAAAAGTCGATATCACCGAACAGCCAGCCGATCAGCGGCATCAGCACCGCGTCGGTCAGCTGCTTCACGATGCCGCTGAACGCCGCGCCGATCACCACGCCGACCGCCAGATCGATCACGTTGCCGCGGGCGATGAATTTCTTGAATTCCTTGAACATGCGAGAGGTGCCCCCTTCGTCTGCCGCCTGTCTCGCGCCTCTTGTGCACAAGGCGATGGGGCGAGACAATCTTGCCCCCGATTGCGCCCACAAATCCTTGCACCGACGGGGGCGTGTCGTATATTGGCAATACACCATTTTTCCGGAGAGATAATTCGATGGCGTTCCGCACTTTCGCTCGCTCGATCCTGCTCGCGCTCGGCCTCGTGTCGCTGAGCGCATGCGGCATCAACTCGGTCCCCACGGCAGAGGAAGAGGCCAACGCCCGCTGGGCCGACGTGCAGAGCGCGTATCAGCGCCGCGCGGATCTGGTCCCCAACCTCGTCAACACGGTGCGCGCCGCAGCGGCGTCGGAAGAGGACATTCTGACCCAGGTGATCCAGGCCCGTGCCAGCGCCACTCAGACCCAGCTGACCACCGACGACCTCAAGGATCCGGCGGCGATCCAGCGCTTCGATCAGGCGCAAAGCCAGCTTGGCGGTGCGCTTTCGCGGCTGCTGGTGACGGTCGAGAAATACCCCGAACTGCAGAGTCAGGCGCGTTTCGCGGACCTGATGACCCAGCTGGAAGGCACGGAAAACCGGATCGAAGTGGCGCGCAATCGCTACAACGAGGCGGTGCAGAACTATAACACCACCATCCGCACCTTCCCCGCGACGATCGCCGCCAACGTGATCTACGGTGCGGAGCCGATGGAAGGCTTCAAGGCGCAGGCTGGCAGCGAGATCGCACCCGAAGTGAACTTCGATGACATGAGCAGCCCCAGCGCCGCCGCGCCCGCCAACGACAACGCGGCAACCGGCGCCGATCGGAACGGGGCCGCCACCGGCACCGACAATTGATCGGGCGGCTTGTGCCTGCCCGCTGTGTCGCCATTGCGCCGCTGCTGCTGGCCGCCTGTTCGCTGCAAAGCGCAGCGACGCCGGTGGCGCAGCGGCCCGATGGCCCCGTGCTGGACGAGGCCGAGATTTTCGCGCCCGAAGCCGAGGCCGCACTCGACCAGGATCTGACCGAGTACTGGCGCACATCGGGCGTTGCGTTGGTCGTTTTCACCGACGCATCGCTCGGCGGCGAGTCGATCGAGCACGTGGCGAACGAGACGTTCAACGAATGGGGCATCGGTGACGAGACAACCAAGTGCGGCCTGCTCGTCCTCGTCGCACCCACAGAGAGGACGGTACGGATCGAAGTCGGCCTCGGGCTGGAAAACGATGTCAGCGACGTTCGCGCCAAGCGCATCATCGAGAATGCGATGATCCCCCTTTATCGCGCAGGCGACATCGCCGGGGGCACGCTCGCCGGGGTCGAGGAACTCAAGCGCGCCGCCCCCAATCCCCCGCAATGCCGTGAAGGTGCCCCCTCGTGACCCTGCTTAGAACCCTGATCCTGTTCGCCCTCGTGCTGCTCGCACTGCCTGCCGCCGCGCAGGAGCTGCCGCCGCGCCCCGAAGGGCCGGTCTACGACGGCGCGAACATGATCGACGCCGCGACAGAGGCCAAGCTCGACGAGGAACTGCGCGCCTATAGCAAAAAGACGGGCCGCACAGTGGTCGTCGCGACCATTCCGACACTCGATGAACAGACGGTCGAGAGCTACGCGGTCGATCTCTATAAGACTTGGGGCATCGGCGGCGAGGAGACCGACGAGGGCGCGCTGCTGCTAGTTGCCAAGAAGGAGCAGAAGCTCCGGATCGAGGTCGGCTATGGCTCCACCCCCACGCTGACCGACGCAATGTCCGGGCGGATCATCCGCAACACGATCGCCCCTGCCTTCAAGCAGGGCGACTTCGGCGGCGGGATCGCGGCGGGGGTCGCGCAGATGATCGAGGCGCTCGACATGGACCCGGCGACCGCCAAGGCGATCGAGGAAGCGGAGGCCACCGCGCGCGCACAACGCGGAGACGAGGTGACTGGCGCAACCATCGGCGGCGCGTTCGTGTGGCTGATCCTGATCTTCGCCTTCATCGCCATCTTCGGGCGCGGCAAGAAGGGTCGCAGGCGGCGGCGCTACGGCGCAGGCAGCGCGGTGGGCGATGTGCTGCTGTGGACCGCGATCAACTCCGCACTCAACTCGGGTGACGGCGACGGCTGGGGCGGCGGTGATGGCGGCTTCGGCGGTGGCGGAGGCGGCGGTGGTTTCGGCGGCTTCGGCGGCGGCATGTCCGGCGGCGGCGGCGCGAGCGGAGGCTGGTGATGCAGATAACCCACGCAGATAGCGAAGCGGTGACCCGCGCGGTCGCCGAAGCGGAGCTGAAAACTTCGGGCGAGATCGTCACGGTCGTGGCGCAGGAGAGCGACGGCTATACCGACGTCGCGCTGGCGCTTTCGGCCTTCGTCGCCTTCACCGGGCTGATGCTGCTCGCCTTCTTTCCCGATCCCGTCACCGGGCTGGTGGACACCCTGTCGGGCGGGTGGAACAGCGAATGGACCGCGTCGGGCCTGCTGGGCCTCGCCAGCGCGATCACCATCGTGCTGTTCCTCGCCACCTTTGCGCTGACGCTGAGCCCCGCGGTGCGCTTCGCGCTGATCCCGGGCCGGGTGAAGACCTTGCGGGTGGAAGACGCCGCGATCCGGCATTTCAAGGTCGGCGCGGAACGGCGCACGCATGGCAGAACGGGCGTGCTGATCTTCGTGTCCCTGCGCGAACACCGCGCGCAGATCGTCGCCGATTCCGCGATTGCCGAGCAGGTGCCGCCCGAAGTGTGGGGCGATGCGATGGTCGACATGCTGCGCGAGATAAAGGCGGGCCAGCTGGGCGCCGGAATCGCGGCGGGCGTGCGCGACGTGGGCGAAATCCTCGCCCCCCATTTCCCCCGCGCCGAGGACGACCAGAACGAGCTGCCCGATCGCCTGATCCAGCTTTGAGGGGGTGCGGGTTCGACCTCTCGGCCCTAGTACACCCTCCCCAACCCCTTCCCTTAAGGGAAAGGGCGTCTTAGGGCCCGCCTGACATGACCTATCCCCCCGACCACGACGCGCCCGAGGAAATCCGCTGGCAGGGCGACTACATCGTCGCCAAGCAGCGGGGCCGCTGGGAATATGCCAGCCGCCCGCGCAATATCCGCGCCGCAGCAATCATCGCAATCGACGCCTCCGATTCCGGGGCACACGTGCTGCTGGTCGAACAGTACCGCGTGCCGCTGGGCCGTCGCTGCCTCGAAATCCCCGCCGGGCTGGTCGGCGACGATGACGGTGCGTCGGACGAGAGCGCCATCACCGCCGCGCACCGCGAGCTGGAGGAAGAAACCGGCTACCGCGCGGCGACGATCACCGATCTGGGCGAGTTCTTCTCCAGCCCCGGGATGGTCTCGGAAGGGTTCTCCCTGCTGCGCGCCGAAGGGCTGACCAAGGTCGGCGACGGCGGCGGCGTCGATGGCGAGGATATCACGGTCCACCGCGTGAAGCTGGCCGAGCTGGCCGCTTTCGTGGACGAGAAACGCGCAGCAGGGGTTGCTCTCGACGTGCGCCTCGCCATGCTGCTGATGACACAGAAAATTGGAGAGAACGGATGGCTGGACGGGTAGCGGGCAAGCTCGCACTGATTACGGGCGCGGCGCAGGGGCTTGGCGCTCAGGCCGCGACCACGCTGGCGCGCGAGGGTGCGCGGGTGCTGTGCACCGACATCAACGGCGAAGGCGCGCAGGCGACCGCCGATGCGATCAATGAAGAGCTGGGCGCGGATACCGCATTTGCGATGAAGCATGACGTGACCGAGCCCGACCAGTGGGATGCGGCGATCGCGATGGCGGACGACAAGCTCGGCGGGCTGAGCATCCTGCTCAACAATGCTGGCATCGGCGTGCGCGGCAATATCGAGACCTGCACGCTGGAAGATTGGCGCCGCGGCTTCGCGATCAATGTCGATGGGCCGTTCCTCGGCTGCCAGAAGGCGCTGAAGCTGATGAAGGACAATCAGCCCGGCTCGATCATCAATATCAGCTCGATCGCGGGACTGATCGCGAGCGACACCATGCCCGGCTACAACGCCAGCAAGGCGGCAGTGTGGATGCTGACCAAGTCGGTCGCGCTCTATTGTGCGAAGATGGGCTGGAATATCCGCTGCAACTCGATCCATCCGACCTTCGTCGATACGCCCATTCTGGATGGGATCGGCAAGAATGCCGGGCTCGACAAGGAAGTGGTGATGGGCAAGCTGGCGCGTCAGATCCCGCTCGGGCGGGTCGGCAAGCCGCAGGAAATCGCCAATGGCGTGCTCTATCTCGCCAGTGACGAGAGCAGTTTCATGACTGCGGCGGAGCTGCGGCTGGATGGCGGCATTTCGGCAATGTGAAGAAGGCTTGGTGCGGGGGCGATCCACTCGCCCCCGACCGGGAGTTGTGGCCGGAGTGGGCCTCCGGCCGGGTCAGTCGGCGATCGCCCACAGGATGAGATAGGCGATCAGCGGGGCGCCGGTCAGGAAGATGGTCGTCAGCACGAAGGCGAGGCGGACCATGGTGACGTCCCAACCGAAATAGTTGGCGATCCCTGCGCAGACCCCGGCGATCGAGCCGCGCTGCTTGTCGAGGCGGAACTCGCGGGCGGGCCGCGATGCGTGGCGGTCGGTGTCGAGCTGGCTCATGCGACCATCCCGGCAGTATCGACCATCACGGGCACGATGGCGAAGGCGAAGGCGAGGCCGGTGAAGGCGAGTGCCCCGGCGGCGGCGAGCAGGTTGCGGGTAAGCGATTGCATGGTGTCGGTCTCCAGTGAAAAATCTGTGGTGGGGTGGCTCAGGCGATGACCAGGCCGGTCGGGCTGGCAGGGATGATCGCGGTGGCGAAGAACATGGCCGAGATGCCGACTGCGAAGACGGCGGCGAAGGTGTTGCGGGCGATGGATTGCATGGTGAGTGTGTCCTTTGAAAAGCGGTTGGTGAGGTAGGTCAGACTGTGGCGGCTCAGGCGATAACGAGGCCGGTGGGGCTGGCAGGGACGATCGCGGTGGCGAAGAAAACGGCGGAGATACCCAGCGCCATAACGGCGGCGAACATGCGGCTGCGGAGGTCGGTGGTGGTCATGTGAGTGGTTCCTTTCATGTTTCCGGGGGACCATCCCGCCGGATATCGACTACTTTGCAGGAGCCGTGCCAAGTTGAAGAAATGGCGGAATTGCGTGGTTCGGAGGTGAGCCGGACGACAACCACTCGTTCACCTTTCCGAAAGCTTGGGAATTTTTCCCAACTCTTGGAACCGGGCTTTTCACGCATTCCGCTGGCCTGCATCCGCGCGCCGCGCTAGGCCCCGTTCTCAAAGGCCCCCATGGCGCTCGACCGCATCTCGATCCTCGATTTTCGCAACCATCGGCAGACCGCGCTGGAAGACACCGCGCGGTTCAATCTGCTCGTGGGTGCGAATGGTGCGGGAAAGACCAACGTGCTCGAGGCACTCTCGCTGCTTGCGCCGGGGCGCGGGTTGCGGCGGGCGAAACTGCCCGAGATGGCGCGGATCGACGGGCCGGGCGGATTTACCGTCGCCGCGCGGCTGCAGCCTGCCGACGGGGCGGAGCCGGTCCAGTTGGGCACCGTGGTCGATGCGGCACAACCCAATCGCCGCCGGGTGCGTGTCAACGGGGCGGAGCGCAGCGCGCTGGGTCTGTCCGAATGGCTCTCGGTCCGCTGGCTGACCCCGGCGATGGACGGGCTGTTTACCGACAGCGCAGGCGCGCGGCGGCGTTATCTCGATCGGCTGGCGCTGGCGACCGCGCCCGGCCACGCCGCGCTCTCCAACCGCTACGAAACCGCGCTGCGCAACCGCAATCGGCTGCTGTCGGACGATGCGCCGCCCGATCCGCAATGGCTCGATGCGCTGGAGGCGCAGCTGGCGGAGCACGGCGCCGCGATCGCCGCCAATCGCCGCGCGCTGGTCGAAGAGCTGAACCGCGAGCTGGAGGCGCAGGCCGATGCGCTGTTTCCCCGCCCTCTCTTGGCGATCGAGCCGACCGGGCCGGAAGAGCATACCGCATTGGCCGATGCCCTGCGCGGCAATCGTCGGACGGAACGCCGCGCAGGCCGCACGCTGATCGGCCCGCATCGCGCGGAACTGGCGGTGACGCTGGCCGACAAGGGCGTACCCGCCGCCCGCGCCTCGACCGGCGAACAGAAGGCGATGCTGATCGCGATCACGCTGGCGCACGGCGCGCTGGCGACACGCGGGCGCGCGGGGCTACTGCTGCTGGACGAGGTTGCCGCGCATCTCGACCCGCAGCGGCGCGAAGCACTGTTCGCGCGCCTCGCCGCCAATGGTGAGCAGGTATGGATGACCGGAACCGAGCGGATGCCGTTCGACCCGATCCTGCCCGACGCCGCCGTGTGGGACGTGTCTGGCGGTTCGCTGCGGCGGATCTGAGGCCCCGGTCGCTTACTCGAAGGTTTCTGCGGTGACATGTTCCTTGGGGCTGGGCCCGTACTTGTTCGGTCCCGGCGTGCCCGGCAGCGCCATCACCACGATGTAGGCAATGGACGCTATCAGGCCGAGCAGCGGAATAGCGCTCAGGATAATGAAACCCAGATACCACCAGCCGGTCATCTCGCGATCGTGCAGGCGGCGCACCGACACGGCAATGCTGGGGATCAGCACGACCAGACCCCACACGATAAACAGCATCCCGAAGCCGCCGAAGAGGATCGAATAGACCGATGCAGGATCGTTCGGGTCTGCCGCCCCCAGGCGGTCCGCCGTCGAGCCGGTGGCCACGATCAGAATGCCGATCACCGAGTAGACGATCACGTTGAGCAGCGCGAACATCCAGAATTCGAGCCGTCGCGAACGGCCCTGAAAATCGAAGTACCGCTTAAACGGCAGGATCATCCACTGCATCATTCTTCCCCCAAGGCATTGGGCGTGCACCTGCCCGCCCGGACGTTACCCGGCGATATTGTGCATGGCCGAAACGCTGCCGCAAGGCCGAACACCGCCGCTTCCATGCATCTCGACGCAAAAAAGAGGCCCCGCAACGGGGGCCTCTTCTCCTGGTGTCCAATTCTCTTGCGAGAGGCTTAGAACTTGAAGCGCACGGTGCCGCCATAGGTGCGCGGCGCGCTGGGATAGCCGGAAACCGAGCCAGACTGCGCAACGCTGGGGAAGACCGTCAGGATGTAACGGTCGTTGGTCAGGTTGCGGACATAGCCGGCAATCTCGATCCCGTTGGCGAGCGCCAGCGTGAGCGAGGCGTTGACCAGGTTCACTTCGCGGCGGAAGTTGTTGTCACGCACCGACGAGAGCCCGTTGTTCACGAACACGTTGCTCTCGTGGTTGTAGTCCACACGGGCGATCAGCTGGTTGCCGCTGTAGCCGAAATCGTGGGTGTATGTCGCCGAGGTCGAGATCGCGAACTCGGGGATGCCACCCGGCCGCATGCCGGTCAGGTCGCCAACCGGGGAGTTGGCGAAGCTGTCGTACGTCGCGTCGAGATAGGTCATCGCGAAGGTGATCGCCAGCGGGTCCGCCGGGGTGATGACCGTGTCGAACTCGAACCCGCGGGTCGACTGCTGTTCGGCGTTGGACAGCGCGAAGCCGGTGCCGGTGAACAGGTTCGACTGGAAGCCCTTGAGCGTCTGGTCGAACAGCGCGAGGTTGAACGAGATGCCCGGGTAGTTACCCTTCAGACCGATTTCATACACTTCGGCATTTTCCGGCCCGGCGAAGCGGGTGCCGACCGTCAGGTTGGTGATCGGCAGGCCCGCATCGCGGATCGGCGAGGACGGCGAGAGGAAGCGGCTGCCGCCAACCACGCCCGGCACACCCGCAGGGAGCGTGGCGGGAATGTAGTCACCGAACACCGGCCGGCTGTCACGCGACAGGTTGATCGAGCTTGCCTTGAAGCCGGTCGCGTAGGTCACATAGGTGTTCAGCTCCGGCGTGATCTCGAACGAGGCACGCAGGGTGTAGGTGAACTTGTCGTCGTGGGTCTTGCCCGGTTCCACCGCGTTGGGGACGCCAAGGAACGGCGGCAGGAACTGCAGCGCGGCGAGGCCGAGCAGCGGGTTACACACCGCCGGGTTGGACACGCCGGTGGGGCACGGCGTCACCGCCAGCTGCGACACCTGGCCGAACACGGCCTGCCCCAGAGGGGTGCCCACGAAGGCATTGAACTGGGCCGGGTCGGTCGCGTCGATCCCGGCCGCATTGGCCAGGGCGCCGACGATATAGGCATCCGCCAGGTTGACGTTCGCCAGCGGATCGAGCGAGCGCTGCGAAAGCTGGAAGTCCTTGCGGTCGTCGGTGTAGTTGAAGCCCGCACTCAGGGTCAGACGATCGTCGAGCATGGTGAAGTCGAGCGTGCCGAAGACCGACCAGCTCTCGTTCTGCATCGCGAAGCTTTCCCGCGTGCTCGGGCCCGCAGCGAAGCTCGAACCGACCGGCAGACCAAGCTGGGTCTCGACCGCCGCCAGCGTGCCCGGGGTGCCGCCACCCGCCAGCAGATCGAAGAACAGGCGACCATCCGCGCCGTTGGTGATGCCGCTCTGCTGGGTGACGTCGTCGTTGTAGTAGAAGCCGCCGAGCAGGAAGTTGAACGGCCCGTCGAAGTCCGAGGTGACCCGCACTTCCTGCGTGAAGGTCTTGGCCTTCTGGTCACGGAACTCGCGGATGAAGTCGAGCCCGGTGAAATCGACGTCCTGGTTGAAGAAGTTGTCGAGCACACGATACGCGGTGATCGCGGTGACCCCGATCGTATCCAGATCGAGGTCAGCCTGCCACGAGAGACCGTAGCTTTCGACTTCGTTGACCGGCAGGAGGTTGAGCGCCGCGGTATCGCCGAAGAAATCATTGGTGATGATGTTGCCGCCTGCGGCGAACACCAGCGGCGTGGTCGGCCCGGCGACAAGGTTGTTCACCTGGCAGCAGATCTCGTCGATCTTGGAATAGTCGCCGATCGCACGCATGCGCAGCGGGCCGCCATTGTCGAACAGCAGGTCCGCACGGGCGTTCCAGCGGTTGCGATCGTTCAGCTTCTCATCGAAGCCGATCACTTCGGCGTAGCCGTCGCGCTTGTTGAGCCCGCCGGAAATCGCGAAGGCCAGATCGTCGGTCAGCGGGCCGGTAAGATCGCCCTTGAGCACGAACTGGTTGAAGTTGCCGTAGGTCGCGCTGACCGAACCGCCGAAGTCGAACTGCGGCTCGCGCGTGATGACCGAGACGACACCGGCGCTCGCGTTCTTGCCGAACAGGGTCGACTGCGGACCGCGCAGCACTTCGATGCGGTTCACATTGGCAAGGTCGCCGATGGCGCCGGCAGAGCGCGACCGGAACACACCGTCGATGAACACACCGACCGACGGCTCGACACCGAAGTTGTTGTCGCCGTTACCGAAACCGCGGATGATGAAGGTGGTGGTGGAAGAGTTCTGCAATTGGCTGACGCGCAGCGACGGGGTGACCGTCTGCACGTCGATAAGGTCGCGGATCTCGGCGCGCTCCAGCGTTTCGCCGGTGGTCACGCTGACCGAAACGGGCGCTTCCTGAAGGGTCTGTTCGCGCTTGGTCGCGGTGACGACGATGGTGTTGCCACCCAGCGCCTGCTCCAGCTCTTCCGCGGTCTCGACATCCTCACCGTTGTCGGACTGGCCGGCAGGCGCGTTGTCCTGCGCGTGGGCTGCGACCGGCAGCGCGAGCGCGGCAACACCGGCAAACAGGGCGTGGCGGGAAAATCCGGCGATGCCGGAGGACGAATGAGCCATCGAGTGCTTCCTCTCTCATGTGGTTTCGGTGCGCATGGTTTGCGCTTGGTTTCACCAGTAAACCGCGAGTTTCCCGCACTCAACTCCGAAAAGCGCAGAATCCGGCGGGCTCGCGCACAAGTGTTGCTCAAACGGCACAGGAAATGGCGCACGCTCGTGCATGCCGTAACGGAATGGGGCAGGTCGCCAAATGCTTTGCGATGAGCCGAAATCCTTGTCGCAGCACCATTTCCGCCCGATTCGCAGGCACGAGAGCACGACCAACCTCACACAAAGCCTCACACAGGGGTGGCCTAACCCGCCTGCACGCGGGTTTGACGCGCGCATCACTTGCTGCATCGCACCAAGGCGGCTAAGGGCGCGGCGCAACAGCGCCCCGCGCGCGTCTCCCTCCCCGAAAGCGAACCTCTCCCATGTCCCTGCGCAATATCGCAATCATCGCCCACGTCGACCACGGCAAGACCACGCTGGTCGACCAGCTGTTCCGCCAGTCCGGCACCTTCCGTGAAAACCAGCGGGTGGAAGAACGCGCGATGGACTCCGGCGACCTCGAAAAGGAACGCGGGATCACCATCCTCGCCAAGTGCACCAGCGTCGAATGGCAGCACGGCGACGAGACCACCCGGATCAACATCGTCGACACCCCGGGCCACGCCGACTTCGGCGGCGAGGTGGAGCGTATCCTGAGCATGGTCGACGGCGTCATCCTGCTGGTCGATAGCGCCGAAGGCCCGATGCCGCAGACCAAGTTCGTCACCGGCAAGGCGCTGGCGCTGGGCCTGCGCCCGATCGTGGTGGTCAACAAGATCGACCGCGCCGACGCCCGCCCGCAGGAAGTGCTCGACGAAGTGTTCGACCTGTTCGCCAATCTCGACGCCACGGACGAGCAGCTCGAATTCCCGAGCCTGTGGGCCTCGGGCCGCGACGGCTATGCGAGCGAGGACGAGAACGCACGCGAAGGCGATCTCCAGCCGCTGTTCAAGCTGATCGTCGACCACGTGCCCGCGCCGGGCCTCGACACCGACGGGCCCTTCGCCTTCCTCGCCACCCTGCTCGACCGGGACAACTTCATGGGCCGCGTGCTCACCGGCCGCGTCCAGCAGGGCAAGATCAAGGTCAACGATCCGATCCACGCGCTCGACCGCGACGGCAAGGTGATCGAAGTCGGCCGCGCGACCAAGCTGATGAGCTTCGACGGGCTCGACCGCGTGCCCGTGGAGAGCGCGCAGGCGGGTGACATCATCGCGATGGCCGGCCTCGAAAAGGCCACCGTCGCCAACACCATTGCCGACCCTGCGGTGAAGGAACCGATCGCCGCGCAGCCGATCGACCCGCCCACGCTCGCGATGCGCTTTGCCGTCAACGACTCCCCTCTCGCGGGCCGTGAGGGCGACAAGGTGACCAGCCGCATGATCCGCGACCGCCTGAACCGCGAAGCGGAAACCAACGTCGCCATCCGCGTGACCGAAGCCGACGACAAGGACAGCTTCGAAGTCGCGGGCCGCGGCGAACTGCAGCTGGGCGTGCTGATCGAGACAATGCGCCGCGAAGGCTTCGAACTCGGCATCTCGCGCCCGCGCGTGCTGTTCAAGGAAGAGAACGGCCAGCGGCAGGAGCCGTACGAAACCGTCGTGATCGACGTGGACGACGAATTCTCCGGCACGGTGGTCGAGAAGATGCAGCGCCGCAAGGCCGAGCTGACCGAGATGCGCCCGTCGGGCCAGGGCAAGACCCGCATCACCTTCTCCGCCCCCAGCCGCGGCCTGATCGGCTACCACGGCGAATTCCTGTCCGACACGCGCGGCACGGGGATCATGAACCGCCTGTTCGAGAAGTACGACGCCTACAAGGGCCCGATCGAAGGCCGCCAGAACGGCGTGCTGATCTCGATGGTGCCGGGCGAGGCGGTGCCCTACGCGCTCAACGCGCTGGAGGACCGCGGCGAGCTGTTCATCGGCGGCGGCGCGAAGATCTACGAAGGCATGATCATCGGCGAGAACGCCAAGCCCGACGATCTCGAAGTCAACCCGATGAAGTCGAAGCAGCTGACCAACTTCCGCTCGACCGGCAAGGACGACGCGATCCGCCTCACCCCGCCGCGCGTGATGACGCTGGAACAGGCGATCGCCTATATCGACGACGACGAGATGGTCGAAGTCACCCCCCAGAACATCCGCCTGCGCAAACGCCACCTCGACCCCCATGAGCGCA
Source organism: Citromicrobium bathyomarinum (assembly GCA_001306305.2). Classification (NCBI taxonomy): domain Bacteria; kingdom Pseudomonadati; phylum Pseudomonadota; class Alphaproteobacteria; order Sphingomonadales; family Sphingomonadaceae; genus Citromicrobium; species Citromicrobium bathyomarinum. The sequence goes on from CP155577.1 coordinate 3,205,411, forward strand.
AGCGCCACAAGCGCAAGATGGATAGCTAAGTTCGCGCTGCGAGCGAGCGGACATCCCCTATAAAGCTCTCGAGATTCTGGAGATGAGGCCGGACAGGCTTCGGGAACTTTTCCCGGAGCTTTTCCGGGACCACCAAAGTCACACCAGCTGAAGTCATTTCCCGGAATTGGCTTTCCGACACGCCCTCCTGTAATGTCAGAAGGTGCTTGCGCGGGATGCGGTCTGCCTCGTTGAGGATCTGTCGCCACCTGTCTCGGCAAGTGGTCTTTACCGCGAGCATACGTAGCTGGTCCGCCGGGAATGAACTGTCTTGGTAGGCTGACTGGGATGGGAATAGAAAATCCGGGGACTTACCCGGCTCGGAAACCGGCTGATGCGAGAAGTCGGCATTCTCGACCAGATTTTCTTCAATGAAGATCGCGCGTGCATGCAATTCGAGCGACCGGCCTGACCGTGCCTTGCGTCGCTGAAGTATGGTCTGCGCCCGGACGATGAAATCGTCCACGCTCGAAAATCCTGCCGTGATATTCGGCAGCTCAATCGCCTTCTCTACGCTTCGAAAAATCTCGAATTCGCAGTCCCTGCGTCGCAATATGCGGTTGTCGGGGCCGAGGCTATTATCAGGGCGTAGTGCCACTGCTTTCTCGACGATTTCCAGTCCGCTTGGGAACTTCGTCAGCCAATTGGTTGGCATTTCGTCATTGGACAACCAGCAACTAGCCCGCGGAGCAGCTTGGACGAAAAGATCTCCGTCTCGCACCGTTCCTGGCGTCCAAACCCGATAACGGCCAGGCTCAACCGGTCCGACCCGGTCCTCGACGATGTCTTCTTCCAACTCACTGCTGCAAACCCACACATGACAGTCGATGGCAACGCCTTCGTCATCGCGCCGGAAGACGAAAACAGAAATCGCGCCGGTACTTTCCGGGTTAAGCAAGGCGGAATCTATTCCGCCGAAATTTGTAAAGCGGGCTTCATCACGCGGACTCTTGGCGGTGCTGCCGTGGTACTTATTATTATAATAGACAGCGCGCGCACGAACATGATCGCAGTGTGAGTCGATGTAGAAATCGAGCCAGGAATCAGGGTTCTTGATGTCTCGTCGATCGATTGACGGGACTACGGAGAAGATAATGTCTTTTGGCACATACGGACCTGCCTGATGGGAATCGTTGGCAAGAGTATCATTGCCTGACAGTCGTTTGGCATACCAGAGAACGTTTCCGACTGCGTATCGGTCAAGCCAATCCGGCAGTTCCATCATCACAATTGCCTCCCCTTACTTCCGCGACTTTTCGATCCGATCGCAACCAACGATCGGTGCTCGAGATTGCGGCCAAGGCACCGATGCGCGCTGGCCCCTTGAAGGCGCATTCCCAGACTGTCAGCACTCGCCAGTCAGAGCGTGTCAATTCAGCAAGTGCTGCATCGTCTCTCTGGCGATTGGCCTCAATTTTCGCGCGCCAGAAGGCTTCCCTTGTCTTCGGCCATTTGAACAGCGGGCAGTCGTGCCCGTGCCAGAAGCATCCGTTCACGAAAATGGCGGCGTTGTATTTCGGAAAGACAAGATCGGGCTTGCCCGGCAGCTTCCCGTCATGAAGCCGGTAGCGGAAACCCAAGCGGTGAAGCCCACGCCTCAGCACCATTTCCGGCTTCGTATCTTTCGACCGGATTCCCGCCATCATCCGGCTGCGAACTTCCGGCGAAACGATGTCAGCCAACGGCAGCCAGCTTGCGATCAGGCCGCGAGATGGAAACAGTGTGCCGGGCTTTTTCCGGCCCTTTCGCCCCCAATGCAGCCGCAAGATGATCTCTGATGGCGTTAGCCAGAAACTCCACCACTGGCACCACCACTGCATTGCCGAACTGCCGGTAGGCTTGCGTATCCGAAACAGGAATTGTCCAGCGGCGCTCCCCACGATCGAACCCCATGAGCCTTGCACATTCGAGTGGCGTCAGACGGCGAGGCCGTTTGCCTTCCTGTGCGATGAGAATTTCCGAGCCGTCCTTGTGGTAACGTGCCGACAAAGTTCTCGCCACATCGCCGGGACCGAAAAGGCTGTAGCCGAAACCATTGCCCTTTGCTTCGTGCTTCTTCCGATACTCCTGAAGGTACTCCCAGAGGCGCGGGGTGAGAGTATATTTAGGATCAACCTGATCATGGGGCTCAAGAATGCTACCAAGCTTCGGCCCGTCTGCGACTGCCGGAATTTCCAGCCCTGCGAGGTTGAACGCCGACTTCTCTCGAAAGCCGACTATAAATATCCTCTCTCGCTTTTGCGGCACCCAGGGCGCCGAACTGATCACCCTCGCCTGCACATGGTAGCCGAGTTCGTTCTCCAGAACATGCATGATGGTGGCAAACGTGCGCCCCTTGTCATGCCCTTCCAGATTCTTGACGTTTTCCAGCACGAAAGCTGCGGGCTGGTGGTGGGCAATGATCTGTGCGGTGTCGAAAAAGAGGGTGCCTTGGGTGTCGCACATAAAACCATGCGGGCGACCAAGCGCATTTTTCTTGGAAACGCCCGCAAGCGAAAATGGCTGGCACGGGAACCCTCCGAGCAGCACATCATGCTCGGGGATCAGTTCGGGGTTTTCAGCGAACTCGCGTACGTCACCATGCAACTTGTGGTTGTCGCGAAAATTCACACGGTAGGTTTCCTGGGCGAACCTGTCCCACTCGGAAGTGAACACGCAATGGCCACCAATTCCCTGGAAGCCGATACGCAATCCTCCGATACCGGCGAACAGATCGATAAACCGGAAATGCAAATCCCTGTCAGGATCCGTCACGGAAGGATCGGGGCCAAACTGCGCCAGCACCTCCAGAGCACGATACACGGAGGCCTTCGGCTTGGCTTCACCTCGCTCCCAGCGATAGATTGTACTCGGGCAATAATCGAGCTCTCTCGCCGCATCCTCGACCGACAGGCCTGCCATCTGCCGCAATTCCGTAAAAGACATGTTCGTCATGGCCACCTCCGGGTCAATTTCTAGCATCATGCCAAAATTCGCCCCGGCGCACAAGAACATAAAAAGAACATTGTGAGTTCATCCACAGTCATGGGCCTACTCCGGGACTCGGGCGGATCGAGCTGCTGATGGCAGCCTGATTTTCCTACTCCCCAGCGCCGCGCTACACTCGCCGCCGCTCTTTCGCACCGTCCGTCACCACGCCGCGCCCCGGTCACGCCGCTGATCGACGGGGTCGATAAGTTCGCGCCGTTCGATCGAGCAGATTTGAACCCCTGGACTGTGTGTCAGGTGTGTCAGGCCACCCCGGCAATGCCGCTCTGCGGGCGCTCCGCCTGCCCTGTATGAGACACTTCCCGGCTTCCTGTGGTCAAACCGTTCACGAGCCGTTAGGCAATGCGCCCATGCAGACAGGCGTACTCATCTCACTCGCAGCCTATTTCGCCCTCATGCTGGCGATCGGGCTATTTGCTTGGAAGAAATCGACCGATACCTCGGAAGGGTATCTGCTCGCCGGACGCGGGCTGTCGCCGGGGGTGGCGGCGCTCTCGGCCGGCGCGTCGGACATGTCGGGCTGGCTGTTGCTGGGCCTGCCCGGGGCGCTCTACGCCGCCGGCCTGGTCGAGGCGTGGATCGGGATCGGGCTGTTCGTGGGCGCGGTGCTCAACTGGACGATCGTCGCGCCGAGACTGCGCGAACAGACCGAACGGCTGGGCAATGCGCTGACCATTCCGGAGTTCATGGCCAACCGCTTCCCCAGCCGCGCGGTGGCGCTGCGGGTGGTCTCCGCGATCGTGATCGTGGTGTTCTTCATGGTGTACTCCGCCGCAGGCCTGGTCGGCGGCGGCAAGCTGTTCGAAACCGCCTTCCCCGCGCTGTTGCCCGATACCGGGCTGAGCGACTACATGATGGGCGTGTGGATCACCGCGGGCGTGGTGCTGGCCTACACGATGGTCGGCGGGTTCCTCGCGGTGAGCCTGACGGACTTCGTCCAGGGGGTGATCATGCTGCTGGCGCTGGTCGTCATGCCGCTGGTGGTGATGTTCGGCCCCGGCGGGAGCGCGGGTGACAGCCTGACCGAGATCCAGCCCGGCTTCCTCAGCCTGACGCAGGGGCTGACCGCGATCGGCTGGCTCAGCGCGGTGACCTGGGGGCTCGGCTATTTCGGGCAGCCACACATCATCGTGCGCTTCATGGCGATTCGCTCCATCCCCGAGGTGGCGACGGCGCGCAATATCGGGCTGATCTGGATGTTCGTGTGCCTGCTCGGCTCACTGGGCATCGGGCTCGCGGGGCGCGCCTATGCGGACCGCAACGGCATCGTGGTCGACGATCCGGAAACGATCTTCGTGGTGCTGGCGGACCTGCTGTTCCACCCGCTGGTGACCGGCTTCCTGCTCGCCGCGCTGCTGGCCGCGATCATGAGCACGATCTCCTCACAGCTGCTGGTCTCGTCCAGCTCGCTGACCGAGGATTTCTACCGTCTGTTCCTGCGCCGCGATGCGAGCGAGCGCGAGGCGGTGAACGTGGGCCGCGTCAGCGTGCTGATCGTGGCGCTGGCCGCGATCTGGGTCGCCAGCGATCCGGAAAGCGAAGTGCTGGGCCTGGTCGCCAATGCCTGGGCCGGGTTCGGTGCCGCATTCGGCCCGCTGATCCTGCTCGCCCTGGTCTGGCCGCGGATGACCGGGTCCGGCGCGCTCGCCGGGCTGGTGGTCGGCGCGGGCACGGTCGGCTTCTGGATCGCGCAGGGCTGGAACAGCGAGTTCCTGGGCGGCCCGGGTGTGTACGAGATCATCCCCGGCTTCATCGCCTCGACCATCGCGGTCGTGCTCGTCAGCCTCGCCACCAAGGAAGAGGATCTGGGCCACTACGCGGTCGAGGGTGAAGCCGCCTAGCTGGCGCCCTCCTCGGCCACGAACTGTGCGATCGCGTCCACCAGTCCGGGCGCGAGCGGCAGGTCGGGGTCGGCATAGGTAGCGAGGTTGGCCGCGCGGGTGTCGTCCGGCACCTGCTTGAGAACGTGGTTCACACGCTCGAGGATCACCAGCGTTGCATCGGGCCGCACGGAGGCCAGCGCCCGCGCGTCGGCGGCGGGCGTCTGCAAGTCTGCGGTGCCGTTTAGGATCAGCACCGGCAGATCATGCGCTGCGATCAACTCGGCCGGCTCCTGCCGGAACACGCTGCCGAGGAAGCTCTGCACCTGCGGAGCGAACAGCGGCACAAGTGCGGGATGCATCCCGCCAGCAGGAACGCTCTCGCCCGCCCTCAGCTTAGCGATGATCGCGTCGATCTCGGGCAATATCGGAGCATTTGCGGGATTGGCGGCGAGCTGCGCCCTGAGGACATCGCCAAGGTTGCGCGCAACGCTCGCCACCAGCAGCAGCCCGCAATAGCGCGACGGGTCCTCCGCCTCCGCCGCTGCCGCCATCGTCATCAGCCCCCCCTCGCTGTGGCCGAGCAGCCAGACGCACTGCCCGCCGCTTGCTTGGGAGATCGTGTCCGCCCAGCTCTCTATGTCGGCGACATAGTCGTCCACGGTCACTGCGTTGGGATCGGGCACCGCGGCCGCGCTGCCGAACATCCCGCGCTTGTCGATCCGGACCGAGGCAATGCCCCGCTGCGCCAGCGCCTCGGCAAGCAGCTTGTAGGTCTGCGCCGCGATGCCCAGCGGGCTGTTGCCGTCGCGGTCGGTCGGGCCGGAGCCGGGCACGATCAGCACTGCGGGCGTGCCTTGCGCGAGCGTGCCCTCCAGCGTCCCGGCAAGGTCACCCTCCAACCCGGCATGAGTGGTGGTGATCGCCTGTTGCGCAGACAACGGACAGGCCATTGCCGAGAGCATCAGCGCACTCGCGAGTGTGGTAGCTCTGCGCATCTTACGCCTCCTTCCCGGCATGGCGGTGGCTGCGCCAGAACCACCAGCTGTAGATGACCGGGACCAGCGCGGCGAGCAGCGTCCCACCGAGCATCACTGCCAGACGCAGTCCGGCAGACACATCCAGCAGCGCCGCGATGACGAGTGCGACGCCCGCCAGCATGAACAGCTTGCCGCCCAGGCGATGGGTCGCGACCCAATTGTCTTCATCGGTGATCGTCCACGGCGTCCGGATCCCGACGAAGAACCCGGGGCGCGACTTGGGCAGCGTGTTGCCGATCACCACGAACAGAAGGCCGACCAGCAGCATGATCGCCCCTGCACCGGGCGAATAGCCGAAGACCGGCGCCGCGATGATGCCCTGCAGAGCGACGAACAGCGCCATGATTCCGATCCATACCGCGCGCAGCAGCGGCGCGGATTTGTCGAGCTTGTCCTGCAGCGGCTCCAGCATCGGCGTGACTGCGAAGACCAGCGCGACGAACAGGGAGACACCTGCGGGCATCAGCAACGCGGGCAGCGGGGCCATCGTCTGGTCGACTTCGCCGGCAGCGTTCCAGTGGGTCGGCAATTCCATCCCCACGGGCGCGATGCCCGCAACCCAGAAGGCAAACCCTGCCATCAGCGCGACGAGCAGCAGATTGACCAGCAACAGCGATCGTACCTTCATGTGCTTTCCTTTCCATTCAGACCGTCGCGCTGCGACACGGCGTCCGGTGCGGAGCCGATCCCGACCCGTCCCATGAACCCGTGCAGCGCCTCTTCGAGCGTGGACATGTTGATCGTGTAGACCACCGATCCCCGGCGGTTTTCGCCCTGAATCAGCCCGGCTTCCTTCAGCTTGGCGAAGTGGCCGGACATGGTCGGCTTGGACACGGGGAAGCGATCGGCGAGATCGCCTGCAGTCATCCCGCCCGACTTGAGCAGTTCGAGCACTTCCCGCCGGATGGGGTGCGAAAGGGCGTCGAAGACCTTGTTCATAGGTATTTAGCTAAATGCCTAAATGATTCGCGTCAAGATGCGCGTTAGGCGCACGGCCACAGGTGCGGTAGAATAGCGAAAGGTCGCGCAGAAAGAGGATGGCGAGATGGCGAAAGTGACCGGCCTGGGCGGCGTATTCTACGTCGTGAAAGATCCCGCTGCGACACAGCGGTGGTATGAAGAAATGCTCGGCCTGACCGGCGATTACGGCCCGCAGATCCCATGGTCGGACGAGCCGCACGCAGCGCCCTACTCGCTGATCAGCCACTTCGCGGACGACAAGTATATCGAACCCGGCAAGGGCGGCTTCATGATCAACCTCAGGGTCGATGATTGCGACGCGATGGTCGAGCAGTTGAAGGCCAGGGGGGTCGAGATCTTCGGCCAGGTCGATGAAGGCTATGGCAAGTTCGCCTGGCTGCTCGACCCCGACGGGGTGAAGATCGAGTTGTGGGAACAGGGCGACGCGCCCGATTCCTGATCGCTCGCCAGGGATTGCGCATGCGTGCTATATCGCCGCCGGGCCGCGCAGCCGGGGGAGTTCGTCGAACATGATTGCACGTGTGATGCCGCGCGCAGCGCTGCTGGCGGCGGTGGGCCTGCTGCTCGCCAGCCCGATCGCCGCGAATGATTCCGAAGCCGAAATCGGCCTCGGCGGGATCGTCCTCAAGCCGTCGAGCGCGCTGCGCCTGCTCAAGGAAGACCTCTATCTCTCCGCAGAGCTGGTGACGGTCGACTACGTGTTCGAGAACCCGACCGACGAGTACGTCACCACCACGATCGCCTTCCCCATGCCGGCGCAACCACGCGGCCTGGTCGCGCGCGATGTCTATTACGACAACACCGAAAACTGGTCCGGCTTCGACTTCTCGACGCATGTCGATGGCCGCCCCGTCCGCCTCCGGCAGATCGACCGCGCGATGATCGGCACGCGCGACGTCACCGATCTGATCGCAAGCCGCGGATGGCCCGCGGCATGGGCGCTCGCCGACGAGCTCAACCCCTTTGCGGGGCTTTCGGAGGCAGAGCTTGCCCGCCTGCTGGCCGAGGGATGGGCGGTGCGCGATCCGCTGTTCGGCGAGCAGGCGGTGCCCGCGTGGGATCTGGTCACCTACTTCGTGCGCGAACAGACGTTCGAACCGAACAGCAAGGTCGCGGTGCGTCACGAATATGTGCCGCTGGTCGGTGGGAGCGCCGGAAGCGCGCTCTATCCGCAATATCGTAGCGACGATTCCGACAGCATCCTGACCGGGTACCGCACGAAATACTGCCTCGACGACAGCATCCTCGCCGGGGTGGACAAACGGGTTGCCAACCCCAGCGGGGATGAGGCGCAGCAGACCTACATGGGCGAGACCTGGCTAAGCTACGTCCTCTCCTCGGGCGCCAACTGGAGCGGGCCGATCCGCGATTTCCGGCTGGTGGTCGACAAGGGATCGCCCGACAATCTCGTCAGCTTCTGCATGGACGGCGTGACGAAGACCGGCCCGACTCGGTTCGAGGTGAAGAAGACAGATTTCGAGCCCGGCAGCGATCTCGACGTGCTGATCCTCAGCTTCTTCCGCTACGACTGAAACGCCTGAAAATTGGGCTGGCCGTTCGATGCGCTGACCCCGCCGTCCACGGGCAGGTTCACACCGGTGACGTGGCGCGCATCCTCGCTGGCGAGGAAGGCGACCACCGCTGCAACGTCTTCTGGTTCGCCCGCCCGGCCGAGCGGGATGCGGCGCAGGAAGGCGTCGAACAATTCGTCGTTGTCACGGATGCCCTCGCTCATCTCGGTCTTCGTCATTGAGGGGCACACCGCGTTCACGCGAATGCCCTGATTGCCCAGTTGCAGCGCAAGGCCCCGCGTCACGTTGGTCACCGCCCCCTTGCTCGCGTTGTAGATCGGCATGGTCCAGTCGCCGCCGGTGCCAGAAACGCTGGAGGTGTTGACGATCGAGCCGCCGCCGGGCGCATCACTGTTGGCGAGATGCGGGATCGCAGCGCGGCACAGGTACATCACGCCCTTCACGTTGATATCGATCACCTTGTCGATATCCTCGTCGCTCGCCTCGGCAAGCGGGCCTGCCGTCGCGGTGCCCGCATTGTTGACCAGGCAATCGAGCCCGCCGAACCGCTCGACAGTGCGCGCGACCAGCTCTTTCGCGAAGGCGGCGTCTGATACGTCCCCCTCCACCAGCAGCGTGCGGGCATCGTCCAGATCGCTCGCCACGCTCTCCAGATCATCGCGGCTGCGGCTGTTGAGGACCACATTGGCACCCTCCTGCGCAAAGCGGCGGGCGATGGCTGCGCCGATCCCCTTGGAAGATCCGGTCACGATCACGGTGCGGTCGGTAAAGCGTTGCATGCATTCCTCTTTCTGGCTGCGTCACCTTGGCAATGGGCGGCCTCCGCGAATGTTTCCGGGCACCCGTCCTTAGGCCCGTGTTAACCAAGCCCCGACCATGATCGCACCGTCATGCACCTATCGAGATCCCTTCTTGTGGCCTGCATCGCGATCGGCCTTTCCGGCTGCCAGCTGCTGCCCAGCGGTGGCGGGAGCGCCGATCGGCCGGGACCGCGCACCCCGACCAGCGCACCGCAGACCGGCGCCGTCGCGCCGAGCCTGATCGGCCAGCAGTGCCTCGCCAAACTGGGTGCCGCGGGCGCGAGTTTCTCGCCCCTGCCCAACGCCTACGACGCGCCCGGCTGCACCCGGATCGACACCGTCTCGCTGAGCGATCTGCGGGGCGATGCGGGCCGCTTTGGAATCGCCAATATCGGGCCGGTCACCTGCCAGACTGCAAGCACCTTCGCAGGCTGGGTCCGCTACGGCGTCGACCGCGCGGCGCGTGCCTATCTCGGCAGCCCGCTCGCCCGGATCGAGACGATGGGCAGCTATTCGTGCCGCAACGTCGCGGGCACCAGCAGACGCTCCGCCCACGCGCGGGCGGAGGCGATCGACGTCGCCGCCTTCGTGCTCGAAGACGGGCGGCGCATTTCAGTGATCGGAGACTGGAAGGGCGGCAACTCGGACGAGCGGCAGTTTCTACGAGTGGTACGCGAGAGCGCCTGCAAGCGCTTCGGCACGGTGCTCAGCCCCGATTACAACGCCGCACATGCCGATCATCTGCATCTGGAAGTGGGCGACAGCAGCTTCTGCCGCTAGTCAGTCCTCGTCGGCCCAGTCTATCTCGCGGGCGACCGCACGGATCGCCTCGGGCGAATAGGAAAAGCCCATGTGGCTGCAGCGCAGGGCAACCGCCCGGTCGCGCTCACCCGGGTAGCCGGCGGCCGAGCGCGGGCTGATCGCGCCGTCGCGCGGGCTCCACAGCGCGACGGTTTCGACCGGAGGTTTGCGTGAAAGCTGCGCGGCGAGCTTCACATCGGCGATCCGGTGGCCGGCCACCGCCTGATAGATCCGCCACACGTTGTTTGCGCGCAGGTTGCCCGAAAAGGGCGAGCCCATCGAAATCACCTTCGCCACCGCATCGGGCTGACGCTTGGCCAGCTCGCGCGCGTAGAGCCCGCCGAGGCTCCAGCCGACCAGAACCACCGGCGCGCCCGCCCGCTGGTGCAGGTCGAGCAGGCGATTCTCCAGCTGGCTGAACAGCTCTTCCGAAAAGCCCCAGTTATAGCCGCATCCCCAGCGCTTGACCGTATGGCCCGCATCTTCGAGCCGCCGCGCGAAATAGCGCATCTTGATCGGGTTGGTCCCGAAACCGGGCAGCACCATCACCATCCGCGGGGTTTGTGCCTTGGCTATGCGGAACGGTTTGAACAGGCTGCGGTAAAGGCGGCGCGCGGGTTCGATCATGTAGCCAAGCTCGCGCAGCAGCAGCCACAGGCGCGGGCCGGTAGAGCCGTCGGGATCGGGTTCGCTGGCAAGTTCGATGCGGCGCGCCCACTCGCTGTCGGCGAGCGCGGTGAACCCGTACACGCCGGTGCTGGGTGCTGGCTGAGCGGTGGCCTGTGGTATCCTGAAAAACCCTCGCATGCCTTCATAATGCGGCAAGAGGCTTAGAGTTTCACGAATGCGTCGACACTGGTCCTATGCGCAGGGCGCATGGGTGGTGCGCGCGCCTACTTCGCCTCGCCGGGGCACTCGCCGATCCGCTCGCTCGTCACGCGCATGTCGATGCCGCCCTTGCCGCCCTCGAACCCGGCCACGGTCATCCTCAGGTCGGTCGCGGTCTCGCTCAGCGTGCCCTCGATCCGGGCCTCCGTCTCCGGCTGGAACTGGTCGCCCTTGCAGGTCATCACCGCGTTCAGCGTACCATCCTGCAGATCGTAGCTATCGAAGCGACAAGCATCGCGGCCCTGCATGTCGAGCAGCATCTCGCGATAGCCGCCCGCGACATCCGCCTGCGTCAGGCACGTCGTGTCGTCGGCGAACTGGCTGCCCGAGGCAGCGCCGCCCGCCCCGCCGATACTCACCTGCATGCGGTACAGCCCGGGCTGGAGGACGACATCCCCATCCACCTTTTCGGGCGGCGCCTCGTCCTTGTCGTAGAGCGACTCCCCGCAGCCTCCCAGACCCAGCGCGAAGGACAGGGTCAGGAGCGCGACGATCCCGCCCCGGGGTACAATGCGCTTGGTCATGGGGTGCCTTTATCGCTTGCTTGTCAGTTTGGTCCGGTGGCGGGCGGCGTGACTAGGCCGGGCAGTCGCCGATCCGCTTGCCGGTGACGGTGCCCTTCATGGTGACATCGCCTGCACGCGTGCCGCTGATCCGGTTGTCCATGGTGAGCGTGAAGCTCTCGTCCCCGAACTTGCCGTCCATTGCGATATTGGCCGTGCCACCCTCATCGGTTGCGCAGGTCATCCGCAGGGTCAGGTTGCCGCCTGCATGGTCGAACGTGTCATAGGTGCAGTTGTCGTTCTTCTCACCGCCGAAGAAGCCCGCGTTGGGCCGGTCCGCTTCCTCCTGCGTCAGGCAGGATGTGGTCGTCATCGCGCTGCCCATCTGCTTGGTCATGAAGTCCTTCATCTTCTCGGGCACGCCGGGAATATCGAATTCGGTGAACTCGATCGTGTTTTCCCACTGGCCGGGGCGCATGGTGATCTCGTCGCCGGCAGCAGCGACTTCGCTGGCCATTTCCTCGCTGGTGAGTTTGCCATCGGCGTCGGCCTTGTCGGCATTATCGCTCGCGCCGTCGGAGCAGGCGGCCAGCAGGGCCAGGCAGGCGGAAGCGGCAAGAATGGTGCGCATGGTGTGTCTCCCGGGGAAGCATTGGTGGGCCGTAACCCGTCAGGCCATCACCCTAGGCAGCAGGGCCAAGCGCGACAACTGCCATTGCGACGGGCGTGCGATGCGCCAATATGAACGCCATGGCCGAACTCATCATCAGACGCGGGCTCGACGAGCCGGACACCACCGGCGAATTCGTGCCCCACAAGCCCGCGCGCCCCGAAAAGAGCATGCCGGGCAAGCGGTTCGAACTCGTCAGCGAATACGAACCCGCAGGCGACCAGCCGACCGCGATCGAGGAACTGGTTCGCGAGGCGGAGGGTGGCGAGAAGACGCAGGTGCTCCTCGGCGTGACCGGATCGGGCAAGACCTTCACCATGGCCAAGGTGATCGAGGAATTGCAGCGGCCCGCGCTGATCCTTGCGCCCAACAAGATCCTCGCCGCGCAGCTCTATGGCGAGTTCAAGAGCTTCTTCCCCAACAACGCGGTCGAGTATTTCGTCAGCTATTACGACTACTACCAGCCCGAAGCCTACGTGCCCCGGTCCGACACCTACATCGAGAAGGAAAGCTCGGTGAACGAGGCGATCGACCGGATGCGCCACTCGGCCACGCGCGCGCTGCTGGAGCGGGACGACGTTATCATCGTCGCCTCGGTCAGCTGCCTTTACGGGATCGGATCGGTCGAGACCTATTCGGCGATGATCTTCGACATCAAGCAGGGCGAGAGCGTCGACCAGCGCGAGCTGATCCGCAAGCTGGTCGCACTGCAATACAAGCGCAACGACGTCGCCTTTGCGCGCGGCAATTTCCGCGTGCGCGGCGACAATCTCGAACTCTTCCCCAGCCACCTTGAAGACACCGCCTGGCGGATCAGCTTCTTCGGCGACGATATCGAGGAGATCGTCGAGTTCGATCCGCTCACCGGCAAGCCCGGCACCAAGCTGGACAAGGTGCGCGTCTATGCCAACTCGCACTACGTCACGCCCGGGCCGACGATGAAACAGGCCGCCGAGGCGATCAAGTTCGAGCTCGCCGAACGGCTCAAGGAGCTGGAGGCGGAGGGCAAGCTGCTCGAACACCAGCGGCTGGAGCAACGCACCAATTTCGACCTCGAGATGATCGCCGCGACAGGTTCTTGCAACGGGATCGAGAACTACTCGCGCTTCCTCACCGGTCGCCTGCCCGGCGAGCCGCCCCCCACCCTGTTCGAATATCTGCCCGAGAACGCATTGCTGTTCGTCGACGAGAGCCACCAGACCGTGCCGCAGATCGGCGCGATGGCGCGCGGGGACCACCGCCGCAAGATCACGCTGGCCGAATACGGCTTCCGCCTGCCCAGCTGTATCGACAACCGCCCGCTGCGCTTCAACGAGTGGGACGCGATGCGCCCGCAGACCTTCGCCGTCTCCGCCACGCCCGGCGGGTGGGAGCTGGAACAGACCGGCGGCGTCTTCGCAGAACAGGTGATCCGCCCCACCGGCCTGATCGACCCGCCGGTCGAGATCCGCCCGGTCGAGGATCAGGTCCAGGACTGTATCGAGGAGTGCAAGGCGACCGCCGCCAAGGGCTACCGCACGCTCGTCACCACGCTGACCAAGCGGATGGCCGAAGACCTGACCGAGTTCATGCACGAGGCGGGCGTCAAGGTCCGCTACATGCACTCCGACGTCGAGACGCTGGAGCGTATCGAGCTGATCCGCGACCTGCGGCTGGGCGTGTACGACGTGCTGGTGGGCATCAACCTGCTGCGCGAAGGCTTGGACATTCCCGAATGCGGGCTGGTGTGCATTCTGGACGCGGACAAGGAAGGCTTCCTGCGCTCCGAAACCTCGCTTATCCAGACCATCGGCCGCGCCGCGCGCAACGTCGATGGCCGCGTGATCCTCTACGCCGATCGCATCACGGGCAGCATGGAACGCGCCATGGCGGAGACCGAGCGGCGGCGCGAGAAACAGCGCGCGTATAACGAGGAACACGGGATCACCCCGACCACCATCCGCCGCGCGATCGCCGACATCACCGCCCACGCCACCAAGGGCGAGGATGGCGAACCCGAGGACGAGGCTACGCCGCTCGTGGGCCACAACCTGCGTGCCTACATCGAAGACCTCGAAAAGAAGATGCGCGAAGCCGCCGCGAACCTCGAGTTCGAGGAGGCAGGCCGTCTGCGCGACGAGATTCGCGCGCTGGAAGCGGACGAGCTTGGCTTGCCGGAGGGCGAGCAGAAGGCCGCACGCGTGGGACGGAGCAATGAGGGCAAGCCGGGGACGCGGAAGCTCAGGTACGGGCGGACGCAGAAGAAGATGCGGTGAGGTAGGATCGACTGTTCACTGTATCCACAGGCGAACTGTCGAGAACTCGATAGCCTTACGCTTGACAGCTGTGAGAAATCAGCGGAATTTTTTGGGGCAACGGGGAGGCACATCGATTTTTCTTGGGCAAGTTACGCCCGCAATCGGAGTGCCAAATGACCCCCTTCGAAATCGTCTCCCTGATCGTCGCTATCATCATGCTCGCGGGCGGCTTCGCCTTCGCCGGTATCCAGATCGGCAAGTCGCTCGGCGAGAAGAAGTGAGCACCTTGCTCACCACCGTCATGCCGAACTTGTTTCGGCATCCAGTCCTCCATCTGATCCGCACGCCGAAAACCTAAGACTGGACCCCGAAACAAGTTCGGGGTGACGGTCTGGTCGCTTGTCATAACTTTCGCTGCCCCGCATTCTTACGTTCCCGGATTGCTCCCTCCCCAAACCCAGCGTCGGCGGGCAGTGGGCATAATCCACCGCCATGCTATACACCCTCGCCATGAGCCTCACCGCAATCGAACCCGGTACCTGCCGCACGCTGCTCGACTTCAGCGATCCTGACGAGTTCGCACGATGGGAAGTCATCAACGACGGCGTAATGGGTGGCCTCTCCAAAGGCCATATCGCGCAGGTCGGCGACGCCCTTTCCTTCACTGGCACGATCAACACCAATGGCGGCGGGTTCACCTCTCTGCGACGAACCTTACCCGAAGGCGCGATGGCCGGGGCGCGGACGCTTCGGATCGTCTATTCGGGCGATGCGCGCACCTACGAGGTGACGCTGCGCTCCGATGCGAGGGAGCGGGGGCGGCGTATTGCCTACCGTGCGGCCCTGACGCCCGGGGAAAGTGCCGGGGAGTGGTCCGTCGCGGCGATAGATCTTGCAAAGCTGGAAACCTCCCTGTTCGGGCAACAGGTCGACGCGCCCGCTTTCGCAACCCAGGAAGCGCAAAGTGTCGGGCTGATCATTGCCGACGGGATCGATGGCGATTTCGCGATGCGGCTCCAGCGGATCGAAGCCTGCGCATAGCGGCCATGCGCTGCCCGCAGGTGGATTTACGCGTGCGTGAAGGGCTGGCATAGCGCCGCCATGATCCTTCGCACGTTCAGCAATCTTGCCGCCGCAGCTGCGCTGGCAGCCGCCCTTCCCACCATCGCCATCGCGCAGGACAAGGCTGACGCCGCGAAGTCGGAAGCGCCGAGTATCGACCCGCAGGTCCGCACCCGCGACCTCAGCGGCACCTTCGGCGGGCAGCGGATCGGCTACACCGCGACCATCGCCGAGCACGTGCTGGCCAACGACGATGGCAAGCCCGAAGCGGTGATCGTCACCACCAGCTACGTGAAGAACCCGCGCGATACCTCGCGGCCGGTGTTCTTCATCTATAATGGCGGGCCCGGCTCTGGCTCGGTGTGGCTGCAGATGGGGGCGTTCGGGCCGAAGCGGGTGGCGATTCCCAGCGACGCGCGCGACGATGGCGCACCGCCCTACCCGATCCTCGACAATCCGGATTCGCTGCTCGACGTCGCGGACCTCGTCTTCATCGATCCGCCGGGCACGGGCTTCAGCTACCTGACGAAAGGCACCGACCCGGAGAAATATTACGGGCTGGAGCAGGACGCGCGCGCGGTCGCCACGGTGATCCGCCGCTGGATCAACGACAATAACCGCTGGAACAGCCCCAAATATCTCGGCGGCGAAAGCTACGGCACCACCCGCACCGCGATGGTGGTGCGCGAGCTGGAGGGGGCGACCTACAACGACGTCGGCCTCAACGGGCTGATCCTGATCTCGACCATTCTCGATTTCGCCGCGCGCGAGCCGACGCCGGGCAACGAGATGGCCTATGTGATGGCGCTGCCCAATATGGCCACCGCCGCCTACTATCACGGCAAAGCGCAAGCCCCGTCGGTGCAGGCAATAGCGGAGGAAGCCCGCCAGTTCGCGATCGGTCCTTATGCCACCGCGCTGATGAAGGGGCAGGACCTGCCCGATGCCGAACGCGCGAGCGTGCGCGCCGAACTCTCCCGCCTGACCGGCCTGTCCGAGACCTTCCTCGACCAGGCGGAGCTGCGGGTGACCGACCAGCGCTTCTACAAGGAGCTGCTGCGCGACCGGGGGCTGACCATCGGCCGGCTCGACAGCCGCTATACAGGGACGGATTACGACAATGCGGGCGAATATCCGGACAACGACCCGAGCTTCTACGGCATCGATGGGGGCTATACCGCCGCGATCAATTCCTGGGCGCGCGATACGCTGGGGTTCGAGACGGACCGCGAGTACCAGGCGATCGGCAGCGATCCGGGGCGCTATTGGGACTGGAGCCTGTCGGGCCGGGGGCGCGGTGCCTATCTCAACGTCGCGCCGTTTATCGGCGATGCGATGCGCCAGAATTCGCAGCTGCGCACCTTCGTTGGCCAGGGCTGGTACGATTTCGCCACGCCCTTCTTCGGCGCGGAATATTCATTGAACCGCGTGGGCATCCCGCAGGACCGGGTCGAGTTCCACTACTACGACGCAGGCCATATGATGTATATTCGCGACGAGGACCGGGCGAAGCTGTCGCGCGACATCCGCGCCTTCATCCGCGCCCGCTGATGGAGCGTCGCACTTTCGCCCTGTTCGCCGCGCTCCCGCTCGCGCTGGCGGCGTGCCAGCCGCCTGCGGCAGAGCGCTACGAAGAGCGTAACGATCCGCCCGAGCCGGAAAGCTTCGCCAGCGAGCCGCAGGCCTCGCCCGATGCGCAAGGGGCGGTGTGGGCGCCCAGCCAGACGCCGCTGCGCCTGCTCTATGGCATTCCCGGCCAGCAGCCTTTCGCCGCGATCGCGTGCGAGATGGAAGGCGAAACGCCATCGCTGCGCGTGACCCGCTTCGTGCGGGCGGACGAGGGCGCGCAGGCGCTGATGGCGATGGTCGGCAATGGCCACAAGGAACGCTTTGCCGTCGATGCCATCGATAATGGCCGCGCCTTCCTGTGGGAGGGGACGATCCCGCTCGCGTCGGAAAAGCTCGACGTGCTGACCGGCCTGCGCCGGGTGGAACTGACGATTCCGGGTGCGGGCACGCTGGCGCTCAACGCCAGCGAGGCTCCGCGCAACCTTATCGAGAGCTGTCGTCTGGCTGCGCGGAAGCAGTCGCCAGATCCGGAAGAACCCGCGGAGTAAGCACCTGCGACAGGCGCTGCGGTGCGCTCGCGCCCGGCGCATACCACAGGTATAGCGGCACGCCCGCCACGCCCTGCTGCGTCAGGAACGCGGTGATCGCGGGATCGCGCCGGGTCCAGTCCCCGCGCAGCACCACCGCATCGGCAGCGTCCAGCGCCTGCACGCTCGCCTGCGTCTCGATCGCGACGCTCTCGTTCACCTTGCAGGTCAGGCACCAGTCGGCGGTGAAATAGAGGAAAACCGGGCGGTTTGCTGCACGCGCCTGGGCCAGCGCGGCCTCGCTGAAGGGCTGGCTGTCGAGCATGTCGCTGGACGGGTTGCTGGCATCCGGATCGAACTGCTCCGCCGCTTGCATAAGCAGGAGGGGCGCGACGATCGCGAACATGGCTATCAGCGGCTTGCGCCTTGTCTGCTGCCGCTGCGCCGGAGCAAGCAGGACCGCGAGAAGCCCAAGCACGCTCGCCGCCGCGCCCACACACACGACGAGGAACATCGTCCCGCCGGTTCGCCACAGCAACCAGCCGAGCGCCAGCGCGGTCAGCCCCATCGGCAGCGCCATCCAGCGGCGGAAGGTCACCATCCACTTGCCGGGCCTCGGCAGCCGCTGGCGGATGGCGGGCACGAAGCCGACCAGCAGGAACGGCAGCGCGATCCCCAGCCCCAGCGCGGCGAACAGGCCGAGTGCGAGAGGCCACGGAAGCACCAGCGCCGCGCCCAGAGCCGCAGCCATGAACGGGCCCGTACACGGTGTGGCCACGAACGCCGCGAGCACCCCGGTCGCGAAGGAGCCGCGCCCGCTCGCGCCGCCGCCGGTGATCGCCATCCCGGGAATCTCGAACGCGCCGAGGAAGTTCGCGGTCAGCGCCACGGCCAGCAGGAACAGCGCGACCACCACGCCCGGCTCCTGCAACTGGAACGCCCAGCCGACCGCTTCCCCGCTCGCGCGCAGCACCAGCAGCAGTCCGCCCAGCGCAAGGCAGGCAATCACCACCCCCGCAGTATAGGCCAGCGCATCCTTGCGCGCCGACGCCTCCGACCCGCCCGCCTTGGCCAGCGACAGCGCCTTGAGGCTGAGGATCGGAAACACGCAGGGCATGACGTTGAGGATCAGCCCGCCCAGCAGCGCCGCGCCCAGCAGCGCCCACCATGGAGGCAAGTCGCTGCCCATGCGGATCGGCTCGCCCCCGGTGGGCACTGTGCCCGGCGCGCCTTCGAACTGGAGCCCGGTGCCATCGCCCAGCCGCACGATGCCCGAAATGCCCGCGGGCATGGCCGCCCCTTCGGCGAGCGGGATCTCGGCCACAAGCATGTCGCCCGCGCGCGCAAAGCGCTGCGGCACGGCGTAGCGGACCAGTTCGCGCGTCCCCACGAACACATGCGGGGTGCCGACATCGAGGCTGGCGGGCAGGGGAATCGCGATCCGCAGGCTGTCGCCCTCCACCGCGAAACGTGCGGGTTGATCGAGCGGGGCAGCAAGCGCGCTCTGGAACGCGGCGAAGCGCGAATCCTGTTCACCCGCGCCCACCCCGACCACCGCGCGCAAACGCGCCTCCTGGGGCACGCAGATTGTGTCGGTGCAGGCGAGGTAGAAGGCCTTGCCGGTCAGCTCGAACGGGCCGTCCACCGCCGCATCCGGCGCGAGGCGCAGTGGCGCGACGACGGCGTAGTCGCCTTCGAACACGTGGTTCATCAGCCCGCCGATTAGCAGCGTCTTGGGCGGGGGATAGTGGAAGTCGCCGATGGTGACTCCTGCGGGCAGGTCCCACTCGACCTGCATCCCCAGCCCCGCATCGCCGGGATTGGACCAGTAACCGTGCCATTCAGCGGACTTGGGTGAGAACTCGATTGCGATCCGCGTCTCGCCGCCCTTCGCCACCGGCCCTTCGACCAGCAGACGCGCGGCAATATTGGCGTCCTGTGCCTGCGCCGCGCTGGGAACCAGCGCCGCGAACAGTGCCGCAACGAACAGCGCCAGCACACGGCGAACCACGGGGAGGCTTGCGGAGGTCATCGCCAGCGGCCTAGGGCTGTCGCAATCCCAAGACAAGCGAGCGAGCGCCCAGCAATGCCCCAACTTTCAGACACGCGCGATCTCCTGATCCTCGGCGGCGGACTCGTCGGCATGACGCTGGCGCTGGCGGCGGCGAAGAAGGGCATCGCCAGCCATGTGGTCGACCGCGCCGATCCGGCAAGCCTGACCGCCGAAGGGTTCGACGGGCGCGCCTCGGCCATCTCCACCGCCAGCTGGAACCTGTTCACCAATATCGGCCTGGCCGAGTCGCTCGAGCCCTATGGCTGCCCGATCGCGAAGATCGCGGTGACCGACCAGCTCAAGCCCGGTCGGATCGACTTCGCGCCAGAGGAGCATGAAGGCTCGCTCGGCCGCATGTTCGCCAACCGGCAGCTGCGCCTCGCGCTGTTCGAAGCGGCCAAGGCAGAGCCTCTGATCGCGTGGCATGCGGGCGTGGACGTGGTCTCGCGCGAGCGTAGCGATCATGGCGTCAGCGCGACGCTGGCCGACGGGACCGTGGTGAAGGGCCGTCTGATGGTCGCCGCCGAAGGCCGCCGCTCGCCCACGCGCGAGGAGGCCGGGCTCAAGATCGCCAACTGGCAGTACAACCACCGCGCGATCATCGCCGGGCTGATCCATTCCCAGCCGCACGAGAATGTCGCGTGGGAAATCTTCTATCCCGAAGGCCCCTTCGCGCTGCTGCCGATGCTCGACGACGAGCAGGGCCGGCACCGCAGCGCGCTGGTGTGGACCGTGGACGAGAGCGATGGCGACGGCGTGCTCGCGATGGGCGACCGCGCCTTCATCGCCGAGGTCGAGAAGCGGATGGGCCGTATCTTCGGCGATCTGCAGGCTAACGGCCCACGTTCATCCTATCCGCTCGGCTTCCACCACACCGCAAAGATCGTAGAGCACCGGCTCGCGCTGGTCGGCGATGCGGCGCACGGCATTCACCCGATCGCCGGGCAGGGTCTCAACCTGGGCCTGCGCGATGCGGGCGCGCTGGTGGAAGTGATCGCGGAGGCCAAGCGGCTCGGCCTCGATCCGGGCGATGCGGAGATGCTGGCGCGCTACGAGAGCTGGCGCGGGCTCGATGCATTCATGGTCTCGCTGGCGACCGACGGGCTGACCCGGCTGTTCGGCGTTTCCGGCCCTGGTGCCTCGGCGATCCGGCGGCTGGGCATGGCAGGCGTACAGCGGATCGAGCCGCTCAAGCGCTGGTTCATGGACGAAGCGCGCGGAGTGAGCGGAGACGTGCCTGCGCTGATGCAGGGCTAGCCTCGTCTCGCACCGGGCGGCTGCCCGGCCCGAGAGAGACTGTGCCCTACCGCTGCTGCTGCTTCACCGGCGCGACCGCCGGGCTGGGCTGATCGATCCGCTCGCCCGACCCATCACGCAGCTTGCGCGGTTCGAGTACGGCGGCGGTTTCGATCAGGTCAAGCGCGCGCTGCGCGGCAGCGTAGCGGCGCACGTCCGCGACCCACTGGTCGGCTGCCTCTGCCCCAGGCATGTGCTGCACTTCCTCGATCGCGGCCTCGTAGCGACCAGTCTCCAGGAACATTCTCGCCCGTTCGATCCGCCGCTTCGGGCGAGGCGAAGGCGCACTCTGACGGCGAATGACGAACAGATTCGATAGCTCGCGCCGCAGGCGGTGCAAGCTCGGCTCTTGCGGCGACGAGCGCAGTTTGGGCTCGAGTCCTTCGAGCCGTGCGAGAAGCTGGTCGAGCGTGACCGGATTGCGGCTCATATCGGTCAGCGTGCGCACCGCGTTGGGCAGCGCATCGCCGAACCGCAGGCGCAACTGGTCGGCCAGATAGCCAAGCTCTGCCCCACGCTCGATCGAGCGGCGGGTAGCGAAGGAGATCAGCAGACCCTCGGCCCGCGCGGCGTTGCCTGCGGCGGCCTGCGCCTGCAGGTCGAGCCGGGTGAGCCGCGCTTCGGCCTCGGCCAGCCGTTGTTCTATGCCGCCTTGCTGCTGTTCCACGCGCGCGGCACTCGCTTGCGAAGCGGTTTGGCGCGCGGTGGGGGCACGCGTGGCCGCGGAACGGCGCGGGGTAGGAATGATCGTCGCGACCTGCGCAGGCTCGGTCATTGCCGGGGTTACCATCGGGGTGGCCCCCGCTTGGGCCGACGGCTCGCTCGAGTCGCTGTTCTTGTCGGTCAGTGCGGCAACCGTTTCGGTATAGGTTTCGGGCCGCCAGACGAGAAACAATGCCCCCGCCGCGACCAGCAGCACGATT
Source organism: Citromicrobium bathyomarinum (assembly GCA_001306305.2). NCBI lineage: Bacteria > Pseudomonadati > Pseudomonadota > Alphaproteobacteria > Sphingomonadales > Sphingomonadaceae > Citromicrobium > Citromicrobium bathyomarinum. The sequence continues at coordinate 3,227,140 of CP155577.1, forward strand.
ACCAGCACCATGCCCAGCCAGGCACGCGACGGACGCATGCTACCCTGCCGGACTTCATCCAAATCCATTACATTTCCATTCCCGTATGCTCCGTGATCCCGCACCGAAGCTTAGCGGTTATTGGTTAATGGCACATATCTGCGACCAGGGAAAGCAGCGCGGCGTCGCTGGTTTCGGGTGCCACAGCGACGTTTTTCCAGCCATCCGAAGCATGTGATGCAATACGCGGGGCGAGCGCGGCAAGCGACAGCTTCGCGCGATCCACACCTGCGCGCTCGCACTCGGCAGCGAAGTGGCGTGCTGCGACGCCCGAGTGCAGCAGCACGACCCCGCCCTCGCGCAGCCGCGCGGCATCCTGATCGTCCAGCGCGCGGTGTACGATCCGGTAGGTGGTGCAGGTCTCGATCGTCACTCCCTCTGGCGGAGAGAGGGTCATGCGATCCTCGCCTGCAAGGCGCAGCAGCCGCAGCGGGGCATCGCGGGCCAGCGTGTCGAGCAGCTTCTGGAGCCCGCCCTCGCCCACCTGCGCGATCGGAAATCGCAGCGAGCAGGCGGCCTGCGCGGTCGCCTTGCCCACCGCATAGACCGGCAGGCGCGGCAGCATGTCGAGGCCGGTATCCGCCGCGCTGCCACCCATTGTCTCTGAAATTCGGCCCGCGTCCTCGTCCGTACCCTTCTCCGCATGGCGCAGCGCGTTGGCGCTGCCCAGCAGGATGCCGTCGAACGCGCCCTCGGGCACCTGCCAGGCAACCGCCTCGGCATGGCTCAGCGGCATCGCCTCCATCGCGAGGCCCCGCTTGCGCCCGCGTGCCAGCGTGGCGGAAAGGCCCGGTTCGGGCCGCAGCACGAAGACGGTCGCACCCATGGCCCTTCGCTCAGCTCGCGCCGGTGAACAGTGCGGTGATGCCCGGAGTGGCGCGCGCCAGCAGGTCGGCGGCGAAGGCGCGGATGGCCTCGTCGTCGCCCGGCGTCAGGTCGCTCGAACCATCGACCCGCTCCGCCCCGTCGGCGCTGAACAGCGCCGCGCGCATGTGCAGGCCTTCATCCGCATTCTCGACCAGCACGCCCACCGGGCTGTGGCACGAACCGCCCAGCGCCTCCAGCAGCGCACGCTCCGCCTCTACCTCGCGCCGCGTGGGCGCATCGTTGAGCGCATCGAGGTGCCCGCGGGTCACGCTATCCTCGGTCCGGCACTCGATCCCGATCGCCCCCTGCGAGGGCGCAGGCAGCCAGGTTTCGAGCGGCAGCGGCGTGCCGACCGATTCCTGCCCCAGCCGCTCCAGCCCCGCCGCGGCGAGCAGCGTGACATCCGCCTCGCCCGCCTGCAGCTTGGCCATGCGGGTGGCGACATTGCCGCGAAACAGCACGGTCTCGATATCGGGGCGCAGGTTCTTCATCTGCGCGGCGCGGCGCGGCGCGCTGGTGCCCAGCGTGGCCCCCTGCGGGATGCTGCGCAGCGAGCTTGCGCCGAGCAGCACGTCGCGCCGGTCCGCGCGCGGCAGGATCGCGGCGAGCGTGATCCACTCGGGCCGGATGGTCTCGACATCCTTCAGCGAATGAACCGCCGCGTCGATCCGCCCTTCGTCGAGCCACGCGTCGAGCTCGCGCGTCCACAGCGCCTTGCCGCCGACATCGGCCAGCGGGCGGTCCTGCACCTTGTCGCCCCCGGCAACCACCGGGACCAGTTCGACCGCGCTTTCGTCCCATCCATGGGCGGCGCACAGCCGCGCGCGGGTCTCGTGAGCCTGCGCCATGGCGAGCGGGGATCGGCGGGTGCCGAGGCGGATGACGGGTATCGCTTTCATAGGCTTTGCTTGCCCTAGCCCGGCGCAGCGTTAAGGGAAAGCGCCATGCCAGTGGTACTCGGGATTGAATCCAGTTGCGACGAAACCGCGGTGGCGCTGGTCGGAACCGATCGGCGGATCATCGCGCAGCGGATCGCATCGCAGGACGAAGCGCATCGCCCCTATGGCGGCGTAGTGCCGGAGATCGCCGCGCGCGCGCATGCGGAGCGGATCGCGCCGATGCTAGCCGAAGTGATGGACGAAGCCGGCATGCAGCTCGGCGATCTCGATGCGATCGCCGCGACTGCCGGTCCGGGGCTGATCGGCGGGGTGATGGTCGGGCTGGTCAGTGCCAAGGCGCTGGCAATGGCGAGCGACGTGCCGCTGATCGCGGTCAATCATCTGGAAGGCCACGCGCTCAGCCCCCGGCTGGTCGCTCCCGAACTCGAATTTCCCTACCTCCTGCTGCTCGTCTCGGGCGGGCACTGCCAGATCCTGCGCTGCGAAGCCGTGGGGCAGTACCGCCGTTTGGCGACCACGATCGACGATGCGGTGGGCGAAGCGTTCGACAAGACCGCCAAGATCCTTGGCCTCGGCTTCCCCGGCGGCCCCGCGGTCGAGAAGCTGGCGCGCGAGGGCGATCCGAAAGCCGTGCCCCTGCCCCGCCCGCTGGTCGGCGGCAAGGAACCGCATTTCTCCTTCGCCGGGCTCAAGAGCGCGGTGCTGCGCGCGCACGACAGCGGCAAATATTCGACCGCCGACATCGCCGCCTCGTTCCAGCAGGCCGCGATCGACTGCCTGACCGACCGGCTGGAGCGCGCGATCGCGGCATCGGGCCATGCGCCCGCATTGGTCGTCGCAGGCGGCGTGGCCGCCAATGCCAGCGTACGCGCCGCTCTGGAGGCGCTGGCGGAGCGCCACGCGATGCGTTTCGTCGCTCCTCCGCCCAAGCTGTGCACGGACAATGCCGCGATGATTGCATGGGCCGGCTGTGAAAGGCTGGGCCAGAACGATCCGCTCGACTACAAGGCACGCCCACGCTGGCCGCTCGACCCCGAGGCAGAGCCAGCACGCGGGGCGGGAGTGAAGGCCTGATGGCAGATGTAGCAGTGCTTGGTGGCGGAGCGTGGGGAACCGCGCTCGCGCAGATGCTCGCCAGCGATGGACGCGACGTGACGCTGTGGGCGCTGGAGCCCGAAGTGGTGGCGGAGATCAACGCCGACCATCGCAACACGCCCTTTCTACCCGATGCACAGCTCGCCCCGTCCATCCGCGCGACCGGCGACCTGGCCGATATCGCCGATGCGCAGACCATCCTGGCGGTCGCCCCCGCGCAGCACCTGCGCAAGGTGCTGGCCGAAATGCCCGAATTCTCCGGCGATCTGGTGATCTGCGCCAAAGGGATCGAGCAATCGACCGGCGCGCTGATGAGCGACATGGCGCACGAGACCTGCCCCAGGGCGAGCCTCGCCGCGCTGTCCGGCCCGACCTTCGCGCACGAAGTCGCTGCCGGACTGCCCGCTGCCGTCACCCTCGCGTGCGAGGGCGGTGAGGAGCAGTGGAAGCGGCTTTCCCCGGTGATCGCCCGCCCGACCTTCCGCCCCTATTACAGCGACGACCTGATCGGCGCGGAGATCGGCGGCGCGGTCAAGAACGTGCTCGCCATTGCCTGCGGCGTGGTAGACGGGCTGGCGCTCGGCCAGAATGCGCGCAACGCGCTGATCACGCGCGGGTTCGCCGAAATGGCCCGGTTCGGCGCGGCGCGCGGGGCCAGTTTCGACACGATGACCGGCCTGTGCGGGCTGGGCGATCTGGTCCTGACCTGCTCTTCCACCTCCAGCCGCAACTTCTCGCTCGGCAAGGCGATCGGTGAGGGGCAGGCCGCGGCCGACCTGATGGCCAACCGCCAGACCGTGGCCGAAGGCGCGCACACCGCGCCTGTGCTGCAGCGGCTGGCCCACGCGGAAGGAATCGACATGCCGATCGTCGACGCGGTGGTCGCCATGCTCGAAGGCGCCAAGGCCGCCGATATTGCCGACGCACTGCTCGCCCGCCCGCTGACCACCGAAAGCCGCTCCGCTTGAGCGCGAACGACACGACCGGAAATCCGCGCGACGAGGCTCCCGCCAAGGAAGCTCCGCGCGACGATATGGCTGCGCTCGCACGCGGCGGGCGGACCAATTTCTTCGGCTTCCTGATCCGTCTCGCGGCGCGCATCCCCTTCCTGTTCATCGGCGGGCGCCTGTATGGCGACGAGATGCTGGGCCGCTTCGCCGCCGCGCTGGTGGTGATCGAACTGGCTAGCCAGGTCGCGGTGCTCGGCCAGAAGCGCGGCCTCGCCCAGCAGTTGAGCGAGAACGAGACGCGCGACCCATCGCACACCGTCGCCGATGCACTGACGCTCAGCCTGGTCACCTCGCTGGTCTTCACCGGCCTGCTGCTGCTGTTTCCAAAACTGATGTTCCCCAACGGCGCGAATGGCGATCTGTCCTGGCTGCTGGTGTTCACGATCCTGCCCTTTGCGCTGACCGAGGTTGCGCTGGCGGCCTGCGCCTACCGGTTCGATATCGGCGCGACCGTGCGCAGCCGTGCGATCGTGGAGCCGTGGGCGATCTCCATCGCGGCGGGCGCGCTGTTCTTCGTGGTGCCCGACAGCGGGCTGGAACTGGCCTATGTCGTGTCGATCATCGCCGCGTCGGTCGCCGCGTTCATGCCCGCGATCCACCATTACGGGCTGCCGCGCGGCTGGCTGCCGCATCCCGCGCGCGTGTTCCGCCTTGCGGTGCGCAACCTGCCGCTGGCAGGCGCGGACGCGATCGAATGGGGCACGCGCAAGCTCGACCTGTTCATCCTCGCCCAGTTCGCCAATCCCTCGCAGGTCGGCGTCTATTACGCGGTGCAGCAGGTCGCCACGCTGCCGCAGAAGCTCAAGACCAGCTTCGATCCGATCCTGGGCCCGGTGATCACCGCCGCGCTGAAGGTGGGCGACCGCTCCGCAATCGCGAAACAGATCTGCCAGGTCGGCTTCTGGATCGTCGCCATGCAGGCAGGCATCGCGCTGGCGCTGGCGATCCCCGGCGAAGCGGTGATGGGCCTGCTGGGGCCGGACTTCGTCAGCGGCACCGGGGCGCTTTCGATCCTGCTGGTGGCCGAAGTGGTCGCCGCGCTGGCGGTCGTCTCCGAAAGCGCGCTGATCTACATCGCGCGGATGCGCAACCTGATCGTCTCGATCGCGACGATCGCGTTCCAGGCGGTGCTGACCATCGGCTTCATGGTCGCGATCACCGAATATGAGCTCGCCGAAAGCCTGCGTGCGCCTGCCGCCGCGCTGGCGCTGGCCATCTCGCTTGCTGCTGCGAGCATTATCAAGAGCGTGATGCTCGGCCGCATTCTGGGCGAGACGGTCAACAATTTCCGCTGGGGGCTGGTGATCGCCGCGATCCCCGCCGCGCTGGTCGGCTGGGGGGTGACGCAGCTGCCCGAATGGGTCGAGCTGGTGGTCGGCATTCCCGCCATCCTCGCGACCTATGCGGTGATCGTGTGGTTCGTCGGCTTCCGCGAAGACGACCGCGTGCTGTTCCGGCGCAACCTTGGCCAGGACGGAGAGACGCCGGCGAGCTAGCGCGACAGCATTCAGAGGGCGTTCACTGGCAAAGGGCGACCCCCTTCCCGGATCATACAAACGACAGGCATCAAGGGGAGTTTGGTGATGGGAATGAAGAACGTCGCGGCGATCACGGTCGTCAGCCTGGCCCTGGCGGGCTGTGCAACCGCAGACAATGCCGACGAGATCGTCCTGACAGGCGCCAAGGCCGAGCGGTCGGCCGAAGTGCCGCCTCCGCCGCCTCCGCCTCCCCCACCTCCTCCGCCGCCCCCACCCCCGTCGCCTTCGGCGCAGGCCTTCGCCGCCCCCAGCGCGATCATGGTCACCGGATCGCGGATTTCGCGCGAGGAGGCCGACGCGACCGCGCAGCCGCAGACCACCTCGCCCGATCTGCGCTACGTGCCCTCGATCGTCATTCCGACCGTGCCCGACCGGGAGCGGTACGATGGCAAGGATGTGTCCGAGGTCGCGGTGACGCTGGAACAGCCGGTCTCGACCTTCTCGGTCGATGTCGACACGGGCGCCTATTCCAACGCGCGCCGGATGCTGACCGACGGCCAGATGCCGCCCAAGGGCGCGGTGCGGACCGAGGAGTTCGTCAACTACTTCCGCTACGACTATCCGCGCCCCACCAGCGCGCAGGATGCGCCCTTCACGGTCAACATGGATGTCGCACGCACGCCGTGGGATGCCGACACGCGGCTGGTCCGCATCGGTCTCGCCGGATACGAGGCTCCGAAGGCGGAGCGGCCTGCCGCCAACCTCGTCTTCCTGCTCGACGTATCGGGTTCGATGTCGAGCGCGGACAAGCTGCCGCTGGTGAAGACCGCGATGAAGACGCTGGTCGGCCAGCTGACGCCGAAGGATCGCGTGTCGATCGTAGTCTATGCGGGCGCGGCGGGCCTTGTGCTCGAACCGACCAGCGACTCGCGTGAGATCATGGCTGCGCTCGACCAGTTGCAGGCGGGCGGATCGACCGCCGGCGGTGCTGGGCTGGAACTGGCCTACAAGGTTGCCGAGGCAAGCAAGGTCGACGGGATCAACCGCGTGATCCTGGCCACCGACGGCGATTTCAACGTCGGCCTGTCGGACAACGACAAGCTGCTCGAATATGTCGAGGACAAGCGCAAGAACGGCATCGCGATGAGCGTGCTGGGCTTCGGGCGCGGCAATATCAACGAAGCGCTGATGGAGCAGATCGCCGACAAGGGTAACGGCAATTACGGCTACATCGACTCCGCGATCGAGGCGCGCAAGGTGCTCGGCGAACAGCTCGGCGCGACGCTCTACACCATCGCCAAGGACGTGAAGATCCAGGTCGAGTTCAACCCCGCAGTGATCAGCCAGTACCGCCTGATCGGGTACGAGAACCGCATCCTTCGCGAACAGGATTTTGATAACGACGCGGTCGATGCGGGCGATATCGGATCGGGCCACCAGGTCACCGCGATCTACGAGGTCGTGCCCGCGAATGCCGACGGCTGGATCGCCGAGCGCCGCTATCAGGACAAGATCCCGCAGGCGGCGAGCGACAAGGCAACCGAAGCCGCCTTCGTCAAGCTGCGCTACAAGCAGCCGGACGGTGACACTTCGACGCTGATCACCGAGGCGCTGCCCGCACGGATGCTGGCCGCCGCGCCCGCCCCCTCGGGCGACTTTGCCTTCGCCACCTCGGTCGCCGCCTTTGCCCAGAAGCTGCGCGGCGACACGCTGCTGGACGACTATTCCTACGATGCGATCCGTGCCTTGGCCGGGCCGCAGCGTGACTTCTACCGGCAGGAATTCCTCAAGCTGGTCGGCGTCGCCGAAGGGCTCGATCAGGAATAAGCCTGGCCCGCACGCTTGTCCTTTGGGGCAGGCACTGTCTATCGGGGTGGGGTGAGGAATCGTCCCATCCTGATTGTGATCGCCGGCGCGCTGCTTGTGTGCGCGCTGGCTCTGATCAGTGCCACGCAGACCGGTCCGGCTTTTGTCGGTCGCCTGGCGGCCGCTACCGCTGCCCTGCCCGATCAGCAGGGCGCGGGCCGCAAGGTTTCGGTCCGCTTCACCACCGCGCGTGGCTGGCCGACCCGTCACCCGATGCTGACCCCCGCGCGCGATCTGACCGAGCTTGAGCGCGCGCGCATAGCACAGGCCATCGCCGCAATTCCGGGCGTTGGCGGGGTCCACTGGACCGACGGCACGATGCTCGCCTCGGGCGACATGGATATCGAATCGCTGCGCTGCGAGAGCGAGCTGCTCGGCGTGCTGGCCGAACGCACGATCCGGTTCGAGGAATCCTCCGCCGAATTCATCCCCGGCAGCGAGGAACTGCTCGACGAACTGGCCACCGCGATGCGCCCCTGCGTGGGCGCGATCGTCGCGATTTCGGGCCACACCGACACCTCCGGCTCACCCAAGGTCAACCTCGCGCTGTCGCAGGATCGCGCGCAGATGGTCCGCCGCGAACTGATCGAGCGCGGGATTCCGGGGCAGAACCTGATCGCCAACGGCTTCGGCTCCTCGCGCCCGGTCGAAGGCCTGAGCCCGGCGGACCCGGCCAACCGGAGGATCGAGTTCCGCGTGGTCTCGATGGAGACCAGCCGTCCGACCCCGATCGACACCCCGGCAGCACGGTAGGGAGCAACGCGAAGAATGGCCATTTCCTTCGAACTCGTGCTGCTCGCGCTGGCCGCCTATGCCGTCGGCCTCGGGCTTGGCGCACTCGCCGCAGGCCTTTGGTCTTTGCGCAAGTGAGGCTTTCGCGTTAATGCGCGAGCAAGAATACGGCAAAAGACGCTAGAGAGGCTTAGCCCCACATGATTGAACTGATCGAGGCAAACTGGCTGCTGATCCTGCTGGCCGTGCTGGTCGGCTTCGTGGTCGCCTGGTTCCTGCTCTCGGGTTCGCGCAAAACCCGGATCACCCGCGAGGATACCGGCGATGAGCCGGGCGGCACGCGCCGTAACCAGGCGTTGATCGACGCGCCCCCCGCTGCAGCGAAGGACGCTGCACCGCCACCCCAGCCGGAGCCGGAGCCGCAGCCCGCCCCGTCTCCCGCACCGCCCCCGGTGCCCACCCCACGGGCCGAACCCGCTGCCGCAGCAACCTCGCTCGGCGGCGCAGGCGCGGCCGTGAACACCGGCGTTGCGCAGGAAGAGGCGGCGCAGGCAGCGCCCGAGGGTGCAGACGACCTGACCCGCCTCAAGGGGGTCGGGCCCAAGCTTGCCACGCAGCTGAACACGCTGGAGGTCACCTCCTTCGCGCAGATCGCGAGTTGGAGCGAGGCGGATATCGACCGGATTGACGACCAGCTGGGCCGGTTCAAGGGCCGCATCCGGCGTGACAACTGGATCGAGCAGGCCAAACTGCTCAGCGAAGGTGACACCGCCGCTTACGAGGCGCGCTTCGGCAAGCTCTGATTCTCCCCTCCCCCGGGCGCGCCGGGGGGCAAGTTTTCGCTTGCCATGCGGTGCGTTTTGGAACGATCATGGTTCAGGGTCGTTCTTTTGCATTCCGATCGTGCCGTGGCGATCGCGATGGGAGAATGTATGGACCAGCCTGTCATCCTGATCGCCGAAGACGAACCGATCGTCGGGCTGGACCTGTGCGACACGATTTCCGAGGCTGGCTACCTCGTCGAAGGCCCGCATGCCGATCTCAACTCGGCGATGCTCGCCTTTCAGAAGCGGCGGCCCGATCTCGCGATCCTCGACATTCGGCTGAACGACACGGTCGTCTATCCCTTCGCGGAAAAGCTGATCGCGGAGGATGTGCCGGTGATCTTCCATTCCGGCCACCTGCCGCTGGACGAGGTCGATGCGCGCTTCCCCGATGCGCCCGCGCTGTCCAAGCCTTGCCCGCCCGGCGAAATCCTCAGTCAGGTACATTCGACTCTGAATCCCTGCGATCAGGCCGCAGACGAGCCGATGATCGACGCCGCAACCCCGGACGCCCAGACCGTCTGATCGCGCCTCGGCGCAGGCAGGCGGGACGGCAGGGCTTGCCCGAGAGGGCGTCCCTTTGCCATGGGCTGCTGCACATCTACTAGCGAGCCCCGATATGATCCCCTTCGACGCCACCGACCCCTTCCGCCTCGACGACCAGCTGACCGAGGACGAGCGGATGATCCGCGAGTCCGCGCACGCCTTTGCGCAGAGCGAACTGCAGCCGCGCGTGATCGAGGCCTTTCGCGAAGAAACCAGCGCGCCCGAACTCTTCCCGCTGATGGGCAAGGCGGGCCTGCTGGGCGCGACCATTCCGGAGGAATATGGCGGCGCGGGCGCGGGCTACGTCGCCTATGGCCTGATCGCGCGGGAGATCGAGCGGGTCGATAGCGGCTACCGCTCGATGGCCAGCGTGCAGTCGAGCCTGGTGATGTACCCGATCCACGCCTTCGGCAGCGAAGAGCAGAAGAAGAAATACCTCCCCGGCCTCGCCAGCGGCGAACTGATCGGCTGCTTCGGCCTCACCGAGCCCGATGCAGGTTCGGACCCGGCGGGGATGAAGACGGTCGCCAAGAAGGATGGCGACGACTACGTCATCTCGGGCAGCAAGACGTGGATTTCCAACTCGCCCTTCGCCGACGTGTTCGTCGTCTGGGCCAAGAGCGAGGAACACGGCGGTGCCATTCGCGGCTTCGTGCTCGAAAAGGGCATGGAAGGCCTCTCCGCGCCCAAGATCGAAGGCAAGATCTCGCTGCGTGCGAGCACCACGGGGATGATCATGATGGACGAGGTGCGCGTGCCCGCATCCGCCATGTTCCCCGAAGTGCAGGGCCTCAAGGGTCCGTTCAACTGCCTCAACCGCGCACGCTACGGCATTTCGTGGGGCGCGATGGGTGCTGCCGAATTCTGCATGGACGCGGCGAAGCAATACGGGCTCGACCGGCAGCAGTTCGGCGTGCCGCTCGCCAGCAAGCAGCTCTACCAGCTCAAGCTCGCCGACATGCTGACCGAGATTGCGCTCGGGCTTCAGGCGAGTTTGCGCGTCGGGCGCCTGATGGACGAGGGCAACTGGTCGCCGGACATGGTCTCGATCGTGAAGCGCAACAATGTCGGCAAGGCGCTGAACATCGCGCGCGTCTCTCGCGACATGCATGGCGGCAACGGCATCAGCGAAGAATATCAGGTGATCCGCCACATGGTGAACCTGGAGACGGTCAACACCTACGAGGGCACGCATGATGTCCACGCGCTGATCCTGGGCCGCGCGATCACGGGCATTCCGGCATTCTGAAGACCGCCTGTCCTACATGCGCCAGCCGTGCGATAGGCGGGGAATGCAGCCCTCCCCGCCCGCACTGACCGAGACCGGCAAGGGTTCGGAACAGGAGGCCGGTTTTTCGTCTTAGGACTGTGTGTCAGGTGTGTCAGGGCCGCGAACCCAGCGGCCCGGCGCAGGAGAGGATGAGATGAAACTCTACGGCTATTTCCGCAGCTCCACGAGCTACCGCCTGCGGCTCGCGCTGCAACTGAAGGGCCTCGAATACGAGAATTGCCCGGTCAATCTGGTCGAAGGCCAGCAGAAAGGCGAAGCCTTTGCCGGTCGCAACCCGTTTGCGACGGTTCCCATGCTGGAGGCCGACGGCAAGGACCGCGTGCAGTCGATGGCGATCATCGAATGGCTGGACGAGGCCTACCCTGAAAACCCGCTGCTGCCCGCCGATATCGAACAGCGCTACCTCGCGCGCGAACTGGCCTATGCCATCGCGACCGAGCTGCACGCGCCGCTCAACCTGCCGGTGCTGAAGTATCTCAAGAGCGAATACGGGCAGGATCAGGACGGCGTGAACATGTGGTATCGCCACTGGCTCGCGCGCACATTGCAGCCGATCGAACGACGGCTTGCGCAGCTGAACGCCGGCGACTTCCTGTTCGACAAGCCCGGCTTCTTCGAAGTCGTGCTCATGCCGCAGATCTACAACGCACGCCGCTTTGGCTACGATTTCTCAGCTGCGCCGCACACAACCCGGATCGAAGCCGCCTGCCTCGCATTGGATGAAGTGCAGCGGGCGCACCCCGACAACCAGAACGACACCCCCGAAGGAGAGACAGTCCAATGAAACTCGCCACGCTCAATGACGGAACGCGCGACGGCAAGCTGGTGGTCGTCTCGAAAGACATCACCCGCTACTGTGCGGCGGACAATATCGCGGCGACCATGCAGGACGCGCTCGACGACTGGGCCAATATCGCGCCCAAGCTTGAAGCGCTCTACCGCGATGTGAACAACGAAGCCGTTCCCTGCGAACGCTTCCACGAGCGCGAGGCGCATTCGCCGCTGCCGCGTGCGTACCAGTGGGCCGATGGCAGCGCTTACATCAACCACGTCGAACTGGTACGAAAGGCGCGCGGTGCCGAGGTGCCCGAAAGCTTCTACCACGATCCGCTGATGTATCAGGGCGGCAGCGACGACTTCCTGCCCCCGCGCGCCGACATCCCGCTCAAGGACACGAGCTGGGGCTGCGACATGGAAGGCGAGATCGCCTGCATCACCGACGACGTGCCGATGGGCGTTTCTTCGGACAAGGCAGCCGACCACATCAAGCTGCTGATGCTGGTCAACGACGTAAGCCTTCGTGGCCTGATCCCTGGCGAACTGGCCAAGGGCTTCGGCTTCTTCCAGTCCAAGCCCGCGACTGCCTTCAGCCCCGTATGCGTGACGCCCAACGAGCTGGGCGATGCGTGGAAGAATGCCGTGATCCAGCTGCCGCTGATGGTCGACTATAACGGCGATCCCTTCGGCCGCGCCGATGTGGGCCAGGATGCGACCTTCAGCCTCGCCGATCTGGTCGCGCATGCGGCCAAGACGCGCAATCTGGGCGCGGGCTGCATCATCGGTTCGGGTACGATCTCCAACCAGGGTCCCGATGGCGATCCCGGCAAGCCGGTCAGCGAAGGCGGCAAGGGTTACTCCTGCATCGCGGAAATCCGGATGATCGAAACCATCGCCAGCGGCGAGGCCAAGACGCGCTTCATGCACCCGGGCGACACGGTGAAGATCTGGATGGAAGACGAGAAGGGCCACTCGATCTTCGGCGCGATCGAGCAGAAGGTCGTCGACGCCTAGGAGTTCATCCGCCTCCCGTTCCCGGTGAGCTTGTGGCGCACCGGGAATGTCCTTTCTCCGTCGACCACAGGAGGCACGCACATGTTCTTCGACGATACAACCTACGACCTGATCGCGCGCGGGACGATCCTGACCGCGATCGGGATCGTCTATGTCATCGCGCTGACCCGCATCGTCGGCCTGCGCAGCTTTTCCAAGATGACGAATTTCGACTTCGTCATCACCGTCGCCAGCGGCACCGTGCTCGCCGGGATGGGCCGCGCGACCGACTGGCAGGGTTTTGCGCAGGCAGCGGTGGTCATGTTCGCGCTGTTCGCGGTGCAGCTGCTGATCGCGAAAATTCGCAAGAAATCCGAGACGTTCGAGGAGACGATCCAGAACGATCCCGTGCTGCTGATGATCGACGGCCGGTTCTGTACCGAAGCGATGAGCAAGACCCGCGTGTCACGATCCGACATCATCGCCAAGCTGCGCGAATCGAACACGATGAGTTTCGACGATGTGCGCGCGGTGGTGCTGGAGACCACCGGCGATATCTCGGTGATGCACGGGGACAACCTCGACCCAGCAATCCTCGAAGGCGTGGACGACGTGCGCGATCCCTCGCCCGAACTTCAGAAGCCGTAACGAACCCCAGCCCACAGCGTACGCGGCGCGCCAAGGTCCAGATCGCCGCCATCGTTGCGGGTGACGATAGTCTCGTCGAACAGGTTCTCGGCCCGCAGCACGAGATCGAGCTGTCCTACAAGCGGTAGCTGTGCATAGGCCCCCAGCGTGGTGAAGGCGGGCAGCACATCGGTTTCAAGGTCGTCCTCGAACTGATCGCCTACATGGCGCAGCGAGAGCGCGATCCGGGTCCGGTCCGAAGGGGTGTAGGCGATGCTCGCCGCCGCCATCCAGCGCGGGCTTTGCGGCGGGCGGTTGCCGTCGAGCGCCAGCGACGCCCCCTCGCCCTCGATGCGCGGGTCGGAGTGGCTCACGCTGCCGTCAAAGCGGATCGGCCCCCGCGCCACACGCAGTCCGGCTTCGACCCCGCGCGTCTCGATCGCGGGCAGGTTGCGCCGCTGGCGCAGGTTCGGGCCAAGCGTAACGTTGGCGATCGCGTTCTCCAGCCGGTTGTCGAACGCGGTCAGCGATAGCGCGACCCCTTGGAGCGGTCGCCAGTCGAGCCCCAGCTCGACCCCGCGCAGCTCCTCGTTGGCGAGGTCGGCATTGGCCTGCGTCACCACGGGGAAGACAACGAAGGGACGGTACAGCTCGTTCAGGGTCGGCAACCGGAGCCCGCTATAGGCCGCCGCCCGCAGGTCGAGCGAAGGCGTCGCCCGCAGCAGCGCACCGCCGCGCCAGCTCAGCGTCCAGTCGCTGCGGTCGGCGAAGGCAGTGTCGGTCACCACTACGCCGGCCGCGTTGCTCTCGCGGTAGAAGCCGTCGGCGATCACCGTCCGATCGGCACGCAGCCCGCCGGTCAGGACCAGCTGCCCTACTTCCCAGTCGTCCTCTACGAAGATCCCGAGATCGCTGGTGACCCCGCCTGCACGCCGCCGCGCAGTGACCTGCCCGGTAAACGCACTGATCGGGGTCTCCTGCAATTCTCCCGACGCCCGGCGATAGTCGATCCCGACGCGCAAAGTATGCGCATCGCCAACGGGCGGGCGGACCTCGATCTTGCCCCCCAGCCCGGTCGAGGGCGTGTTGCGCTGGTCGAGTACGGGGACGAACCGGCTCGAACTGACGATCAGGTTGGAGAAATTGCGTGCCTGCACATAGCCCAGCGCATCCACCTGCCAGCGCCCGCGCCCGACCAGCCGGACCGAATAATCCTGCCCACTCGCCGAACTGTCCGCCCCGTCGAAGCGCAGCGTGCGCGCATCGTCGAACGCCAGCACCCGCGCTTGCAGTTCCAGATCACTCGCCAGCGGCACCACCGCGCGCAGCTGGCCCGAGACGCTGTCGAACCGCGCGGGCACGCTGGCAGCTACGCGCTGGTCTTCGGGGGCCGTGTAGAACCCCGGCCCGCGATCCCAACGGACCGCGCCGGTCGCGTAGCCTTCGCCAAGCGCTTGAGAAAACGAGCCCGCCGCCTCGGTCCCACCGCGATCATTCACCAGCACGCTCGCGCCCAGCGGGGCCTGCATCTCGGGCGACAGGCTCTCGATCGCGATCGTCCCCGCCAAGGCACCTGCGCCGAACGGGCCGGAACCGCCCCCGCGCGTCACCGCGATCCGCCCGACCTGTTCGGGCAGCAGCGCGGCGAAGGGGATGTAGCCGAAGAACGGGTCCGCCACCGGCACCCCGTCGAGTGTCACCAGCGCGCGGCTGGTCGCGTTGCCACCGAGCGCGCGCAAGGTCACGCCCTGTGCGGTCGGGTTGGAGGATCGGCTGTCCGAGCGGCGGAATTGCTGGAAGCCTGCGACGCCTGCCAGCGCCTCCTCGATCCGGCCCGACGGAGTGCCCAGCACCTCCTCCCGGGTGATCTCGACCGTCCCATATGCAGGCGCTGCGGGGGTCTCCTCCAGCCCGCGCCCAGTGACCACGATCACCGTGTCCTGCGCGCCATCGGTCGCCTCCTGCGCCAGTGCGGGCGTGGCAAGGCCAGCGGTGGCCAGAAGAACGAAGCGGAGCGGGTTGCAGGGCATGTTCAACGCCCTAGCCACGATGCGCAGCGGCGTCAGCCACCCTCTCGCCATCGGGCGGATCATGCGATAGGTTGCGAACAAAGACGGAGAGCGATGGGCGATGGATAGTAGTGACACCAATTTCGACGTGCTGATTGTCGGCGCGGGCATTTCCGGCATCAGCATGGCCGCCCATCTGGAAGCGCAATGCCCGGACAAGCGCTACGCCATCCTCGAGAGGCGCGAGCGGTTGGGCGGGACCTGGGATCTGTTTCGCTACCCCGGCGTGCGCTCGGACAGTGACATGCATACGCTGGGCTTCGTGTTCGAGCCCTGGCGGCACGAGAAGAGCATCGCCGACGGATCCTCCATCCTCGAATACCTCAACCGCATCGTCGACGAGCGCGGCATTCGCGAGAACATCCGCTTCGGGCTGAAGGTGGAGAGCGCGGATTTCGACAGCAGCACCGCGCGCTGGATCGTCACCGTCGTAACCGCCGAAGGCGAGCACAAGCGGCTGACCGCGAATTGGCTCTATCTCGGTTCGGGCTATTACGATTATGACGAACCCTACGACCCCGGCTTCGAGCTGGGCGAATTCGAGGGCGAAGTGGTCCACCCGCAGTTCTGGCCAGAAGACCTGCCCTACGAGGGCAAGCACGTGGTGGTGATCGGATCGGGCGCGACCGCGGTGACGATCGTGCCCGCGATGGCAGGCAAGGCGGCCAAGGTGACGATGCTCCAGCGCACGCCCACCTGGATGTTCAGCCGCCCCGCGCGCGACGGGCTCGCCAATTTCCTGCGCAAGGTCCTGCCCGAGGAAACCGCCTACAGGATCACCCGCTGGAAAAACGTGGTCATGCAGGACATCGGCTTCAAGCGCGCGCAGAGCCAGCCGGAGAAGGTCAAGGAGTTCCTGACCAAGAAGATGCAGGAACATCTGGGCGACAAGTACGACGAGGCAGCTTTCACCCCGCCTTACGATCCGTGGGATCAACGCCTGTGCCTGGTGCCCGATGCGGACCTGTTCGAGGCGATCAAGAATGGGCAGGCCGAGGTCGTCACCGGGCGCATCGCCCGCTTCGCAAAGGACGCGGTGGTGCTGGAGGACGGGCGGGAGATTCGCGCGGACATCGTCGTTACCGCGACCGGGCTGAAGCTGGCCGTGGCAGGCAAGATCGCGATCTCGGTTGACGGGGAGGCGGTCGATTTCTCGCAGCGCTATTACTACAAGGGGTGCATGTTCTCGAACCTGCCCAACCTCGCGGTGGTGTTCGGCTATCTCAACGCCAGCTGGACTTTGCGCGCGGACCTCAACGCGGCCTATGTGTGCGATGTGCTGAACATGATGGACGCCAAGGGCATGGACATCGCGGTGCCCGCTCTCTCGGCGGCAGACGAGGCCGCGCTGGAGGAGGACGACATCTTCGATTTCTCGTCCGGCTACATCCAGCGCTCAAAGGCGATCATGCCGAAGAACGCGGTCGGCTTCCCGTGGCGGCTCAACCAGGACTACCGGGTCGACCGCAAGCAGATGAAGAGCGATCCGGTCGACGATGGTATCCTGCACTTCCGCGCGCTGCCCCACGCCCCGGCGAGCGACGCCGCACCCGCCCGGACGACCACCGCCGGCAGCACCACCTGAGAGCATTATGAGCGAACGTATCTGGACCGCGGGGCTGGTCGTCATCGGCGACGAGATCCTCTCCGGCCGCACCCATGACAAGAACATCGCGCAGGTCGCCGCATGGCTGCAGGTTCAGGGCATCCGCCTGGCCGAGGTGCGGGTGGTGCCCGACGTGCAGGACCGGATCGTGGAGGCGGTGAACGCGCTGCGCAGCGCCAACGACTACCTCTTCACCACCGGCGGGATCGGGCCGACCCATGACGACATCACGGTGGACGCAGTTGCCGCCGCCTTGGGGCGCGAGGTGGTGATCCACCCCGAAGCGCGGGCGATCCTCGAACGCTATTACACGGACAAGCCGGGCGGCCTGACCGAAGACCGGCTGCGCATGGCCCGGGTGCCCGAAGGGGCCGAACTCATTCCCAACCGCATGTCCGGCGCGCCAGGGATCAGAATCGGCAGCGTATTCCTGATGGCCGGCGTGCCGCACATCACCGCAGGCATGCTCGACGCGTTGACCGGCACGCTTGAAGGCGGTGCCCCGCTGCTCAGCGAAACGATGGGCTGCTGGACCGCCGAGAGCGAGGTTGCGGGCCTGCTGCGCAAGATCGAAAAGGCGCACGAGGATTGCCAGATCGGCAGCTACCCGTTCTTCCGCGAAGGCAAGGTCGGCGCGAACTTCGTCATCCGGTCGACCGATGCGCAAGCGCTGGCGGCATGCGCAAAGGACCTGCGCGACAGCCTGAGCGAGGCAGGCCACGCGCCGGTCGCGGGCGGGATTTGACGCCGCAAGGGCGACGCGAACCCCGTCTTAACCGAAACGTGGCTAACCTGCGCATGCCATGACCAGCGTCTACCTCACCATCGACACCGAGTATTCGGCCGCCCTGCCGCATCGGCCATGCCGGGTCGATCGGGCGGAGAACTTCGCGCGATCGATCGCATGCATCACACCCGATGGGCCTGCCGGGATCACCCACAAGCTGGAGTTGCTGGAGCAATACGGCCAGCGCGCGGTGTTCTTCGTCGATCCGATGCCTGCGCTGATCTGGGGCGTTGGCGCGATCGAGGATGTGGTCGCACCAATCCTCGCCGCAGGGCAGGAGGTGCAGTTGCGTTGCCACACCGAGTGGCTTGGGCTGGCCCCGGCAGGCGGACCATTCGACGGACTGGCCGGACGCAATATCAAGGACTTCGCGTTCGAGGAGCAATGCCGCATCCTCGAATGGGCGCGCGACACGCTGGTGGCGGCAGGGGCTCCGGTGCCAGTCGCCTTCCGCGCGGGCAATTATGGTGCGAACCGCGATACCCTGCGCGCGCTCAACGAGATAGGATTGCACTACGACAGCAGCCATACCCCTGGCATCTCCGATGGTGACAGCGCACTCGACCTGCGCGCAACCGACACCCAGCCGCTGCTCTACGAGGGCATTGTCGAAGTGCCGGTGTCCTGCGTCGGCGATATCGGCGGCGGTGTTCGGCATGCGCAGATCACCGCGCTTTCGCTGAAGGAGATGGAGGCAGCTCTGCTCCATGCCCGCGACGGGCGGATGACCTGCTTCACCATCGTTTCGCACAGTTTCGAGCTTATCAACCGCCGCAGCCTCGCGGTGAACAAGGTCGTGCGCAATCGCTTCGAGGGGTTGTGCCGCTTCCTTGCAGAGACCGATGGTCTGTGGACCGCAGACTTTAACCAGTCGCCCCCGGTCAGGGTCTTCCGGCGCTCGGAGATGCCCCGCCCGGTCCCGGCCAGCGCGTGGACGGTGGGCCTGCGCTATGCCGAACAGGCGGTTTCGAACACGCTCTACGGCGCGCAGTAATGGCCGCCGAGCCGGTCCAGATCGCCTTCACGCTGGGCGCGCGGCGGCTGTTCTCGGCCAGGCGCATGCTCACGCCGCTGGCCTTTTCACTCGAAGACGCGCTGGTAGGGCGCACGCCTGACCACGCAAACGCGACTGCCGACGGAGTACGTGTCCTGTCCGCGCCGGTGGCCATGGCAGACACAATCGCGGCGCGCTTTCCCGGTCATATCGTGGGCGCACGCGAGGATTTCCGCCGCCACTACATCGCGATGGACGGCAGTTTCGACGAATACCTCACCCGTTTTTCGGGCAAGACGCGAAGCACGCTGCGGCGCAAGTCGCGCAAGTTCGCGCAGGCCGATGGCGGCACGCTCGATGTGCGCAGCTATTGCACGCCGGAGGAGGTCGCGCGCTTTCTCGATCTGACTCTGCCGCTGTCGGAAAAGACCTATCAGGCGCGGCTGCTCGATGCCGGGCTGCCCGATAGCGAGCAGGCGCGGGCCACGATGCTGGCCGATGCTGCGGCTGACCGGATGCGGTGTTTCCTGCTGTTCCTGCATGGCGAGCCCGTCGCGTACCTGTCGCTGCCGGTGCGCGGGGACACGCTGGTCTATGCCCATCTCGGCTATGATCCCGCGCATGCAGGGCTGTCCGCCGGGACGGTGCTGCAGATGGAGGCACTGCGGATGCTGTTCGAGGAAGAGCGCTTCCGTTTCTTCGATTTCACCGAGGGGGAAGGCGCGCACAAGGCGCTGTTCGGCACACACGCCATTGCCTGCTGTTCCTTCGTGCTGCTGCGACCGACCCTCGCCAACCGCATGCTGCTGGGTGCGCGGGCCGGTTTCGATGCGGGCGTGGCCCGGGGCAAGGTGCTGGTGCAGGGCAATCGCTCGCTGGCTTCGGCGCGCAGGCTGCTCAAGGCATAGCAAAAGGCCGGAGCGTTTCCGCCCCGGCCTCCTGAAATTTCCAGTGAAGTAAAAGGCTTACGCGCCTTCGACTTCGCTCAGGTCGATCTTCAGACCCGGGCCCATCGAGGAGGTCAGGGTGACCTTCTTGAGGTACTTGCCCTTCGCGCCCGACGGCTTCGCCTTGACGATCGCGTCGGTGAAGGCCTTGAAGTTGGTCTTCAGCTCTTCGTCCTTGAACGACAGCTTGCCGAGGCCGGAGTGGATGATGCCCTGCTTTTCCACGCGGAATTCGACTTGGCCGCCCTTGGCGTCCTTCACGGCCTGTTCCACGTTCGGGGTCACGGTGCCCAGCTTCGGGTTCGGCATCAGGCCCTTGGGGCCCAGCACCTTACCGAGACGGCCGACGACACCCATCATGTCCGGCGTTGCGATCACGCGGTCGTAATCGAGATTGCCGGCCTGCATGTCTTCCATCAGGTCTTCGGCGCCAACCTTGTCGGCACCGGCGGCCAGAGCCTTGTCGGCGTTGTCGCCCTTGGCGAACACCGCGACGCGCACGGTCTTGCCCGTGCCCGACGGCAGCGAAACCATGCCGCGGACCATCTGGTCGGCGTGGCGCGGATCGACGCCGAGGTTCATCGCGACTTCGACGGTCTCGTCGAACTTCGCCTTGTGCTCGCGCAGCGTCGAAAGCGCTTCGTCGAAGGTGTACAGCTTTTCGGCGTCCAGCTTCTCGGCCAGCGTCTTCTGCTTCTTGCTCAAAGTAGCCATCGGTTAGCCCTCCACCACTTCGATGCCCATCGAACGGGCGGAACCGGCGATGATCTTGACCGCTTGGTCGATGTCGTTCGCGTTGAGATCCTTCATCTTGGTCTCGGCGATCTCGGCCAGCTGGCTGGTCTTGATCGAGCCGATGATGTTCTTGCCCGGCTCCTTCGAGCCCGACTTGATCTTCATCGCCTTCTTGATGAGGAAGCTGGCGGGCGGCGACTTCGTGACGAAGGTGAAGCTGCGATCCGCATAGACCGTGATCTTGGTCGGGATCGGAGCGCCCTTTTCAAGGTCCTGCGTCGCGGCGTTGAACGCCTTGCAGAATTCCATGATGTTCACGCCGCGCTGACCCAGCGCAGGGCCGATCGGCGGCGAGGGGTTGGCGGTGCCGGCGGGCACCTGAAGGTTGATGTAACCTTCGATCTTCTTGGCCATGAGAGGCCTCCTTTTCTCACTGTCGCGTAGCGATTTCGCACCACGCTCATGGTAAGCGGTGAGCGGCGATCCAGGGATCGCCTCCCGCATGGGGTTTTCCAAAGCTGTGCTCGGGAAGCGGCGCAGATAGCGATTTTGCCGCGAAATGCAAGCGATTCGCGGCCGGGAAAGCCATTGCTCCGAGGCGTTAGCAGCCCGGTTCAGGCAAGGGCTTCTGCCCCGGCGACAGGGTGACACGTGTCACCCATGTGTCACCCTGGACCAACCTTGGACCGATCCGCTCCAAGGCCCTGACAATCGAACCTTTTCCCAAGCCGCGCTTCACCCTGGGGTGACACATCGACACCGTTGCAGGCGTCTTTTTCCGAACCGCGATCGTCCCTGAAGGAACACCGCGCCGATCATTGCAGAGCGTGTCGAAGTAGGAAAGCCGCCGGGGCCAGCGGGCGGTTGCGAAACCGCAGGCAATCCTACACGTATAGGACTAGATGAAGCAGCGCTCCCTCGCCAGAAACCGCCTTCGCCGCCTCAGCTGGCTGCGGTTCGTGCTTCAGCTTGCCACCGTCGCCGGGGTTTACCTTGGCGTCTCGGTCGCAGTGCCCTTCGCCTTTCTGCTGGCGAGCGGCGGGGACGCGCAGAATTTCGTGATGACCAATCCCATGCTGCTGTCCAGCGCAGTGCTCAGCATGCTCGCCGCGCTGATCGTGGCGCGCGCCTGGCTGGCATCCGACGGTTGCCTGCGCCACGCGTGGAGCATCCGCCCGCCGGTCAATCCGCGGCGCACGCTGGGGCTGGCGGCGCTGGGCCTGGGAGGCATCGTCGCGCTGTTCGGACTGGGCGGGATGGCGATCGATGCGCTGGACCTGCCCAAGGTCGACATTTCGATGATTACCGATCTGGCAACGGCCGGCCCGGTCAGCTTCGCGCTGTGGATCGTGCTGGTCGCGTGGTTTGCCGCAGGTTTCGGCGAAGAACTGCTCTATCGCGGGTTCCTGATGGACCGGCTGATGCGACTGCGCGGAATGCGTGGTGCGAAGTGGCCCGCCGCGATCATCCAGGCCGCGATCTTCGGGCTGGCGCATCTCTATCAGGGGCTTGGCGGGGTGCTGGTGACCGCGACGGTCGGGCTGTTCCTCGCTTGGCTGCGGATCGCCAATCGCGGCAATCTGTGGGCCTGCATCCTCGCCCACGCGGCAGTCGACACGCTGATGCTCAGCCTTGCCTACAGCGAGAGCCTGGGCTGGCTGAGCTAGCCGGGCAGCTTCAGGAATGCCGGAGTTCGGGCCGCCCCAGTTCGTGGCGCGGAATCTGCATCCCCTTGGTCCGGCTGGTCAGATGGAACTGGTGACACAGCTCGCAGCGATAGGCTCGCAGCGTGAACGGTGCGGCCTGCGCCACCCGTTCGGCAGCCTCACGGCTGGCAAAGCGTTTCTTGCGATTGCAGATGCCGGGCCGCGTCTTCATCCAACGCGCCCGGCGGCGGCTTACTTGACCAGTTCGACCTGTTCGAAGTCGAGTTCGACCGGGGTCGCACGGCCGAAGATCGAGACCGAGACCTTGACCTTAGACTTGTCGAAATCGAGTTCCTCGACCACGCCGTTGAAGCTGGCGAAGGGCCCATCGAGCACCTTGACCTGATCGCCGATCTCGTAATCGATCGAAACCTGCTGCTTGGGTGCAGCCTTCGCCTCTTCCACCCCGCCGAAATAGCGCGCGGCCTCTTTCTCGGAAATCGCCTGCGGCTTGTTGCCCGCGCCGAGGAAGCCGGTGACCTTGGGCGTGTTCTTGACCAGGTGATAGATATCGTCGGTCATGTTCAGCTTGGCCAGCACGTAGCCGGGCATGAACTTGCGTTCGACCTGAACCTTCTTGCCGCGCTTGAGCTCGGTCACGGTCTCGGTCGGGACTTCGACCTCTTCGACCCCTTCGGAAAGGCCGAGGCGCTCAGCCTCGGAGATGATCGCGTCGCGAACCTTGTTCTCGAAACCGGAATAGGCGTGAATGATGTACCAGCGTGCCATTGATTGTCTGCGGGCCTCAGGCGAGCGTGAGAAGGAAGCGGACGACGGCGCCGAAGAGCGTATCGATACCGAGGAAGAAGAGCGAAAGGATCAGCACCAGGATGCTGACGAAGATCGCGGTCTGGACCGTCTCCTGACGGGTCGGCCAGACGACCTTGCTCGTCTCTGCCTTGACCTGATTGAAGAATTCGCCGGGAGATGTCCTGCGCTTCTTCGTTTGGGCTTTGCTTTCGGCCATGTCCGCCGTTTCCACCTGATGAGTGTCGAACCAGAATTTCGCGTCTCTTCCGGGAAGCCGGGATCGCCTTCATGATCGGCTGATCGTGAGGGCGGGTCTGCGGCTTCGATGTCGAGAGACCCGGTCGCATCTAGGCCCGCTCACGCGCAAACGCAAGCACCGGGGAAAATGCGTTGCGCTGCCCGGCACGCGGTTATAGCCTCCCGCGCTTCAAGGGACGCATCAGGGGGAAATTCGAATATGGCTGCGGATCCGCAGATGACGCTGGACGAGCGACTGCTCGGCCCGGTGACCAATGTCGCAGATTTTATCTGGGGCGGAACCTGGGACGGGGTAGAGGTGCTGCCCTTCCCGCCGCTAGCGATCGTGCTGCTGGGCGCAGGCCTGTGGTTCATGATCGGCCTCAGGTTCTATCCGATCACCAACCTAGGATCGGCGGTGAAAAACCTGTTCGCTGGCCGCAAGAAAGGCGGCGCGGGCGAGATTTCGCCGTTCGCCGCGCTCTCCACCGCGCTTTCCGGTCAGGTCGGCACGGGTAACCTCGCCGGGGTCGCGACCGCGATTGCGCTGGGTGGCCCCGGCGCGATCTTCTGGATGTGGGTCACCGCATTGTTCGGCATGGCGCTGGCCTTTGCCGAGGGCGCGCTGGCGATCCGTTATCGCGAAACCACCAGCGAAGGCACCTATCGCGGCGGCCCGATGAGCTACATCATGATGGGTCTGGGCCCCAAGTGGACCTGGCTCGCGGTGTTCTTCTGCATCGGCACGCTGATCAGCGGTCTGGTGACCGGCAACGCGATTCAGGCGAACGCGGTCGCCGACGGCTTGAACGAACTGTTCGGCATTCAGGAATGGCTCGGCGGGCTGATCGTCGCGATTCTGGTCTTCATCGTCATCATCGGCGGGATCAAGTCGATCGGCCGCGTCGCCGAAAGCGTCGTGCCGATCATGGCGCTGGCCTATATCGTGATGGCGATCATCGCGATCATCCTGAACATCCAGGACATCCCGGAAACCTTCAGCCGCATCTTCGGCGGTGCGTTCAACGTGCAGTCGGCCAGCGGCGGCTTCGTCGGCGCGGCGGTGATCCTCGCGATCCGGGCGGGCGTGGCACGCGGCCTGTTCTCGAACGAGGCCGGCCAGGGCTCCACCCCGATCGCGCACGCCGTTGCGCAGACCGATGATCCGGAGTTCCAGGGCCGCATGGCGATGCTGGGCACCTTCATCGACACGATCGTGATCTGCACCATGACCGCGCTGGTGATCCTGACGGTGGAAGGCAACTTCACCCACGCCGGCCAGCCGGTGCTGCATGCGTGGCAGGCCGACCTCGACGGGTTCGCGGTGACCAGCGGCGCGTTCGCCGCCGCCTTCCCCTTCGCGATCGGCAGCATCCCGCTGGGCACGCTGGTGGCCAGCCTCGCGCTGCTGCTGTTCGTGTTCACCACGCTGCTGACCTGGAGCTATTACGGCGAGCGGGCGATCACCTTCCTCTACGATCGCATTCCCGGATCGACGCTGGGCGGGGAGAAGATCCTCCACATGATCTGGCGAGTGCTGTGGTGCGTGGGCATCTTCATCGGTGCGAGCCGCGAGAGCGACCTGATCTGGCGCATGGGCGACATCGCCAACGCGCTGATGGTGCTGCCCAACCTGCTCGGCCTGTTGCTGCTCTCGGGCGTGGTCTTTGCGCTGGCCCGCGGCAACCGGACGGCGGGCAAGGACTTCCACGCGGACACGCCGGAAGAGCCCGAGGAATACTAGCGGGAAATCTCACCCCACAGGGAAAAGGGCCGGAGCGCAGCCAAGCGCTCCGGCCCTTTTCATTTGGGTTTTCGCGATTCTCAGATCGCGCCGAAAAGCCGTTCCCAGAAGGTCGGCTGGTGCATCGGCTGGATCTTGCCGTACTTCATCATCCGCATCGTTGCGTCGGTGTGCGGCTGAGGGGTGGTCCAGCTGTCCGGACGGCTGCTACGAAAAGGCATGCTCGACATTGGTCAACTCCTGATTGGGGCACGGAAGTGCATCATGCCGCGAAAAATGCACGCCTCGTGAGTCCCGTTCCCGAGATTGCTGTGGGAACAAAAGGGAGCGATCGCGAACCACGCTCAAGCCCAGCGATTCCGCAGGGTTCCCCGGCAACCTCGATTTTTCGGATGTGTGGCAATCGGGGCGCAATGCCCGATGAGGCTACCAAGTGCCGGTGTTTTCCATCGACGCCCACGGCTCTTGCGGGGGCAGCGATTCGCCCTTCTGGAGCAGCTCGATCGAAATTCCGTCGGGCGACCGGATGAAGGCCATGTGCCCGTCGCGCGGGGGGCGGTTGATCGTCACCCCGGCGGAGCGCAACCGCTCGCAGGTCGCGTAGATATCGTCCACGCGGTAGGCGAGATGGCCGAAATTGCGGCCCCCGCTATATTCTTCCGGGTCCCAGTTATAGGTCAGCTCGACCGTCGGCGCCTTGTGCTCACGCGCGCGTTCCTCGTCGCCGGGAGCGGCCAGGAACACCAGCGTGAAACGACCCGCCTCCACTTCCGTACGCGCAACCTCGACCAGGCCAAGCTTGCCGCAGAAGAAATCGAGCGATTCGTCGAGATCGCTCACCCGGATCATCGTGTGGAGGTATTCCATCGTCGCGATTCCCCGCTTGGCTGACGGTAGAGAAGGGAATGGCAGGGGCGAAGGGACTCGAACCCATGACCCTCGGTTTTGGAGACCGATGCTCTACCAACTGAGCTACACCCCTGCAGGCGGATGCGCGCTCTAGGGCGCAGGCGACGGATTGGCAAGCACCTTGCGCGTCCAGTGTATTATCTCGCGCATCTTATGGCATGCGATGGCCTGTGCTAGAATAACAGGTGACCATGCTGCCGATCGTCCCCCCTCCGGTCCTGCTCTCCGCCTACGCCCAGGGCCTGTTCCCGATGGCGGAAAGCCGCCGCGATCAGGATATCTTCTGGGTCGAACCGCGCGAGCGCGCAATCATTCCGATCGGCGGCTTTCACTGTTCGCGCTCGCTCGCCCGCACGATCCGGCGCGATGTCTTCACCATCACCGTCGATTCGGATTTCGCCGGCACGATCGTCGAATGCGCAGCCCCGCGCGCTGATGCGGAGGACACCTGGATCAGCGGACGGATCGCGGCGAGTTACCAGCGGCTGCACGAGGTCGGCCATGCGCACTCGATCGAGTGCCGTCAGAATGGCGAGCTGGTCGGCGGGGTGTACGGAGTCGCGTTCGACCGGGTGTTCTGCGGAGAAAGCATGTTCAGCCGCCGCACCGACGCGTCCAAGGTTGCGCTCGGCTGGCTACTGGCGTTGCTGGAGCGCGCCGGATGCGAGCTGTTCGACTGCCAGTTCATGACCGGCCATCTCGCCTCGCTCGGCGCGATCCCGATCCCGCAGTCCGAATATCTGGAACGGCTCCACGCCGCACACGGGCCGCAGCGGCTGAGCCTGCCGCAGGCGCTCGCCGAAGTGCAGGCCGAGGCGGCTCAGTCTTCCTCTTCACCCGGGAAGCTCATCGCGCAGCTTTTGACCCAGACATCGTAGATCGGGTGTTCGACCACGTTGAGGCTGGGCGAATTGCGGAACAGCCAGCCCGAGAACACCTTGTTCCAGCTCCGCTCCGTCTCCGCGCCGCGCCGCTCGCGCACGAACACCTGCACGAAGGCGCCTTCGTCCTGCGGTAGCTCCCACGGGGTGGTCTTCTCGCAGGCGCGCAGGCGAATCACCACATCGCCCACCCGAGTCGCCTCACCCGGCTTCATCTCGAAGTCGCGGCTGACATTGTTGCGCTTGTTGAGCAGGCCGATCGTCGCCACCCGCTCGGCCATCGGCGTACCGATATCCTCGCCATCAGGCCGGCTGGTCGCGGTGCCGCCCTTGGCCAGCTCTTCGGGAACCTCGGTCTCGATCGGGGTGGGATCGGGCGTTTCGGAGTTGCACGCCGCCAGGGTCAACACGGACAGCGGCAGTGCAGCCAGCAGCAGGGAAACAGGCCTGCGCATGGTCATTACTCGCCCGGAGTCCACGCCTCGTAATCGCCGGTCGCACGCGCGCGCCGACCGCCGCGTTCCAGCGCGCCGCTGGGCAGGTAGGCCTGCGCCGATCCGGTGGCGTTGGGGGAATAGTCCGCTTCCCAGATGCGCGGCGGGGGCAGATGGCTCTCGGGCACATCCTCGCCCGCACCGTGCAGCCAGCCGTGCCATTCCGCGGGCACGCGGCTGGCATCATTGGCGCCATCGTAGATCACCCAGCGCCGCTCGGTACCGGTGTACGACCCTGCGGTGGGCGTATGCTTCCGCTTCGCCTTGGCGCGATAATACTTGTTGCCGAACGCGTCGGTGCCGACGTGTTCGCCATTGCGCGAGGTAAACAGCGCGGTGCCGATGGTCGCGCCATCCCACCAGGTGAAGATCTTGCCGAGGATGTTCATTGCGGTTGGCGGACTAGCGCAAGCCCGGTGCCGGGCCAAGCCGCTTTCACACGTGGTCTGCACTCGGCCCTGCATTCTGCCCGGCCACTCGCCCCTACCACTCTACCGCGTCGCCCGGCCCGATCCCCAGCTCCGCCGCGCGTCCGCCGGGAATCTCCAGCACGGCGGAGGTCGGCCCCAACGCGCTGACGCTGTCGAGCGAATAGGGCGTGGTCTCAGCGGCGATGTTGATGATCTTGCGGTCCTGCCCGATAAAAATGATGTCCAGCGGGAGCGGGGTGTTCTTCATCCAGAAGCTGGCGACATCGCCCTGACGCGGGAAAATCATCGCCTCGTCGGGCCCCAGCTGGGTGCGGAACATCAGCCCGCGGGCCTGCTCCTCCTGCGTTGCCGCGACTTCGGCAGCGAAGCGATGCTCACCCTTGCCAGTCGAAATGGTGACCGGGACGATCTCCAGTCCCGACTCAGGATGGACCGTCTGCTCCGACGCCGCGCTCGCGCCGGTCGCCTGCGAATCGGTTGCGGTCTGCGGCGAACAGGCTGCCATCAGCAGCATCGCCGCCCCGCTCAGTACCCAGCGTCCGATGCCCATTCCTCTGCCTCTTGCTCGCTCGCGGCGTCGATCAGCGCCCGCGCAGTGTCGAAATCATGGCCCGCGCGCACCAGCGCGGCAAGCTGCTTCTCGCGCCCCTTGGGATCGTTCGGGCGCTCCCCGAACGGGCCCAGCCGCCGCCTGCGGGCGAAGGCCAGCGCGGCGGCGCGGCCTTCCGCCTCGCTCGGCTCCACGCCTTCCAGCGACTCGGTATCTACGCCGGCATGGTGCAGCGCCTGGCTCACCCGCCGCGCGCCATAGCCGCGCCTGAGCAGGTCGCGCGTGCGCACTTCTGCAAAGACCTCGTCGTTGACGTAACCGAGCTCGACCAGCCGCTCGACCAGTTCGTCAAGATCGGGTTCATCATCCCCCGCCCATCCCCGCTGGCGCAACTTGCGTTGCAGATAATGCTTGAGTCGGGCCGCAGTGGTCGCGTAGCGGCCTGCATAGCCAAGCGCGAGATCGCGCAGCGAAGTGCCGTCCAAAGGCGGCACAGGCTTTCGCTGGCGTCGCGAAGTCTGGTGGGGTTCGCCCATGGGACATAATGATGCCACACTCCTTGAGGATTGGAACCGCCCTCATGAAGGGATTGATGAAAGTTAATGCTGGCACGACCGCCCCAGACCACGCGCATTCGCGCCAGATCTCTTCACGGTTCGGATAACGGGTGACGATAACCCCTATGCTCAAAGAACAACTGGCTCCCACGCCCAATGATTGCGCGCTGCCGCGCCGTCGTGCCGATTTCGCCACCTTCAGCGAGGCTATCAATTACGCGGCGCGCAGCGAGAAGGGCCTCAACTTCCACGACATGCGCGGCACGCTGGAGCGGGCCTATACCTACCGCGAAATGCGCGCCGACGCGCTGGAGATGGCGCAGCGGCTGGTCGCATCGGGGATCGAGCCGCAGGATCGCGTCGCGCTGATCGCGGAAACCTCGCCCGAATTCGCCGCGCTGTTCTGCGCCTGCATCTATGCCGGGGCCTGGCCCGTTCCGCTGCCCCTGCCGACCGGCTTCGGCGGCAAGGACGGCTATATCGATCAGCTGGTGGTCCAGCTGCAAAGTTCCGACCCCAAGATCCTGATCTATCCGCCCGAAATCGACGAGATGGCGAAGGCCGCAGCGGACCGGCAGGGCTGCGAGGGGATCGACTGGGACAGCTTCGCAACCCGCGACAAGGCGGATGCCGAGCTGCCGCAGGTCAACCCGGAAGACATCTGCTACCTGCAGTATTCCTCCGGCTCGACCCGCTTCCCCACGGGGGTCGCGGTGACCCACAAGGCGCTGCTGCACAATCTCTACGGCCATTCGAGCGCGATGGACCTTGGCACCAATGATCGCGTGGTCAGCTGGCTGCCGTGGTATCACGACATGGGGCTGGTCGGCTGTTTCCTCAGCGTGATCGCCAACCAGGTCTCGATCGACTATCTCAAGACCGAGCATTTCGCGCGCCGTCCGCTCGCCTGGCTCGATCTGATCAGCCGCAACCAAGGCAACACGCTGTCGTACTCGCCGACCTTCGGTTACGACATCTGCGCGCGCCGCATTTCCAGCCAGAGCGATGTCGGCAACCGCTTCGACCTGTCGCGCTGGCGCACCGCGGGCAACGGCGCGGACATGATCCGGCCCGACGTGATGCAGAACTTCGTCAACGCCTTTGCCGATGCGGGCTTCAAGGCATCCGCCTTTACCCCGAGCTATGGCCTGGCAGAGGCGACGCTGGCGGTCACCGTGATGCCGCCGGGCGAAGGCATCCGGGTCGAGCTGGTCGAGGAAGAGCGCCTTTCTGGCGCGCGCCGCAATCTCAACCGGCCCGCCCGCTATCGCGCGATCGTCAATTGCGGCAGGCCGCTGCCCGACATGGAGGTCGAAATCCGTGGCGAGGGTAACGAGATCAAGTCCGACCACCAGATCGGCAAGGTCTGGTGCCGCGGCCCCAGCATCATGCATTCCTACTTCCGCAATCAGGAAGCGACCGAGGAATGCCTGATCCCGAGCGATGACGGCAAGGGCTCCTGGCTCGATACCGGCGACATGGGCTACATGGCCGACGGCTACCTGTTCATCGTCGGCCGGGCGAAGGACATGATCATCATCAACGGCAAGAACCACTGGCCGCAGGATATCGAGTGGGCGGTGGAGCAGCTCCCCGGCTTCAACCACGGCGACATCGCGGCCTTCTCTGTCGAGCGTGAGGATGGCGAGGAGGCACCAGCCGTGCTGGTCCACTGCCGCGTCTCCGACCCCGAGGAACGCCGCGTGCTGCGCGAGCGGATTCGCGAGAAGGTACAATCGGTCACCGGGATGCAGTGCCTGGTCGAACTGGTGCCGCCGCGCACCCTGCCGCGCACCTCGTCGGGCAAGCTCAGCCGCGCGAAGGCGAAGCGGCTGTACCTCTCCGGCGAAATCCAGCCCTACAGCCTGGCGGCCTGACCCCTAACCCGGCGGATCATTCCGGAAGCAACCATTCGGGCTGCACGCCGCCGGTTTCGTCGCCGCCCACCGCGTCGACAGGCTGTATCCCGGCCTCGACCAGCGCCTGCCGCACGCTCGCAACCTGCGCTTCCGGCCCGCGCAGGCGCAGCGGGATGCCGATCCTACGCTGCGCCCAGATCGCCAGCCCTATCGCGCGGCGACCGGCGGCATCGGGCTCTGCGTCTTCGTTGAAGGTGATCTCCGGCAGCGCGCGCAATGGCGGTACGATGCGGATGTCCCAGTCGGGCTCCGTCGCCGCGACCCTGCGTTCCAGTTCCCGATAGGCACCCAGCGTCGCCCCTTCGAGCGGCTGCGCGGTTACCAGCGCGCGACGTCGCTGGAGATCGATGGTGATGTCATCCACCGGCACGCCGGCGAGGATCGAGAGCCGCTGCGCAATGGTATCGGCCTGCTGCCTCGCATCCTGCTGGCGCTCGCTCGCCTCGCGCAGCTGGAGCCGCTGCGCCTCCACCGCGTCGGCGCTTTCGACCTGCATGATCTGCACGCTCACCGGACGCCCCAGAGCCTCTTCCAGCTCCGCCCGCGCGCGGTCCTCCACCTGTGCGGTGCGGAACAGCGTGTCGGTATAGACCTGCGCGGTGACCTCGATCGAATCGTCGAGGAAGCGCACGGTCGGGTCGACGCTCTGCGCCTTGCCCTCGAAGGTATCGAAGAGACCGTCGCGGATCGTGCGCTCCGCCTGCGCCTCCCAGCCGATCTGGTACAGCGACAGGCCCAGCGGCACGGCCAGCGCCACGAACGCCGCGAAGATCAGGAAGGCCTGAAACCGGCTCTGCTTCTCTGTCAGCCGGGTGCTGAAGCCATACCCGCGGGCCATAGCCGTGGCGGTCAGCGCAATCGCGGTCAGGTTGGTGACGAACAGCAGCAGCGCGCCGAAGAAGACCGTCGAATTGAGCGTCGCCAGACCATAGCCGACCGCCGCCAGCGGCGGCATCAACGCGGTCGCGATCGCCACGCCGACAATCGTCCCCTCGCGCCCCCGGATCACCGCGTAGGCGCCCGCGATTGCGGAGAAGATCGCGACCATCAGGTCGAACAGGTTGGGCTGGGTGCGCGAGGCGATCTCCTCCGTCACCACCTGGATCGGGGAGAAGACCACGATCAAGGCGCAGAACAGGATCGCGATCACGGTGCCCAGCACCAGCGAGCGCACGGCCCGGCCCAGCCACCTGAAATCCCCCACCGCAAGCGCGAAGCCGACCCCCATGATGGGGTCCATCAGCGGCGCGATCAGCATCGCCCCGATGACCACCGCAGGCGAGGACAGCAGCATGCCGAGGATCGCGATGCCGGCCGACATGCAGACCATCAGGACATAGCGTCCGGTCAGCTCGCACTCCGCGCGCCGTTTCTCGATCACCGCCTGCTGGTCGACCGTGCCTGCGACCTCGATCGTCCACCAGCGGTTGAAGGCCTTGGCCACGTAGTCGATCCCGATACGACGTTTGCCGGTCGAATTATTCGCGACAGACTGGTCCGTCGTCTGCGAAGGAGAACTGGTGGGCGATTGCATATGTGCGCCATATCGCGGAAAACGCGCCCGGCCAAAGCTTGAAACGCGTGTCTTGCGCGACTAATACAGTCATTGAAGCAGAAGGATTTTTGACCTCTCATGGCGACCCAGAGCGACACCGCAACCGCGACCGAGCTGAACCTCACCCCGCCCGAGCCGATCCCCACCGTGGATGTGGAGAAGGCGGTTGGACTGGTGCCGGTCGACGAAGGCAAGAAGACCGAGCTGGATTCCAAGGTCGACAGCTTCGTCGCCGATCTGATCGCGCATGACACCCGCTCGCCCGAGTTCAGCAAGCGGGTCGACGAGATTTCCAACATGGGTCGCAAGGAAATCGCGGCGGCGTCTTCGATGTCGAACCGCTTCCTCGACCGGCCGGTGCGCGCGATGGACCGCGACCAGGGCGTGGGCGCGAACCTCGCCGAACTGCGCGTCACCGTGGAAGAGCTCGATCCCGCGCGCCGGGGCAAGAGCGGCATTCTGTCGAAGCTGCCCTGGGGCAACAGCCTGAAGGGCTATTTCCGCAGCTACCAGAGCGCGCAGAGCCACATCCAGGCGATCCTCGACAAGCTGCATTCGGGCCGCACCGAATTGCAGAAGGATAACGCCGCGATCGATGTCGAGCGACAGCACCTGTGGGAAGCCATGGGCAAGCTTGAGCAGATGATCCACATCTCCAAGACACTCGACGAACGGCTGGAGGACAAGGCCAACGAACTCGACGCGACCGACCCGGAAAAGGCCAAGGCGATCCGGGAAACCGCGCTGTTCTACGTCCGCCAGCGCACGCAGGACCTGCTGACGCAGATGGCCGTGTCGGTGCAGGGCTACCTCGCGCTCGATCTGGTCAAGAAGAACAATGTGGAGCTGGTGAAGGGCGTCGATCGCGCCAGCACCACCACCGTCAGCGCGCTGCGCACGGCGGTGACCGTGGCCGAAGCGATGACCAACCAGCGGCTGGTGCTGAAACAGATCACCGCGCTCAACGACACCACGGCGGGCATCATCGATTCGACCGGCAAGCTGCTTCGCGAACAGACCGGCAAGATCCACGAACAGGCCGCCGCGAGCACGATCCCGATGCAGACTCTGCAGAACGCCTTCCAGAACATCTACGCGACGATGGACGAGGTCGACACCTTCAAGCTGAAGGCGCTCGACACGATGAAGCAGACGGTCACCACGCTTTCGAGCGAGGTCGAAAAGTCGAAGGAATATATCGCCCGCGCGGAAAGCCAGGCCCAGGCCCAGGCGCAGCTCGATGCATCCGAAGACGCGCTGCTCAAGCTGGAGGGCTAGGTGAACGACCTGACCCGCGACAGCGAGCGCCTGCTCAGTGACAGCCGCCAGCTGCTGATCGACAACCGGGTCGGCGGGCGCCACCGCCGGGTGACCGCGATCGGGCGCGAATCGGCGCAGGTGCGCAACCGGCATCGGCTGAAGAAGCTGCGCAACATCGTAATCGCGGCGGCGGCGATTCTCGCCTTTGCGACCATTGCCGGGATCGTGATCGACGGGATCGGCTTTGTCGGCATCGTCCTCACTTTCTTCGCACTGGTCGCGGCGGCGGGCATCTTCTCGGTCTTTCCGCGCATCTCGATCCCGCAGGCCGGCGACCTCAACAAAGGTACACCGCGCCAGATGGTCGCCCGGACGGAGCTGTGGCTGGAATCGCAGCGCGCCGCCCTGCCCGCGCCCGCCGTGGCGCTGGTCGACGATCTGGGCGTCAAGCTCGACCTGCTCGGCCAGCAGCTCGAAACCGCGCCCGCCAGCCATGATTCGATCCGCGACATTCGCGAACTGGTGGGCGAGACGCTGCCCGAAATGGTCCAGTCCTACACCCGCGTGCCCACCGCCATGCGGACGGAGGAACACGCAGGGGCGACCGCCGACGAGCGGCTGATTGAAGGCTTGAGCAAGATCAGCGGCGAGATCGACTCGATCAATCGCAAGATCGCCGACGGCGCGCTCGACGATCTGGCCGTCCAGCACCGCTATCTCGGCTATCGCTACGGCGACGGGCCGGCGGCGACTGAAAGCTCCAGCGAAGAGGCGCCCCGCTGATGCGAGTGCCGATCAAGCACGACCTGCCGAAGGAAGAGGTCCGCCGCCGCCTGCGCGAGCGCATGCCCGAACTGCCGCAGCACATGCCCGGCGGCGCGGCGGAGATGACCAGCGAATGGCCGAGCGAGGATTGCATGAAGATGTCGGTCGCCGCGATGGGCCAGACCGTGCGCGTCGCGATCGAGATCGAGGAAAAGCAGGTGGTGGTCGCGCTCGACCTGCCGCCGATGCTGTCCTTCTTCAAACCCCTGATCGCCGCGGCAGTGACCGAAAAAGGGACCAAACTGCTCTCCGGCCCGAAATCCTAACTTGATAATGGTTAGGCTGGGAACTTACCTCTTCCTTTGCGGATAGAACAACTTATCGCGCCTTGTGGCTGGTGGCACAGGCTCAGTTTTGGACGGGAAGAGGAACGCGCGAATGACTGCCAGGTGCGGCACAGCACCCGCGTTGCGCGCTCGGCTGCGCGCAGCGACACAAGACGATCACCAGGTACTGGACGATGCACTCGGTCGGCTCGATCTCGCCGATCGGTACGATTACGCCTGCTTTCTGCGGGTGCAATCGCGCGCGCGAATCGGCGTGGAAAGCTGGCTGGCGCGCTGTTGCCCGCCGGAATGGCTGCCACCTGCGCAGACAGGCCTGATCGAGGCCGATCTTGCCGCGCTCGGCTGCGCCGGGGTCGACGCGCTCGATGAGGACGTCCCCCCATTCGCCCACGCCAACGAAGGCCCGGTCGCGTGGCTCGGCGCGGCATGGGTGCTGGCAGGCTCCTCGCTCGGCAACCGGATGATGGAACGAGAGCTGACCGGCCGCGCGCCCGAAGGCTGGCCGATGCAGTTCCTGCGCGATGAAACGATGCCCGCTTTTTTCAAGGCGCTGCGTCCGCTGCTCGCCTCCGACGAGATCAACCCAGGTGCGGAGCGGGCCGCGCGCGCCGTGTTCGCCCATTTCTCGCGCGAAGCCGATCGCCAGCTTGTGGCAATCGCTGCATGAGTGCGGTCGAAACCCAGGTCGATCTGACCAGCTGCGACCGCGAACCGATCCACCAGCTTGGCCATATCCAGTCATTCGGCGCGATGCTGGTCGTCTCGTCAGACCATTACATCGCCCACCATTCCGCAAATGCTGCCGAATTCCTCGGTCTGGAAGCGATTGCGCGGGGGGATTCGCTGGACTCCATTCTGCCCGAACTGACGCTGGAGACCATTCGGGACGCGGCGAAGTGGCTGGTCGAACCGGACGATACCGAGCGGGTCTTCTCGATTGCGGTTCTGGGAAGCGGGCGCGACCGGTTCGATTGCTCGATCCACCGCACTGCCGGGCTCCTGGTGCTCGAATTCGAGCGGCACGATACGGCGGGCTTCGGCAATCACGTCGCCTCGATCCGGCCGATGGTGAACAGGCTCGAGGGCATCGACGGAGTCGAGAATATCTGCCAGGCCGCTGCGAAGCGGCTCAAGGCGCTGCTCGAATTCGACCGGGTCATGGTCTACCGTTTCCACCCGGACGGTTCGGGCGAGGTCATTGCCGAAGCACGCGAAAGTGCGGTCGATAGCTATTCCGGCCTGCGCTATCCCAAGAGCGACATTCCCCAGCAGGCACGCGCGCTCTACCTGCGCAACCGTCTGAGGATCATTGCCGATGTGAACGATACGCCGGTTCCGGTAGTGCCGGGGCAGCGGCTCGATGGCGATCCGATCGACCTCAGCCTGTCGACCCTGCGCTCGGTCTCGCCGATCCATATCGAATATCTGCGCAATATGGGCGTACGCGCCTCGCTCTCGATCTCGATCATCGTGCGCGGACGGCTGTGGGGCCTGTTTGCCTGCCACCACTACCAGCCTCGCGCGCTTGCCTTTTCCAACCGGACGGCGGCGGAGGTGTTCTCGCAGCTCTTTTCGCTGACGCTCGACCGGGCACTGCACGATAGCGGAGAGGCCCGGCGCGCGCTGGGGCAGAACCTGCACGAGCGGCTGATGACCCGGCTCGCCGCAGGGGCAAACCTGCGCGAAACACTCGAGCAGATCGGCCAGTCGATCGGCGATTCGATCCCGCACGACGGGGCGAGCATCTTTATCGACGGCGATTACCGGGCGAGCGGCCATGCCCCCTCGGAAGATGAGTTCCGCCAGATCCTGCCCGCTCTGAACAGCGGGCCGGCCGGGCGCATCCTTGCACGAACCGATCTCGCAAGCGCGATTCCCGAGGCGCAGGCCTTTGCGTCGCGGGCGGCAGGCGCGCTGATCATTCCGGTCTCGCGCCAGGCCCGGGATTATTTCATCCTCTGGCGGCGCGAATTGACACAGGTGGTGACCTGGGCGGGAAATCCGGACAAGGCAGTCGAACGCACGGCCGAGGGCGAACGCCTCGTCCCGCGCAAGAGCTTCGCTGCATGGCAGCAGACGGTCGAGGGGCGCAGCGCCGACTGGACCCAGGCGGAGCTGGATCTGGCCGAAACGCTGCGGATCACCCTGCTGGAGGTAATCCTGAGGCTGACTGATGCCGCCGCGCAGGAACGCAAGCGCGCGGGCGAGCAGCAGGATCTCTTGATCGCCGAGCTCAACCACCGGGTGCGCAACATCCTCAATCTCATCCGCGGGCTGGTCAACCAGTCGCGCCACGAGACGGGCGATGCGGCGACGCTGACCACGCTGATCGGCGGGCGGATTGGCGCGCTGGCAGCGGCACACGACAACCTCACCCGCGACAACTGGGGTCCAACCTCGCTCAAGAAGCTGATCGCGGACGAAGCCGACGCCTATCTCGGTGCCAAGACCACCCGGCTGGCGGTCGAAGGGCGCGACGTGCTGATCGTGCCGCAGGCCTACACCGTGCTGGCGCTGGTGCTGCACGAGATGATTACCAACTCGGCCAAGTACGGCAGCCTGTCGGACCAGTCGGGCGATCTGCTGATCTCGCTGGAGCGAAACGAGGCAGGCGACCTGCTGCTGGGCTGGCAGGAACGCGGCGGGCCACCGGTACGCGCGCCCGAGCGGCGCGGGTTCGGCACGACCATCATCGAGAAGTCGATCCCGCATGAATTGCAGGGTGAGGCCGAGGTCGATTTCGCGCTGGGCGGCCTCAGAGCGCGCTTCACCGTGCCTGCACGCTTCCTCGAAGAAACAGACAAGGATCATGTGGTGAGCGACCTTAAAGACCACGCCGATGCGAGTGCGGGCGCAGAACCTGCGACCGATCTGCCGCAGCGGGTGCTGCTGATCGAGGACAACATGATCATCGCGCTCGATACCGAAGAGATGCTGCGCGAGCTCGGCGTGCCCGAGGTGCTCGTGTCGGGCAGCGTGACCCAGGCACTCCGGGCGATCGAGAAAGAGGTGCCCGATTTCGCGGTGCTCGACTTCAACCTCGGCGAGGAATCGAGCGAGCCGGTCGCGCGCGAGCTTGCGCGCAGGGGTGTCCCGTTCGTGCTCGCAACCGGATACAGCGCGAAGGAAGTGCAGTTCGAGGAGCTGGGTGCCCGGGCGATCCTGAAGAAGCCCTACGACAAGTCCGATCTGGCGAAGGCGCTGACCAAGGGCGCGTAGCAGCGCCGGTCAGTTCCCCCGGCGCTCGAAATAGCGCTGCTGGTAGAGGAAGCGCGAGGGCACGGGATTGCCCGCAGCATCGCGCGCAGGTTCGAAGCGGATCTGCGTCGCCGACAGCTCGCACACCTTGGCGTCGGTTTCGGGAAAGCCGCTGCTCCGCGTTACGCGGCAATCGGTCACCCGCCCCTGTGCGGATACCTCCAGCGCGACGATCGTGCGCGTACCGACCCGCGCGGCACGCCCGCCGGGCGGAATTCCGAAGGCGGAGACGTCGCTGATCCAGCGGGTCAGCACCGGCTGGGTGACTACGCCGCCCCCACCACCGCCCTGCCCGTTCCCGCCCGCGCCGGTTCCGCTGCCCTCTCCGGATGCACCGGTGCCCTCGCCCGCGTCTGCCGCGCCGGAGCGGTTGGCATCGCCGGTAGAGGCGGCGCGCGGCGCCGGGTTGCGGCTGGGTAGCGGGATCGGCGGCTGCGGGGCAGCAACCTCGCGCGGTTTCGCACGCTCGCCCGGATCGCCTTGCGCACCGGCGGCATCCTCTGGCGGGCCCACAGCCCGTGCCGCCGCGGCAGTCTGGGTCGGTGTCGGGCTGGGTGAGGGGCGCGGCGGGGTGAGGTCGAACGCGGCAAAGCCGGCGTCCTGATCCAGCGGGATCAGGTCGGGGGCGAACGCGCGGATCAGCCCGTAGAGCACTGCGGCATGCAGCAGAACGATGCCGCCCAGCACCGGCAGGCTGGGTCGCGCCCTGTCTTCCGAAAATCCCCGTGCGCTGTCCATGTCCTGTGAAACTCCGCGCGCGCGGCGCGGGTTCCACGGGGCCACGGTCTCCCAAAAACGAAGAACGGCGACCTCCCGCTGTGGGAGGCCGCCGCTTTTCAAATCGAACGTTGCCGTTCGCGTGTCTGGATCAGAAGCCCCAGATCAGCGAGGCGGTGATCGCCCGCGGCGGGCCGATGTTCACGAACTCGCCGCTGGTGGTCAGGCCGGTCGAAGCCGAACCGACATAAACCTCGTCGAACAGGTTCGTGACGTTCACCTGGAAGTAGGCCTTCTCGAGATCCTCGTTGAAGGTAGCCAGCGGCAGGCGGACGTCGATATCGGCCACGGTGTAACCCGGCAGGGTGATCGTGTTGATATCGTTCAGGTAACGATCGCCGGTCCGCTTGACCTGGAAACCGATCTCGATCGGGCCGAGGTTACCCTGGGCGCGCGCACCGATGGTGTATTCCGGAATGCCTGCTTCACGCTTGCCGGCGGTCGGAGCGAAGGTGGTCGCACCGGTCTGCACGTCGTCCTTGATGTCGGAGGCGACATAGGAACCCCAGACATACAGCGACAGCGCACGGATCGGCTGCCACGCGATGCTGCCGTCCACACCGTACTTGTCGACCTGACCCAGGTTGCGGGTGATGGTCCGATCGAGGATCGGATCATAGGCCGACTTCAGACGGTCCTGGTAGCGGCTGAACCAGCCCGAAAGCTGCGCCTGGACGGTGCGGGTCTGGTAGCGAACGCCCAGATCGAACGCGTCCGAGGTTTCCGGAGCGGGCGCAACGCCGACGTAGAGCGAACCGTAGAGGTCATCCGTGCCGGGAACCGAGAGGTTCTTGGCGTAGCTGGCGAAGACGCTGGCTTCCGGGGTGAAGTTGTAGGTCAGCCCGACGTTCGGGAGCAGCTTGTTGTAGTCGTACTTGACCGAGGTCGGTGCGACGGCGTTGGGGTTCGCAGCCAGATAGGCGGTGATGTTCGCATCGCCGTTGATGCAGTTCACGTTGCCCGAGGCATCGGTGGTCACGCAGTACTGGTTGAGGTCGCGGGTGAAGAACGGCGCACGGACACCGACCTGGGCGACCAGATCGCCGAACTCGCCGCGATATTCCGCCGAAGCCTGATGCAGGGTCGCGAACGACTTGCGGTTACGCTTCTGCGGAGCAATCCCGCTGCTGTCGAGCAGCGGATCGTCGATCGGGAACACGCTCACGGGTTCGCCATTGGTCAGCAGCGAACCGGAGGTGCCGGTCTGACGGTGACGCGCACGGTCGAACGTGTAGGCGAGACGGATGCGCTGACCTTCGGCGATGTCGTAGATCAGGTTGGCGATCACGCCATAGCGGTTGGTCTGCGTGTTGCTGGGCGAGCCGATCGTGACGTAATCCAGCGTGTCGCCGTCGCCGTTCAGGTCGGTACCACCGAAGTAGTAGTACTGGGTCGAACGGGTGCTGCGCTGCGGGTTGCGCGGATCGGTGCGGAAGATGCCGCCGGTGAAGCCGTCGGGCGAGAAGCCTTCGAAGCCGATCGAGGTGCCGCCGCCATTGGCCTTCACGTACTGGAAGCTCGGGTCGACGGTCAGCGTCAGGTTGTCGCTGAGCGTGAAGCGCGAGTTCAGGCGGATGTTGGCGGTGTTCGACGGGTTGTAACGACGCTCGAACGGGGTGCCGCAGCTGTTGTACTCGTCCTGGACGCCCGGGGTGGCCGGGGCCAGCGTGCAGGGCGTGCCGTCGGACAGCTCGTAGAAGCGGTCTTCGGGATCAACGACCGAGTAACCGTCGGCACCGCTGAACCGCGCGGGCGAGCCGTTGAAGTTGTTGCGGTTGATATTGTAGTGGCCGGCGAGCGAGATGAAGTCGCCGTTCACGCCGATCGGCTGGAAGATCTTGGCGTTGTACTGTTGCTTGTCGACGCCGCCGTAGTTCGAGAACACCGAGTCGTTCTCGGTCCGCGAAGCGGTGACGTAGGCGCGCAGGCCGCCCGAGGTGATGTTGCCGGTTTCGAGCTTGGCGAAGCCGCGATACATCATGCGGTCGCCCGGGTTACCGCGCGCGATGATGTTGCCGTAGGTGATGCTGGTCATCACGCCGAACTCTTCGTCCGGGTTCTTCGAGCGGATGTTGATCGTGCCGCCGGCGGCCGATGCGGTCGGGCTGTCGACGTCGGTCGAGCCGAGCGTGACGGTCGCGTACTCGATGATTTCCGGATCGAGCATCTGGTTGGTGTAGAGCGCGTAGTTGCCCGAGTCGTTCAGCGGAATGCCGTCGAACGTCTGCGAGATACGGTCGGACGAGAACCCG
Source organism: Citromicrobium bathyomarinum (assembly GCA_001306305.2). Taxonomy (NCBI): domain Bacteria; kingdom Pseudomonadati; phylum Pseudomonadota; class Alphaproteobacteria; order Sphingomonadales; family Sphingomonadaceae; genus Citromicrobium; species Citromicrobium bathyomarinum. Next base: position 3,267,714 of record CP155577.1, read on the forward strand.
CGGATGGTGAAGCTGCCACCGAGCGAACCGAACGGGTCGTTGTTGGTGAAGCTGACGCCGGGGACGAGGTTCAGCGTGTCGTTGATCGTCTGGCCGGGAGTCTGGCGACGGATCAGTTCCGAGTCGACCTGGACCTTGGCCTTGGGCGAATCGGGAATGTCGATGCCGGCGACGTCGGTCGAACGGGCGCCGCTGACGATGATGACGTTTTCATCATCGAAGTCGACCGAGCCGGTCGACTGGGCATAGGCCGGGGCCGAGGCCGCGGCGGTGAGGCCGACAACACTGGTTGCCAGCAAATACTTGAGCTTCATGGAAGGTTCCTTTGAGGACGCTCTGGACGGGAATCGCAAATGCTACGGGCCGACCCCCAGGGCCGGTCGAGCGCCCCCTAACGCCAAATTTGTGACAGGCAAATTACGCCTCGGGGGTTGCGAGCCCCTCGCGCCACTAATGCCACTCAAGCTCTTGAGAGTTATGGATTTTTAAGTGTTGCCGCAGTGCAACATACGGGAGATTAATGTGATTGTCACATTATGACGCGCGCGAAACGCCGATTTCAGGCCAGTTTGATCTCGCGCAGCCGCTGCATCAGAAAATCATGCGCCAGAATCGGTTCCGGCGCAGACGCCTCCTCGCCCTGCGTAATGCACGAGGGCAGCGGATCGATCAGGTAGTCCGGACGGAAGTGGAGGAAGAAGGGCATCGAATAGCGTGCCCTGCGCACCGCATCGCCGCGCGGATTGACCACCCGGTGCGTGGTCGAGCGCAGGCGGCCATTGGTCAGCCGTTCCAGCATGTCGCCGATATTGACCGCCAGCGCGCCCGGCGGCGGGCTGACCGCGAGCCATTCGTCCTTCTTCGTCAGCAGTTCCAACCCTGCCTCTTCCGCACCCAGCAGCATGGTGATCGCGTTGATGTCCCCGTGCGGTGCGGCACGGATCGCGCCGTCGGGCGCGTCCTCTGGCAGCGGCGGATAGCGCAGCAGGCGCAGGACAGAATTGCCATCCTCGATCGCAGGATCGAAGAAGCGCGGGTCTTCACCCAGATGAATCGCGATCGCGGAGAGCACGCGCCGCCCGCTCGCCTCCAGCGCGAGGTACAGCTCGCGCATGGTCGCCTCGTACTCGGGCACCTCGGCGGGCCACACGTTGGGCTCCATGAACTGGGCCAGCGGGTGGTCGGCAGGCAGATCGCGGCCGACGTGCCAGAATTCCTTGAGGTCGAAGACCTCGGCATCCTTGGCCTGTTCCTGGCCGAACGGAGTATAGCCGCGCGCGCCGCCGATCCCTTCGATCTTGTAGGCGCGCTTGGTCTCTTCCGGCAGGGCGAAGAAGGCGCGGCTCGCCTTTTCGGCGCGCGCGATCAGTTCCTCCGGCACGCCATGATCGCGCACGATGGCAAAGCCATATTCGGCGAAGCTCTCGCCCAGATCGCGGGCGATGTCTTCGAGCGGACGGTCGAGCGAGACGGATGCGATAGTCGACATGGGAAACCTTTTAGGCGGGCAGGAAGAGCCCGGCCAGCGCCGCGCTCATCAAATTGGCGAGCGACCCGGCAAGCAGGGCGCGCACGCCAAGCTTGGCGATTACGGGGCGCTGGTTGGGCGCCAGCCCGCCGGTCACCGCCATCTGGATCGCGATCGAACTGAAATTGGCGAAGCCGCACAGCGCGAAGGTGATGATCGCACGGGTCCGCTCCGAAATATCGGCGGCACCGATCTGGCCGAGGTCGATGAAGGCGACGAATTCGTTGAGCACGATCTTGGTACCGAACAGCCCGCCCGCCACGCCCGCGTCTTCCCACGGCACGCCGATCAGGAACATGATCGGCGCGAAGATGTAGCCGAGCAGCTGCTGGAACGAGAGCTCGGGATAGCCGAACCACATGCCGACCCAGCCGAGCACGCCGTTCGCCAGCGCGACCAGCGCCACGAACGCCAGCAGCATCGCGCCGACCGCGACAGCCAGCTTGACCCCGGTCTGCGCGCCCTGGGCCGCAGCCTCGATCACGTTGGCGGGCCGCTCTCCCTCTTCGAAGGTATCGGTGGCCTCCACCTCGTGCGTCTCGCGCCGCTCGGTGATGGCGGCGGGCCCTTCGGCGCTGATCCGGCCGCGCGGCAGGCTCAGCTCGCCCTCGGCCTCGGGCGAGGCGTCGTCGACATCGGGCATGATGATCTTCGCCATCAGGATGCCGCCGGGCGCGGACATGAAGGCGGCAGCGAGCAGGAAAGGCAGGTATTCATTGCCCAGCAGCCCCGCATAGGCCGCGAGGATCGTACCCGCGACGCCCGCCATCCCGACGGTCATCAGCGTGAACAGCCGGCTGGGAGCGAGCGCGGCGAGATAGGGCCGGACGACCAGCGGGCTTTCCGACTGGCCGACGAAGATATTGGCCGCCGAACCCAGCGCCTCGACCTTGCTGATCCCGGTCAGGAAGCCGATCGCGCCGCCCAGCCAGCGCACGATCACCTGCATGATCCCGAGGTGGTAGAGGATCGACACCAGCGCCGCGAAGAACACGATCACCGGCAGCGCGCCTAACGCGAAGGTGTTCTGCAGCGGATTGTCCGCCCCGAACAGGAAGGCGGTGCCAGCATCCGCGTAGGAGAGCAGCGCGGCAACCCCGGCGCTCATCTCGCGGATCACCATCCGTCCGCCCGAGGTTCGCAGAATGAGAAAGGCCAGCAGCGCCTGCAGCGCAAAGGCCGAGACCACGACCCGAAGCCGGATCTTGCGTTTGGCATTGGAGAGCAGGAAGGCGAAGGCAAGGATCGCAACGATCCCAAGCAGGCTGGCAAGCACTGGCGGCATATTTGGCTTTCGGGTCGTCTGCGGGAAGAACTCGCCCCTTCGCCTGTTCGGCGGAGGTAGTCAATTCGTGCGGTGACAACAGGTTCCCGCCGTCATCCCTTTTCTTTTGCCCGCGCCGATCATAAGCGGAGGCGGATGGATCACACAGCACCTGCGCCGGCCCCGGCGATTCCCCGCCCGCTTTTCGTCTATGCGCTGCTTTACGGCGGGATGACGGTGCTGGCGGGCGTGCTCGGCTTCAAGCAGATCGCGCTGCCGCTGGGCTTCACCACGCTGGCGGTCGAGTCGGGGATTTTCGCGTTCCTGATGCTGGTCGCGATTTCCAGCGCGATTTCCCAGCTTTACGGGCGCGGCATGGCGAACCGGCTGGTGCTGTGGGGATTCGCCCCGCTGGGCCTCTCGATCCTTCTGATCCAGCTGGTGCTTGCCTTCCCGCCCAGCCCTCAGATGCCGCCAGAAAACCTCGCCGCCTTCGAAACCGTGCTCAGCCAGACCGGGCGAATCATGATCGCCGGGCCGATCGCCTATGGCGTATCGCTGCTGCTCAACGTCTGGCTGTTCGAGAAACTGCGCGGCGACGGAGACGGGGGTGGTTTCTGGATGATGCTGCGCGGCGGGTTTGCCTCGGCGGTCAGCCAGGCGGTCGACACGCTGATCTTCATTACGGTCGCGTTCTACGGCCAGTTCGACATCGTGCCGCTGCTGATCGGGCAGGCGATTGCCAAGGTCGTGCTCAGCTTCGTGCTGGTCCCGCTGATCATCTGGGTTCTGGTCCGCTTCGCCAGAGAGGGCTGACGCAGCTTCGTCAGGCTAGACCCCCAGCGCCTCGACGAAATTCTCGCGCCATTTCTCGACATTGGCGGTCTTGACCACCTCGTTGAGCTTTTGCCAGCGCGCCTTGCGCTCTTCCAGCGGCATGTCGATCGCGGTACGGATCGCCTCGCTGGTTTCTTCCATGCTGTAGGGATTGATCATCAGCGCGCCCTCACCATCGAGCTCCAGCTGCTCGGCTGCGCCTGCAAAGCGGGAGAGGACGAGCACGCCGGGATCTTCGGGATCCTGCGCGGCGATGTATTCCTTCGCCACCAGATTCATTCCGTCGCGCAGGGGCGTGACCAGCCCGACATGGGCGGAGCGGTAGATGCCGAACAGTTCCTGCCGCGAATAGCCGCGGTTAACGTAGCGGATCGGGACCATGTCGACCTCCGACCGCTCGCCATTGATCTGCCCCGCTTTCTGTTCGAGCGTGTTGCGGATCTTCTGATAGCTGGCGACATCCTGGCGCGAGGGCGGCGCGATCTGGACGTAGAGCGTCTCCTTCACCCGGTCGGGATAGGTATCGAAGAAGCGACCCAGCGCATCGAAGCGTTCGGGCAACCCCTTGGAATAATCCAGCCGGTCGACCCCGATGATGACCTTGCGATGGCGCGAGCTGGACAGCATCCGCTGATGCGCCTGCCGCGCATCGCCGGTCTGCCCGCCTTCCAGAAATTCATCGTAGTCGAGCCCGATCGGGAAAGCGGCGACCTTCACGGAGCGTCCGTCGAACGTCACGGTGCCCTCGTCGGAAACCTCGGCCTGCAATTCCTTGCGGCAATAGCCGAGGAAGCTGTCGACCGATTCCTCGTCCTGAAACCCTATCAGGTCGTAGGCCAGCATGGTGCGCACCAGCCGCTCGTGGAACGGCAGCGCGACCAGCAGGTTGCGCGGCGGCCAGGGGATGTGGAGGAAGAACCCGATCCGGTTCTTGTTGCCCCGCGTGCGCAGCCGTTCGCCCAGCGGGATCAGGTGATAATCGTGCACCCACACAGTGTCTTCGGGATCGATCAGCGGGCCGAGACTATCGGCAAAGCGCTGGTTGACCCGCTCGTACCCCTTGCCGAAGCCGGATTCGTATTCGGCCAGATCGATCCGGTAGTGGAACAGCGGCCACAGCGTGCGGTTGGCGTAGCCGTTGTAATATTCGTCGACATCCTGCGGTTCGAGGTCGATCGTCGCGGTGGTCACCCCGTGGTTCTTCTGCATGTCGAGATGGCCGGAGAATGTGTCGGTCTCCTTGCCCGACCAGCCGAACCAGATGCCGCGCCTTTCACGCAGCGCCGATCCCAGTGCGACCGCCAGCCCGCCCTGAGATCCGGCGGCGCCCCGCGCCTTGGGTACGGATACTCGGTTGGAGACGACGATCAGGCGGCTCATCTTATGACGCTCCATGGTTTGGAAAGAAGGGTGGCACAGTTGATGATACCCACCAGAGAGTATGTCTGGGGGAAGTTGCCCCAAAGCTCTCCATTGTTAAAATCGAGGTCTTCGGACAGCAGGCCAGACTTAGTCCGGTGCGACAGCATGGTTTCGAACAGCGCCCGCGCCTCTTCCTCGCGCCCGGCAAGATGCAGCGCTTCCATCAGCCAGAAGGTGCAGATGTTGAACGCGGTCTCGGGCAGGCCGAAATCGTCCTCCGCATCGTAGCGCAGCATGTGCTCGCCGCGCCGCAGCCCCTTCTCGATCGCGGCGAAAGTCTTCTGGAAACGTTCGTCCTCGGGCTTGAGGAAGCCCAAGTCGATCATCTGCAGCAGGCTCGCATCGAGGTGGCTGCCGCCCAGCGCGGAGGCGTAGTGCTGCCCTTCCTCGTGCCAGGCATCTTCCTCGATGCGCGCGCGGATTTTCGCTGCCCGGTCGCGCCAGAATTCGCACTTGTCGATCAATCCAAGCCGTTCTGCGACGGTCGCGATGCGCCCGCATGCGGCCCAGCTCATCAGCACGGAATAGGTATGAACCTCTTGCCGGGTGCGGAATTCCCACAGGCCTGCATCGGGCTGATCGTGCATCTTCCACGCCATCTCGCCGACCTGCTCGAGGCTGTCGAAATCCGCCTCTCCCGCCAGGCGATAGAGCCGCTGGTCGAAGAAGGCCTGCACCGTGGGCAGCACGATCTGGCCATAGGCGTCGTGCTGCACCTGGCTGAAGGCGGCGTTACCCTTGCGGACCGGGCCCATGCCTCGATAGCCCGCCAGATGCTGCGCGAAGCTCTCAGTCAGCTCGGGCTCGCCCATCACCGAATAGAGCGGCTGGACCGCGCCTCCTCGCGCATTGTCGACGATGTTGCGCAGGTAGGCGAGGTACTTCTCAAGCACATCCAGCGCGCCGAGCCGGTTCAATGCCTGCACGGTGTAATAGGCGTCGCGAATCCAGCAGAAGCGGTAGTCCCAGTTGCGTTCGCTGCCCGGCGCTTCGGGAATCGAGGTGGTCAGCGCGGCGACGATCGCGCCGGTTTCCTCGTGCTGACAGATCTTCAGCGTGATCGCCGCGCGGATCACCGCCTCCTGCCATTCCATCGGCGTCGCCAGCCCGCGGACCCAGTGGCGCCAATAATGGTCGGTCAGCTCAAGCATCGTCTCCACCTCGCGCCCGACATTGCCGCCGAACGGCTCGTCCGGGCCGAGGAAGAAGTGCAGGTCGCTCTCCAGCCGGAAGGTGCGCTTTTCGAGTACGTAGCCGACCGGCGCATCGGTGGTCATGCGCAGCGCCTGCTGGCCGACCAGATAGCGGATGTGATTGGTGCCGTTGGTCGTCTCGGCCGTAGCCTCGCCATAATTCTTCATCGGCGTGCAGTTGACCGTGATGCGCGGCGTGCCCGCCACGGGCCGCACGATCCGCACGAAGGCGACCGGGCGGTACATCCGGCCCGATCGGCGGAAACGCGGGGCGAAATCGATGATCTCGATCGCGCTGCCGTCTTCCGCCTCGAGCCGGGTCTTCAGCACGGCGGTATTGCGCTGGTAGTGCTGGGTCGATCTGGCAAAGCCTTCGAGCTCGATCCGCCACACGCCCTCGTGCTGCCGCTCTCCATTGAGCAGCGCGCAGAAAACCGGGTCGCCATCGACCCGCGGCACGCAACCCCACACCAGTCCGCCACCCTCGTCGATCAATCCGGTGACCTGGCAATTGCCGACCGGCCATAGTTCGAGCGAGCTGTGGGTAGGTGTTTGAGTCATGCAAGCTCCAGCCATTGGTGCACCGCCTCAACGCCCGGCAGGCGAAATCGGGCGGCGGTTTCGCGTGGTTCTCCCACAAGCACACCGAAGCCGCCTAGTTCCTGCGCCGCGCGAAACCCGTCTTCATCGGTGGTGTCGTCGCCGAGGAAGACGGGGATGCCTCCTGCAAACGGCGGATCGGCCATGATCGCTCGCACGCCAGCCCCCTTGTTGCTGTCGGTCGTCGCCAGTTCGATCACCATCTTGCCATCGCGCACATGCAGACCGTGCTGATCTGCGAGATCCTGCGCGAAGGCGCGGATCTCGTCCCTGCGTTCGGGACATTCGCGGTAGTGAAGCCCCAGGCCCAGCGTCTTGCGCTCAAGCAGCAGGCCGTGGGTGGAGCGCTCGAATGCGCGCGCCGCGTCCCATGCTTCGTCATGGAGTGAGGGCGGCGCGTGTTCGCTGACCGGCGAGCCATCCGGGCTGGTCACCTCGGCCCCGTGCGAACCGCTCATCACGATGGCGCAGCGCGGCAGGTGTTTGCGCAGATCGCCGATATGGCGGCCCGAGACCAGCGCCAGCCGCCCGTTCAGCTCCCTCGCCTTGCGCTCCAGCGCGGAGGCCAGATGCTGCGGCACGTCGATGGCATCGGGGCTATCGGCCAGTTCCACCAGCGTGCCGTCGAAATCGAGGAACAGCGCCGCGCTGGGAATCGCATCGAGATTTGGAGGCGGGGCGAGATCGGCTGCGGCCATGCCCAAAGACATAGGGGCAACCAATGCTGCAGTGCAAACTGTTCGTCTCAAACGCAGCCGCGCGCGGGGCTATTCGACCTGCGAAACCATCGCCACCCGCGCCTTCTTCAGCGCATCGGCCTTCAGTTGATGTACGCGCGGCACGCTCACCCCCAGCACAGCGGCGATCTCGTTGAGGTTCAGCTCCTCGATGAAATAGAGCTTGAGGACCAGCTGCAGCCGCTCCGGCAGCGCGCCGATCGCCTGTGCGAGCACGCCGCTGTCTTCGCTGGCGAGCAGGTTGGCTTCGGGATCGGGCCGGTTGTCGCTGAACGCGGTATCGCTGTCCGAATAGCATTCGTCGATCGAGGTCGCGCTGGTCGAGGCGGCGAGGCGCATCGATTCGTAGCGGTCGAGCGGCATTTCCATCGCCTGAGCCATTTCCGCCGCATTGGGCGCGCGGCCCAGCTCGGTCCGCAATGTCTGTTCGGCGACATCGCGCTTGCGGGTCCAGGCCGCGGCACTGCGCGGGCGGTGCGACTGGCCGCGCAGCAGGTCGACCATCGCGCCGCGCACGCGCATCTTGGCATAGGCGGCAAAGCCATCGTCGCTCGGCCGGTCGTGACGCTGCGCCGCCTCGGTAAGGGCCATCATGCCGACCTGCATCAGGTCGTCGACGTCGACCGTCGCGCTGCCATGCCCCTCGTAATACCATGCGAGCTTGCGCACGAGCGGGAGGAACTGCGTCACCTTCTCCTGCACGGTGGAGCCATAGGCATGGCGGACGGCGAAAAGGGCTTGATCGTGCTTCATGCGGCAAGTGCCTCTTGCGGCTGCATGTGCTGGGTCTGGTCGGGCGGCGGCAATTGCGGCTGCTGCGGTGCCGCCTCGGCATCGTCACCGATGACCGCGATCACCTCGATCGGCTGCGCAGCAGGCAGTTCGTTGATCGACAGGACCAGCAGCCCAGGCGCGCGCAGCTTGAGCAGACTGGCGAGTGCGCGGCGCGCGCGCGGCTGGACCACCAGTGCCGGGGCGAGCGCGCCTTGCGGCCGGGAGTTGAGCAGCGCGGAGATCCGCTCGCCGATCGAGCGGGCGAGGTCGGGCTCGATCACGATCTCGCCCGTGGTCGGGTCCTGCATTCCGCCAACGACCATCTCTTCCAGCCGTGCGGCGAGGGTCAGCACGGGCAGACGCTCGTCCGGGCCGCAGATCGTGCCGACCAGCATCGAGCCGAGGTCCGCGCGCATCAGCTCCACGATCTGTGCCGGGTCGTTCGTCCGCTGCGCGGCCTGCGACAGGCTGGAGAAGACCCGCACCGAATGGGTGAGCGAGATGCCGTCCGCCAACAGCGCCTTGAGCACGGCGGTGATCGCCGCGAGCGACAAAGGCTGCGGAGTGATCGTGTCGATCAGCTGGGCGTGCCGTTCACGCAGCAGGTCGAGCAGTTCGCGCACCTGATCCGGCCCCAGCAGCTCGGCCGCGCGGCCTGCGAGCAGCTGGTGGACCTGCGTGGCGATGACGCTTTCGGGGTCGACCACCAGATAGCCTTCGGCCACCGCGAGATCACGCGATCCCTCGTCGATCCACTTGGCATCGCAGCCGAAGCTGGGGTCCTTGGTGGGTTCCCCTGCGAGGACATGCGAATCGAGCACCTCGCCGGTGTCGATCGCGAGCAGCTTGCCGCTGCGCAGCGTGCCTGAGCCGACCGGCGCTCCGCCGAGCATGATGCGGTACTGGTCGGGCGCGATGTCGAAGCTGTCCGCGATGCGGAACTGCGGCACGACGAAGCCGAAGGCCTGGCACATCTGCTTGCGCAGGCCGGTCAGGCGGGCGACCAGCGGCGCGCCTTTCCGGTCGTCGGCCAGCTGGACGAGGCCGTAACCGAGCTGGATCGTGACCAGCGTCTGGTCCGACACTTCGCCGATGGTGATCCGGGAGGGGTCGGGCTTTTCCTCCGGCTCGGGCACGAAGACAGCCGCGGCATCCTCGCGCTTCTTGAGCCCGCGCCACAACAGCAGCGCGCCCGCCGCCAGCGGCAGGAAGATCATCTGCGGCATTGCCGGGATGCATCCGATCGCGCCGAGGATGCAGCCGACCGGAAGCCAGATCTTGGAATCGGCGAGCTGGCCGCCGATCTGGCCGGTCAGGTCGCGCGTGTCGGAAACGCGGGTGACGATCACCGCAGCGGCGATCGACAGCAGCAGCGCGGGGATCGAAGCGACCAGCGCATCGCCCACCGCCAGCGTGACGTAGAGCGATCCGGCCTCGCCCGCACTCAGCCCGTGGCTTGCCATGCCCAGCACCAGACCGGCGATGACGTTGACGAACAGGATCAGCAGCGCGGCGATCGCATCGCCCTTCACGAACTTGCTGGCACCATCCATCGACCCGTAGAAATCGGCCTCGGTCGCGATCTCGCGGCGGCGTGCCTTGGCTTCCTCGGCGGTCATCAGCCCTGCGGCGAGGTCGGAATCGATCGCCATCTGCTTGCCCGGCAAGGCGTCCAGAGTGAAGCGCGCGGTCACTTCGGACACGCGGCCCGCACCTTTGGTCACCACCACCATGTTGATGATCGTCAGGATGATGAACACGATCAGCCCGACCGCGAAATTGCCGCCGATCAGGAATTCGCCGAAGGCCTCGATCACCTTGCCCGCCGCCGCGCCGCCCTCGTGCCCGTTGAGCAGTACGATGCGGGTCGATGCGACGTTCAATGCGAGGCGCATCAGCGTGGCGAACAGCAGGACCGAGGGGAAGGACGAGAAGTCGAGCGGCTTTTGCGCATTCATCGCCGCCATCAGGATCGAGACCGACAGCGCGATATTGAGCACGAAGAACAGGTCGAGCATCAGCGACGGGATCGGCACGACCATAAGCAGGATGATCGCGAGAATCCCGGCGGGAAGCGCAAGCGCGGGCGAGATGAAGGCAGGCAGCTTCACAGGCCGAGCGCCGCGAATTTGGAGTAGGCTTCATCGATCCGCGCGCGCGCGCGTCCGCCCACACCGCTTGAATCGCTGCCCCCGAAGGTGGACCGGAGCGTCTCCGCCATGGAGGGGCGCGCCTGCGGGCCATCGGTCGCAGCGATCGCCACCGTGCGCGCGCTGCGCCCCGGCATCATCGCGGTGCTGGCGTAGCGCGCCTGCGCGAATTCCTGCGACAGGCCGCCGGTCGCGGGGACGGTGCCGGGCACGAAGGGCATTGCCCCGCCCTGCTCCATCGCGTTCGCGACCTTGGTCTGCAGCAGGCTCATCACCTCGGCGACCGAGCGCGGACGGCCCCGGTCGTAGAAGATCGGGCGGTTGGCGGCGGCCGCCTTGGGCATCAGTGCCGGGGCCGACTGGCCCGCATCGGTGCGATAGGCATTGAGGAAGGTCTGCGCCCCGCCGAGGCCGAGGAAGTGGGCGAGATAGAGCTCAGCAGGTTCCGGCTCGCGGCCCAGCACGCCGCGCAGGCCATCGGTATTCTCGCGCGCCAGCTCGGCCGCCATCAGCGCGGAGGTATCGGCATCGTAACGCAGCGAGAGCAGCTGGGCGCGGGTGCCCGCATCGGACACGCCGCCGCGCGGATCGATTCGGTCGCTGGCCCAGGCATAGCCGTATTTGGAGCCGTGCCGGTCCATCGTGCGCAGCCAGGTGGAATCGATGAACTGGTACAGGCCCGTCGCGCTGGAGGTGCGCGCCTTGGCGTCAGGGTCCAATCCGGATTCGAGCCGCGCCTGCGCCAGCAGGTAATCGAAATCGACTCCGGTCTTCTCGGATGCACGCGCAATCGCGGTGCGCACGTCCGCCGAGCGTGCCGGAGCGGCAGGCGCTTGCGCGGGGCTTGCGGCAGGGACTGGACTTGCGGTGGGCACTGGACCTCCGGAACTGAACTTCCGTAGGTGCTAAGCAATCTTCGTGCCAGTTAACGGCCGGGCGGCTGCCCTCGTGTCAGTAAGACAGCCCGGCGGGGCGCTCGATCCCGCCATTATAGGTGCCCGCAACGCCTGCCATCGCGTCGATCCGCGCCTGGACATTGGTGGCGATAAGGTTGCGCAGACGGCGGTTGATCGTGTTCAACCGGCGCACCGCGTCGAGCAGGCCGAGACATTCCTCGTCCAGGTCTTCCGGGCGCACTTCATCGAGCCGCGCGCACAGATTCATCTTGTCGTTCGAGCAATTGTTGATCCGGTCGATATCGAGGGCGGCAAGGGCCTGCCGCTCGCCTTCGAGGAGGGCAAGCATTTGCCGCAAGGCAGTACGCGTCGTCATCCCGGGTCTCTTACTCGCCGCTATTCTGGAACAGGCCGGAGGCGATGATGCCCTCGGCAATCTCGGTCGGGACCAGCGGATAGGTACCGCTTTCGATCGCGCCGCGAATCCGTGCCACGCGATCGCTGTCGATCGGGGCGCTGTCGCCCGCGTCCGGCATCGAAACCGCGCTCATACCTTGCGTGCTGGCCGCCTGATCGGCCGTCTTTTGCGGAGCGGACACGCGCTCGACCGGCGCGACGCCGCGGCGCAAGCCAGCTGGTCCTCCGATGTTCGGCAATCCGAAATCTCGCATTGCTTGTGTCCTTCCTCATGGCCGTTCGATGGAACGGTCGCTTCACACTCTAGAACGGCACCTGCGTAGTACCTTTAAGGGGCGCGAAACTTTTTTCTCGCGTTGCTGAAAACTCCCGCGTTTCAGCGCAGGCGGACCGCGACCTGGCCGGGGCGGACGACCTGCGCCCGCAGCGGTTCGGCTTTCCTGTCCTGCGCCGGGCGCACCTTGATCCACGATCCGATCGCGCCTTCTTCCAGCGCGACTGCCTGGCGCGAGAGCGAAAAGCCGCCGCCCTCGACCACGATCGCCACCGTCTCGCCCCGGCTGACGACGATCTCTCCGCTGCCCGGCTGACCGGCCTGTGCGAACTCCTGCCCGCCTTGCGACACCGCTACATAGATCCGCCAGCCCGCATCGGGGCACAGCACCTGCACGCTGTCGCGGTTCTTGCCGAACCATTCGAGCTGCAGCGGCGTGCCGCAGGCATTCAGGCGCATCCGCCGGTCGACCGGAAGGCGCGCCCCGCCCGGCTGGCCGATCCCGGCGCCGGTGAATTGCATCACCGCGCGGTCGATCGCCGCCGGGTCCATCGGCCCGCTGGCACTGGCCGGGGATGCGGCAGCGATTGCGGCCAGCAGGCCGCCAGCAAACAGGGGGGAAAACTTGGGCATGATCGCAGTGCTCCGGGTCTGGCATGTCGCGGCGGGCGACGCGCCCACCTTATACTCACCGCGTATCTGCAATTTCCGTGCCATAATCGGTGCGATCGTGTGCGATCGTCACCAGTATTTCCGGAGAAGCGGAGGTTTCGACCACCAGCCGCGCGTGATGGCCCGACCGATCGATCTGGTCCGCAAGGTGCGCGGCCTCGCTCGCCGCACGCGCCGCACTGCCGGGCCGGTGGCGCACGATCACCGTCGCGAGCGCGCCCTCGTCCAGCTCTTGCGCGGAGAGCCAGCGGGCCAGATCGGCATCGCCGCCCGGGCGGAACACCGCCATCGGCTGACCGAGCGCGACATCAAGCGCCTGCTCGACCTCCTCGGGCCTCGGCACAGCCTCCTCTGCCGGGTCCCCGCGATAGGACGCGGCGACCACCGCGAACAGGATCAGCGAGAGATCCGCCAGCGAGGTCTGCCAGCCGGTGAGACCGCGAATGCTCACACCACTTCCCGCAAGATGCGCGGCCCGGCGGATGGATCGGAGACCGGTCGGGGGCCCGCCGCGCGAACCCCATTCTCGAGCCAGTCGAGCACCGCCTGACGGTCGCGTTCCTCCCGCGCAGAGCGGCGCTCGATCGCGGCGGCGAGCGGGCTGAACAGGAAGTTCGCTGCGGCAATGCCGTACAAAGTGGTGACCACGGCCATCGCGATCGCGCCGGTCATTCCTCCAGCGGTCCCGTCCGGCGTCATCGTGCCCAGCGCGACCAGCGTGCCCGCGAGGCCCAGCACGGGCGCCAGCTCCGCTGCCTGGCCCAGCACATGCACAGCGGTTTGCGCAGCCTCGACGCGGGTTCGCTTCTGATCCTCGTGCTCGCCATGCAGCGCGTCGATTGATCGGCGGCTGATCAACACGTCGGCCAGATGGTCGAACTCGCCATCGCCGAACCGGACCGGTTCCGCGCGCATCAGGCCCTCGCTGGAAATATCGCGGATCTGCCGCGCCATCTGCGCGCGAGCGCGGGCGGGATCGAATGGCCGGGCGGCAAGCGCGCCGATCTTCGCCAGCGCCAGCCGCGTCTCGGCAAGCCCGCAGCGCAGCACTGTCGCCAGCAAAGTGCCGCCCAGCACGATTCCCAGCGAGGCGGGGTCGAACCAGTGGTCGAGAAATGTCGCAATCGTGTTCACGGCAAGAAGAACGGCAGGGTTTCGCGCGATTTCAGGCCTGAGCGCCCGATTTTTGCCGCCGACCGGCAATTGCTTGCCGCCAAACCCCGCCAGCCTCGCGTTTCCGCGCCTTTGAGCAGAGTTGGCACGGCCTTTGCTTAGTATTCGGCGGGACACGAAAGTGTGGAGACTATTGCAATGAATGAAGGCCTTTTCGGCATTCATGGAGCCGCGCTCGAAATCCGTGCGCAACGCATGGCCGTGCTCGGCTCCAACATCGCCAATGCCGGCACTCCCGGGTACAAGGCGCGCGACATCGATTTCGGTGCCGCGCTGCAGGCACGCCTGGCGGGCAGCGAAAGCGAAGGCGCCGCCCAGCGCGCCACGGTCTATCGCATTCCAACCATGGCCAGCCTCGACGGCAACACAGTCGAGATGGGGACCGAACAGGCCGCGTTCGCGGAGAACGCGGTCGCCTACACCGCCACGCTCGGCTTCCTGAAGGGCCGCGTCGAAACCCTGACCCGCGCGATCAGGGGCGAATGACCATGCCGGGAAACGCCAGCGGACCGATGAGCATGTTCCAGATGGGCTACCGCGCGATGTCCGCGCAGATGGTCCGGATGAACGCCGCCGCGTCCAATCTCGCAAATGCGGGCAGCGTCGCGGGCTCCGCGGACGAAGCCTACCGCCCGATCCGCACGGTCTTTGCCGAGGAACTCGACAAGCAGAGCGGCCTCAGCTCGGTCCGTGTCGATCGCGTCGTACGCTCCGACACCGCGCCGGTGCGTCGCCACGATCCGGGCCACCCGCTCGCCGACGAGAACGGCGATGTGTGGGAAGCGCCGGTCGATGAGAACGCCGAGATGATCGAGATGCTCGAAGCCTCGCGCCAGTACAGCAACATGGTCGAAGCCATGTCCACCGCCAAGCAGCTGATGCTCGAAACGATGAGGATGAAATGACCAGCGTGAACCCATTTGCGAGCGCGACATCCGCCTCGAGCAAGCCGAACACGAACACCCAGGGGCGCACCATGGACCAGCTGGGCCAGGCCGACTTCCTGCGCCTGCTGACCGTGCAGATGCAGCAGCAGGACCCGTTCGAGCCGGTCGATAACAAGGAGATGCTGGCGCAGATGGCCCAGTTCTCCTCGCTTGCCGGGACGGCGGAAACCAACACCACGCTGGAGAAGATCGTCGAGAAGCTCGACGCGCTGATCGCAGCCACCGAGGTCGACGGCGCAAGCCCGGCCGCGAACGACGCCTAATAAAGGAGCCTTCACATGTCCTTCTATACCTCGCTCAACGGCCTCAAGAACGCGCAGTCCTCGCTCGGCACGATCGCGCACAACATCGCCAACTCGGAAACCTACGGCTTCAAGCGCGGGCGCACCGAATTTGCGGAAATCGTCGCCGGGTCCGCGCTCAGCAATCCGCGCACGATCCAGGGCATCGGCTCCTCGGTCGAGGCGATCACGCAGAACTTCTCGCTCGGCCCGATCGAACAGACCGGCTCCGCGCTCGACATGGCGATCACCGGCGACGGCTTCTTCACCATGCGCGGCGAGAACGGCGGCACGCTGTATACCCGCGCAGGCTCGTTCACGATCAACGAGAGCGGCGGGATCGTCGACAATGACGGTAACCGTCTTCAGGCCTACGCGGTCGATGCCAATGGCGATCCGACCTCGAACGCGTTGCAGGATGTCCAGATTCCGGTGACCAACGCCGCCGGCGCCGAATATGCCGGGGTGACGGTGGGAAGCGACGGGGTCATCCGCGCATCCTACGCCGATGGTTCGAACCAGCCCGTCGGGATGGTCGCGCTGGCGACCTTCATGGCGCCCAACGGCCTCAAGCCGGTCGGCTCGTCCAACTGGGAATCGACCGGCTTTTCCGGCGCCGCCAGCTACGGCGAACCGGGCAACGGCCAGTATGGCGCGCTGCTGTCAGGCTCGCTGGAGCGCTCGAACGTCGATATCGCCGAGGAACTGGTCGGCCTGATCACCGCGCAGCGCAATTTCCAGGCCAATGCGAAGGCGATCGACACCGCGACCCAGATTTCGCAGACCGTCATGAACCTGCGGACCTGATCCGATGGACCGCCTGATCTACACTGCGCTTTCGGGCATGCAGGCCTCGATGGACCGCCAGCGGGCGATCGCCAGCAATATGGCGAACACCGATACGCTGGGGTTCCGGGCCGAGCTGATCGAACAGCGCGCGATGACCATCGAAGGGCACCCGAACGAGGCGCGATCGATGCAGGTCGCGCGGGTGACCGGTGCGGATATGACGGGCGGCGAAGTGATCGAGACCGGCCGCGATCTCGACCTCGCCATCGCGACCAAGTCGCTGATGGCGGTGCAGGCAGACGACGGCACCGAAGCCTATACGCGCCGCGGAGACCTCTCGATCTCCGCGACCGGGCTGCTGGTGACGGGGGACGGCCACCCGGTGTTAGGGGACACGGGACCGATCACGGTCCCGCCGGGTGGCCGCATTTCCATTTCCGAAGACGGCACGGTGACCCGCAGCGACCCCGACGCACCCGAAGCGCCGCCCGCCGAAGTCGGCCGGATCAAGCTGGCGAGCTGGGAAGGTTCGCCCATCGCCAAGGGGCTGGACGGGCTGTTCCGGGTCGAAGGGGGCGGCATCCTGCCCCTCGATGAAGAAGCGCGGGTCCACTCCGGCGCGCTCGAACAATCCAATGTGAAGCCGACCGAAGTACTGGTCGCGATGATCGAGGAGCAGCGCCTCTTCGCCATGCGCTCCAAACTCGTGTCGACCGCGCGCCAGCTCGACGAGAGCGGCGCACAGCTCATGCGTCTTACCTAACTAGAGGATACAGGACATGCCCACATCCGCACTCCAGGTCGCCCGCACCGGGCTCGAGGCCCAGGACGCGCGCATGCGTGTCATCGCCAACAACCTGGCCAACGTCGGCACCACCGGCTTCAAGCGCGACCGCGCCAATTTCGCGACGCTCGCCTATCAGGATGCGCGCGTTGCCGGGCAGAAGTCTTCGGGCGAGACCGCCTATGCCACCGGCCTGAACCTGGGCACCGGCGTCGCGGTCCAGTCGACCAGCCAGATCATGACGGCAGGCACGCTCGACACCACGAACAATGCCTTCGACCTTGCGCTGGACGGGGACGGCTTCTTCCAGATCGCCATGCCGGGGGGCCGCACCGGCTATACCCGCGCGGGCAATTTCACCCGCTCCGCCGAAGGCATGCTGGTCACCCAGCAGGGCTTTGCCGTGCAGCCCGAAATCACCGTGCCCGAAGGCGCGAGCGCGATCGCGATCGCCCCTGACGGCACTGTGTCCGCCACCATCAACGGCGAATCGGAACCGACCGAGCTGGGCCAGATCCAGATCGCGCGCTTCACCAACCCGTCCGGACTGCAGGCGATCGGCGACAACTTCCTCGCCGAAACCGCCGCCAGCGGCGCTGCCGAACTGGGCATCGCGGGCGAAGGCGGGCGCGGCCAGATCCGCCAGGGCATGCTGGAAGGCTCCAACGTCAACATCGTGGAAGAACTGGTCGCGATGATCGAGGCGCAGCGCGCCTACGAAATCAGTTCGAAGATGGTCTCGGCAGTCGACGAGATGCTGCGCAACGCGAACCAGACCCTTTAATCAGACCGCTCGAGGCCCGCTTTCATGAATATCCGCATCCTCCTCGCCATCCCGCTCGCCATGTCGCTCGCCGCGTGCGCGGGCGATACGCGCCCGGCCGGGTTCAGCGCCACGCTGCCCCCGCCGCCCGCCGCGCCGATGCAGCAGGTGGCCGCGGTCACCTACGGCAATGACGGCGCGATCTATCAGGCGAGCCAGGGCTACGCCCCGCTCTACAACGGCACCCGCGCCGCGCGCGTGGGCGACCTCGTCACCATCGTCCTGATCGAGCGGACCAGCACGACCAAGGCGACCAGCGGCAAGACCCAGCGCGACGGCAATGCCGGGCTCGATCTGCCGGACTTCATCCCGGTCGACCCGGGCGATCTCAACGCCTCCGCCGCCGCCTCCTTCACCGGCGCGGGCAATGCGGCGCAGACTTCCAGCCTGCGCGGCGACCTGACCGTAACCATCGCGGAAGTCCGCCCGAACGGAACCGCGCTGGTCCGCGGGGAGAAGGTCATGAACTTCAGCCAGGGCGAAGAATGGGTCCAGCTGTCGGGCATCATCCGCCTGTCCGATATCGACGCGGACAACCGCATCGCCTCGATCCGCGTGGCCGACGCGCAGATCGCCTACAGCGGCAAGGGCGCGGTGCAGCGGGCGGGCAAGCCCGGCTGGCTGTCGCGCTTCTTCTCCATCGTTTCGCCGTTCTGATCCGGAGCCCGAGAGCCATGAACCGATTCTTCCTGCTGATCGCCGCCCTGTGCGCCTTCGCCCTGCCCGCGAATGCGTCGGCAGAGCGTGTGCGCGACATCGGCCAGTTCCAGTCGGTCCGCTCCAACCAGCTGACCGGTTACGGCATCGTGGTCGGGCTCGATGGCACGGGCGACGACAATTTCGCCTACGCTACCCAGGCGATGCGCGGCGTCTCGGGCCGGCTCGGCCTGCAACTGCCGCCCGGGGTCAATCCGGCGCTCAAGAACGCCGCCGCCGTCATCATCACCGCCGAACTGCCCGCCTTCGCCAAGCCCGGCCAGAAGATCGACATCACCGTCTCGACCATCGGCAAGGCCAAGTCCTTGCGCGGTGGCGCGCTGATCCTGACCCCGCTGTATGGCGCGGATGGAGAGATCTACGCGATGGCGCAGGGCAACCTGACTGTCGGTGGCCTTGGCATCTCCGCCAATGACGGCTCGAAGCTGACCGTCAACGTGCCGACCGTGGGCCGCATCTCCGACGGGGCCAGCGTGGAACGCGCGGTCAGCACCAATTTCGACTTCAGCGAAGTGCTGCGCTGGAACATGTTCAACGCCGACTTCCTCACCATCAGCCGCGTGCGCGATGCGATCAATGATCGCTTTCCGGGCATGGCGCGGATCGAGGATGCGGTGACGCTCGCGCTGATGCTGCCGCCCGGTGCCGATACCCGCGCAACGCTGATGGCCGAGATCGAGATGCTCGACATCACACCCGCAGAGCGCGCGGCCAAGGTGATCGTCAACTCCCGCACCGGCACGATCGTGATCTCCAGCGCGGTGCGCCTCGCGCCCGCTGCGGTCAGCCACGGCAGCCTGGTGGTGCGGATCGACGAGGACCCCACGATCGTCCAGCCCGCACCCTTCTCTCGCGGGCAGACCGCGCTGGAGCCGAACAGCAACATCGAGGCACGCCAGAGCGGCGGCTACGTCACCGCGCTGCCGGGCGGGGCCAACCTCGCCGATGTGGTCGATGCGCTCAACATGCTGGGTGCAAGCCCGGCGGATCTGGTCGCGATCCTCGAAGCGCTCAAGCAGGCAGGCTCGCTGACCGCCGAGGTGGTGATCATATGAGCGCGCTCGCCCCGATGGATTTCTCGCTCACCCGCGCACCGACCCCGCTGGGCGGTACGCGCAGCGATGCAGCCGATAAGCGCGCCGAGCTGCGCGAGGCGGCGCAGGCGTTCGAGGCGGTGCTGCTGCGCCAGATGCTGGCCAGCGCGCGCAAGACCGATTTCGGCGGCAACGACCTTTTCGAAGGCAGCGACGATACCTTCACCGAAATGCGCGACGAGCGCTTTGCCGATCTGACCGCGAAATCGGGCCAGCTCGGTTTCGCCGACGCGATCGAACGGCAGCTTGAACGCTTCCTCCCCGCTCAACCCGAACCGGAAGACAAGGGATAATGGCCTCCGATCTCCTCTCCATCGGCGCCAGTGGCGCACGCGCAGCACGCGCCGCGCTCGAAGTGACGGCGAACAACATCGCCAACGCGTCGAGCGATGGTTACGTGCGCCGGTCGGTCCGGATCGAAGAGGTCTCGGGCGGCAGCATCGCGGGGCGTGGCGGCGACGTGTCGGTTTCCGGCTCGCGCATCGCGCAGGTCCGCCGCAACGCCGATGCCTTCCGCCAGGCGGAACTGCGCCGGACCAATGCCGACCTGCAACGCGCCAATGTGGAGCTGGGCGGCCTGCAGAATATCGAGGCGGCGGTCGAACAGTCGGGCCTGTTCGATTCGATCGTCGAGTTCGAGGCCGCGCTGCAACAGCTGGCGGGCGATCCGACCGACAGCGCCCGGCGCGCGGCGGTGCTCGGGCAGGCGGAAACGCTGGCCAGCAAGTTCAACATCACCGCCTCCAGCCTTGCCTCGGCGGGCGAAGGCCTGCGCTTCGACGCAAACGCCGATGTCGACAACCTCAACACCTATGCCGCCGAACTCTCGCGAGTGAACCTGCGACTGGCGCGCGCGGGCGCGGGCAGCAATGATCAGGCCGCCCTGCTCGACCAGCGCGACAGCCTGCTCGAACGGATGAGCGGGTTTGCCAATGTGAACAGCTCCTTCGCGCCCGACGGGACCGTAACCGTGGCCCTCGGCGCATCGCCGGGCACCGCGTTCGTATCCGGCGGGACCGCCGCCACGCTGACCTCAAGCACGAATGCCGACGGCACGCTGGCCTTCGCAATCGACGGTGCGCCGTTCAATCCCGGCTCGGGCAGCCTGACGGGCGCTTCGCTCGCGCTGAGCGATCTGGCCGCCGTCGCCACCCGGCTGGACGGCATCGCCAGCTCCATCGCCACCGCGATCAACACCGCGCAGGCCAACGGGGTCGCGCTGGACGGAACCGCTGGCCAGCCGATCTTTTCCGGCACCACCGCTGCCACGCTGCGCGTCGCGATGGTGAGTGGCGCAGGTCTCGCCACCGCCCCCGCGGGATCGCCCGCAGGCTCGCGCGACCAGCAGAACCTCGCCGAGATGCGCCAGGCGCTGAGCGCGGCCAATCCGGCCGAGGGACTCAATTCGATCCTGTTCGACATCTCCAGCAAGGTCGCCGGGCGCACTGTGACCCAGAGCGCGCTGGAAACCATCGCGTCCTCCGCGCGGATCGCGCTGGAAGAACAGTCGGGCGTCGATCTGGACAACGAAGCCGCAAACCTCATCCGCTACCAGCAGGCCTTCCAGGCCTCGGGCAAGGCGATGCAGGTGGCGAGCGATATTTTCGACACCCTGTTGGGGATTGGCCGATGATTAGTCTTAGCACGGGTGCCTTCTACGAACGCTCCGCCACCCAGATCGGATCGCTGCGCTCGCGCGCGGAGAGCCTGCAAAAACAGATCGGCACCGGAGAGCGGCTAGAGCGATCGTCCGACGATCCGGTCGCCGCGGCGCGCCTGCGCATGCTCGACCGCGAGGAGCGGGTCACCGCGGTCGATACGCGCAATGCAGACCAGGCCGAAAACAACATGCGCTTCACCGACGAAGCGCTGGGCCAGATCGCGACCATGATCAGCCGCGCGCGCGAACTCGCGCTGCACGCGGCCAACGCCACCACCAGCGACGATCAGCGCGCCTCTATCGCGACCGAGCTGGATGGCCTGCGCGAAAGCCTGCTGGGCCTTGCCAATGGTCGCAATGCCTCGGGCCATTCGCTGTTCGGCGGACAGGCGGTCGGCAATGCCTATGATATCGATCCGGTGACCGGGGCGGCGACCTATGCCGGCACGCCCACGCTCGACTTGGTCGAGATCGGCGAGGGCCAGACGATCCAGCCGGGGATGACCGGGCAGGACGTGTTCGCGTTCTCCGATGCGGGCGGCGCACCGACCGATCTGTTCGCACAGCTTGCCTCGCTCAGCACCGCGCTGCGGACGGGCGGCGCTGGCGCGGCGGATGCCGCGCGCGACGCGCTGACCACGCTCGACACCGGGTTCGACAAGGTCACCACCGCGCAGACCGTGCTCGGCTCGCGCATGGCCTGGCTCGAGATCATGAGCGAGCGGCGGGTCGATAATGTCGAACGGATTACGGAAGAACGCTCGGTCATGGGCGGCGCCGATCCGGCGGTCACCATGACCCGGCTTCAGGAAATGATGACCGTGCTCGAAGCCAGCCAGGCCAGCTTCGTGCGTCTCGCCAATCTCAACCTGTTTTCGATGCTGCGCTGATCGCGCTGCCTAGGGGGATACTGATTCATGTACGCGATTATCGGCATCGTCATTCTGCTGGTCCTGGTCTTCGGCGGCTTCGTCATCAGCGGCGGGGCGATGGGCCCGGTGCTGCACGCGCTGCCCTATGAAATGATGATCATCGGGGGCGCGGCGGTCGGCGCGACCATCGCCGGCAACTCGCTCGCCCACCTGAAGGCGATCGGCGGCGCGTTCATGAAGATCTTCAAGGGCCCACAGCATGACAAGCAGGACCATATCGACGCGATCGCGCTGACCACGCAGCTGATGAAGGTGCTTAAGACGGATGGCCCAGTGGCGCTGGAAAGCCATGTCAACGAGCCCGAAAACTCAACCATCTTCAGCGCCTATCCCAACCTGATGAAGAACCACGCGCTGATCAGTCTGATCAGCGACACGCTGACGCTGCTCGTCGTCTCGTCCGGCACCCTCGAAACCCATGCGGTGGAAGAGGTGATGGACAATGCGATGAAGACCCATTTTCACGAGCTGCACGAGCCGCAGCACGCGCTCCAGACGCTGGCCGACGCGCTGCCCGCGCTTGGCATCGTCGCCGCCGTGCTGGGGGTGGTGAAGACCATGAGCTCGATCGACAAGCCGCCCGAGATTCTGGGCGAGATGATCGGTTCGGCACTGGTCGGCACCTTCCTGGGCGTGCTGCTCGCCTATGGCATGGTCGGCCCGCTCGCCACCCGGCTCAAGCAGGTGATCGAGCAGGACGAACAGATCTTCCATGCGGTCAAGCAGGTGATCATCGCCTCGCTCTACGGCCACCCGCAGCCGCTGGTGGTGGAAAGCGCGCGTTCCAGCCTCGGCCACACGGTGCGCCCGGGCCTGACCGAACTGCTCGACGCGCTGCGGGGTCGCTGAGATGGCCGCCGCCAAGGGTGACAATCTCCCCCCGATCATCGTCAAGAAGGTGACGGTGGTCGAAGGCGGGCACCATGGCGGTGCGTGGAAGGTCGCCTATGCGGACTTCGTGACCGCGATGATGGCGTTCTTCCTGCTGATGTGGCTGCTGGGCGCAACCACCGAGGATCAGCGCCGCGGGCTGGCCGACTATTTCACCCCCACGCTGGTCAAGGTCAAGGATAGCGGCGCGGGTGCCAACGGCCTGCTGTCGGGCGCATCACTGACCGATGTCGACGACTATCCCAACCGCCAGGGGCAGACCGGCAACAAGGGGCTGACCGTGCCGCGCGATGCGATGGGCGGGCCCAGGGAAGCCGCGCGGATGATCGAGAGGATCACCTCGCGGACTAAGGACAGGCTCGAAAAAGACCCCCGGCTCGCCAAGCTGATGAGCCAGATCAAGATGGTCGACACCACCGAAGGCGTGCGGATCGACCTCGTCGACGATGCCGACTTCTCGATGTTCAACCTGGGCACCACTGTGCTGACCCGCGACGCTGCCGAGCTGCTCGCCGCGATCGCACAGGCGATCGAGCCGGAGAAGCGCGAGATCATCGTGCGCGGCCACACCGACAGCCTGAAATGGAAGAACCCGGGCCGGATCAACAACTGGTCGCTCTCCGCCGGGCGCGCCGAGGCGACCCGCCAGACGCTGATGAACGAGGGCATTCCCGACGACAGCTTCCGCCGCATCGAAGGCGTCGCCGATACCGAGCTGCTGGTGAAGGACGATCCCGCAGATCCGCGCAACCGCCGGATCTCCATCGTCCTCGCGAACTGAGCCACTGCGCTCGTCCGTCGGCGGAGGCCCGCAAGGGAAACCACCGCCAGACGGGCGAGACAATGCTTTACGCAATCGACCGCCTGAGCCGTTTCGAGAGATGGTTACGGGCAATGATCGCTCTTCACGCGACCAACATCGTTAATGCGGATGGTAAACATGAGCTTGCCTCGCAGCTCGTCCGCGCCCTCTGACCAGCCCTGTTCTTGAGGACCGGCAGCGGGCTGCCGTTTTGTGGCATGGGCATTCCCATCCGCGTTGCCACGGCGCACACTCCCCCTCCCCACCCGCAAGCTTGTCGAGCCGCTCACTGGTCGACGATGTTTCGCACACGATCCCACTCGCGGCCAAGTGCCTTGGTTCGTGCTGGCTAAGCAGCAGCGCGCAACGCCACGGTGCTGCAATGGTGCCGTGCCGATCGGGAGTGGGTAAGGACACTGCGCCTCGATCGCGTCATGGCGCTGGCGATCTTTCTCCGCCGGGTGCCCTGATGTGCGGCATCGCGCTTGGCGCGTAGCGCACCGGAGCGCGCGCGCCTTGCCCGACCGTGTTCCCCAGCTCGACCGGATCGCCCGCCGGGGACGGAGGGCTGCGCCGAAGCGCGATCGCCGCGCGCCGGATGTCGCCCCGGGTGCAGCGGCCGAGGGCAGCGCATAAGCAAATGGCCCGCCGCTCGAAAGCGACGGGCCAGGTGCCTTTGGTTGTGGTTGGAAGTGAGAGCTTAGCGGAGCAGCGAAAGCACGTTCTGCTGGCTCTGGTTGGCCTGCGAGAGCATTGCGCCCGATGCCTGGCTGAGGATCTGCGCCTTCGCCAGCGCAGTCGTTTCGGTCGAGTAGTCGGTGTCTTCGATCCGCGAACGCGCATCGGAGAGGTTGGTGATGTTGTTGTTGAGGTTGGTGACCGCCGATTCCAGCTGGTTCTGCGAGGCACCCAGGCCAGCGCGGGTGGTCGAAACGACCTTGATCGCGGCGTCGAACAGGGCGATGTCGCCAGCAGCCAGCGCAGTCACGTCGACAGCGGCGGCAGCCGCCAGATCGGCATCGGTCGTCAGATCGGTCGACAGGTCGATATCGACCGTGTCGCTTTCGTTGGCACCGGCCTGAATGGTCACGACGCCGGCCGTGCCCGCCGAGGCGTCGAACAACTTCTGGCCGTTGAACTCGGTGTTGCCCAGCACATTGCTGATCTGCGTGTTCAGCGCGTCCATTTCGGACTTGAGGTTGGCAAGATCGTCGGCCGAGTAGGTGTTGTTGGAGGCCTGAACGGTCAGCTCGCGCTGGCGCTGCAGCATGTTGGTCACTTCGTTCAGCGCGCCTTCTGCGGTCTGCGCCATCGAAATGCCGTCGTTCGCGTTGCGGATGCCCTGCGACATGCCGCGGACCTGCGAGGTCATCGAAGTGGCGATGGCGAGGCCGGCGGCGTCGTCCTTGGCCGAGTTGATACGCTTGCCGGTGGACAGGCGCTCCATCGCGGTGCCCAGTGCCTTGTTGGCCGACGACGATGCGTTGGCCGCCTTCATCGCGCTGATGTTCGTGTTGATAACGCTCATTTCCAAAGTCTCCCTGACAAAAAATCGCTGCCTCGGGGTGGATCGGTTCGCAGCAGCTGGGACCAAGACCGGCAGGGAAACGAGGAAGTTAAGGGCTGCGATCGGAAAGATTTATCGTATGGGTATTTTTACCGGTGAGGAAAACACGCCGACTAAAAGTAACCATATTTTGTGCGTCCACCGGCAAAAACGTGCCTCGACCAAAGGGGCATAATAAGGGTTGAACGGGGTCAGCATGATTGGGGTTAACGAGAGCGCGCGTTTCACGCGGCAACATGGTGCCGTCGCATCGAGACTGACGGGCATCGCAACATCGCTGTTTTTCGAACGACCGGTTCTGCTGGCCGATGCAGCCGACCCCAAGAGCAGCCACGAAGGCCGCACGATCGTCATCGAACGATCGGACACCGCGTCCATCGCGCTCGCGGGTAAGGGTGGGCACCTGACCTATAGCGATCCGGGTCACGAAACGACCATCGCCGCACTGGTCGCGATGCTGTGCGCCAATGGCGGGCCGGTCGCCGCAGATCCGGTCTCGCTCGCGGTGATTGCACTGGCAGACAGGCTCGCGCAGACCGACATTCCCGTGCTGATCCACGGGCCGACCGGCACCGGCAAGGAAGTGCTGTCCAAGTTCATCCACCAGCGCAGCGCCCGCGCCGACCAGCCCTTCATCGCGGTCAACTGTGCCGCAATCCCCGAAACGATGCTGGAAGCGCTGCTGTTCGGGCACGAGAAAGGCGCCTTCACCGGCGCCAACGCGACCGGCGAAGGCTTCTTCCGCGCGGCCGACGGCGGCACGCTGCTGCTCGACGAAATTGCCGAAATGCCGCTGTCGCTGCAGGCCAAGCTGCTGCGCGCGCTGCAGGAAGGCGAAGTGGTGCCGATCGGCGCGACCAGCCCGGTGAAGGTCGATGTGCGGGTGATCGCCTGCGCCAACCGCGACCTTCCGGGCGAAGTCGCCGCCGGGCGCTTTCGCGAAGACCTGTTCTATCGCCTCAACGTCTTTCCCATGACGCTCGCCCCGCTGGCGGAGCGGACCGGCGATATCGCCCCGCTCGCCTTCGCTATGATCCTGCGTCACCGCACCAAGAGCCAGGCGATTCCGTGGCTGTCCGAAGCCGCGCTCGCCACGCTCAAGGCGCACAAGTGGCCGGGCAATGTCCGCGAGCTTGAGAACGTCATCCGTCGGGCGCTGCTGCTTTCCTCGGGCAAGGACTCGATTGCGAACGAACATATCGTGTTCGACACGCCGGTCCGGTCGGTCGCCGCGCAGGAACGCGCCGAACCGCAAAGTCAGGCACCGGTCTATCAGGGCGTCTACGAGGTTCCGCCCAGCGGTGCGCGCAGGCTGTCCAAGATCGTCCGCGAATCCGAAGCCAACGCAATCATGCAGACGCTCGATGCTTGCAACGGCCGCCGGGCCGAAGCCGCCAAGCAGCTCGGCATCTCCGAACGCACGCTGCGCTATCGCCTCGCCTCCTTCCGTGAGGCCGGCATCGCCGTGGGAGGCGCACGATGAACCCCGTATCCGGCAATGGTGGCGGCGCGATCGATCAGGTGATGGCGCTGCGCCAGCAGATCATAGACCGCACACAGGTGCTGCAGGAGCTGCACCAGGACAAGACTGCCGCGCCGACCGAGGCGCAGACCGCACAGGATAATGGCGGGTTCGCGGATTCGCTGCGCAGCGCGCTCGACGGCGTCAACGCCGCGCAGACGCGCTCGGGCGAGATCACCGCCGCCTACGAACGCGGCGAAGAAACCGACATCGCCAAGGTCATGCTCGCCCGCCAAGAGTCGGGCGTGGCCTTCGAAGCAACCCTGCAGGTGCGCAACAAACTGCTCAGCGCCTACCAGGAAATCATGCGGATGGGGGTCTGATAGATGGCCGGTCTGGTTCCCGCCAACGCGCCGCAAGGTGCTGCTGGGTCTCATCCACCCGGTCAAGGCTCCGTGCTGGAGCCGCTGATGAACGGCCAGGGCAATATGGGCCAGCGCGCCCGTGCCTTCGCCGCGCAGCCGGTGGTGAAGAAGGCCCTGCCGTGGTTCGTCGGCATGGCCGGGCTCGGCATTGCCGCGCTGCTGTGGGCGACCCTCGCCCCCGGCCCGCAACGCGTGCTCTATTCCTCGCTCGACGATGCGAGCCGCGCCTCGGTGGTCGCCACCCTCGACCAGGCGGGGATCGACTATCAGATCAATAACAACACCGGCGCGCTCAGCGTCAGCGAAAGCGATCTGTATCGCGCGCGCATGGTGGTTGCCTCCAACGGCTCGATCGCGGCGCCGGAAACCGGTGCCCAGATGATCGAGAACCTGCCGCTGGGCGCCAGCCGCACACTGGAAGGCGATCGCCTGCGCGCCGCACAGGAACGCGAGCTGATGCTGACGGTGCAGGAAATCGACGGCGTCGAAAGCGTTCGCGTGCATATCGCCAAGGCCGAACGATCGGTCTTCGTGCGCGAGAATGTCGCGCCGTCCGCCTCGATCATGGTCCGGATGGCTCCGGGCCGCGAACTCGCCGACAGTCAGGTCTCCGCGATCGTCAACCTCGTCGCCGGATCGGTGCCGGGCCTCTCGCCCGATGCGGTGCGCGTGGTCGACCAGCACGGCAAGCTGCTGACCGACAAGCGCGAGGGTGCTGGCAACGAACGGCTCGACCTGCAGACCCAGATGGAAGCCAAGCTGACCGCGCAGGTCGACCAGCTGCTCTCCCCGATGATCGGGGCGGACGCCTTTTCCAGCCAGGTCCAGGTCGAACTCGACATGAACGAGGTCACCTCGGCGCGCGAAAGCTATGACAAGGACGGCGCGATCCGGCGCGAGACGACGCAGCAAAGCTCGACCTCGCAGGCTCCCGCCGCGGGCATCCCGGGGGCGACGGCCAACACCCCGCCCGCCGATCCGCAACTGGCGGACCGCGCACCGCAGGATACCCCGCCCGCCGACGGCGCGCAGACGATGGGCGACACCTCCGCATCGCGCACCTACGAACTGGGCCGCGAAGTCTCGGTCTCCAACCTCACTCCCGGCGCGCTCAAGCGGGTGTCGGTCGCGGTTGCGATCGACAAGAACGCGATGGCCAATGCCAATGCCGCCGACATCAAGAAGATCGAGGAACTGGTTTCCGCAGCGGTCGGCGCGCAGGACGCGCGCGGCGACAAGGTCACCGTGATGATCCGCCCCTTCACCGAAGCGGTGGTCGACAAGCCGGCCTTCTACGAGACCGGCTGGTTCGCGATGGTCGTGCGCAACGCGGTCGCCCTGCTCGCGGTGCTGCTGGTGCTGCTGCTGGCGGTTCGCCCCGCGCTCAAGATGCTCAAGGGCAAGGGAGCAAAGGGCGACAAGGCAGGCGCAGACGCAGGCGGTGCCCATGACGCGGCGCAGATCATGCTGCCTGCCAGCGGGTTCGACCGGGAAGACCTCGACGCGCAGATCCAGCTCGCCCAGCGGATCGCCCGCGAGCAGCCCGACGACGCGGTGCTGGCGCTCAGGCGCATGCTCGCCGAGCCGGTGACGAGTGAGGCCGCACGATGAGCGATCTCGCCGCCACCCCCAACGGCCCGACCGCAGGGATCGACCGGGCCGCGATCATGGTCATGTTGATGAACGAGGAGGACGCGACCGGCATCCTCTCCCAGCTCGCGCCGGAGGAACTGCGCCAGCTCGCCGCACGCATGTGCAGCCTGGGCGAGATCGACCCGAGCGCCATTGCCGAGGCGATCTCCGGCTTCTCCCGCTCGATCGACAATGGCAGCATCTCCGCCCACGGGCGGGTCCACAGCGTCAAGCGGATGCTGACCAGCGCGGTCGGCGACATGAAGGCCGACAGCCTGATCCGCCAGGTCGCGCCCGACCAGAAGGAAGAACCTTCCGCCGCGCTCGGCATCCTGCGCTGGCTCGATCCGGAGGTCATCGCCGACCTGCTGGTGGACGAGCATCCGCAAGCGATCGCGGTGCTGCTGCTGCAGCTCGACACCGATACCGCCGCCGCCGCGCTGGCCGCGCTGCCGCGCGAACTGCACACGCCGGTGCTGCACCGGGTCGCGCGGCTCGGCCCGGTGTCGCGTCAGGCGATCACAATCCTGGAAGAGACCATCGATGCGATGATCGAGAAGCTGCACGGCTCGGTCCCCATCACCATGGGCGGGGTCAAGGAAGCGGCCGAGATCATCAACCGCGCGCATCGCAGCGTGGAAAAGGAAGTGATGCCGAAGATCGGCAAGATCGACAAGGTGCTCCACCAGCAGCTCGAACACGAGATGTTCAAGTTCGAGCACCTCTTCGCGCTCGACACCAAGCAGATCGGCACGCTGCTGCGCGAGATCGAGAACGAGACGCTCATCAATTCGCTGCGTGGCCTCGACGAAGAGGATCGCGAGATCTTCTACGCCGCGATGTCGACCCGCGCGGCGGATGGCCTGCGCGACGAGATCGAGACCATGGGCCGGATCAAGCGCGCCGATGTCGATTCCGCACAGCGCGAGGTGATCGCGATCGCCAAGCGCCTGATCGCCGACGGCGACCTGATCATGGGCGATGCCGACGATGACTACGTATAGGCTGCCGGTCACCCAGCTGCGCGAGCGGCGCGGGTTCACCCCCAACGCCGCGTTCCGGGGCGCGCACACTCAGGCGCAGCCCGCCTATGCCGCCAATTCCGATGCGCCTGCAAAGAGCGATCCGGTGGCCGAGGCGCATGCACGCGGTTACGAGGAAGGCCGCGACGCCGCGATGCGCGAAATGGCGGCGATCCGCGCGGAGGAAGACGCCGCGCGCGCAGCGATCACACTCGCCTTCGCGCGCTTCGACGAGGACAGCGCGCAGGCGCTGCGCGAACGCCTGCAGGAAACCGTGATCGCGCTGTGCGAGGATGCGGTGCTGCCGCTGGCGCTCGACACCGAAGGGCTCGCGCGCCGGGTTGAGGCCGCCGCCGCGCTGCTCCAGCGCAAGACCGACGAGCGGGTGATCCGGATCCATCCGACCGACCTCGCGCTGGTCCAGCCGCTGGTCGACCCTGCACTGACCCTGCTGCCAGACCCGTCGATCGAACGCGGCGGGCTGCGGATCGATACCGAGGACGGCGGGGTCGAGGATGGCCCCGGCCAGTGGCGCCAGGCGATCGCCGAAGCGCTCTCGCAATGCTGAAGGCCCGGTAATGCTGAATCTGATCGACGAGACGCTAGGCGATTTTTCCGGCGGGTCGGTCGACCTCGCCCCACGCCGCTTCGGCCGCGTGGCCGCCTGCGATGGCGGGCTGATCGAGGTCAGCGGGCTGGGCGTGCCGATCGGCAGTGTCTGCTCGATCGTCCACGGTGGCGGGCAACGCCATTTTGCCGAGGCGATCGGCTTTCGCAACGGCAACACGATCATGATGATGCTGGGCGACACCGTGCTGCTGCGCCCGGGCGCGATGGTCCGCCCCGAAGGGCGCCCCGGGATGGTCCCGGTAGGGCGCGAATTTCTGGGGCGCGCGGTCGATGCGTCGGGCCAGCCGATCGATGGCGGCGGGCCAGTGCTCGCACGGCGCGAATGGCCCGCAGGCGGGTGGCGCACCGGCGCGCTCGACCGGGCGAGCGTCTCCCAGCCATTCGATACCGGCATCCGCTCGCTCAACGCGCTGACCACGCTCGGCGTGGGCCAACGCGTCGGGATCATGGCGGGATCGGGCGTCGGCAAATCGGTGCTGATGGACATGATCGTTGGCGGCGCGGAAGCCGATGCAATCGTGGTCGGCCTGATCGGCGAGCGAGCGCGCGAAGTCTCGGACTTCGTGTCGCGCCACATGAACGGCCCTGCGGGGGAGCGGACCGCGATCGTCGCGGTGCCCGCCGATCATGCGGCCAACCTGCGTCTGCGCGGCGCGATGCTCGCGACCTCGATCGCCGAGGAGATGCGCAGCCAGGGCAAGAAGGTGCTGCTGATCCTCGACAGCCTGACCCGCGTGGCCCACGCCGCGCGCGAGATCGGGATGCTGCTGGGCGAGCCCGGCGCGGCGCGCGGCTACCCGCCCTCTGCGCTTTCGACCATAACCAAACTGATTGAACGCGCGGGCAATTCCGCCGAGACCGGTGGAGCGATCACCGGG